>NZ_JPMX01000052.1:16251-55759 GCF_000761485.1 Modestobacter caceresii
CAGCGACCTCGGCACCGTCGCGAGCTTCGCCCTCACCACCTCCGACCTGCGGGAGCTGGTGGCCGCCGCCCGCGGCTGCCTGGGGGACGGCATGGACGGCGTCGTCGTCACCCACGGCACCGACACCCTGGAGGAGTCCGCCTACCTCGCCGATCTCGTGCACGACGACCCGCGCCCGATCGTCTTCACCGGTGCGCAGCGCCCGTTCGACAGCCCGGCTCCCGACGGCCCGGCCAACCTCGCAGATGCGCTGCGGGTCGCCTCCGCACCCGCCGCCCGCGACCTCGGTGTGCTCCTCTGCTTCGACGGCCTCGCCTTCGCCGCCCGCGGGGTGCGCAAGGTCGACACCCTGCGCACCGGTGCCTTCGGGGCTCCCGGGCGAGGGCCGGTGATCCGGCTGGCCGGGGAGTCGGTCCGCCCCCTGGCCCGGCCCGCACGGCCCGCGCCCCTCCCGCTGGACCTGCGGGCGCAACTGCCCCGGGTCGACGTCGTGGCCTGCCACCTCGGCGCGGACGCGGCGCTGCTGCGCGCCGCGGTCGCCGCCGGCGCAGCCGGGCTCGTCCTGCAGGCCCTCGGCGCCGGGAACGTCCCCCCGGCGATCGCCGAGGCGACCGAGAAGCTGGTCGCCGGCGGGATCCCCGTCCTCGTCTGCTCCCGGGTCCCGTCCGGTCCCGTCGCACCGCTCTATGCCGCCGGAGGTGCCCGGCTGGCCCGGGGCGGGGCCGTGTTCGCCGGTGACCTGAGCCCCTGGCAGGGACGGCTGTTGCTGGCCGCAGCGCTCGCCCTCGCCCCCGACGACCCGCAGCGGGTGCTGGCCGAGCACCTCGCCGTCTGACCCCACCGCCCCGGCTCGGGGCCGAGCTGTGTGAAGGAGCGCGACGACGATGAGCAAGGAGATCTTCGTGGCCTTCGGCGTCGACATCGACGCCGTGGGCGGCTGGCTCGGGTCCTACGGCGGGGAGGACTCCCCGGACGACATCTCCCGCGGCGTGTTCGCCGGCGAGGTCGGTGTCCCGCGCATCCTCGAGCTGTTCCGGCGGTACGGCCTGACGCAGACGTTCTTCTGGCCGGGGCACTCGATCGAGACGTTCCCGGAGCAGTTCGACGCCTGCGTCGCAGCCGGGCACGAGATCGGCGTGCACGGCTACAGCCACGAGAACCCGATCGCGATGAGCCGGGAGCAGGAGCAGGCGGTGCTCGACCGCTGCATCGCGCTGATCGAGGAGCGGACCGGGCGCCGTCCCACCGGGTACGTGGCCCCCTGGTGGGAGTTCAGCGGCGTCACCAACGAGCTGCTGCTCGAGCGCGGCATCAAGTACGACCACTCGCTGATGCACCGGGACTTCGAGCCCTACCACGTCCGGGTCGGCGATTCCTGGACGAAGATCGACTACTCGGCGTCGGCGGAGAGCTGGATGGAGCCGCTGGTCCGCGGGGAGGAGACCGACCTGGTCGAGATCCCGGCCAACTGGTACCTCGACGACCTGCCGCCGATGATGTTCGTCAAGTCCAGCCCCAACAGCCACGGCTTCGTGAACCCGCGGGACATCGAGCAGATGTGGCGCGACCAGTTCGACTGGGTGCACCGCGAGATGGAACAGGCGGCCTTCACCATGACCATCCACCCGGACGTCTCCGGACGCCCGCAGGTGCTGCTCATGCTGGAACGGCTCATCGAGCACATCAACGGCCACGACGGCGTCCGCTGGGCGACCTTCGACCAGATCGCCGACGACTTCCTCAGCCGCTCCCCGCGGACCGGTGGCCGGTCGTAGACCTCGCCGCAGCGTCCCTCCTGACGGCGGGGCGGACCCACCCCCGACGAGTCAGAGGACGTCGTACAGAGCCGTCTCCACGTCCAGCGCAGCAGCTCGGCGTTGAAGAACCAGTAGCCCAGCCCGGCCGTGTGGGTGAGCAGCTGACCCACCGTGGCCTTCGTCGCCGGCGGCCGCAGGCGGGGGACGTCACCGTCGAAGCCGTCGAGCACCTGCAGTGCGGCGAACTCCGGGCAGTACTCCTCCACCGGGGCGTCCAGGCGGAGGGTGCCCCGCTCGACCTGCTGCAGCGCGGCCACCGTCGCGACCATCTTGGTCATCGACATGATGCGGAAGTGGGTCTCGGCACCGACCGGCTCGTCCCCACCGGCCACCCGGGACCCGGCCGCGCTCTCCAGGACCAGGCCGTCGCGGTCGGCGACGACCACCACGGCGTTGGGCACGGCGCCGCGCGCCACGGCTGCCTGCAGGACGACGTCGACGGCGTTCGAGTCCATGGGTGCTCCCGGATCGGGGACGACCGGGACTGCCCCGATCGGCGCGGTGACCTGGGTCACGGCGTTGCCCGGCACCCTGCCGGTCCGGGTCGGCCAGGGCAAGGCCTTCGTCAGCTGTCGATGTCGCCGGCGGGCAGCCCGCCGATGATGCCGCGGGCCAGCTCGTCGTCCCGCGGCGGACCAGTCCACTCCACGAGCAGCAACGATGCATCGTCGCTGGTCCGGCCGCCCCGGGCCGCCATGAGGGTGTGGGACAGCAGCCGGACCGTCTCGGCCACGCTCATCCCGGCGGCGCTGGTCTGCTCGACCAGTTCCCGCAGCCGGTCCTCGCCGAACTGCAGCCCGTCCGCCAGCCGTTCCTCGATGACGCCGTCGGTGAAGAACAGCACCCGGTCACCCGGCGCGAGCTGGGTCGTCTGCACCGACGGCGCGGCGCCCCCGAACCCCACGGGGCGGGTGATCGGACCGGTCAGCTCGTCGACGGCGCCGCTCGGGCGGATCCGCAGGGCTGCCGGGTGGCCCGCGTTCACCCAGCTGAGCGTCCCGGTCTCGGTGTCCAGCTGACCCACCTGGGCCGTCGCGAAGCTCCCCGGGTGGGTCGAGCCCAGGACGTCGTCCATGTGCACGTAGAGGTCCGGAAGCGACGCAGCGGACCGTCGGCCGTGCCGGTAGGCGGCGACCACGACGGTGGCCATGATGGCCGCCTCCAGCCCGTGGCCCATGGCGTCGAACACGGCCAGGTGCAGGACGTGATCGTCCAGGGCGTAGTCGAAGCTGTCCCCGCCGACGTCGTAGGCCGGTTCCAGGATGCCGGCGAGGGCCACGTCCGGAGTGGTCATGATCAGCGGCGGCAGTGCCTGCCACTGCAGATGGGCCGACAGGCTCAACGGTGCAGCGGCGCACACCCGGGCGAACGTGCCGGTGTAGAGCGACTTGGTCACGATGAGGTCGGCCGTCAGGCCGGCCAGCCGCTGGGCGAGCCGACGGTCGTCGTCGTCCACCCCGGTGAGGGTGAACGCCAGGACGCCGACCCGGTCCGAGCCGTCGAGCATCGGCAGGTACAGCCGCACGGACCCGTCGGGCAGCTCCTGCTCGATGCGGGCCCCCTGCGCGAAGGCGCGGCCCGGCCAGCTCCCGGCGATCGCCGTCGTCACGCCGACGAGACCTGCGCCGACCAGGGGCTGCAGGGTCCGCTGGTCGTAGTCCTGCAGCCAGATGCTGACGTCGGTACCTCCGACGGCGGCGATCTCCTGCGCCACCAACGGCCCCACCAGCCGGGCCGGCATGAGGTGGGCCCGGTCGAGCAGGGACCCCAGGACCCGCTCGCCGAGGCTCTCGGTGCGGGACCGGCCCGCTGCGTCCACGAAGCCCGAGACCGAAGCGGCTCCCGGCTCCTGTACGACGATGCCGAGGTGGTCGTGCCCGTCGTCCAGCATCTGTTCTCCAACCAGGTCCCGCCCCATGAGAGTGACCCGTCGGCGACCCAGGCGCACCGGCTCTGCGCCGGGTGGAACAGCATGGCTCCGACAGTCGGCACCACGTCAGGGCGACCCTAGCTGCCGTGGTCACGGACGCTCGCGCCGTCGAGTCAGCACCCGGCCCACCTACCGCCGTTTCCCGCCCGGCCGGCGCAACCACTGGGACGCGCTGGTCGACCTGTTCGCCGCGGTGCACCCCGTCCCGCCGTCCCCGACCCGGGAGGACAGCACGGCCCGAGCCTGATGCCCGCACGACGGCTACCGGCCCGGTGCGCCGTTCACGACGAGAGGTACCTGATCACCGCCAGCACCCGGCGGTGGTCGTCGTCGCCGAGCGCCGGTCGAGCGCATCGTGCTGCGGTCCCCCGAGCTCGGCGACTGGACCACCACGATGGGCACCCGGGCCTGGCACGGCACCGAGCCGGTCACCCTCGCCGACCACGTCCGGATCGGCAGCAGCACCAAGACCTGGACCGCCACGGTGGCCCTGCAGCTGGTCGGCCGGGACCGGCCAACGTCCACTCAGTCGGGCGCGTCGACCCGGCCCCGTCGCTCACTGGGCCGCTGGTCCTGCCGCTCGCGATGCAGACGCAACCGGTGGCTGTGGGCCTCGGGGGAATGGACCACGGTGACCGGGCAGGGGGCGTGCATCGCACACTGCATGCTCGTCGAGCCGAGCAGCATGGTGTGGAAGCCGCCGTGCCCGCGACTGCCCACGACGAGCAGGTCTGCGCCGTCCGACTCACGGATGAGCGCGTCTGCTGGCGGGCCCAGCGCGGCGCGGACCTCCACATCGGGCAGTGGGCCGTCGAAGTCACGTGCGGCCTCGTCGATCGCGGTGCGGACCTTGTCCTCGCTCTGGCTGCGCAGCGTGTCGTGCAGTCGTCGTTCCTCGGGCGAGCCGATCCCGTCGTAGTCCACCCACAACTCCGGCACCCGGTAGGCGATCACCGCCTCGACCGGCACGCCACGCCGTGCTGCGTCCTCGAGTGCGAATCTCAGTGCCGCCTTCGAGCCCCCCGAGCCGTCGACGGCTGCCACCACCCGGCGACCGTGCATGACCTCGGGTTCGGCCAGAGCCACGTCGACGTAGAGGTCGGCCTCCTCGTCGTACATCACGCCACCTCCTCGATCCAGCAACACCGTTCGGCACCTGGCCCGGCGGCGTCCTGCTCGGGGTTTCCGGGCCGGTCAGTCCCGCGGCGGGAACGCGACCGGGACGCCGGTCCTCTCGACCGTCCGGGGCACCGTCATGAACTCATGGTCCTCCGCCGAGACCCACCTCACCAGGGCCGGCCGCTCGTCGATGACCCGGTCGTGACGAGTTCCAGGTCGATCGCTGTCGTCGGGGGCGGGTGCCCGTGACCGGCCGCCCGGCGAGGGCGGTGACCACCTCGACCGCGGCGGGCCACTAACGCTCGTCGTGGTGTGGATCGGCGTTGCGCTGGGTGCGGTGCGGTGCGGTGCGGTGCGATCGTCGGCGGGAGCGCGTGCCGGTCCGGCACCTCCTCCTTCGCCTGCTCCGCTCTGACAGCTGGCCAGCGAGCGGATCGTCGACGAGGTCCCCACCGGCTGGCGCAGCCGGGCTCCGGCCTTCTCTGCTCCGCTGGCGCGCTGGCGTCGAGCATCAGGAGACTGATGGTCAGGTGCCGGAAGGGCAGCGGCCCGGTCCTCCCCCGACCAGGAGGTCGTCGTCAGCGAGCTCGACAGTCCAGGATCCGCACCGGTCGCGACCGGGGTGGACGACGCGCGCCTGGCCGGCCTCCGGCGCTGGAACCTGGCGCTGACGGTGCTGCACGCAGCGCAGGCCATCGCCGCCCTGCTGCTGGCGAGCAGCTTCGCCCTCACCGTGACGTCGTCGTTCCCGGCCGGTCCCCCCGGGACGGCGGTGCCGGCACCGGAGCCGCTGGTCGACGTCGCGGTGGGCGTGGCGATCGCGCTCTTCCTCGCGCTGGCCGCGGTGGACCACCTGCTGACCGCCACGGTGCTGCGCCGGCGCTACGAGGGCGACCTGCGCCGTGGCATCAACCGGTTCCGCTGGGTCGAGTACTCGGTCAGCTCAACCATCATGGTGCTGCTGATCTGCGCCTACACCGGCACACCGGGCTGAGCGCACTCATCGGCATCGCCGGCGCCAACGTCGCGATGATCCTCTTCGGCTGGTTGCAAGAGCTGATGAACCCGCCCGGCCGCACCCGGACGACGATGCTGCCGTTCTGGTTCGGTTGCGTCGCCGGAGCCGCGCCCTGGGTGGCGATCACCGCCAACGTCCTCGGGGCCGAGCAGCTACCCGGTTTCGTGCTCGGGATCTTCGGATCGCTGTTCGTCTTCTTCATGAGCTTCGCGGTCAACCAGTGGCTGCAGTACCGGGAGATCGGCCCGTGGCGCAGCTACGCCTACGGCGAGCGGGGGTACCTGGTGCTGAGCCTGGTCGCCAAGAGCCTGCTCGCCTGGCAGGTCTTCGCCGGCTCGCTGGCCACCTGACCCCGGCGGCCCGGGGCCGACCCGTCGGTCGTCGGTCGACGACCGATGAGTCCGGCACCGCACGCCGGTCTCCTCCTCCGTGAGCCAGACGACCAGGACGGGAGACGGTCATGCGCAGAGTCGTGGCACGGACGGCGGTGCCGCTCGACGGATACGTCGAGGACCCGGACTGCGACATCAGCAACTCGCCACGATGAGCGCCCACCTCTCCGACCCCGCTGACCGGGCACGTCGGACCGTTCACGCCCGGCGAGCGGCCGGTCACATGGGGAGGGCCCGCGCGGCCGTGCACGGGAGTGCTCGGTCATCCGGAGGAAAAGGCGATGACGGGCTCGACAGCCCTCGCTAGCGTCGCCGCCGCACCCGCCACCCGTCCGGGTCCGCTGACCCGGCGCTCCCTGAGAGGCCCGTCATGGGCAGGTCGTTCGCGTCCCGTGTCAGCCATCCACGCCTGAAGTGGGTGGTCCTCGTCTTCTGGGTGGTGCTGGCCACCGCCGCGGCGCCGCTGGCCGGTGCCCTCACCGACGAGCAGGAGAACGACGTCGCGGCGTGGCTGCCCTCGGACGCTGAGTCGACCCGCGCCCTGCAGCTGCAGACGGAGCTGGGCTCCGACCCCGACCTCCTCCCCGCCGTCATCGTCTACGAGCGCACCGCGGGGCTCACCGCTGCCGACACCGCAGCGGTCCAGGAGGACGTCAGCGCCCTCGGGCAGCTCGACGCCCTCGACGGGACGATCGTGGGACCGGTCCCCGCCGAGGACGGGCAGGCGGTCCAGCTGATCGTCCCGCTCAACGTGGGGTCGGACGGCTGGGAGGCGATCGCCCCGCTGGTCGACGGCATCCGCGCCGAGGTCTCCGACGGCCCCACGGGTCTGGGCACCTGGGTGACCGGCCCGGCCGGCAGCGCTGCGGACTCGGCCGAGGCGTTCGAGGGGATCGACGGGACCCTGCTCTTCGCCGCCCTGGGCGTCGTCGTCCTGATCCTGCTGGTCACCTACCGCAGCCCGGTGCTCTGGGTCCTGCCGATCTTCTCGGCCGTCATCGCGCTGTCCTGCTCGCAGGCCCTCATCTACCTGCTGGCCCGCTACGCCGACCTCACCGTCAACGCCCAGAGCGCGAGCATCCTCACCGTCCTGGTCGTGGGCGCGGGCACCGACTACGCCCTGCTGCTGATCGCGCGCTACCGCGAGGAGCTGCGCCTGCACACCGACCGGCACGAGGCCATGACCGAGGCCGTGCACCGGGCCGGCCCGGCGGTGCTGGCCAGCGGCGGCACGGTCGTGCTGGGGATGCTGTGCCTGGTCGTGGCGGAGATGAACTCCACCGCAGGGCTGGGCCCGGTCGCCGCGATCGGCGTCGCCGTGACGCTGGCCGTGCTGATGACGCTGCTGCCCGCGCTGCTGGTCATCTGCGGCCGCTGGGTGTTCTGGCCGGTGCGCCCCACCTTCGGCAGCGCCGAACCGACCGCGACCGGCCTGTGGGCGCACGTGGGGGCCACGATCCGACCGCGGCCGCGCGCCACCTGGCTCGTGACGAGCGCGTTGCTCCTGGTGGCCTCCCTCGGCGTCCTGCTGCTCTCCCCCAACGGGCTGACCCAGGCGGAGGGCTTCCGGGGCACCCCCGAGTCGATCGAGGGCGACGCGGTCGCGTCCCGGCACTTCCCGGCGGTCGCCGGCAACTCGGTATACGTGATCACCACGGCCGACTCCGCCACCGAGGTCGCCGAGGCGACGGCCACCACCGAGGGCATCGCCCAGGTCGGCGAACCCCAGGTGGTGGGTGACCGGGCCCTCGTCGAGGCCGCGCTGACCGACCGGTTCGACAGCGAGCCCGCCTCCGACACCATCGAACGACTGCGGACGACGCTCGACGACGCGGGCGACGGCGAGGCACTGGTCGGCGGGAACACCGCACTGAACCTGGACGTCCAGGACGCCGCCCAGCGGGACAACCTGGTGGTCATCCCGCTGATCATGTTCGTCGTCCTGCTGGTGCTGGCCGTGCTGCTGCGGGCGCTGGTCGCGCCGGTGCTGCTGATCGCCACCGTGGTGCTCTCCTACGGGGCCGCGCTCGGGCTGAGCGCCGTGATCTTCGACTGGACGATCGGCGTGACCGCGACCGACAGCTCGTTCCCGCTGTTCGTGTTCGTCTTCCTCGTCGCCCTGGGGATCGACTACAACATCTTCCTGATGACCCGGGTGCGGGAGGAGGCTGCCGACCACGGCACGAGGCGGGCCGCGCTGATCGGGCTCGCCGCCACCGGTGGCGTCATCACCTCGGCGGGGCTGGTGCTCGCGGCGACGTTCTCGGTGCTCGGCACGCTGCCGCTGACGTTCCTGACGCAGTTGGGGATCGCCGTGGCGCTCGGCGTCCTGCTCGACACGATCGTCGTGCGTTCTGTCCTGGTCACCGCGCTCACCCTGGACATCGGCCGGCACATGTGGTGGCCGGGTGCGCTCGCACGGCGTCCCGATGGACCCGGCGTGCCGGTCGGTGGCACCATCCCCGTCCCGACCGGGTCGGGGACGCCGAGCCAGACCTGAGGTCGTGGGGCGCCCGGCTCACTCCGGGCGAGCCCCGGACGGTCGATCGCCCCGCCGCGCCCACGGCCCCGGGATCAGGTGGACGGCCCGTCGTCTGGGTCCTCCTCGGGCTCGAACGTGCCGCCGGCGTCGTCGGACAGGCCGATCTCCACGCCGCGGCCGTCCTCCTGTGGCGGATCGGCGTCCCGCTGGCGGGCGTCGGGGTCCGGTGCGTCTGGTGTGGTCACGGCGGCTCTCTCCTGTCGTTCGACCTGCGCGTGGAGCGTCAGTCGTCGCCCAGCCCGGGGGCGAGGCCGGGGACGTCCGGTACGGCTGCCAGTGGGTTGTCGAGGAGGTCGCGCACGACACCCGCGCTGCCACCGCCGCGTCGATCCGGTTCCGCGGCGGCCAGCAGCAGGCCGCCCGGCAGGTACTCGATGCCGGTGGCCGCACCGATCTCCTCCACGACGGTGAACTCGTGCCCGAGCGCCTCGAGGGCCGGACCGTGGGCGGCGACGAACGCCGGTTCCGCGGACACCGCGGGGGTGTTCCGCTGGCTGGCCCGGGGAGCGGCGATCGCCGCGGCGAGGTCCATGTCGCGGTCGATGCGGTTGACCAGGGTCTGCAGCACCGTCGTGATGATCGTGCTGCCGCCCGGGGAGCCGAGGGCGAGCACCGGCTCACCGTCGTACAGCACGATCGTCGGCGCCATGCTGCTGCGCGGCCGCTTGCCCGGCGCGGGCAGGTTCGGCTCGGGCGTCATGGGGTCGGCGGCGGCGAAGGTGAAGTCGGTGAGCTCGTTGTTGAGCAGGAACCCGCGGCCGGGCACCGTGATCCCGCTGCCACCGGTCTGCTCGATCGTCAGCGTGTAGCTGGCGATGTTGCCCTCGGCGTCGCCGACCGTGAGGTGCGTGGTGGACGGGCCTTCGGTGCCCTCCCCCACCGTGAGCTCGCCTGCTGCCGGGCACGGGCCGTACTCGCCGTCCGGGTCGCCCGCCGGGGTCGGCTTCTCCAGCGCCGCGTCCGGGTCGATGGCGCAGGCCCGCTCCGCGGCGAAGTCGTCGGAGAGCAGCTCGGCCAGCGGCACCTGGGTGTACGCGGGGTCGCCGACGTAGGCGTTGCGGTCCGCGAAGGCCAGCGCACTGGCCTCCAGGTAGTGGTGCAGCACCGGCACGGCGGGCAGCTGGCCGAGGTCGAACGGCTCGAGGACGTTCAGCGCCTCGCCGACGGTCGAGCCACCGCTGGACGGCGGGGCCATCCCGTAGACCTCGAGCCCGCGGTACTCGACCATGGTCGGCTCCCGCAGCGGGGCGTCGTACAGCGCCAGGTCGACGTCCTCGAGCAGCCCCGCGCGGACGTCCTCGACGCCCGCTGCCTCGGGCGGGTCCTGGGCCGTACGCACGATCTCCCCGGCCAGGTCCCCGGAGTAGAACGGCTCCACGCCCTCCGCCGCCAGCAGCCGGTAGGTCTCCGCGAGGTCGGGGTTGACGAACACCGACCCCACCTCGGGCAGGGCCCCGCCCGGCAGGAACAGCTCGGCACTCGGCTCGAACGTGCGGAACTTCTCCTCGTTCTCCGCGGTCTGCTGCTGGAACGTCTCGTCGACGACGAAGCCCTCGTCGGCCAGCCGGATCCCGCCCTGCAGCGCGTCCGCGAGCGACCACGTGCCGAACTCGGCCAGGGCCGTCGCCCAGGTCTGCGGCGTGCCGGGCGTGCCCACCGACAACCCGCTCGCCACCGCCTCGGCGAACGGCAGGGGCTCCCCTGCCTCGTCGAGGAAGGCGCCCGCGCCCATCGCGAGCGGCGCGGTCTCCCGGCCGTCGATCGTGGTGACCGCTCCGGTGTCAGCGTCGTAGTAGACGAAGAAGCCCCCGCCACCGACCCCCGCCGAGTAGGGCTCCGTGACGCCCAGCGCGGCTGCTGCGGCGACGGCGGCGTCCGCGGCGTTGCCACCGGCGGCCAGGACCTCCAGGCCGACCCGGGTGGCGTCGGCGTCGACGGTGGCGACCGCGCCCCCGGTGCCGACTGCCCACGACCGTTTCTCCGGCAACGGGTCGACCGGCGCGGCGCTCGCGGGCCCGCCGGCCGCGAGGGCGCCGGCAGTCAGCGCGGTGAGGGCGACCAGGGTGGTACGCGGACGCAGCATGGAGACTCCTCGGGCGTCATCGATGCGCAGGCACACATCGGACACCTTCCGAGCAGATCGCGCCACCCCTCAGGCGGTCACAGGCACCGGGGTCCACCGGGCTCCCTGGGGCCACCGCCGGCCCTGACGCCCCCTGTCCAGCTCGCTGGGCCGCGCGAGCGCGTCAGTCGGCTACGGGGGGTCTGGCCGAGGTGACGGTCTCCTCCCGGTCGACGACCGGGAGGTAGACGCGGGCGCCCTCGTCGAGGAACTCGGCGGACTTCTCCGCCATCCCCAGCCGGAGTGCCTCCTCCTCGGCGACGCCCTTGGCCGCGGCGTAGGCCCGCAGGTCCTGGCTGATCCGCATGGAGCAGAAGTGCGGACCGCACATGGAGCAGAAGTGCGCGGTCTTGGCCGCACCGGCCGGCAGCGTCTCGTCGTGGAAGTCGCGGGCCGTCGTCGGATCGAGGGAGAGGTTGAACTGGTCGGACCAGCGGAACTCGAACCGAGCGTCGGACAGTGCGTCGTCCCAGGCCTGCGCCCCAGGGTGCCCCTTGGCCAGGTCGGCGGCGTGAGCAGCGATCTTGTAGGTGATGACGCCGTCCTTGACGTCGTCCCGGTCCGGCAGACCCAGGTGCTCCTTGGGGGTGACGTAGCAGAGCATCGCGGTGCCGTACCAACCGATCATCGCCGCGCCGATGGCGCTGGTGATGTGGTCGTAGCCCGGCGCGATGTCGGTGGTCAGCGGGCCCAGGGTGTAGAACGGCGCCTCGTCGCAGACCTCCAGCTGGAGGTCCATGTTCTCCTTGATCTTGTTCATCGGCACGTGCCCCGGGCCCTCGACCATCACCTGGACGTCGTGCTCCCAGGCGATCCGGGTCAGCTCCCCCAACGTGCGCAACTCGCTGAACTGGGCCTCGTCGTTGGCGTCGGCGATGCACCCGGGGCGGAGTCCGTCGCCGAGGGAGAAGGTGACGTCGTAGGCGGCCATCAGCTCGCACATCTCGCCGAAGTGCGTGTAGAGGAAGTTCTCCTGGTGGTGGGCCAGGCACCAGGCCGCCATGATCGAGCCGCCGCGGGACACGATGCCGGTCTTCCGGTTCGCCGCCAGCGGGACGTAGCGCAGCAGCACCCCGGCGTGCACGGTGACGTAGTCGACGCCCTGCTCGAACTGCTCCACCAGGGTGTCCCGGTAGACCTCCCAGGAGAGGTCCTCGGACTTGCCGTTCACCTTCTCCAGCGCCTGGTAGATGGGCACGGTGCCGATCGGCACGGCGCTGTTGCGGATGATCCACTCCCGGGTGGTGTGGATGTTGCGACCGGTCGAGAGGTCCATGACCGTGTCGGCGCCCCAGCGGGTGGCCCAGGTCATCTTGTCCACCTCCTCCTCGATGGAGGAGGCGACCGCGCTGTTCCCGATGTTCGCGTTGATCTTGACGAGCAAGTTGCGGCCGATCGCCATCGGCTCGGACTCCGGGTGGTTCACGTTGGCCGGCAGCACGGCGCGACCGCGGGCGATCTCGCTGCGGACGTGCTCGACGGAGACCCCCTCCCGCAGCGCCACGAACTCCATCTCGGGGGTGACCTGGCCGCGGCGGGCGTAGGCCAGCTGGGTCACGGTCGTCCCCGGCAGACCGCGGCGGGGCCGGTGGGCGGCACCGAAGACGCTGTCCAGGTCCCGGGTGTCCCCCGGTCGGCGCCCGTTGTCCACCGGCTGCACCGGGCGGCCCTCGTAGCTCTCCGTGTCGGCGCGCTCGGCGATCCAGTTCTCCCGGAGCCGGGGCAGCCCGGCCCGGATGTCGGTGTGCACCGCCGGGTCGGTGTACGGGCCCGAGGTGTCGTAGAGCACCACGCTGTCGCCGGTGGACAGCTGCACCTCGCGCATCGGGACCCGCAGGTCCGGGCGGCTGCCCTGCAGGTGGGTCTTGCGGGAGCCGGGGAACTCGGTGTCCTCGGTCTGTGGCCGGTGCTGGACGTCCGTCATCGAGGTTCCTCCCTACGCCGGTGCTAACCGGGTCAGGTGCGAACGGTCAGCGGCCGGTCCTGCCGCCCTCTCAGCCTCGGTACGCGAGGCTCCCGCGGGTCGACACCGACACTAGGCCGAAGCGGGGGCTGCTGACCAGCGGCCACCGTCCCGACCACTGCCCGCAGGGCCCACCACGGACGCGTCACTGGGTGCTGTCGGCGGGGTCGAGGACCGGGCACGCACCGATCAGCCGGTCATGAAGCCGCTCTCGTAGGCGGCGATGACGGCCTGGGTGCGATCGCGCGCCCCGAGCTTGAGCAGCACGCTGCTGACGTGCGTCTTCACCGTCTCGCGACTGAGGAACAGCTCGGTGGCGATCTCGGCGTTGGACAGCCCGCCCGCCACCAGCCGCAGCACGTCGGCCTCGCGGCCGGTCAGCTCCGGCAGCGCGGCCGGTCCTCGGGCGCGGGAGGGCGCGTGCGAGGCGATGAGCCGGCGGGTCAGGTCCGGAAGCACCAGGGACGTCCCCCGGGCGACGACCCGGATGGCGCCGACGAGCGAGTCCGGGTCCGACCGCTCCAGCGCGAAGCCGCTCGCCCCGGCCTGCAGCGAACGGAACAGGTAGTCGTCGTCCTCGAACGTGGTCAGGACCAGCACGCGGGGACGCTGCGGGTCACGGGCGACCAGCTCCGCGGTCGCCGCGATGCCGTCCATGTCGGGCATCCGGACGTCCATGAGGACGACGTCGGGATCGGTGTCGGCCGCGACGGCCAGCGCCTCCCGGCCGGAGCCGGCGTCGCCCACCACGGTCAGGTCGGGCTCGCTCTCCAGGATCACCCGCAGCCCGGAGCGGACGAGCACGTCGTCGTCCACGAGCAGCAGCCGCAGAGCGGTCACGCCGCACCCGACAGCGGCAGGGTGACGCACAGGTCGAACCCGCCCGACGGCGTCCGCTCGGCGGTGAGCGTGCCGCCGGCGGCGGTCGCCCGCTCCCGGAGGCCGGCCAGCCCGCGGCCGCCGCCGGGCCCCGGGCGGCCGTCGGGTTGCGAGGCCGGCGGTTCATTGCACACGCGGACGACGAGGGTGTCCCCGTTGCGGACGACCTGGGCGACCGTCAGCGGGGTCCCGGCGTGCCGGAGCACGTTCGTCGTCCCCTCCTGGACCACCCGGTAGGCCAGCTCCTGGACGCCGGCCGGCACGTCGTCGACGTCGCCGTCCACCACGAGGGCGACGGGCAGGCCGCCGTCGCGGAGTCCGGCGAGCAGGTCCTCGAGGTCGTCCAGCGACGGTGCGGCGAACGGGGCGGGGTCACGGCCGCCGTCCTCCGCCCGGAGCACGGTGAGCACCCGGTCGAGCTCCGCGAGCGCGGTCCGGGTGTTCGTCTCGATGTGCCCCAGCGCCTGGCGCGCGAAGTCGGCCTGCAGCGGCCGCTCGCCGACGGGCGTCAGGGTGCGGCGGGCGGCGGTGGCCTGCAGCAGGCTGGCGGTCAGCGCATGGCCGATGGTGTCGTGCAGGTCGCGGGCCAGCCTGTTCCGGTCGGCCAGCCGCCGGGTGCTCTGCTGCAGCGCGGCGATCCGCTGCTCGGGGGCGGTGCCGAGCAACCGGGGCGCCACGGACGCGGACAGCCGCACCAGCAGGTCGACCACGGCCAGGGTCAGGACGACGTCGAGCGCCATGAGCGCCAGCAGCGGCAGCGCGGTGAGCGGGTTCCACTCGACCTCCCAGCCGAGGGCGACGAAGGCGGCGAGGCCGAACACCAGCGTGGTGGTCGTCGCGAGGGCGAGGAGCACGCGGGCCCCGAGCCACCCCAGGGCCCGCCAGGTGTCGGCCGCGAAGACCAGCCGCCGCAGTCTGCGGGCGACGCCGCGCCGGTCGCGGACCCGCTCACCGGCCGGGATGTCGACACCGAGCAGCCTGCGGGCCAGCCGGCGCTCCATCTCCGCCAGGGAGCGGGTCACCGCGAGCACCAGCAGGACGAGCAGCACGCCGACGCCATAGACCACGGCCACCACCGAGCCGATCAGCCCCAGGTACAGCGCCAGGAACAGCGCTCCCAGGGGCAGGCTCGCCAACGCGTAGAGGGCCCGGCCGCGCCAGCCCGGGCGGGCGGCGACCAGCAGCGCCCTCAGCCGGGCGGCGAACCCGGTCGCCCAGTGGAGCGAGCTCGTCGGAGGCACGGCTCGATCCTGGCCCACCGTCGCGCCCGGCGACTCCCCCTCGGGCGCCCCGTCCGCCTCCCCCACGCGGGGGAACCCGGTCGGCACCGCGGGGTGATCCGCCCGGGCCCGCCGCACCGACACGCTCCTTGTCATGACTGCAGATCCCTCCTGGCGGCGATGCCGTCACACGCCCGACGGGCCGCGCGCATGATTCAGGTGCGCGGGCTCACGAAGCAGTACGGCGCCGTCCGGGCCGTCGACGACCTGACCTTCGACGTCCAGCCGGGCAAGGTGACCGGCTTCCTCGGCCCGAACGGTGCGGGCAAGTCGACCACGATGCGCATGGTCCTCGGCCTCGACCGGCCCACCGCCGGCTCCGCCCTGGTTGCCGGCCGGCCCTTCGCCACGCTGGCCGAGCCGCTCCGGACGGCCGGCGCCCTGCTCGACGCAGGCGCCGTCCACCCCGGGCGCAGCGGGCGCGACCACCTGCGGGTCGCCGCCCGCACGCACGGCATCCCGCTGCGCCGAGTGGACGACGTCGTCGACCAGGTGGGGCTCGGCCCGGCGGCGCGGCGGCGGGTGCGCGGCTACTCCCTGGGCATGCGCCAGCGGCTCGGCATCGCGACCGCGCTGCTCGGTGACCCCGCCGTCCTGCTGTTCGACGAACCGATGAACGGCCTCGACCTGGACGGGGTCCGGTGGATCCGCCGGCTGGTGCGCGGCCTGGCCGACGAGGGGCGGACGGTGCTGCTGTCCAGCCACCTGATGAGCGAGATGGAACAGACCGCCGACCACCTGGTGATCATCGGCCGCGGCCGGCTGATCGCCGACGCGTCGATGCAGGAGGTCATGCGCGGCGAGGGTGCGCAGCGGCAGGTCCGGGTGCGGACCCCGTCGCCCGAGCCCCTGGTCGGCGCCCTGCGCCGCCGACGGCTGCAGGTGCACCCGACCGAGGACGGCGACCTGCTGGTCGAGGGCACGACGGCAGAGACCGTCGGCGACGTCGCGCTGGAGGCCGGTGTCGCGGTGCACCGGCTGGCCGAGGAGCACTCCTCGCTGGAGCAGGTCTACCTCGACCTGACCGGCGACAGCGTCCAGTACCGGGTCGCCGTCGCGCCGGAGCCGGCCGGACTGGTGCAGCGATGAGCGCGACGGGGGTCGCCGTCCCGACGCCGGGGCCCGCCACCACCGAACCGGGGACGGCGACCGTCTTCCGGCGCGCCGCGGGGGCCGAGTTCCTGAGACTGCGCACGGTGCGGACGACCTGGTGGTGCCTGCTGGCGGCCGCAGTCACCGTCGTGGGCATCGGCGCCACCGCGGCCCTCGACGAGGCGACCGGACCGGCCGACCCGTTGACCGGCCTGCCGGCGACGTTCGCCGGTGAGTTCGGCGTCCTGCTGGGCCAGTTCGCGCTGCTGGTGCTGGCCCTGCTCGCCGTCACCCCTGAGTACGCCACCGGGTCGATCGGCCCGACCCTGCAGTGGACGCCGCGCCGCGGGGTGCTGCTGGCCGCGCGGGTCACCGTGCCGGTCGTCGTCGCCACCGTGGCCGGGGTGCTCCTCGCGCTGGTCGCCGACGTCGCCGCCTGGCTCATCGCGCCCGACCTGACGCTGACGCCGGCCGACCTGGCCGACAGCCTCGGCCGGGTCGCGGCGGTGCTGGCCGCCGGGAGCGTGCTGGCCGTCGGCGTCGGCCTGCTGCTGCGCAGCACCGCCGGGGCGCTGGCCACGGTCTTCCTGCTCCAGCTCGTGCTGCCGGCCCTGCTGCCCGGGTTCGGTGTCGAGTGGATGGCCGACCTCGGGGAGCTGCTGCCGGGCACCGGCGCCGTCTGGATGCTGCTCGGCGAACCGGACATGACGGCTGCCGCGGCAGCGACGCTGCTGGTCGGCTGGTCCGGGGTCGCGCTGGCCGCCGGCGGCTGGTCACTGCTGCGCCGCGACGCCTCGTAGCTCGTACGGTCACTCACCGGCCACGGCACGGGCGGCGGCCGGGGGCTCCCCCGGCCGCCGTCCGCGAGCCGTGCCTCAGGCCGACGTGGACAGGCTGCGCACGCTGCTGGTCGTCGTGAGGGCGAGCCGGCGGCTGATCCGCAGCCCCTGGTCGGCCAGGGCGAACGTCGCCTCGATGACGTCCTCGGGCCGCACCAGCGCCGCCGGCACGATGCCGCGGACGATGGTGGTGATGCTCTGGACGACCCCGGCAACGGCGTCCTCGCCACTGGCGGCGGCCTCCTGCAGCTGCCGCCGGGCGCGCTCCTGCTCCTGGTCGCGCAGCTCGGCCAGCAGCCCGGCGCGGGCCTGCTCGAGCACCCGGTCGACCTGCTGGCGCTCGTCGGTGGAATCGGGGCCGGACGCCACCAGCTCGCCCGCGACCAGCCGCCGGGCACGCTGCGCCACGTCCTCGTGGGTCCGGGCCAGCTCCCGGAGCTCGACGTCCGAGCCCGTGGACGCCTCCGGGGCGACCCGCTCCCCCGCCTCGGGTGCAGCGCCGGGCTGGTCCTTGGTCGCCTGGCTGGACTTCGTCGTGCTCGTCGGTCCGGTCATGAGGTGCTCCTCCTGTGCTCGGTCCATCGGGACCCCCAGGCTCGGCTCGGCAGGTGAACGTCCGGGGGGCCGTGTGGGGACAACCGGCGAGTCCGCTCCGAACTCGGGCGCAGCCCAGGCGTGTCGTCCGGTGTGTCGGCGGCCTGCGCCGGCGCTCAGCCGCCCGCCGACGGGTCCACCCGCACGGGCTGTTGCTGGAGCCTGGCCGGCGACCGCCGGTCGAGCAGCGCCACCACCGCCATGTGCGGGACGGTGAGGCCGAGGAGGACGGCCAGCGCGCCGGCCGTCCAGTCGGGTCGTTGCGCACCGAGCACGAGGAGTGCGATGCCGGCGAGGGCCACCCCGGTGGGGACGGCGGCCGCCGTGGCGTAGCGGAGCAGCGGGGCGCCGAGCCGGCCGGCCGTCAGGTCCGCGCCGTTGCGGGGGTCGAGCACGAGCAGGCGCCCGATGTGGCGGACGGCGTGCCAGCCACCGAAGTACGCGCCGAAGGCCGCAGCCGGCGGAGCGAGGGTGAACAGCGCGGCCAGCAGGCCGGCCTCGGCCGCCCACCCGGGCCGGCCGCAGGCCAGCGCAGCGCACACGGTGCCGAGCAGGGCCACAGCGACGACGGCGAGCGCAGCCTGCCGGACGCCGGGTGTGAGCAACCCCGGCAGCTCCGGTGACAGCGCCGCCAGCACCCGGTCGGCCTCCTCGGGCCACCGGGCGAGCGGGACGGCGATGGGCAGCCCGCCCAGGCCCACGACCGGCGCGACGTCCCGCAGCGCGGGCCGCCACGGGGTCCCCGACCGCTCGGCGTCGAACGCCACCTCGCCCATGCCGAAGTGCACCGCGGAGACGACGAACAACAGCAGCAGGCTCACCACCGGGGTCACGAGGAGGGCGCCCAGCGCGAGGAGCGCCGTGACCGCGTAGCCGACCAGGACGCCCGGGCGCAGCATCCGCTCCGGTCGCCCGGCCACCCAGTCCGGGACCAGGTGGTCGACCGCACCGTGCGGCAACCCGACCAGCACCCCGACGGCCAGGATGCCCAGCCCCCACGCCGAGACCTGCGCGGGCAGCAGCACGGCCACCGCGACGACCGCGCCGACGACCCCGACCGACAGCCGGGTCGTCAGCGCGGTCACCCGCAGCGGTGCGCGTGCGGTCACGACGCCGCCCGGCGGATCAGGCAGCCCGACCCGGAGCCGCCACGTCGGTGATGCCGCCGCGGGGCATGGTGACGTCGGAGGCGACGGCCTCGTCGTGGCCCTCGCGCTTGCTCACCTTCCGGGCGATGACCGCCAGCAGGATGCCGTAGACGACCTTGGAGGTGATGTCGGCGACGGTGTAGGTGATCTGCCGGGCGACCACGCCGTCGGCGGAGTCCCAGATGGCCGGCATCAGGTAGGCGCCGGGGTAGAGCATCCAGGAGACCAGCAGCAGCCACCACACGGCCTTGACCAGCGGGCGGACCTCCGCGGGCAGCCGGCCGACGTTGCCGTACACGGTGCGGTACACCAGCGCCAGGATCACCAGGAAGAACACCGTGCTGATCGATCCCCAGATCCAGAACGGCGCGCTGCGCTCGACCTCGTAGAACTGGCCGGCGTAGCCGGTGTAGATCATCCCGAGCCCGGCGACGGTGAAGACGATCCAGCCGCGGCGGAACGCGGCGCCGGTCACCCCCAGGACGATCAGCATCTGGAGCAGCAGCACCGGCACGTCGATCGTCCAGTTCATGTACCGGTAGCCGTTGGAGAACAGCGTGCCGGTCTGGCTGAACGCCTCGCCGTCCCAGCTGAAGGCGCTGTCCCACTTCTGGGAGATGACCAGCAGCTCCAGGAACGCCGACAGCATCACGACCGCGGACAGGGTCGAGGACAGCTGGTACCGGGGCAACGAGTTCTTGCTGGTCAGCAGGAAGTACACCAGGCCGGCCGCCATCGCGGCGTAACCGAGGGTGAAGACGTGGGACCCGATGGTGAACTGGAAGAAGTCGTAGCTGAAGGTGTTCTCGACGTTCACGTCGTCTCCTGATCGGGAAGGCGGTGTCGTCGCTCTTCCGTCGTCGGCGGCACGGCGGATGCAGGCCGACTGCCACGGACCGGGCGCCGAGCCCGCCCGGCGGCGTGCGTCAGACGGGCAGGATGCCGCGCTCGTACGCGGCGGCGACGGCGGCTGCCCGGTCGGTCACGCCCAGCTTGGTGAACACGTGCACCAGGTGCGTCTTCACCGTGGCCTCGCTGACGAACAGGCTCGCGGCGATCGCCCGGTTGGGCGTGCCCTGGGCGACCAGCCGCAGGACCGCCACCTCCCGCTCGGTCAGTTCCGTCCCGGACGTGCCGCGCATCCGGGTGACCACCTGCGTGGCCACCGCCGGGGACAGCACGGACTCCCCGTCGGCCGCGGCATGGACGGCGGCGACCAGCTGGTCGCGGGGGGCGTCCTTGAGCACGTAGCCGGTGGCCCCGGCCTCGAGCGCCGCACGGACGTCCCGGGCGGTGGCGAAGGTGGAGAGGACCAGGACCCGCACCGGGTCCTCGCGCAGCGCGACGATCGCGTCCAGCCCGTCGCCCCGGGGCATCCGCAGGTCCAGCAGCAGGACGTCGGGCCGGAGGGCACGGACCAGGGCGACCGCCGCCACCCCGTCCCCGACCTCGCCGACCACCTCGACGTCCGGCACCGCGGCGAGCATGCCGCGCAGACCGTCGCGCACCACCGGGTGGTCGTCGGCCAGCACCACCCGGACGGTGCGCCGCTCAGCCACGGGTCACCGGCAGCCGCAGCGAGACCGCCGTCCCACCGCCCGGCTCGGACTCCACCAGCACCTCGCCGCCGACCCGCTCGGCTCGCTGCCGCATGCCGCGCAGGCCGAACCGGGCCCCCGCCGTCGCGCCGCCGACGGAGCCGGTCGCCGGGAAGCCCACCCCGTCGTCCCGGACGTCCAACAGCACCTCGTCGTCGAGGAAGGACAGCGTGACCCCGACGCGGGCGGCCCGGGCGTGCCGGGTGACGTTCGCCAGCGACTCCCCCGCCACCCGCAGCAGGACGGCCTCGGCGTCGTCGGGCAGGGGCCGGGCGGCGCCGGTGACGACCAGCTCGGCGCGCGCACCGGTGCGGGTCACCCAGTCCCGCACCAGCCGGTCCAGCGCGGCCGGCGCGTCGGCGTCGTCCAGCTGGGACGGCAACAGCCCCTCCACGGACCGCCGGGCCTCCACCAGGGCGGAACGGGCCAGCTCGGTCGCCGCATCCACCCGCTGCGCGACGGCTGCGGGGGCGGCGTCGTCGGTGACCGCCTGCAGCTGGGTGACCACCCCCACCAGGCTCTGCGCGATGGTGTCGTGGATCTCCAGGGCCAGCCGCTCCCGCTCCTCGTGCCGGCCCGCCTCCCGGGCGCGCTCGAGGAGCGCCGCGTGCAGGTCGGCGTTCTCGGCCAGCGCATCGGCCAGCCGGGCGTTGGTCCGCTCCAGCTCGTCGATGGTGGCGACCCGCGCCGCGGCGAGCGCGTGCTCGTCACGCTCCATCCGGACGAAGAACAGCACGAGCCCCGCGTTGAGCGCGAACAGCCCCAGGAACGCAGCGGCCTGGGTCCGGTCGGCCGGTGGCAGGCCACCGGACTGCGCACCGGCCAGGGTGAGCGCGGTGAGGAGCACCAGCGGGGTCACCAGCCGGCGCGGCGCGTGCTCGGCCGTGTCGAAGTAGCCGACGAAGGCGAAGGCCCCGAAGAACGGGTTGATGCAGACCAGGACGAAGGCGGCGACGGTGCGAGCGGACACGTAGACCGCACTGAGCCGGTCCGGGCCGCCCGGACGGTGGTCCCACCGGCGGTCGACCACCCAGGCGTGCCCGGCCGCGACGGCGCCGACCAGCACCGCCGCGGTCGTCCACGCCGCCGACCCCCGGTCGAACAGGTGCATCGACGCGGCGGCGAGCGCGGTGGCCAGGGCGAGGACCAGGTAGGGGCCGCGCCGGAGCAGGAAGCGCCAGCGCACCTCGACGGCGGCCCCTGGAGCGGTCACCGGTGCCTCCCCTCCCACAGCCTGCACTGCCCGGAGCTCACTGCCAGCGGAAGCATCGCACCGCCAGGACCGCCAGCACGACGGCCCAGCCGGCGACGACCAGCACCTGCAGCAGCGTCGGCAGCTCTCCGGCCTGGGCCCGGTCCAACGCCAGCGCTGCCGCGCCGGTCGGCGTCGCGGCCACGACGTCGCGGACGAGCCCGCTCATCGCGCTCACCGGGTACCAGACACCGGCGGTGAACATGAGCGGGAAGAAGACGACGGTGCCCACGGTCGAGGCGGCCCGGGAGGAGGGCGCCGTCCCGGACACCAGCGCCCCGATGCCGAAGACGGCGACCAGGGCGAGCAGGTAGGCCAGCGCCCAGGCCGGCAGGGCGGCGGGCAGCGGGACGCCGAACGCCAGCCGGCCGACGGCGAGCACGAGGCCCACCGACACCAGCACCGCGGCCGCGTGCAGCGCGACCTGGGCACCGAGCACGTGCGCGGCCCGGGCCGGGGTGGTGGCGATCCGGCGCAGCACCTGGCGTTCCCGGTAGGCGCTGATCACCGCCGGCATCGCCGTGACCCCGGCCATGATCGCGGCCAGCAGGCAGGAGACCGGCACGTAGGCGGCCACGAAGCTGACCCCGCCGAACTCCGCCGACGGCTCGTCGAACCCCGGGACGAGGCCGAGGACGACCAGCAGCAGAGTGGGGAACATCAGGATCCAGAAGAGCGAGCCGGGCTCGCGCAGGAACAGCCGGGTCTCGGTGGCCAGGACGGCCCGGCCCGGGCGGGCCCGACGGCTGCCGGTGGGGCGGGTGGCGGTCACGCGGACTCCTGCAAGGTGGGGGCCGCATCCTGGCGGCGGACGAGGTCGAGGTAGGCGTCGTCGAGGGTGGTGGCCGAGACCCGCAGGCCGACCGGCTCCACGCCGCGGGTCTGCAGTGCGTGGAGCACCGCGAGGACGCCGTCGTCGGTGCCGACGACCTCGAGCCGGTCACCACGCCGTTCGACCCCACCGACACCGGGCAACCCGGACAGCGCCGCCGCGGCGAGGACGTCGGCGGGAACGGTGAAGGACATGACCGTCGAGTTCGCCGAGCGGGCGACCACCTGCTCGGGCGTCCCCTCGGCGACGACGCGGCCGGCGGCCATGACGGCGATCCGGTCGCAGAGTTGCTGGGCCTCCTCCATCAGGTGGGTGACCAGCACGACCGTGGTGCCGCCGTCGCGGACCTCGCGCACCAGCTGCCAGGTGTCCCGGCGGGCCTCCGGGTCCAGGCCGGTGGTCAGCTCGTCGAGCAGCACCACCCGGGGCCGGCCGACGAGGGCGGTGGCGATCGCCAGCCGCTGCTGCTGGCCACCGGAGAGGTGGGCGTACCGGGCGTCCGCGACCTGCCGCAGGCCGAGGCGCTCGATGAGCTCGACCGGATCAGCGGGGTCGTCGTGGAAGGCGGCCACCATGGCCACCGCCTCACGGGCGGTGAGCTTGGCCTGCAGCCCGGAGCTCTGCAGCTGCACGCCCAGCACGCGGGTGACGGCGCGCCGGTCCTGCCAGGGCACGTGCCCGGCCACGCGGACCGTGCCGTGGTCGGGACGGGTGAGCCCGGCGATGCACTCGACCGTCGTCGTCTTGCCGGCGCCGTTGGGCCCCAGCACACCGACGATCTCGCCGTCGTGCACGTCGAGGTCCACGTGCTCGACGGCCACGGCGGAGCGGTACGTCTTGCGGAGGTCGCGGACCTCGATGAGCGGCATGGCACGACACTGGCAACGGTGCCGCGCCGTGCCATCGACCGACCGGCTGGAACCATCTCCACCGATCGGCGCCCGGAGCGGCTCTCCGGCGCGATGGCGGGCAGCGATGACTTCCGCGACCCGGCCGGGTCGAAGGGGCAGCGCCGACCGATCTGACTGGAGACCCCTGTGCCCGACACCACCACCCCCGAGCGCCTGTGGGCGGCGGCCCACGCCGAGCGCGCCGCCCTGGCCGACGACCTGGCCGAGCTGGACGAGGCGCAGTGGACGCAGCCCTCGCTGTGCGGGCGGTGGAGCGTCCAGGAGGTGGTGGCCCACCTGAGCGCAGCGGCCAGCACCGGGCGGGCACGCTGGCTGGTCAGCATGATCGGTGCGCGCTTCGACGCCGACGTGCACAACGCCCGACGGCTGACCGAGCACCTCGGCTCCACCCCCACCGAGACGCTGCAGCGCTTCCGCACGGTCGTCGACAGCACCACCGCCCCGTCCGGGCACACCGCCGCCTGGCTCGGCGAGGTCGTCGTCCACGCCCAGGACGTCCGCCGCCCGCTCGGTCTGCCCGGCCGGCCCCCGGTACCCGTGGTCACCGAGGTCGCCCGCTTCTACGCCGCCCGGGACTTCGCCGTGAACAGCCGCACGGCCGCCGCCGGCCTGCGCCTCCAGGCCGACGACGGGCCCTTCGCAGCGGGAGCTGGCCCGCTGGTCACCGGCACGACCCTGGCGCTGACGATGGCCATGGCCGGGCGCGCGGCCTTCTGCGAGGACCTGACCGGCCCCGGCGTGCGTGTGCTGCGAGATCGGTGCGCACGTCCTTGAGCCGCTGGGAACCGCCGGACCGCGTGGGTACGTTGTCCTCGGAGCCGGCACACCGCCCTGGACGAGGAGCGCCATGACCACCCCGCTGCCGACCGGCCCCGCCGGTGCCCTGGACGTGCGGGCCGACGACGAGGTGACCTGGTTGCTCTCGCTGGACCCCACGGTGATCGCCGTCCTCGGTGGCGTGCTCGTGACTCTCCTGCTGATCGCCGTGCTCGCCGGGTGGCTGGTCGTCCGGCGGGTCCGGCGCAGCCCTCTGGTGGCCCGGAGCCGGGAGATCGCCGCACGCAGCCGTGAGCTGGGCATGCAGGGCGCCACCGCCGTCGCGGCCCGCCGCCTGCCCCCGGGGCAGCGGCGCTCCTGTGCGGAACTGCAGCTCGAGGTCTGCCGCGCCCGGGATCGGCTGCGTCGCCAGGTGGCGACCGCGCAAGCCGCCGGCGCCCACCTCGGCGAGATACCGGACCTGATGCCGTCGCTGGAGGCCGAGGGCAACCGGTTGGAGCAGCGCCTGCGGCAACGGGCGCTGGTGCCCGAGCCGACCGCCCGGGACGACCTGGAGCTGGAGGCCCGGGCCCACCTCGACACGCTCGCCGACGTCTGCGACGCGGTGTGGCAGGCGGAGCGGGTGGCGTCGGCGACCAGGCGGCCGACCACCGAGGTCGCCGACGCGGTCACCGCGCTGCGTGCGCACACGACCGCCTACCAGGAGCTCACATCCCCGCCGGTGGTGCCGCCGCTGTCCCCGACCACGCACCCGACGCCCCCAGCCCGGGAGCCCACCCAGCGGTGAGCGGCCAGTCGCTGTGATCCGGCCCGGTCGGACCCACCGGCCGGCCGGATCGCAATGGCGGCCATCATCCACCGCTGGTGCGCGTCGAGGCCGTCCCCCGGCAGGACCGCCGCACCAGGTGGTCGAGGAGCCAGACGCCTGCTTCTCCTACGTGGACTGAGAGTCCGGCGAGCAGGCCTCGGGTCGCCGTCCGGAGCGGAGGCGACCCCAGCGGTCACTGACCGGGGGTGGGTGCGACCGCCTGGAGCGCCGTCCAGAAGGCCGCTCGCACCGCACTGGCCCCCCACGCGTTGGGCTCGATCAGATCGCAGAACCACAGGCCACGCCCGGCGGGGCGCGGCTCCCGCCGTGCCGGGTCGCCGGCGAGCAACCCGTGACCGTGGAAGAGATCGGCGATCTCGGCCACGGCGGCGCCATGGTGGGCCGCCACGGCTCGCAGGCCGTCATTGAGCTCCTCGATCATCGCCACCGCCTCCGCCCAGGGCGGCAGGCCCAGCCGTGCGGCGTCACCGGTGCCGTCGCTCGGGTCGTAGACGGTGCCGACGACGATCCGGCCGGACGGGGCCAGGCGTCCGGCGATCTGGGGCAGCGCGTGCGCCAGGGCGGTCTGGACCCGGGTGATCACCTGGCGCGCGGCCGCTGTGTCCCCGTACGCCCCCAGGAGGTCGTTGCCCCCGATGGACATGGTCACGAGGGTGGGGCGCACGCGGAGCTGCGCGAACCTGGCGAGCTGGGTGTCCAGGAGCGTGCGCGTGGTCGCGCCGTCCGTGGCGAGCAGGGAGAACACCGTGCTCGGGTCGGCGGTGCGCAGGTCGCGCCCCCGCCACTCGGGGAAGTCGTCATCGCGGTTGGCGAAGAGCAGGCTGGCCCCGCCGCGGCCTGGTCCGCCGGAGTAGTCGTCGATGGAGATCGAGTCGCCGAGCGCGACGTAGTGGGCTGCGGCGTCCGCCATCCGGCCATCGTCCGCTCGGCGTCGCGAGGCCGCCTCTCGGTGGACCCGGGCTGCCCTCAGCCGATGCGGTGCGCGACCGCCCAGCCAGGGTGCCCAGGCTGTTCGTGGCCGGGCGGAGCAGCATGGGCGCGAGCAGGCTCACGCTGCGCAACCGGAGCCAGGCGAACAGGACTCCGGCGGCGCCGGTGAACACGCACGCGAACAGCACGGCCCCGGCTCGGAGGACCGGCCCCCGGCGAGGTCGTTCGCCGCCAGGGCGCTGATCGTGGGACGGATGTGCCAGATCCCGAAGACGGCTGCGGACATCGCCGTCGCCGCCCGCACCGGTGCCAGCCTGGTGAGGGCGGCGAGCAGTCGGCGGCGACGACCACCTCTCGCTCCCGGTAGCGGACCGTCGGTGGGGCGGCGGCCCTCAGGGGGCCTCCGGCGTCCGGCTCGAGTGCTTGCCCGCCGACCACCCGTGGTCCTGCAGGTGCTCACCGGCCCAGCTCAGCGGCGAGCGCTCCAACTCCGTGGCCATGGTGTCGTTCCACCGGTTCAGGAACCCGAAGTTGGCGATCACAGCAACGATCTCGACGACCTGCTCGTCGTCGAAGTGGCGCCGTAGCGCGACCATGTCCTGGTCGGTGACCGCGTTCGGTGTCAGTCCGGCCCCCCGCGCGACGCGCAGCGCGGCCCGCTCCGCCTCGGTGAACAGCGGGCTGGCCTCGAACTCCCACACAGCGGCCAGCTTCTCGGCATCGGCTCCTCGCTGCTCGGCCACATGGGAGGTGTGTGCCTGGCAGTAGGAACAGCCTGCGGCAGCAGACACGATCGTGGCGACCAGCTGCTTGAGCACACCACCCACCCGGCCATCAGCCATCACCACCGCATTGAGCCGGGCGAAGGCCGCCATGACCTCCGGATGACGGGCCATCGTCAGCGTGCTGTTGGGCAGTACCCCCAACGCGTTCTCCACCGCCTGGAAGGTCTCCTCGTACTGCGGCAGGTCCTCCCGCCGCAGCGGCTGGATCCTCGACATCAGCCACTCCCTCCACGTCGACAGCGAAACCTTAGCGCTGAGGGATGTTCGGCGTGGTCTGACGAGCGCCAGCCACCGAGGACGGCGGTCCCTTCCGCGACTCTGATCCGGTCACGCCGCGGACGCGGACGGAGTCAGGACGTGGATCGCGAGTGGGAGGGGCGCGGTCTGGGCCACATTGGCGCCGACTCCGCACCCGCCGCCCCTGCGAGAGCGGACGATCCGGCCTGCGCGACACGGTCATCCGGCCGACGAGCCGCGGACATGGAAAGGTCCCCGTTGCAGGACACGCCACCCGGACGGGGTCACCGGCTCCGCTCCGTCCCCGGACCCAGAGGCGGTTGGCCGCAGTTGTTCTCCTTGAGTCGGCGCCTGGCAGGCGCACTCGTGCACGTGTACACAGCGAGCGGCTCCGTGCTCGCGCTGCTCATCGTGCTGGCTGCGTTCGACGGTCACGTGGTCATGGCCCTCTGGATCGGCCTGGTCGCACTCGTCGTCGATGGCACGGACGGGATGCTCGCCCGCGGCGCGCGGGTGAAGGAGACCATCCCCTGGTTCGACGGCGCCCGCCTCGACGACATCGTCGACTACCTGACCTACGTCTTCGCCCCCGTGGTCCTCCTCTGGACGACCGGGGCCCTGCCGGATGGCGCGTCCGGGTGGGTGCTGGCCGCCCTGCCGCTGCTCTCCTCCAGCTACCAGTTCTGCCGGGTGGACGCGAAGACCGAGGACCACACGTTCCTCGGGTTCCCCAGCTACTGGAACGTCGTCGCCTTCTACGTCATCGTGCTCGAACTCGACCGGGTCACCGTCGCGACCATCCTGGTCGTCTGCTCGATCCTGGTGTTCGTGCCGGTGCGCTACCTGTACCCCTCACGCACTCAGACGTTCAGACCCCTCAGCCTGGTGCTCACCGCGATCTGGATCGGCACGTATGCGCTGCTCCTCCTCCAGTTCCCGTCCGTGGACCCGATCGTGGTGACCGTCTCACTCGCCTACCTCGTGTACTACCTGGCGGTCAGCGGCTACCTCACCGTTGCTGCCAGGCGCCGCCGGCGCGGTCGTGCGGGCCGTGCCGAGACACGGGTGGACGCCGGCACGCCCTGACCGCCGTCCGCTGCTGCACCCCGGACGTCGACCGCCGGACACTGCTGCACGGGACTCTTCCCGCCTGCTCTGGCCGGAGCGCCCCTCCGCGTGCACGACCCGCACCGCCGTCCCCGGCGCCTGCCGGGCTGCCCTGTCGGTGGCCCCGGCCGCCACGGCACCGACGCCGAGCGGCGCTGTCGTACTGGTCGATCCCTTCGGTCACGACCCCGTCACGAGCGGATTCCTCGGTCCGGGGCGGCGGGCTCTCACCCTCCTGCCGCAGCTTGGCCGGGACGATCCAACAGCTTCGCCAGCAGCGAGGACAACTGCAGCTGCTCCCCCTCGTCCAGGCGGCCGAGCCGGTCGTCGGGGAAGTCGAAGGCACGCCGGACGGCGCGGTGCTCGCGGCGCCCGGCCGGGGTGATCGAGACCTGCTTGACGCGCCGGTCCGCCGGGTCGGGCACCCGGGTCACCAGTCCGCGGGCCTCCAGCCGGGCGACGAGCTGGGTGACGTTGGACGGGTCGCAGAGCAGCTCGACGGCGAGCTCCCCCATCGACCGCTCCCCCACGGTCAGCTGGCCGAGCAGGCAGGCCTGGGCAGCGCTCAACCCGACCGCCTGCGCCGCGCGGTCGTACGCCGCGTCGTAGGCGTACACGAAGTCCCACACCTGCTGCTGCAGCGCGCTCTCGTCGTCTGCCACGGCGCCCAGGTTACTTGATGGACTGAAGTAGTCGTGCCACCATGACAGCAGGAACTTGAGTGACTCAATCAATCGGAGGAGATCCAGATGGCGGTCGAACACGGGAGCACGGCGACCACCCGCGTCCTGGTCACCGGGGTGCGCGGGAAGACCGGCACCCCACTGGCGGAGCTGCTCGTGGCCCGGCCGGGCGTCGAGGTGCTGGGCGGCAGCAGCAACCCGGAGACGGTGGACGTCGCCGGGGTTTGGCCGACCGAGTTCTCCTGGGACCGGCCGGCCGGCTGGCCCGCGGCGACCGACGGCGTCGACGCGCTCTTCGTCGTCCGGCCCGATCGCGCGGACGCGCCGGAGCTGATCGGCGCGCTGCTCGAGGTGACGCCGCCCCCGGCGCACATCGTCCTGCTGTCGGAGCAGGACGCCGACCACACCGGGCCGGCCGGGTGGGCGCCGCGGGCCGAACGGGCGGTGCGCACCGGCAGCCACAGCTGGACGGTGCTGCGGCCGAGCTGGTTCATGCAGGTGCTCACCGACCCGCGCTTCTACCTCGACCAGCTCACCGGCACCGACGAGCTGCCGTTCGCCAGTGGGGGCGCGAGCCTCGCGTGGATCGACGCCCGGGACATCGCCGCCGTGGCCGAGCGAGCACTGCTCGACGAGGGGCACGCCGGTCAGGTGTACGAGCTCACCGGTCCGGCGGCGCTCTCGCTGCCCCGCACCGCGGAGCTGATCTCCCGGGCCACCGGGCGCCCCATGACCCACCGGGAGATCACCATCGACCAGGCGCTGGCCGGCACCGAGGGCTTCGAGCGGGAGATCACCGCAGTGACGTTCGAGCGCGTGCAGGCCGGCAGCTTCGCCGTCGTGACCGACGCCGTCCAGCGCGTGACCGGGCGTCCGGCCCGAAGCCTGGAGAGCTTCCTCGCCGACGCGCTACCCGTCCTGCGGCGCGCCGCCTGACCCCGGTCCGGGGCGTCAGTCTGCTCGACCACGTTCAGCCGGCCACTTGCCGTTCCGGCAAGGATCTTTGCGTCAGCGTCGGATACCGGGCCATCGTGCCCAGGGCACACCGACGGGGAGGACCAGGACATGTCCGAGCAGGCAGTACGGCGAGAGGGCGGCGACCCAGCCGGCCACGACTTCGACGAGGCGTACTGGGAGGAGCACTGGCAGGGCCGGGCCGCCGGCCCCGAAGCGGTGCACAGCATCCCGCCGAACCCGCACCTGGCCCGCGAGGTCGGCGTGCTGGTGCCGGGGACGGCCCTGGACGCAGGGTGCGGCGCGGGCGCCGAAGCGCTGTGGCTCGCCGCGCACGGCTGGCAGGTCACCGCAGCCGACATCTCGGCCGCGGCACTGGCCCGCGCCGCTGACCGGGCGGCATCGAGCGGGGTCGCCCAGCGCGTGCGGTGGTTGCAGGCCGACCTGAGCAGCTGGGCGCCGGACACGCAGTTCGACCTGGTCACGACCTCCTACGCCCATCCGGCCATGCCACAGCTGGAGTTCTACGACCGGATCGCCGGGTGGGTGGCCCCTGGCGGCACCCTGCTCGTCGTCGGGCACCTGCACGCCCACGCCGCCCAGGAGGAGGGCCACCAGCCGCCCGCGGACGCGTCGGTCACCGCCGCCGTCGTCACCGCCCGGCTCGGCGACGCGGAGTGGGACGTCGTCACCGCCGAGGAGCTGCAGCGCACGCTCAATGCTCCCGACGGCCGCACGAGGAGCCTCCGGGACGTCGTCGTGCGCGCCACACGACGCGCCTGACCAGTTCCGGGCGCGAAGGGGCCCCGGACGATCCAGCCCCCACGGCAGGCATGCCGTGGGGGCTGGATCGTCTGGTCAGGTCAGACCGGCGGAGCCGGTCGAGCTGCTCAGTTCGTGCGACGGCGGCCGGTGAGACGGCCGAGGAGTCGCTTGAGCAGGTTCGCCTTGATCAGTCCGGACACGATCCCCATGTCTGTTCCTCCTCCGGGTCGACTGGACCAGCCACTACCCAGCATCGGCCCGGTCCATGTCCCGGCCTGCGCAGACGCCCGCACGGTCAGGCGCGCACGCGGTTGCGCGGCCGACGGCGGCGGGCGAAGAACCGCTCCACCCGGCGCCACCGGTTCGGCGTCTTCTCCCGGTCCATCACCTCGGACTCGGCCAGCGCGCGGTCGACCGTGCCGAGCTCCGGCGGCTCGAACACCACCAGCGAGCGGCCGGTCGGCCGGCGCAGCCGCTCGATGCCGCGCACGAGCGAGCCGGTGTCGGTGATCGCGGCGGCGACCTCGTCGGGCGTGCACGCCAGGTGCTCGGCCAGCAGCCGGTGCCGGAAGTCGACGATGGTCGCGGCCACCCGGTCGGCCCCCGGCTGTCCCTCCACCGCCTCGATCGCCAGGTCGCACTCGGTGTCCAGGCCCATCGACCGGTTGTTCAGGTTGCTGGACCCCAGCCGCAGCAGGCGGTCGTCGACGACGGCCACCTTGGCGTGCACGTAGATCGGCTCGCGCTGCTCGGTCACCGGACAGTAGAGCCGGAACCGGTCGTGGACGTCGGCCTCGCGGATCAGCTCCAGCACCCGGGCGCGCGCCGTGCCCATCGCCTTCTCCGAGAGCCAGCCGTCAGCGGTCCACGGGTTGAGCACGACGACGTCGGGGCCGTCGGGCTCGCGCAACCGCTCGGCGATCGCCTCGGCGATCCGGCGGCTGGCGAAGTACTGGCTCTCCACGTAGATCGAACGACGGGCCGCGGCGATGCCGGCGAGCCACAGCAGTTCGATCTCGTGGACCAGCTCCATGCCCGCGTGTTCCGGGCGGGTGCGGGCGATCGCGACGTCGACGTCGGTGAGCAGCGACTCGACCTCCGCGGGCCAGCACTCCCGCCCCTCCGGCAGCGGCTCGAGCCGCTCCCCGGTGCCGCTCTCCCACCGGGTACGGGCGAGCTCGGCGACGGCACGAGCGGCGGGCCCGGTCAGCATGCTGGTCGCGTCGTGCCACGGTCCGGCGAGCCGGCCCTCCGCGCGTCCGGCGGCCGGCGACCGCCGGTGCGGGTTGCTGTCGGCGTGGTCGCAGGTGTCCCAGCGGTCGGCGGTGACGTCGATGCCGCCGGTGAAGGCCAGGCAGTCGTCGACAACCACGATCTTCTGGTGGTGCGCGCCCCCGACCGGGTGGTGGGTGTCGATGGCCAGGGTGAGGCGGTCGGAGGTGCGCCGGTCCAGCAGCACGATCGGCTGCAGCCCGCGGCCGAGCGCGCGCACCATGCCCAGGTCCCACTGGAGGACGCCGATCTCCAGCTGCGGGTTCTGCTCCACCGCCTGCTCGAGCACGGCCCCGAGCCGGTCGTCCTTCGGCCGGCCACCGGCCAGCGGGTCCAGGCGGATCCGCGGGTCGAAGTCCCAGCCGATGAACAGCACCCGCCGCTCTGCGCGCAGCACGGCTCGCTTGAGGGTGGCGAAGTACTCGGCCGCGTCGACGAAGACGGCGAAGCGGGTGGCCCGCTCGATCCGCCAGCAGGTCTCCCCCGGGATCAGCAGGGGCGCGCCCTGCTCCGGCCGTCCGGCGTTCCCGCCACGGGGGGTGGGGAGCCCGACGCCGGGGTCGGTGTCGGGGTCGGTCGTCGCCTGGCCGTCGTCCATCACGTCGGGAGTGTGCCCGTCGTCCCGCACGGCACCAAGGACCGACTCCCTCGAACCGGGGACACGGCCGCGCAGCGCCGCCGTCCCGCGGCAGCAGAACTCGGCTGCTGATCGGCCCGTCGGCTGCGAGGGTGCTCCTGACCGGCTGCGGCGCGACCGTGGACCACTCCGAGAGGCAGGAGGACCGATGGACGGGGACACCGACGCCACGGACGACGTGCGGTCGCTGCGCCCGGCGCTGCGCACGGAACTCGTGACCGCGATGAGGTCGCGCCGGGCCGACGCCGTCGCCGCGCTCCGCAGTGCCCTGGCCGCGATCGACAACGCCGAGGCCGTCGTCGCGCCGGGGACCGCGACCGGCGCCACGAACGCACACCTCGCCGGCACCCGGACCGGGGTCGGTTCCACCGAGGCGGACCGCCGCGCCCTGTCGATCGGCGACGTCCGCGCCCTCCTGCGCGCAGAGATCGCGGAGCGCCGGACCGAGGCCGACCGCTACGACACCCTCGGGCAGCACGAGGCCGCCGGCCGGCTCCGGCGCGAGGCCGAGGTGCTCGACCACCTCGCCGACGGGTGACCGCACCCCTCCGTGCCAGGCGGCCCGGCTCGCCGCCCGGCTGCGCGGTCGACCGGCCGTCAGCGGCGGGCGAGGACCGCCATGGCCACCGCGCACCCCCACCCGGCCACCACCACCGGGGTCTCGACCGGGTCGAACCCGCCCGGACTGACCCGGAGGCGGGTGCAGCGCTCGCTCAGGTAGCCGAACGTCAGCCCGGTGCCGGGCCACCGGAGCACCCAGCGGGCCCGGTCGTCCGGCCCGCGGAGCAGCCGGGCGGTCGCCCAGACCTGCGGCCCGAGCAGGTACGGCGGTGCGCTGAAGGCCGTGCCGAACCAGAGCCAGTCCCGGACGAGGTGGTCCGGGCTCCCCACCAGGAAGGGGACGTCGCAGTGCCGGCGGCGGCGCAGCGCGACGACGTGACCGGCCAGCTGAGCGGCCAGCTGGGTCGCCGAGACGGCCAGGAGCGTCGATCGCTGCACCATGCCCCCGCACGGTAGGGCGCCCGGGCCGTCCAGCGACGGCTCAGCTCAGCTGGTTGATCCGGATCAGGTTGCCCGTCGGGTCGCGGAAGGCGCAGTCGCGGACGCCGTAGTCCTGGTCCGTCGGCTCCTGGAGCACCTCGGCGCCACTGGCCTCGATCTTGCCGAAGGTGCCGTCGAGGTCGTCGGTGCCCAGGGTGAGTGCGGCGTAGTTGCCCTTGGCGATCAGCTCCAGGACGGTGCGGCGCTCGTCCTCGGTGATGGTGGGGTCGGCGGCCGGCGGGTGAAGGACGACGGAGGTCTGCGGCTGGCCGGCGGGACCGACGGTGATCCAGCGCATGTCCTCGTAGCCGACGTCGTTGCGGACCTCGAAGCCCAGGACGTCGCGGTAGAAGGCGAGCGAGGCCTCCGGGTCGGTGTGCGGCAGGAACGCATAGTGGATGGTCAGGTTCATGGCGTCGACGCTAGGGCCGGCACCGGCGCCCGGGCTTCTCGATTCCTGACCGGTCTGGTCACCTGTTTCGCCAGGCACGGCGGGATCCCCGCGCTCCCCCGGACGGCCTGCTCGCGGTAGACGCTCGGGGGCATCCCGACCAGTTCGGTGAAGCGGGTGCTGAAGGTGCCCAGCGACCCGTAGCCGACGGCGAAGCAGACCTCGGTCACGCTGAGGTCGCCCCGGCGCAGCAGCGTCATCGCCCGCTCGATCCGCCGGGTCATCAGGTAGGCGTACGGCGACTCCCCGTAGGCCCGCTTGAACTCCCGGCTCAGGTGCCCGGCCGACACGTGCACCCCGCGGGCGAGCGCGTCGACGTCCAGTGGCTGGGCGTACTCGCGGTCGATCCGGTCCCGGACCCGGCGCAGCAGCACCAGGTCGGCCAGACGCTGCTCGGAGACGGGTCCACCGGCCATGACCAAGATCGTAGGGACGCGCCGGGACAGCACAAGCCTCCCGGCGCAGGAGGCTGCGGTGGCCCCGCCGCAGCGGGCCGGGAGCGTGTTGGTAGAACCGGCCGGTGAGCACCGAGGCGACGCTGTTGCTCACCCTCGACCTCGTCGGGACGTTCGCCTTCGCGCTGAACGGTGCGCTGACCGCGCTGCGGGTGACCCGGCTCGACATCGTCGGCGTCGTCACGCTGGGGATGACCACGGCCCTCGGGGGCGGGATCATCCGGGACGTCCTGCTCGGCAGCCTGCCGCCGGCGACGTTCAGCGACTGGCGCTACCTGGCGGTGGCCGCCGTCGGCGGGCTGGTGGCGTTCGTCTTCGGGCCCGGGCTGGACCGACTGAACACCCCGATCACGGTGCTGGACGCCGCGGGACTGAGCCTGTTCGCGGTCACCGGCGCCGCCAAGGCCCTCGCCCTGGGACTCGGCCCGGCGCAGGCGGTGCTGCTCGGTGCGCTCACCGGCGTGGGTGGCGGCACGCTGCGCGACGTCCTGATCGGACAGGTGCCGTCGGTGTTCCGCAGCGGCCTGTACGCGATCCCGGCGCTGCTCGGAGCGACGGCCACCGTGGTGGCCATCCGGCTCGACGCGTACGGGGTGGCCACCGCCGTCGGCGCGGCGGTCCTCTGCTTCACCGTCCGGATGCTCGGTGTCCGGTTCGGGTGGAACGCACCGATGCCCCGGACGCCGCGCGCGCAGCGCCCGCACGGCGGCTGACCGACCGGGTGCGCTCACGTCCAGGGCCCGGCTCGACGAGGTGGTCGAGCCGGGCCCTGGACGTCAGCCGCTGGTCTGCGTGAACAGCCAGTCGCGCAGGGCCGCGATATCGTACGCGGGCTGGAAGGACGCCATGTGCTCGCTGTTCATCGGGCCGGAGGCCGAGCCGTTCGCCTCGAGGACGGTGCCCTCGGCGAAGGTGGCGAAGTTGATGCTGCTGCCCTCGGCGAGCAGTTCGGCGGCCGCCGCCTCCAGCTCATCGGCCGACCAGGTCGCGTTCCACTCGGTGACCGCGCTGTAGTCGACGCCCGCCGCATCCAGCATCGCCTGCACGTCGGCCTGACCACCGGAGGCGTTGGCGTCACCGGCGGCGGCGGTGTAGATGAAGTTCTCCCCCACCAGGTTGTAGGACATCGTCGTGCCGGTGTCCGGGTCGGTGTAGGTGAACTGCTGGAACTGGCCCGCCACCTCCGCCACCAGGCTCTCCAGGGTCGGGCTCTCGGTGGTGCTGTCGGTGGTGGTGCTGGTGGTGTCGGCCGCCGAGGCCGAGACAGAGGACGTCGCAGCGGCGCTCGCGGTGGACTCCGTGCTGCCACCGCAGGCCGCCGTCCCGAACAGCAGGGAGGCGAGGACTCCGGCGACGAGCAGGCGCTGGGGGCGGGATGTGTTCATGTCAGTGAGCGTCTGTGCGGATCTGGTGACCGACTGGGCGCTCACCATGCGCTCACTGTGAGCCCGCGCTGGCGTCCGAGGCCACGAGTTGACCTGAACGTCACATGAGGGTCTTCTGTTAAAACGTGACCTGGGGCACTCTGTCCGCCACACCGCGCGGCCACCCCCCTCGCCGCGCACCCGCATTCGTCAACATCCGTAGACGTTCCGAGGTGCAGCCATGACCACCACCCAGCTCCAGCTGACCCATCCCCTGGACCCCGTCCAGCCCGCGGAGATCGAAGAGGTACGGCGGATCACCGCCGCGGCCGGCCTGGTCGCCGACAGCACCCGCTTCGTCTACGTCGGCCTGCAGGAACCGCCCAAGCAGGAGGTGCTGGCGCACCGTCCTGGGCAGCCGGTCACCCGGCGCTTCCGGGTCCTGCTCCTGGACCTGGCGTCGCAGGTCTCCAGCGACGTGGTGGTCGACGCGACCGCCGGCGAGGTCGTCTCAGCGGTCGAGCTGGACACCGCCACCTCCGGCCAGCTCCCGGTGCTGGACGAGGAGTTCGAGCTGGTCGAGCAGCTGCTGTCCACCGACGAGCGGTGGCTGGCCGCCCTGGCGGCCCGGGACCTGGACGTCGCCCAGGTCCGGGTGGCCCCCCTGTCGGCCGGCGCCTACGAGGAGTACCCGGACGAGGCGGGGCGGCGAGTCCTGCGCGGCCTGGCGTTCCTGCAGGAGACGCCCACGGACTCCGCCTGGGCACACCCGATCGACGGGCTGGTGGCCTACGTCGACACGATCAACCGGGTCGTCGACCAGGTCATCGACACCGGCGCCGTCCCGGTGCCCGCCGGCTCGGGCAACTACGACGACCCGGCGGTCAGCGGCCCGCCGCGGACCACGCAGAAGCCGATCGAGATCACCCAGCCCCAGGGGTCGAGCCTGACCCTGGAGGGCAACGTGCTCACCTGGGAGAAGTGGTCGCTGCGCGTCGGCTTCGACACCCGCGAGGGCCTCGTGCTGCACCAGATCGGGTTCGACGAGGGCACCGGCGTGCGGCCGATCGTCTACCGCGCCTCGATCGCCGAGATGGTCGTCCCCTACGCCGACCCCAACCCGGTGCGCTCCTGGCAGAACTACTTCGACACCGGCGAGTACCTGGTCGGCCGCTACGCCAACGCCCTCGAGCTCGGCTGCGACTGCCTCGGCGACATCACCTACCTGGACGCCGTCATCGCCGACGAGCAGGGCAACCCGCGCACGCTGCCCAACGCGGTCTGCATCCATGAGGAGGACTACGGGATCCTCTGGAAGCACACCGACCTGTGGAGCGGATCGCAGCAGACCCGCCGGCAGCGGCGGCTGGTGGTCTCCTTCTTCACCACCGTGGGCAACTACGACTACGGCTTCTACTGGTACCTCTACCTCGACGGCACCATCGAGTTCGAGGCCAAGGCGACCGGCGTCGTCTTCACCTCCGCGCACGCCGGCGGCGACTACCCCTACGCCTCGCAGATCGCCCCGGGGCTGGGCGCACCGCTGCACCAGCACCTGTTCAGCGCCCGCCTGGACATGACGGTCGACGGCATCGCCAACCGGGTCGACGAGGTGGACGTCGTCCGCCTCCCGATGGGGCCGGACAACCAGCGCGGCAACGCGTTCACCACCTCCTGCACCACCCTGGCCACCGAGTCCGCGGCCCAGCGCGACGCGTCCCCGGCCACCAACCGTGTCTGGCACGTCGTCAACCCCGAGCGGCTCAACCACGTCGGCCAGCCCGTCGGCTACGCCCTGTTCCCGGAGGGCCTGCCGACGCTGCTGTCGGACCCGGACTCCTCGATCGCCCGGCGGGCGGCGTTCGCCACCCGGCACCTGTGGGTGACCCGCTACGACGCCGCCGAGCGGTACGCGGCCGGGGACTTCGTCAACCAGCACAGCGGGGGCTCCGGGCTGCCGGAGTACGCCGCGGCCGACCGGGACATCGACGGCCAGGACCTGGTCGTCTGGCACACCTTCGGGCTCACCCACGTGCCTCGGACGGAGGACTGGCCGATCATGCCCGTCGACTACACCGGCTTCCGGCTCAAGCCGTTCGGCTTCTTCGACCGGAACCCCACCCTCGACGTGCCGGCCTCGACCTCCGCGCACTGCACCGGCGGCGCCAGCTCCTGCTCGGGTGCGGAGGCCTCCGGTGAGTGAGCGCCCGACCACCTCGAACGGCGCGACCGCGCTGACCTCCCCCGGCCGGTCGGCCGGCCGGGGCAGCGACGGCGAGCAGCTGAAGTCCGGCCGGCTCGGCGTCCTCGGCATCGTCTTCTTCGTCGTCGCCGCCGCGGCCCCGCTGGTCGGCATGACCGGCGCCGTGCCGGTGGCCATCGCGGCCGGCAACGGCGCCGGCGCCCCGGGCGCCTACGTCGCCGTCGGGATCGCCCTGCTGGTGTTCGCCTCCGCCTTCTCGGCGATGAGCCGGGTGGTGACCAACACCGGCGCGTTCTTCGCCTACGTCGGCCGCGGCCTGGGCCTGTCCGCCGGCGTCGGCTCGGCGTTCGTCTCCGTGTTCGCCTACCTGACCATCCAGCTGGCGGTCTACGGCTTCTTCGGCGGTCTGATGGCCGGGCAGATGGACGCCACCTTCGGCATCGACGCCCCCTGGTGGCTGTGGACGCTCGCCGCCTGGGCTCTGGTGCTCGCCCTCTCGGTGGTCAGCGTCGACGTCGGCGCCAAGGTCCTCGGCACGCTCATGGTGCTGGAGCTGCTCAGCCTGGCCGTCGTCGCCGTCGCCGTCATGCTCGAGGGCGGCGGCCCCGACGGGGCGAACCTCGTCGAGTCCTTCGCCCCGCAGAACGTCTTCGTGGGCGGCCTGGCCGGCTCGGCCGGCATCGCGCTGGCGTTCGCGTTCGCCTCCTACATCGGCTTCGAGGCCACCGCGATCTACGGCGAGGAGAGCAAGGACCCCGAGCGCACCGTGCCGCGGGCCACCTACGCCGCGGTCGGGCTGATCACCGTCATCTTCGCGGCGGCCTCCTGGGCCGTGGTGAGCGGACTGGGCACCGACGACGTCGTCGCCCGGGTGCTCGAGGAGTCCTCGGTGGACGGCGTGCCGCTGGCCGACCCGGCAGCGGTGCTGTTCTCCGTCGCCGCCAGCTACGTCGGCGACTGGCTGGCCACGGTGATGAGCTGGCTGGTGCTCTCCAGCCTGTTCGCCGGGCTGCTGGCCTTCCAGAACTGCAGCGCCCGCTACTTCTTCTCCCTCGGCCGGGCCGGGGTCTTCCCCGGGGCGCTGCAGAGCACCAACCGGCACGGCGCCCCCGGCATCGGGGCGATCGTGACCAGCGTCCTCACCGGCGCGGTCATCGTGGTCTTCGCCCTCGCCGGCCTGGACCCGGTGCTCAACCTCTTCTACTGGTCCTCCGGGATGGCGGTCATCTCGGTCGTGCTGGTGGAGATCCTCGTCTGCCTGGCCGTCCTGGTGCACTTCCGCGGGACGGGGCGCGGGGGCCACTGGTGGTCGACGCTGGCCGCACCCGTGCTCGCCGCCCTCGGCCTGGCCACCGGGCTCTACCTGCTGATCGGCCGGTTCGGCCTGCTGGCCGGCACCGTCCCCGAGGGAGTCGACCCGGCCGTGACGGCCTGGCAGCTCAGCGCCACCGGCTGGACGCTGGTGCTGCTGCCCTTCGTGCTGTTCCTGGTCGGGCTGGTGGTCGGCGCGGTGCTCTCCCGGGACGCCGACCAGCGCCCGGCGCTGCGCGACGTCGTGGGCTGAGCCGTGACCGCTCATCTGGTGGTCTGCGGCGCGGGTGCGGGACTGGCGATGATCGGGCACTTCCCCCACCGGCCGGTGCTGTGGGTGCCACACGCCCTGGGACTGGCGGCGATGGTGCTGGCCTGG
>NZ_JPMX01000052.1:55888-69489 GCF_000761485.1 Modestobacter caceresii
GGGGTGGCAGCTGCGCCGGGTGCGGACGCGGTGCGCCCGCTGGTCCGGTGCGGTCGACACCGCGGCCATGGCCGCGCTCATCGCGCTCGCCGGCGCCGACGGCGGGACCGCGGTGGCGGGGGTGCACGGCGCACACCACGGGGGTGCCGCGGGCACCCTGCCCTACGCCGTCGCGGTCCTGGCGGTCTGGCTCGCCGTGCGGCACCTGACCCGCGAGGGCGTGCCGCGCGACCGGGCCGGGGACGTCCCGGCGCGGCCGGAGCGTGCCGGGCGGGCACTGGGGGCCCTCCGGTTCTCCGGGGGGCTGGTGATGCTGTCGGGGATGACCGCGATGCTCATCTGAGCACCCCCGCGTCCCGAGGAGCCCCGTGCCGAAGATCGTCGACCACGCCGCCCGCCGCACCGAGATCATCGAGGCGGTGTGGTCGCTGATCGTCCGCAAGGGGTTCATCGCGGTCACCATGCGGGAGCTGGCCGCGGAGGCCGGGTACGCCAACGGCGCCCTGGCCCGGTACTTCCCCGACAAGGACGCCGTGCTCCGGGCGGCGTTCCAACGGGCGTTCGACGCCACGAACGAGCGGGCCCGTGCCGCGATCGGTGACGGTGGCGGGCTCACCGCGTTCCGGCTGCTGTGCCTGGAGATCATGCCGCTGGACGAGGTCCGGCTCGCCGAGGCCCGGGTGGTCATCGGCTTCTGGGACTACGCCGCCGGCCAGCCGGAGCTGGTGGAGTTCTACGACAGCGCCATGGAGACCTGGCGCGAGGAGATGCGGATGTACCTGGGCCAGGCCCGGGCCGCCGGCGAACTGGCACCGGGCCGGCCGCACGACCGGATCGTCGACGCGGTGCTCGCGCTGACGATGGGGATGCAGATCAACGCCTGCTTCTCCCCCCGCCACAACACCCCGGAACGCCAGACGGCCGTGCTCGAGGACTTCCTCGCCACGATCAGCCGCCCGCCCTCCTGAACTGCGCCGCCCCGGCGAGGAGCTGGGGCGGCGCGGTCCGGCGTCAGTCGAAGACGATGACGCCGCGGATGTTCTTGCCGGCGTGCATGTCCTCGTAGGCCTCGGCGACCTGGTCCAGCGTGTACTCCCTGGTGACCAGCTCGTCGAGCTTCAGCTGACCGGCCTGGTACATGCGCAGCAGGGCGGGGATGTCGTGCCGCGGGTTGGACTCGCCGAACAGCGACCCCTGCAACCGCTTCTGCATGAGGGTCAGGTCGCCGAGCGCGATGGGCGCGCCGGTGGCGGTGATGTCGCCCAGCCCGGTGAGCACGACGGTGCCGGCCTTGCGGATCGCGGCCAGCGCCTGGGCCACGTGCTCGCCCTGCACCACGCCGATCGTGATGATGACGGCGTCGGCGCCCTGCCCGTTGGTGATCGACCGGGCGTACTCGGTGGCCTCCTCGATGCCGGCGAAGGCGTGCGTGGCGCCGAACTCCTTGGCCTTCTCCTGCTTGAACGGGGCCGGGTCGACCGCGATGACCGTGCTGGCGCCGGCGTGCACCGCACCCTGCAGGGCGTTGGCGCCGATGCCGCCGATGCCCATCACGATCACCGTGGCGCCCGGCTTGAGGTTCGCCGAGCGGACCGCCGAGCCCCAGCCGGTGGGCACCCCGCAGCCCACCAGGGCGGCGGACCTCAGCGGGACGTCCTTGCTGATCTTCACCACCGAGTCGACCGAGGCGGTCGTGTACTCGCTGAAGGTGGAGATGCCGCACTGCTGGCCGACGGGGTTGCCGTCCTCGGTCATCCGGAAGCTGGTCGGGTCCTCGGCCCGGGCGCCGGTGAGCAGGGAGGCACCCAGGTCGCAGAGGTTGCTCTGCCCCTGGGCGCACGGCTCGCAGTGCCCGCAGGCGGGCAGGAACGAGAAGACGACGTGGTCACCGACCTCGTAGCCGGGGGTGTTCGGCCCGACCGCGGTGACCACACCGGCACCCTCGTGGCCGCCGACGTAGGGGTAGACGGCGACCGGCACGTCCCCGGTGGCGACGTGGTCGTCGGAGTGGCACAGCCCGGACGCGGCGAGCTTGACGGTGACCTCGCCCTGGCGTGGGTCGTCGAGCTCGACGGTGGCCGTCTCGTAGGTGCCGGGTGCCTTGCGGACGAGCGAGACGCGGGTGGTGACGGGCACGGGGTGCTCCTCTCCGAGCAGGGACGGTGCGACCGGCCCCGTCCGTGGGCGCGGGGCACCAGCGACCCATCCCGGGGCGGTTCCCGACCGATCGGTCAGGAACACCCGCAGCCTAGGTGGCCGGAGTGGCGCACGTCACTGCCCGGCGGTGTCGGCGGTGGCACCGGACGGCGATGGGCCACCGAAGATGGCCAGCAGTTCGTCCACCTCGTGGGCCGCCGCAGCGGGGTGCCGGAACGGCTGGTGCGGCTGCACGGTGTAGTGCGTGCGGCGGCCGACCCGCGTCCGCCGCACGTACCCGGTGTCCTCCAGGTCGCGGAGGATCGCCAGCGCAGCGCGGGGCGAGATGCCCACCTGCGCGGCGATCTCCGCGACCCGGAGGTCGGGGGCGCCGGCGACGGCCAGCAGGACGTGCCCGTGGTTGGTCAGGAACGTCCACCGCCGCTCACCGGTCATCGCCCGCCGTGCCCCTCTCCCGTCGTGTCCACCCGCTGCCGCCGCCAGGTCGGCTCCAGCGCCGCCGTCTCCTCGGCCGAGGCGACCCGGAAGGGCGCAGCGGCCCCTGATGCCACCGGCGTCCGGCCCTGACCACGCGTCGCCCGCAGGCTGGCCACGACCGAGACGCCGATGATCGTGGCGACGACGGCCAGCGAGATCGTCGTCGGCACGTAGAACAGGTCGACCTTCAGCATCATCTTGACCCCGACCCAGACCAGCACCAGCGCCAGGCCGGCCTTGAGGTACACGAACCGGTGCATCAGGTCGGCGAGCAGGAAGTACATCGCGCGCAGGCCCAGCACGGCGAAGGCGTTGGCGGTGAACACCAGGAACGGCTCGTCGGTGACCGCGAAGATCGCCGGGATCGAGTCGACGGCGAAGACGACGTCGGTGACCTCGATGACGACCAGCACGGCGAGCAGCGGCGTGGCGACCAGTCGCCCGCCGATCCGCACCACGAGGCGCTGGCCGTGGTACGCGTCGGTCATCGGCACGAAGCGGCGGAAGGCGCGCAGCGCCCGCGACCGCTCCGGGTCCAGGTGCTCGTTGCGCTGCCGGGCCATCCGGACGCCGGTGACGAGCAGGAACGCCGCGAAGACGTACAGCACCCAGCTGAAGCTGGCGATGAGCACCGACCCGGCGGCGATGAAGATGCCGCGGAAGACCAGGGCACCGAGGACGCCGAGGAAGAGCACCCGGTGCTGGTACTCCCGGGGCACGGCGAAGTACGTCAGCACGATCGCCCAGACGAACACGTTGTCCACGGCGAGCGACTTCTCGATCAGGTAGCCGGCGAAGTACTGCTGGCCGTACTCACTCCCCGCCTGCCACCAGACGACGGCGCCGAACGCGACGCCGAGCGCGACCCAGACGGCCGACCAGCCGGCGGCCTCCCGCACGCCGATCACGTGCGCGTTCCGGTGGGCGAAGAGGTCGACGGCGAGCATGACGAGGATGACCGCCAGCACGGCGAGCCAGATCCAGAGGGAGACGTCCACAGGGCACCTTCCGGTCAGGTTGCGACCGGAGGTCTCCCCCGCTCCCGGACACCCGCCCAGGAGCCCCATCCCGCCGGGCCACGAGGGCCGTGCTGACGACGAGGTGGCGTTGGGGTACTCCCCTCCACGACGAGGACAAGTGAAGCAGACTTCACCTGTCTCCGCCAGAGCGGAACACCCGGCAGCTGGGCGAGCACGTCCCCGGTCGGGTCCGAGGACCCTGCCGGGACGCCGCCGACGGCTCTACCGTCGGGGGCGCACCGCCGAGGACACTGCCGGCGACACCGCCGACGACGAGGAGGAGCCGTGCAGGTCAGGGACGTGATGACACCCGAGGTGGTCACCGTGGGGCCGGACACCTCGGCGAAGTACGCGGCTGAGGTCATGGCCGAGCGGGGCTTCGCCGCCCTGCCGGTGGTCGGCGAGGACGGCGCCGTGATCGGGATCGTCGCCGAGGCCGACGTCCTCCGGGACCGGCTGCCGCCCGACCCCCGGCTCCACCTCCGCCGGTCGCCCGTTCCCGACGCGCCACCGGCCCTGCTCGTGCGCGGGGTGATGACGACGTCGGTCCGCACGGTGCCGGTGACGGCGGACGTGTCCGACGTGGCGCGGCTGTTCGTCGACGCCCGGCTGCGCAGCGTGCCGGTGCTGGACGGGGAGCGGCTGGCGGGCATCGTCAGCCGCCGGGACCTGCTGCGCCCGCTGGCCCGCCCGGACGAGGAGATCCGGGCCGACCTCCTCCGGCTGGTGGAGAGCTACACGCAGGAGACCGGCAGCTGGGCGGTCGAGGTCGCCGAGGGCGTCGCGACCGTCCGGCGGTCCCGCGGCACCCCGGGGGCCGACGGCGAGCGGGCCACCGTCGAGACCCTCGCCCGGACCGTCCCGGGTGTCGTGGCCGCGCGCGTGCTGCCCGACGACCAGGGACCGGACAGCCGGCCCCCGGGCTGACCGCCCCGCCGCGGTCGTCCGGCACCTGCAGGAGTCGCCGGCCGGTCGCCGCTGCGGACTCCGCGCAGTCGCCGTCCCGGTGGAGCGCCGCCCCGACCCCTCGTCCTACGACGCCGTCGTGCTGGGCAGTGCGGTCTACGCCGGCCGGTGGCTGGAACCCGCCCGGCACTACGCCGCCGAACACGCCACCGCACTGCGGGGCCGGCCGGTCTGGCTGCTGAGCAGCGGTCCGATCGGCGCACCGCCCTTCCCCCCGGACGAGCCGCACGACGCCGAGCCGATCGGCTCGTCCGTGGGCGCCCGTGGACACCGGGTGCTGCCCGGGCGACTGGACCGGGCCCTGCTCGGGATCGGCGAGCTGGCCATGGTGACCGCGCTGCGCGCTCCCGACGGCGACTCCCGCGACTGGGCGGCCGTTCAGGCGTGGGCCGAGCAGATCGCCGAGGAGCTCGCCGGCGCGGTGAGCTCCTCGGCGGTCTCCTCCCCGCCGTCCTGAGGCCGGCTCCGTCAGGAGCGGCGGACCGGGCGCCCGGCCTGGCCGGTGGTCCGGTCGACGGGCTGCCGGCCCACGGCGGCGGGCGGGAACACCACCGGGACGTCGGCCTCGTGCGCCAGCCGCTCGGCGACGCTGCCCAGCAGCCGGCGGGAGAAGCCCCGTCCGCGGCGCCCGAGCACGAGGACGTCGGCGGCCTCTGCCCGGGCGATCTCCAGCAGCACCCGGGCGGGCTGTCCGCAGCCGATCTCCAGCACGGCGCCCTCGGGCAGCCAGCCCGCCCGGTCGGTGAGCAGGTCGTCGGCGGCCCGCCGCCGGGGGTCCTCCGGGAACTCGGCCACGTCGGGGTCGAGCACGCTCACCAGGACGAAGGCCGCCCCACCGCCGGCGAACAGCCGCCCCGCCTCCCGTACCGCCTCGTCCGACTCGGCGCAGCCGCCCACGCCCACGACGACGGTCAGCCGGTCCGGGTCCTCGTTCCGGGGGCTCCCCTCCCCGCGCTCCAGCACCGCGACGTCCCGTCGGCCCGTTCGGCGGCGATCGGGATGAACAGCGGGCCCAGGACGGCGCCCATCAGGTACCACCCCCAGTGGCGGTAGCCCTGCCGGGCGAGCAGCACCACCACGGCGGCGAGCCCGGCCAGGACCCAGAGGGCGATGACGACGGCGACGTAGGCGACGGTCTCCACGAGCGCTCCGTTCCACTGCGACGAATCGGGCCGGACGGCGGCGGTGCGCTGCCGCCCGCACCCTCCAGGCTCCCCGCCCCGGGCACCCGGCACAGGGGGCCCTCGTCCTGCCCGCCTGGGACGTTGGCCCCTGCCGGCCCGCGCCCAGCACCGAGATCGTCGACGCCGACACCCCCGTCGTCGAAACGGAGATCACCATGAAGGCCGCTGTCGTCACCGAGCTCGGTGCCCCCCTCCAGGTCCGGGACGTGCCCGTCCCCCAGCCGGGGCCAGGTCAGGTGCTGGTCCGGATGGAGGCCAGCGGCCTGTGCCACACCGACATCCACGCCGCGCGCGGCGACTGGCCGGTCAAGCCCACTCCCCCGTTCATCCCCGGGCACGAGGGCATCGGCGTCGTCGAGGAGCTCGGCGACGGCGTGACCGCACGGGCGGTCGGTGACCGGGTGGCGATCGCCTGGCTGGGCTCCGCCTGCGGGCAGTGCCGGCACTGCATCGGCGGCTGGGAGACCCTGTGCGAGTCCCAGCAGAACTCCGGCTACTCCGTCGACGGAGCCCTGGCCGAGTACGCCGTCGTCGCCGCCGACTTCGCCACCCCGGTCCCCGAGGGCGTCTCCAGCTCCGACGCCGCCCCGCTGACCTGCGCCGGGGTCACCACCTACAAGGCGATCAAGGTGGCCGGCGTGGCCCCCGCCGAGACCGTGGCCCTGTTCGGCATCGGCGGGCTCGGGCACCTGGCCCTGCAGTACGCCCGCATCGCCGGCGGCTTCGTCGTCGCCGTCGACATCCAGGACGACAAGCTCCAGATGGCCCGCGAGCTCGGCGCCGACGAGGTGGTCAACGCGGCCACCACCGACCCGGTCGCCGCGATCCAGGCCCTCGGCGGCGCCGACGTCGCGGTGGCACTCGCCGCCTCACCGGCGTCGTTCGATCAGGCCTACCGGTCGCTGCGCCGCGGCGGCCGGCTGGTCTGCGTGGCCCTGCCCGCCGACGGCACGATGCAGCTGCCGATCTTCGACACCGTGCTGTCCGGCAAGTCCGTGATCGGCTCGATCGTCGGCACCCGCAACGACCTCACCGACGTCTTCGCCCTGCACGCCGCCGGCCGCACGAAGGTGATCACGGTCGACCGCAAGCTCGACGACGTCAACGAGGCGATGGCCGACGTGCTCGCCGGACACGTCCCCGCCCGCATCGTGTTCCAGTTCTGACCGCCGCGGGCCGCGTCGGGTGCCGCTCAGTCGCCGAGCAGCCGGCGCAGCGACGTCCGGACCGACCACCGCGCCACCCGCAGCGGGACACCCACCGCAGCGATCGCCAGGTGTGCACCCCACCGCAGCAGGTCGCGGTACTCCGCCGGAGGCGGATGCCCCACCGGTGCATGCCGGGGGGCAGGCGCGGGCTCGGCTGCGGGTGCAGCCGGCGGTGGCGCGGGGGCGAGCACGTCGAACGCGGTGCGCCGCCGCGGGTCCCGGAGCGAGTCGAACGACGGGATCGCCGGGGCATCCGGCGACTCCTCCTCGACCGGCTCCGGCTCCGTGGCTCCCGCGGAGCCGGTGGTCGGCTCGGGCACCACAGCGCGGATCGCGGCGAGCGACCCCGGGCCCAGGCCGGCGATCCCGGCCAACTCGGCCCGGGTGAGCGCCGCGAGCTCGGCCACGCTGTCGACCCCCGCGCGGTTCAGCACGGTCACCGTCCGCGGCGGCAGGCCCAGCTCGCGGAGGGTCGCTCCGGGCACACCGCTCGGCGTCCTGTTCGACATGGGGCCAACGTAACGCCGCCGGGCGCCACCTGGACGCGCGCCCCGGCCCGCCGACGACGTCGGATCGCCGTCCGGGCCGACTCCTGCCACCCTGACCGCGTGACCGGGGTCGAGCGCAAGACCATCCAGCGGACAGCGAGCGACCGGTCCTACGCCGGCCACTCCGTGCACGCCGCACCAGGTGTCCACGAGTACGCGGTGACCCTGGTGCAGGCCGCGCTCCCGCAGGGCGGCCGGGTGCTGGAGGTCGGGGCCGGTTGCGGTGCGCTGGCGATGCGGCTGAAGGATGCCGGTTTCGACGTGGTGCCGACCGACCTCGAGCCGCCGCACGACTGGATCACCCGGCTGGACCTGGACCACCCGGAGCTGACCGAGGAGACCCGGGGGCCCTTCGACATCGTCGTCTGCGTCGAGACGCTGGAGCACGTGGAGAACCCGCGGCAGGTGCTCCGGTCGATCCGGTCGATGCTGCGGGCCGGGGACCGTCTGCTGGTCAGCACCCCGAACGTCACCCACCCGCACTCGCTGCTGAAGACGGTGCTGCGGGGCGCCCCCGTGTTCTTCGGACCGGGGCACTACTACCAGCCGGGGCACATCACGCTGCTCCCCGACTGGATGCTGACCGAACACGTCCGGCAGGCCGGGTTCGACCAGCTGGAGGTCCGGACCGCCGGCTCGATGGACTACTCCGGCCTGCGCCGTCTGGTCCACCGGGTGGAGCTCCGGCTGCTCCGGCTCGTCGGGCTGCGGGCACACGCCACGGACGGCGAGGGGATCTGCGTGTTCGTCAGCGCCGTCGCGGTCTGAGCACCTGGAGCCGGGCAGGTCAGCCGGGCGCGGGGAAGGACCGGTCGCCGAAGAGGATGCGCCGCGCTGCCGCCTGCCCCACCGGGGTGCGCAGCGCGGTGAAGGCCGCGGTCGCCATGGCCGGGGTACGCACCTGGGCCAGCCCCCGGCGCAGCAGCAGCCGCCCGCGGAAGCTCCTGCGCAGCGCCGCGCCGTCGTACCGGTCGAGCGCCTCGGGCCGCCCGGTCCGCAGGGCCTCGTCCAGCACGTCGGCGGCGTGCTCGGACAGTCGCAGGCAGGGGTCGAGGCCGCCGGCGGTGAGCGGGGAGACCGCGCCCGCGGCGTCCCCCACGAGCAGCCCGTCGGTGCAGCCGATCCGGCGCAGCAGTCCGCCGACCGGGATCGGGCCCCCGCGCAGTTCGACGTCGTCCGGCCGCGACACCCCGGACAGGCCGGGGGCGCGGGCGCCGAACCGCTGCACGGCCCGGCGGAGGCCGTCGGGGAAGCGGTCGGCGTAGCCGGCCACCCCCACGTGGGCGTGCTGCCCGTCGTTGACCACCCAGGCCAGGTAGCCGGGCGCCAGGGAGGGGTCGAGCACGCAGTGGAAGGCCGGCGGCCCCGCGCTGCCGGGCACGGCGAAGACCTCCTCCGCGCCGACCAGCAGGTGCCGGTTGCGGTCCAGGCCCAGGTCCCGCGCGACCCGGGAGCGGGCTCCGTCGGCACCGACCACGAACCGGGCGCGCACCCGGACCGGGCCGTCCGGGCCGGTCAGCAACGAGTGGTCCGCTGTCCGACCGGAGTACCGCGTGCCGAGCGCCAGCCGCACGCCGGCGTCGGTCGCGGCGCGGGCGGCGGCCCGGTACAGCCCGCCCATGTCGCCCACCCGGTACTCGTCGCGGCCGCTGTCCAGCGTCACCGGGCGGCGCAGTGACGGCGGGTGGAGCACCACCCGCCGGATCGGTGGCCCGAGGCAGTCGGGCGGCAGCGGGAAGTCGTCGAGGGTCTTGCGGACGAAGATCCCGGTCGTCCGGATCGCGCCGCTGAGGCCGGGACGCCGTTCGGCCAGCAGCACGTCGTGGCCGCGCCGGGCGAGCAGGGTGGCGGCGTGCAGCCCGGCCAGCCCGGCGCCGACGACCAGCACGTCCGCGCGCTCTTCGGGCTCCATGAATCGATCCTCGATGCTGAACTATCGAAAGTCAATCGACTCGCCGCCTCCCGGTAGCGTCCCGGGGATGCCGGCGGCCACGCTCCAGCGGGATCCTGCGCGGCGGAAGCTCGACGCGCTCACCTTCGGGCTGTTCACCGTCGCCCTGGGCACCAACATCCCCACGCCGCTGCTGCTGGTCTACCGGCGCACGCTGGACCTCTCCGACGCCGACGTCACCGCCGTCTTCGGCTGCTACGCGATCGGCCTGATCGCCGCGCTGACCCTGTCCGGGCCCGCCTCGGACCGGTTCGGCCGGCGGGCCCTGGTCCTGCCGTTCGCCGTGCTGGCCGGCCTGGTCTCCCTGCTCTTCCTGCCTGCCGTCGACCACCTGCCGCTGCTCTATACCGGGCGGCTGCTGCAGGGCGTCGTCTCCGGGGTGGTCTTCTCCGTGGCCAACGCCTGGCTGCAGGAGCTGGCCGGCCCGGACGGCCAGCAGTCGGCAGCCACCCGGGGCGCGGTGTCCACGTCGCTGGGCTTCGCCGTCGCACCGGCGATGAGCGGGCTGCTCGCCCAGTACGGCCCGGCCCCGACCACGCTGCCGTACCTGGTGCACGTCGCCGTCCTGGTCGTCGGGCTGGGTGCGCTGGCCACCGTGCCGGAGACCGTCCAGGCCCGCCACGGCGGCAAGCTGATGACGCTGGGCCTGCCCCCGGAGGCCCGCCGCCCCTTCTGGGCGGTGCTGGCCCCCACCGCCGTCGGGGTGTTCGCGTTCCCGACGATCGCAGCGACGCTACTGCCGCTGCTGGTGGTCCCCGACGGGGTGGGCGTCGCCTACGCCGGGCTGGTCGCGGGGCTGGCGCTGGGCGCCAGTGCGGTCGCCGCCCGGCTCGGCCGGCGCGCGGCACGGGGTGCGGCACCGCTGGGGATGGTGCTCGCCGCGGCCGGGCACGCCCTCGGCGTCGCGGCGATCGTCACCGGGTCCGAGGCGCTGCTGCTCCCCTCGGCGGCGCTGCTCGGCGGCGCGGGTGGGCTGTGCCTCACCGCGGGGCTGACCCTCACCGCCCGGCTGGCGCCTCCGCAGGCCCGGGGCGCGATGAACAGCGCCTTCTACGCGTTCGCCTACGCCGGGTTCGGCACCCCGCTGCTGCTGGCCTGGCTGGGCTCGACCTTCGGCACGGTCCCGGCGATGACCGCCTTCCTCGCCGTCCCGGTAGCGCTGGCCGGCTGGCTGTGGCTGGAGCTCCGGCGCCGGGGCTGAGGGGCCCTTGCCTCCTCACCGTGTGGCCCACGACACTCCCGGGATGGCGAACGCACCGCTCGTGGTCGGCACCGGCCCCCGGAAGGTCCTGGCACTGCACGGCTGGTTCGGCTCGGCGACCGGGTGGGGACCGTTCGCCGACCTGATCGACGAGGAGCGGTACAGCGTCCTGTTCCTCGACTACCGCGGGTACGGCGCGCGCCGCGCGGAGGACGGCGAGCACACGCTGGCCGAGATCTCCGCCGACGCCCTGGCCGCCGTCGACGCGCAGGGGTGGTCGTCGTTCGCCGTCCTGGGGCACTCGATGGGCGGCAGTGCGATGCAGCGGGTGCTCGTCGACGCCGGCGGCCGGGTCACCGGCCTGATCGGGGTGAGCCCGGTCCCCTCCACCGGCGTCCCCTTCGACGAGCAGGCCGAGCAGCTCTTCCGCGGCGCCGCGGGCGACCGGGGCAACCGGTACGCGATCCTGGACCTCACCACCGGCGGCCGGCTGAGCCGCACCTGGCTCGACCGCATGGTGCAGTTCTCCTTCGACCAGTCCGACCCCGCCGCCTTCGGCGCGTACCTGGACGCCTGGGCGGGCACCGACTTCTCCGCCGAGGTGCAGGGCGACCCGGTGCCGGTCCGGGTCGTGGTGGGCGAGCACGACCCGGCGCTGAGCGCCGCGGTGATGGAGCAGACCTTCCTGCAGCAGTACCCCAACGCCTCCCTCGAGGTGCTGACCAACGCCGGCCACTACGCGATGTTCGAGACGCCCGTGGCGCTGCTGACCACCGTGGAGCGCTTCCTGGACGACCTGTGACCGCGCCGCAGGAGACCGCCCCCCTCCTGGACCCGGCCACCTACGAGACGGGCCCACCGCTGGCGGAGCTGGCCCGGCTGCGCGCGGCAGGCCCGGTCGCCTGGGTCGACGAGCCGGCCGGACCCGGCTGCTGGCTGGTCCTCCGGCACGCCGAGGTCGAGCGGGTGCTCAAGGACCCCGCCACCTTCTCCTCCTGGCTCGGCGCCACCCAGGTCCAGGACGCCGGAGACCTGCCCTGGGTCCGCCGGATGATGCTCAACATGGACCCGCCGGACCACTCCCGGCTGCGCCGCCTGCTGACCCGGTCGTTCACCCCGCGCGCGGTGGCCGCGCTCACCGCCTCGATCGAGGCCACCGCGGCCGCACTGGTCGACCGGATGGTCGACGGTGCCGGCGATGGCATGGTCGCCGGTGCCAGCGAGGGCATGGTCGCCGGTGCCAGCGAGGGCCGCTGCGACTTCGCCAAGGACGTTGCCGCCGACCTGCCGCTGGTCACCCTCGCCGACGTGCTCGGGGTCCCGGCCGAGGACCGCCGGCTGATGTTCGACTGGTCGAATCGGGTGATCGGCTGGCAGGACCCCGACTACGCCTCCTCGGCGGCGTTCGACGCCAGCACCGGCACGGCCATGGCCCGGCAGGCGGTGTCGCTGCGCCCGGTGCCCGATGCCGACGGGCGGCTGCCCGACCCGCGCACCCGCGCCGGGATGCCGGACCTCTACGCCTACGCGCGGCTGCTCGCCGAGGAGAAGCGCCGCGCGCCCGGGCGGGACGTCATGTCGATCCTGCTGGCCCAGACCGACGGGGACGACCCGCCGGTCAGCGACGCCGAGTTCGAGAACATGTTCTGGCTGTTCGCGGTGGCCGGCAACGAGACGCTGCGCAACGGGCTGCCCGGCGGGCTCATCGCGCTGCTCTCCCACCCCGAGGCGATGGCCCAGCTGCGCGCCGACCCGGGGCTGCTGCCCGGCGCGGTCGAGGAGATGCTGCGCTGGTGGACGCCGGTGATGGTCTTCCGGCGGACGGCGACCCGCGACGTCACGATCGGCGACACCCGGGTGCGGGCCGGGGACAAGGTGGTCGTCTCCTTCACCTCGGCCAACCGGGACGAGCGGGTGTTCGCCGAGCCGGAGCGCTTCGACGTCCGCCGGGCGCCCAACCCGCAGCTGTCCTTCGGCCACGGGCCGCATTTCTGCCTGGGCGCCCAGCTGGCCCGGGTGCAGATGCGCGCGCTGTTCGCCGAGCTGCTGCGGCGCACCAGCGTGCTGGAGCTCGACGCGCCGCCGGCGCTGCTGCGGTCGAGCTTCCAACGCGGGGTGAAGCGGCTGCCGATCCGCTGGGTCGCCGCCTGAGCCGGGCAGACTCGCGGCGACCGGGTGTCACAACTGCGCTCGCGGCGGTGCTGTAGGGGCATGGACCTCGTTCGGTACGGAGCGCCGGCGGCGGTACGGCTGCCGATGCCGGCGCGCACAGCGGGTCGGGTCGAGAGGGAGGACAGGACGGTGGCGGGTGCCGTGTCCGGTGCCGTGCGGTCCGACCTCGGCGAGGTGTTCCGGCGCGACTACCCGCAGGTCGTGGCCGTGGCCGCCCGGGTGCTCGGCTCCCGGGACGAGGCCGAGGACGTCGCCCAGGAGGTCTTCCTGGCCTTCGGCCGGTCCACCGTGCCGGCCGCCGAGGCGCCCGGCTGGTTGTCCGTCGCCGCCGTCCACACCGCGCTCAACCTGATCCGTTCCGGGCGGCGCCGCGCGTCCCGGGAGGAGACCGTGCACCGCCTCGGCGACGTCACCACCCCCGACGTCGCCGAGGCGGTGCTCACCCGCGACGACCGCAGCCGCGTCCGGGCCGCGCTCGGCGGGCTGCCCCGCAAGCAGGCCGTGGCCCTCGTGCTGAGGCACAGCGGCCTCAGCTACGCCGAGGTCGCCGCGGCACTCGACATGTCCCCCGGCAGCGTCGGCACCACCGTCCGACGCGCCGAATCCGCACTGCGCAAGGAGCTGACCCGTCATGCGTCATCCGACTGAAGGCACGCTGCGCCGCCTGCTCGACGAGCCGGCCGGCGTCCCCGACCCCGACCGGGCGCACGTCGCCGAG
>NZ_JPMX01000053.1 GCF_000761485.1 Modestobacter caceresii
GACACGCTGCCAGCCTGCCGCCCCCAACCGCCAGCGGTTAGGAGACACGCCCTAGCCCCGAACCCACCAAAATGGCCATTTCGGTGGTGTGGAGGGGCCAAAGTCGCGACTTCGGCCCCTCACCGCGGAGGCAGGCGCCCGGGGGAGGGCGCGGGGCCCGGCAGACTGGTCGGGTGACCGCACCTGCGCCCATCCGGGTCGACCCGCCGTCCACCGACGGCGAGCGTGCTGCGGTGGAGGCCTGGCTGGACTTCCACCGGGCGACGCTGCTGACGAAGTGCGCCGGCCTGACGCCGGAGCAGCTCGGTGAGCGGTCGGTGCCGCCCTCGGGTCTGAGCCTGCGCGGGCTGCTCCGGCACATGACCGACGTCGAGCGGTACTGGTTCACCCGGGTCGTCGCCGGGCGTGAGGCGCCGACGGTCTATCGGGCCGACGAGGACGACGCGGAGTTCGACGGGGTCGGGGCCGACGGCGACGACCCGACCACCGCCGTCCCGGCCGAGCTGGCCGCCTTCACCGCGGAGGTCGAGGCCAGCCGAGCGGTCGCCGCAGGACACACGTCGCTGGACGACGTCGCCGTCGGGCTCCGGTACGGCGAGCGGGTGTCGTTGCGCTGGGTGTACCTGCACATGGTCGAGGAGTACGCCCGGCACAACGGCCACGCCGACCTGCTGCGCGAGTGCACCGACGGCACCACCGGCCGGTAGCGCCGCCACCGGCTCGGTACCGCCGCCACCAAAATGGCCATCTTGGTGGTCGCGGAGGGGCCGGAGTCGCGATTTTGGCCCCTCGGGTCAGCGACGGCGCCCTCGGGGCTCAGCGGATGGCGCCCCAGGGGAGGACGGCGTGGACGCCGACGACCTGGTTGACCACCTGGGTGACCCGCAGGTCGACCACCACGCTGGCCAGGGCGAGGGCGTCGGAGCGGCCGATGCCGTGCAGTGCGGCCAGGACGTCGAGCATCGCGTCCAGCGCGATCGCCATCGCCTCGTCCAGGTCGTCGGCCACGCCCATCGTCACCCAGCCGACGGGGGTGCGGGCGATCGGCGTGGTGACCGGGGCGCCGAAGAGGTCCGGCAGCACGTCGAGGGTCAGGTCGACGGCGTCCATCGGGCACTCGATCGCCGTCCCGGCCACCTCGCCGTCCCCCTGCGCGGCGTGCCCGTCGCCGACCGACAGCAGCCCGCCGGGCACGGTCACCGGCAGGAAGAGCGTCGACCCGGCGACGAGCTCGCGGCAGTCGATGTTCCCGCCGTGCCAGTACGGCGGGACGGTCGAGTGCTGGCCGGGCTGGGCCGGCGGCACGCCCATCACGCCCAGGAACGGCCGCAGGGCGACGGAGTGGCCGGCCTGGTTGCGGCCGATCCCGGCAGTGCCGTCCAGCGTCCAGCGGTGGACGACGGGCGCCGCCGTCACCCCGAGCCGCTCGTTCAGCGCGGTGGAACGCAGCCCGCAGTACGTCGTCCCGAAGGCCCCCGGGACGACGTCGTCGATGCGGACGGCGAGCACCTGCCCCGGCGCGGCGCCCTGGATGCCGACCGGGCCGGTGAGCGCGTGTCCGGCGGCCGGGTCGTACGCCGGGTGCCGGGGTCGCTCGGCCAGGTCGGCTGTGGTGTCAGCGCCGGTGTACGGGCCGGTCGACCAGCCGGAGTCCAGCGTCCCGATGCGCACCGTCGTCCCCGGCTCGACGGTCAGGGCCGGCGGGAGCGAGGGGTCCCAGTACCCGTGCAGCGTGCGCTCGTCGGGCAACAGGACGTGACGGGGCTCCATGCGCTCATCCTGCCCGCGACAGAGATGGCCATTTCTGTCGCGGGGTCCTCCGTCAGAGGAGGGCCTGCTGGACCAGGGGGCGGAGGTGGTTGCGCACCGGCAGCGTGCTCGAGGGCAGCAGCTGTGTGTAGAAGGTGACCGTCAGGTCCTCCACCGGGTCGACGTAGAACTCCGTGGACGCCGCCCCGCCCCAGCTGTACGTGCCCACGCTGGACACCCCGCCGTAGCGCACCGGGTCCAGCACCATGGAGAACCCGAGCCCGAAGCCGACGCCGCGCAGCGGGGTCTCGGCGTACAGCGGCCGGCCGGCGGTCTCCAGGTCCAGCCCGCCGGGGAGGTGGTTGCGCACCATGTGCGCCACGGTGCGGGGGCCCAGCACCCGGCCGGCGTCCGGGTCGTCACTGACCGAACCCCCGCGGCGCAGCATCTCGACGAACCTCAGGTAGTCACCCGCGGTGGAGACCAGCCCGGCGCCGCCGGCGAGGAAGGTGGGCTTGCGCAGTGCCGCCTGGGCGAAGGGGGCCGGCAGCAGCGTCACCCCGGGGCCGTAGAGCTGGGCCAGGGAGTCGACGTCGTCCTCGGGGCGCAGCCCGAAGGACGTCTCGGTCATGCCCAGCGGCCCGAACACGCGCTCGGCGAAGACCTCGTCCAGCGGCTTGCCGGCGACGACCTCGAGCAGCCGGCCGAGCACGTCGGTGGAGACGCCGTAGTTCCACTCGGTGCCCGGCTGGAACAGCACCGGCATCTCCGCGAACTGGCGCACCACCTCGGCCGAGTCGGCGCCGGGCGGGGTGCCCCACTCGTGGCCGCGCAGCCGGTACAGCCCGTCGACCGGGTGGGCGTGGTGGAAGCCGTAGGTGAGCCCGGAGGTGTGGGTCAGCAGGTGCCAGACCCGGATCGGCTCCAGCAGGGGCACGGTCACCGGCTTCTGCGCCGGGCCGGCGGTCCAGACCCGGGTGTCGGCGAACTCGGGCAGCCAGCGGCTGATCGGGTCGGTGAGCTCGAAGGCGCCCTCCTCGTACAGCGACATCGCCGCGACCGAGGTCACCGGCTTCGTCATCGAGTAGATGCGCCAGCGGGTGTCGACGGTGACCGGCAGGCCGGCCTCGACGTCGCGCTTCCCGTGCCGGCCGACGTGCACCAGCCGGCCGTGCCGGGCGACGGTGACCAGGAACCCGGGCAGCTGGCCCTCGTCCACGTAGCGGGCCAGCCGGCGGTCCAGCCGCTGCAGCCGGCCGGCGTCCAGCCCGACCTCGGCCGGGTCGGTGGTCACGGACAGGTCGGTCTGCACAGCCGTCACGCGGCACTCCGCTCGTCGCGGGCACCGCTCCCCGATGAGCGACGCCCCCGCCGGGCATCCTGGCACGGGGTGCCAGGAGCGCGACGGGGGCGTCGGGGTGGTGCTCGGTGCGGCCCCGGGACGGGGCCTCAGCTCACTGCACCGGGACGGCGGCAGCAGCCTTCTTGAGGTTGGAGCCGGCGGTCACCTTGGCGGTGTGCGCAGCGGCGATCTCGATCGACTCGCCGGTCTGCGGGTTGCGGCCGGTGCGCGCCGAACGCTGCGCGCGCTCGACGGTCAGCAGACCGGGGACGGCGACCTTGTCACCCCGGGTGATGGCCTCGACGAGCTCCTCCTGGAGCCCGTTGAGCACCGAGTCGACGGTCGACGCCGGGACCTCGGCGCGCTTGGAGATGGCGGAGACGAGTTCGGCCTTGTTCATTGTGTTCCTCTCGCGTGGGTGGAGCAGCCCACCCCGGTGCGGGGTGGGCGCAGACGTGGTGTCGCGCCTGGCCGACCGGGTGCGTTCCCCGGTCGTCCTGGTGGACCTCCGAGTCTCCACCGTGCCAACTCGCTGGACACCAGGTGTGCAGCGGGGGTCCGGTGGGCGGATCTGGCCGACCCCGTCGTCGACCAGGAACGGCGGGCACGTTGCCATGCCGACCTGGGTGTTGGCGAGCGGGGACCCCGGATTTCCGGGGATTTCGTGCTCGTTGGTCACAACCGTCACGTTCTGTGGGCCGTCCGGCCCGGCGCGCGTCCTCCCGGCGGTCGACTTAGCGTTGGGCTCATGCCTCAGCTCCCCGGGACCGATCTGACCGTCAGCGACCTCTGCCTGGGTGGCAACGTGTTCGGCTGGACGGCCGACGAGCCGACGTCCTTCGCCCTGCTCGACCGCTTCCTCGACGCCGTGCCCAGCACCCAGTCGCCGTTCGTCGACACCGCCGAGATGTACGGCGACGGCGTCTCCGAGACGATCCTCGGCAACTGGATGGCCGAGCGCGGGATGCGCGACCGGATGGTCGTGGCCACCAAGGCCTCGCCGGGGGAGAAGGAGCACCCGCTCTCGGCCCCGGAGATCCGGGCCGCGGCCGAGCGTTCGCTGCGCAACCTGCAGGTCGACACCATCGACCTCTACTACGCGCACTACGACGACGAGACGACGCCGCTGGAGGAGACGCTCACCGCCTTCGACGAGCTGGTGCAGGCCGGCAAGATCCGGTACGCGGCGGCGTCGAACTACTCGGCGAAGCGGCTGACCGAGGCGCTGGACACCGCCCGGCAGCTCGGCGTCACCGGCTACGTCGCGCTGCAGCCGCACTACAACCTGATGGAGCGCGAGGCCTACGAGGGCGAGCTGGCCGGTGTGGTGGTCGATCGCGGTCTGGGGTCGATGCCCTACTTCGGGCTGGCGCGCGGCTTCCTGACCGGCAAGTACCGGGCCGGGGAGACCATCGACTCGCCGCGGGCCAAGGGTGCGGCGAAGTACGTGGGGGAGAAGGGCGACCGGGTGCTGTCCGCGCTGGCCGAGGTCGCCGAGGCGCACAGCGTGACCGGGGCGGCCGTGGCGCTGCGCTGGCTGGCCGACCAGCCCGCGGTCACCGCGCCCATCGCCAGTGGTCGCTCGGTGGAGCAGCTGGCCGACCTGCTGCCGATGCTGGACCTGGTGCTCACCGACGAGGAGCGGCAGCGCCTCACCGACGCCAGCGCATGACGTCGGCTCCCCGGCCCCGCTGCAGGGGCCGGGGGAGCTGCCACTAGACGGCGACGATGTGGGCGCGGACCTGCTCGACGAGCTCGGGCGGCACGCTGCCCAGGCCGTGGTCGGCGGTCGCGTGTGCGGCGACCTGACCGAGGACGGCGTCCTCGTCCGAGCCGGTGAACGTCATGGTGCAGCCGGGGACGACGTCCCCGCAGGCGAATGCCTTCATGTGGGCTCCAGTGCGAAGGTGGTGCGGGGACCCGTCCGCCGGACGACGGTCGGAGTGGTGCACCGGGGCTGGGTCAGGGCCCCGGGGGCTCAGGAGGTGGCGGCCGCCGCCGCCAGGTCCTCGACCCGCAGCAGGCCGAGGACGGCACCGCTGCGGTCGGTGCACAGGACCGGGTCGAACCGGTGCACGGGCGGGCGGGTGAGCGCGCGCTGCAGGGTCTCGGTGACCCCGGCCGACGGGTGCACGCGCAGCGACACCGGCGCCCGGTACGGCGCACCGGTCCGCAGGTCGGCGAGCACCAGCTCGGTGGGCACCTCGGTGCGGTCGACCACGACGTAGGGCGGCGGGCCGTCGTCCCCGTCGAACGCCTCGCGCTGGCGGATCGGGCGCAGCAGGCTGGCGACGCTCTCGGTCAGCTGGGCGCGGGCCACCTGGGCGCGCACCAGCTGGGTGACCTCGGGGGTGAGCGGGGCGAAGTGCGGTGTGGGGCGGCCGAACAGCCACCCCTGGGCCAGCGGGACGCCGAGCCGGGCGAAGACGGCGAGCTCTCCCACGGTCTCCACCCCCTCGGCGAGCAGCCAGGCGTCGATCCGGCTGGTGAAGGTGCCCACCATCTCGGCGAGCGCGGCCTTCACCGGGTCGGTGTCGGCGCCGGCGACCAGGGCCCGGTCGAGCTTGACCAGCTGTGGCCGGACCTCGGCGAGCTGCTGGAGCCCGGCGTAGCCGGAGCCGGCGTCGTCGATGGCGATGAGCGCGCCGCGGCCCCGCAGCGCGGCGGTCTGCTCCCGCAGCGCCCGCAGGTCGGGGGTGGGCATGTGCTCGGTCAGCTCGACGACCACCCGGCGCAGCGTGGCCGGCTGGGCGAGGGCGGCGGCGACCGGCGCGGTGCCCAGCAGGTGCGGGCTGACGTTGACGGTCAGGAAGGTGTTGGGCGGCAGGTCCGGCAGGGCGGCCAGGGCCTTCCGCAGGGCGAGTGCCTCCAGCTCGGCACCCAGGCCGGCCTCGGCGGCGGCGGCGAACCACACGTCGGGGGAGGCGGTGCCCGGGAACCGGGCGAGCGCCTGGTAGCCGGCGACCTCGGCCGAGGCCAGGTCGACGATCGGCTGGAAGACGACGGTCAGGTCCTCCTCACCCGCGAGCAGCGGGCGGCAGTCCCAGTGGTCCGGGAGGGTCGACGTCACCTCCTCTGGATCGGCCGCACCGCCCGGCTGCTTGAGGCCGTCCGCACTCCGGCAGGGGACCGCTCTCCGGCCGTCGGTCCGGGGCTCTGCGGGCCGGACGTGCCAGCATGGGGCAGCCCGCTCCGAGTCGGGCGTGTCGGCGGTCGTCGGCACCCGTGTCCGGCCACGCCGACGCCAGCAGGGGAGGCAGCCAGCCGTGCCCGCACCGAGCACGCCTGCCGGACCCGACCCGCTGGCCGACCCGGCCCGCGTCGTGGTGGTCCGCCGGCTGCTCGTCGAGCTGCCCGGGAGCGCGCCGTTCGACCGGCTGGCCCACCTGGCCACCCGGCTGCTGGCCGTCCCGACGGCGCAGGTCGTGCTGCTCACCGACGTCGCGGTGCGGGTGGGGGGCTTCGGCCGGCCGACGGTGATGGGGTCGGCCACCCCGCTGGACCAGGTGTTCGGCAGCGTCGCCGCCCGCCTGCGGGCGCCGTTGGTGGTGCCCGACACCGCGGCCGACCCGCGGGTCGCCGGGCTGTCGGTGGTGGCCTCCGGCGAGGTCCGCGCCTGCCTGTCCCTCCCGCTGGTGCTCACCGCCGGTGACGTGGTGGGCGCGCTGACCCTGCTCTCCCCGGAGCCCCGGCCCTGGAGCGAGGACGACGTCACCCTCGCCGGGGAGGTCGCCGCCACCGTCGTCACCGAGCTGGAGCTGGTCGCCGCCTCGATCGCGGTGCGGTCCTCGCTGAGCCGGCTGGAGCTGGCGCTGGAGGCCAGCGAGGTCGGCAGCTGGGAGCGGGACCTGCGCACCGGGGTGACGACGTGGGACGAGCGGAACGCGGCCATCTTCGGGCTCCCGGGCCCGGTCGTGCTCACCGGCGACGAGGAGATGACGAAGCGGATCCACCCCGACGACCACGGCGTGGTGCAGCAGGCGATGCAGGCCGCCCTCGCGGGCTCCGGGGAGTTCGTCGTCGAGATGCGGGCGCTGCGGCCCGACGGTGAGGCCCGGTGGACGGTCTCCCGGGGCCGGGTGGTGCGCGACCAGGCGGGTGAGCCCGTGCGCCTGCTGGGCACCTCCGTGGACGTCACCGAGGCCCGCCGGCAGGCGCAGGTGCGGCTGGCCGCGGTGCAGCGTGCCGCGGTGGTCGCCGAGGTCGCCGCAGAGCTGGCCAACGCCGACCGGATGTCGGACCTGGCGGAGGCGGCCCTGCGGGGCGCGGCCGTGCTCGGCGCCGACGCCAGCGCGCTGGCCGTCTTCGCCGGCGGGCACGGGCCGCTGCGGCTGCACATGACCCGCCGCCTGGTCGACGCGGTCGAGTCGGGCACCGACGCCGTCCTGTCCGACGAGGGCGTGGAGCTCCCGCTCGACGACGAGCTCCCCACCCAGTACGTGGCCCGGTACGGGGAGACGGTGCTGCTGCCCGACCGCGCCTCGGCGGTGGCCCGGTTCCCCCGGATGGCCGAGGTCGGGGACCTGGTCGGGGTCCGCGCCCTGGCCGCGCTGCCGCTCCGGCTCGAGGGCCGGGTGCTGGGGAGCTTCGTGGCGGTGTGGGCCGAGGACCACCCGTTCGACCCGGAGGACGTCGAGCTGCTGGGCGCGCTCGCCGCCCAGATCGGGCTGAGCATCTCCCGGCTGCACGCCGATGCCCAGCGGGACGCCGCGGTCGCCGAGATGGCCGCGGCCAACGCCCGGCTGGAGCTGCTGGCCGAGACCGGCCGGGTGCTCTCGGGGACCATGGAGATCACCGAGCAGCTGGGCCGGCTGGCCGAGCTGGTGGTGCCGGCGCTCGGCGACTGGTGCTGGGTCGTCGTCACCGACGAGCACGGCCGGATGCGCCAGCTCGCCTCGGCGCACCGCGACCGGGCAAGGTCCGGCGAGCTGGCCGACTACGTCCGCTCGATGGTCGGCGGGATGACCGAGCACGCCGCCGCACGGGTGGTCACCCGCACCGGGCGGCCGTTGCGGGTGCCCGGTCTGGACGCCGCCTACATCTCGCGGGCCCTGCCGGACCCGGTCGCCCAGGAGCAGCTGGCGCGCCTGCACCCCGACTCCGGCATCGTCGTCCCGCTGGTCAGCCGGGGGCGCACCCTCGGGGCGCTGGGCCTGTACGTGAGCGCCGAGCGGGGCCGGCACAGCGACGCCGCGCTGGAGACCGCCCTGGAGCTCGGGCGACGGGCCGGGGTGGCGCTGCAGCAGGCCCGGCTGTTCGGCCAGCAGCGGCAGCTGGCCGAGACGCTGCAGCGGAGCATGCTGACCGCGCCGCCGGCGCCGGACCACTGCGAGATCGCCGTCCGGTACGTGCCGGCCGCGGCCGGGGCCGAGGTCGGCGGTGACTGGTACGACGCGTTCGTCCAGCCCGACGGGGCGACCGTGCTGGTCATCGGCGACGTCGTCGGGCACGACAGCCGGGCCGCGGCGGCGATGGGCCAGCTGCGCGGGCTGCTGCGCGGCATCGGGCACCACACCGGCGGCACCCCGGCCGAGGTGCTCACCGGCCTGGACCGGGCCAGCGCCGGCCTGGACCTCGACGTCATGGCCACCGCGCTGATCGCCCGGCTGGAGCAGGACGACCCGGAGCTGTCGGCCGCGCAGACCCGGGTGCGCTGGGCCACCGCCGGGCACCCGCCGCCGGTGCTGATCAGCGCGGACGGCGAGGTGACCGTGCTGGACGGGGACGACCCCGACCTGCTGCTGGGGGTGGAGCCGGGCACCGCACGCAGCGACCGGGTCGCGGTCATCGGCCGCGGCGGCACCCTTCTGCTCTACACCGACGGGCTGGTGGAGCGGCGCGACCGGGACCTCGACGCCGGGGTCGCCGAGCTGTGCCGGGTGCTGGCCGGGCTCACCGAGCTGCCGCTGCAGGAGCTGTGCGACCGGCTGCTGCAGCGGATGTACCTGCCCGACACCGAGGACGACGTCGCGTTGCTGGCGGTCCGGCTGCACCCGCAGGACGAGCCGCGGCCTCCAGAGGCCGGCCCCCAGCGGGTCCCGCCGGGCATCGAGCCGTCCCCGGACGTCCACCCGGCAGCGGCCGGCCCCGCCTGACGGCCAGGGACCACCACAATGGCCATTGTGGTGGTCCCTCCCCGCTACTGGGCGGGGGCCATCTCCAGGGCGGTCGCGGTGGCGTCCTGCTGGGGCTGCGCCCCGGCCGACCGCAGCGCGGCGTCGTGCGCGGCCATCGCCTCCTGCCGGCCCGGCTCCTCGGCCACGATCGCGCAGTTGAGCCACGACTCGGGGATGGCGAAGCCGTCGACCAGGGTGCGCATGTGCGGCCGCAGCTCCTTGAGCAGGTCGTTCACCACCCCGGTCAGCGCCTTGGCCCGGGTGGGGGTGAGCCGGCCGTGCTCGAGGAACCAGCCCTTGTCGGCCTCGATGGTGCTCAGCGCGTAGAGGTCGCAGACCCGCGCCAGCAGCGCCTTCGCGGCCGGGTCGGTCGTGCGCTCGATGCCGGCGACGAAGGCCTCCAGCACGACCCGGTCGATGTGCGCCTCGGCCATGGTCAGCACGTGGTCCTGCACGTCGTTGAAGATCTCGAACGGGCGGTCCTTCTTGGCCGCCGCGCCCCCGCGGAGCCGCCGGATGGCGCTCTCCAGGAGGTGCTTCTCGCGGTCCTCGAAGGCGGCCAGCTGCCAGCCCCGGTCGAGCATCGAGACGTCCTCGTCCCGCCCGGGCACGGCGTCGACCAGCCGCTGGATCAGCCCGCGGGCCGCCGTCCGCTCCAGCACGGTCTCGCGCACCTGCTCGGCGACGAAGGCCGCCCGGCCCCAGCCGTCCAGCGAGCCGAAGGCGTCCCGGTAGCCGGTGAGCAGGCCCTTGGCGACCAGCTGCATCAGCACCGTGTTGTCGCCCTCGAAGGTGGTGAAGACGTCGGTGTCGGCCTTGAGCGTGGGCAGCCGGTTCTCCGCCAGGTAGCCCGCCCCGCCGCAGGCCTCGCGGCACAGCTGGATGGTCCGGGTCGCGTGCCAGGTGGTCACGGCCTTGATCCCGGCCGCCCTGGACTCCAGCTCGCGCTGCGCGGCCTCGTCGACGTCGGCGCTCCCCAGCACGTCGTGCATGGTCGACGTCAGCTCCTCCTGCGCGAAGCTCAGCGCGTAGGTCTTCGCCAGGGCCGGCAGCAGCTTGCGCTGGTGCACCAGGTAGTCGTTGATCACGACCTCCCGGTCCTCGCCGGGGGCGGAGAACTGGCGGCGGGTGTCGCCGTAGCGGACGGCGATCTCCAGGGCCACCTTCGTCGCCGACCCGGCCGAGCCGCCGACGCTGACCCGCCCGCGCACCAGGGTGCCGAGCATGGTGAAGAAGCGCCGGGTCTCGTTCTCGATCGAGCTGGTGTACGTGCCGTCGGCGGCCACCTGGCCGTAGCGGTCCAGCAGCATGTCGCGCGGCACGGAGACGTGGTCGAAGGTCAGCCGCCCGTTGTCCACCCCGAGCAGCCCGGCCTTGGGGCCGTCGTCGCCGATCGTGACGCCGGGCACCGGGGCGCCGTCGGCGGCCCGGATCGGGACGAGGAACGCGTGCACGCCCCGGCCCTCACCCTGGGTGATCAGCTGGGCGAACACGACAGCCATCCGGCCGTCCTTCGCGGCGTTGCCGATGTAGTCCTTGCGCGCGGCCTCGTGCGGGGTGTGCAGGTCGAAGGTCTGCGTGGCCGGGTCGTAGGTGCAGGTGGTGCGCAGCTGCTGGACGTCGGAGCCGTGGCCGGTCTCGGTCATCGCGAAGCAGCCGGGCAGGGCGAAGCTCATGATGTCGGGCAGGTAGCGGTCGTGCTGGCGCTTCGTGCCCAGTGCCTGGACCGCCCCGCCGAACAGCCCCCACTGCACGCCGGCCTTGACCATCAGCGACAGGTCGGTGAGGGCCAGCATCTCGATGGAGGTCACCGAGCCGCCGGCGTCGTCGGCGCCGCCGTACTCGACGGGGAAGCCGTAGGCGACGCGACCGGTGGTGGCCAGCTCCGCGGCGAGCGCGGTGACCCGCTCCCGAGCCTCGGCCATCGACTCGCCGTACACCGGGGCCCAGCGCGGGTCGTCGAGCTGTGCACGGCTGTCCCGGCGGACCTGCGCCCAGCGGCCGTCGAGGACCTCGGTGAGCCGGGTGGGGTCGACCGGCGGCAGGGGGGTGGGGGTGCTGGTCATGGTTCCTCCATCGGACTCGCGGGTGCAGGAGTTGAGGGGTCGGGGGTCACGACGCCGCGCAACCCCGTCCAGGCCAGGTCGGTGAGGTGGGTCGCCAGCTCGGCCCGCGGCATGGGGCGGTCGGCACGCAGCCACCAGTCGGCGGCGGCCCGGACCAGCCCGATGACGCCGTGCCCCCACGGGGCGGCCGCGGCGGTCCCCTGTCCGGCGCTGGTCAGCGCGGCGCCGACCAGCGCCCCGACCTCGTCGCCGACCAGGTCGGACAGGCTGCTGATCGGGTCGGCATCGACCGGCCGGTCGACCAGCGCCTGCCCGACGACGAAGCGGTAGACCTCCGGGTCGGCCTCGATGAAGGCCAGGTAGGTCTCGACGGCGGCGGTGACCATCTGCCGGGGGTGGTCGCTGCTGCCCATCGCCTCTCGCAGCTTGCGGGTGAGCTGCGCCGCCACGCGCGCGCAGACGGCGACGTACAGCTCGCTGCGGTCGGCGAAGTGCCGGTAGACGACGGTCTTGCTGGTGCCGGCCTCGGCCGCGATCTCCTCCATGCCGACGCCGGCGCCGTGCTTGCCGACCGCCGCGAGGGTGGCGTCGACCAGCTGCTCGCGGCGGGCACGGCGGTGCTCGTCCCAGCGGGAGTCGCGCCGGTCCCGCGGGCTGGCCGCCGTCTCCATGTTCACGACACCGACGGTACCTGATACTCTGGGTATCGATTAGCTCGTCCCGCATCGACTCCCCCCGAGGGGCCAAATCGCGACTTTGGCCCCTCGGGAGGTCCTGGAGGTCCCCATGGCACCGCAGACCCGGAAGGCCGCGATCGTCGGCGGCAACCGCATCCCGTTCGCCCGCTCCAACGGCGCGTACGCGCGGGCCAGCAACCAGGACATGCTCACCGCGACCCTCGACGGGCTCGTCGCCCGCTTCGGGCTGCAGGGTCAGCAGGTGGGCGAGGTGGTCGCCGGCGCCGTCCTCAAGCACGCCCGCGACTTCAACCTGACCCGGGAGAGCGTGCTGGGCTCCCGGCTGTCGGCCGCCACGCCGGCCTACGACGTCCAGCAGGCCTGCGGCACCGGTCTGGAGGCGGCCGTCCTGGTCGCCAACAAGATCGCCCTGGGGCAGCTCGAGTCCGGCATCGCCGGGGGCGTCGACACCACCTCCGACGCGCCGATGGCCCTGAACGAGGACATGCGACGGGCGCTGCTGGCGGTCAACAGCGCCAAGACGCTGCAGCAGCGGCTCAAGGCGCTGTCCGGGATCCGGCCCGGTCAGCTGGTCCCGGAGGTCCCCCGCAACGCCGAGCCGCGCACCGGCCTGGCGATGGGCGACCACGCGGCGATCACCGCCGCCGAGTGGGAGATCGGCCGTGAGGAGCAGGACGAGCTGACCGTCCGCTCGCACCAGGCCCTCGCCGCGGCCTACGACCGGGGCTTCTTCGACGACCTGGTGACGCCGTTCCTCGGCCTCACCCGCGACCAGAACCTCCGGCCGGACAGCTCGCTGGAGAAGCTCGCGAGGCTGAAGCCGGTGTTCGGGCAGGGTGCGGACGCCACGATGACGGCGGGCAACTCGACTCCGCTGACCGACGGCGCCTCCGCCGTCCTGCTCGCCTCCGACGAGTGGGCCGCCGAGCACGACCTGCCCGTGCTGGCCCACCTGGTCGACGCGCAGACCGCCGCGGTCGACTACGTGCACGGTGGCGAGGGGCTGCTGATGGCCCCGGCCTACGCGGTGCCGGTGCTGCTGGCCCGCAACGAGCTGACCCTGCAGGACTTCGACTTCTACGAGGTCCACGAGGCGTTCGCCTCCACGGTGCTGGCGACGATGAAGGCCTGGGAGGACCCGGCGTTCTGCAAGGACAAGCTGGGGCTGGACGCGCCGCTGGGCTCGATCGACCGGGCCAAGCTCAACGTGCACGGCTCGTCGCTGGCCGCCGGGCACCCGTTTGCCGCGACCGGCGGCCGGATCATCGCGACGCTGGCCAAGGCGCTGCACGAGGCCGGCCCGGGCAAGCGCGGCCTGATCTCGATCTGCGCCGCCGGCGGCCAGGGCGTCGTCGCGATCCTCGAGTCCTGAGCCCCGCACGAACGGAAGGACGCACCATGAGCGACTGGTACCGCGACTTCGCCAACTCCGGCTTCGGCACGACCATCACCAAGCAGCTGGGCCTGCCCCGGCCGGCGCAGCTGCGCCGCTACGAGCCCGGGCAGCCCCTGCTCCCCGGCCCGGCCGTGGTCGGCTCGGCCGGGGAGGGCCGGCTGCGCGATGAGGTCACCGGGCTGCTGCGCGACGCCGGGGTCACCGTCGTGTCCCCGGTGGCCGCCGACGGCTCGACCGACGGGGAGCGGCTGGCGGCGGTCCTGCTCGACGCCACCGGGCTGACCGGGCCGGCCGACCTGGCCGCAGCGCACGACTTCCTCGCCCCCGCGCTCAAGCGGCTGCGGCCGTCGGGCCGGGTGCTGGTGCTGGCCGACCCGCCGACGGGGACGTCGTCCCCGGCCCAGGCCGCCGCGCGGCAGGCGCTGGAGGGGCTGGTCCGTTCGCTGGCCAAGGAGCTGCGCAGCGGCTCGACGGCGAACCTGGTGCACGTGCCCCTCGGCGCGGAGGGCTCACTGGCCAGCCCGCTGCGGTTCTTCCTCTCCGGCCGCTCGGCCTACGTCGACGGCCAGGTCCTCGCGGTGACGGCAGCCGAGCTGCCCAGCGCCGCTGACGCCGAGCAGCCGCTGGCCGGCAAGGTCGCCGTCGTCACCGGTGCCGCGCGCGGCATCGGTGCGGCCATCGCCCGGGTGCTGGCCCGGGACGGCGCCCACGTCGTCGCCGTCGACGTGCCGGCGGCCGGCGAGCAGCTGGCCCAGGTGGCCAACGAGGTCGGCGGGACGGCGGTCGCGCTGGACATCACCGGGGACGACGCCGGCCCGCGGCTGGCCGCCCAGCTGGTGGCCCGGCACGGCGGGGTGGACGTCGTCGTGCACAACGCCGGCATCACCCGGGACAAGCTGCTGGTCAACATGGACGCCGCTCGCTGGAACTCGGTGATGGCGGTCAACCTGCAGGCCCAGCTCGACCTCACGCAGGCGCTGCTGGCCACCGACGGGGCGCTGAAGCCCGACGCCCGGGTCGTCTGCGTCAGCTCTCAGTCCGGCATCGCCGGCAACCGCGGGCAGACCAACTACGCGGCGTCCAAGGCCGGTGTCATCGGCATGGTGCGCAGCTGGGCGCCGGAGTTCGCCGAGCGCGGGGCCACGATCAACGCCGTCGCGCCCGGCTTCATCGTCACCGAGATGACGGCGAAGATGCCGCTGGGCACCCGCGAGGTCGGCTCCCGGCTCAACTCGCTGCAGCAGGGCGGCCTGCCGGTCGACGTCGCCGAGACGATCGCCTGGCTGGCGCAGCCGGGCAGCGCCGGGGTGAACGGCCAGGTCGTCCGGGTCTGCGGCCAGTCGCTGCTGGGGGCCTGACGTGACGCGGACGGTGCTCGACGCCCCGCCGGCGATGCCGGCGTTGTTCGCCCGGGCCGCGCTCACCGCGCGCGGCCGGGGCGGCGACCTGCCCGACACCCGGCTGGCCCGGCTCGGGGTCGAGGTCGACCCGGCGTCCCTGGCGGCCTACAGCCGGGTCTGCGGGTTCCCGCTCGCCGACAGCCTGCCGGTGACCTACCCGCACCTGCTCGCCTTCCCGCTGCAGGTGGCCTTGATGACCGAGCGGGAGTTCCCGCTCGCGCTGCCCGGCCTGGTGCACGTGCGCAACCAGGTCGACCAGCTGCGACCGATCGGCGCCGGTGAGGCGCTGGACGTCGAGGTGTGGGCCGAGCGGTTGGCCGCACACGTGCGCGGGGCGACCGTCGACCTGTGTGCCTCGGTCGCCGCGGGTGGTGCGGAGGTCTGGCGCAGCCGGTCGACGTACCTGGCCCGCGGGGCCACGGCGCCCGAGGGCGCGCCGGAGGCCGACGTCGGTGTCTCGGTCGGGGCGCTGGACCGGGTCAGCGCCCAGTGGCGGGTGCCCGGCGACACCGGCCGCCGGTACGCGGCGGTCTCCGGGGACATGAACCCGATCCACCTCACCGGGGTCACCGCCAAGGCGTTCGGGTTCAAGCGGGCGATCGCGCACGGCATGTGGGTGAAGGGCCGCACGCTGGCGGCGCTGGCCGGCCGGCTGCCCGACGCCGTGAGCGTGGACGTGGCGTTCCGCAAGCCGCTGCTGCTGCCCGGCACGGTCACGCTGTCGACCGAGCCGGTCGAGGGCGGCTGGGACGTCGCCGTCCGGAACGCGAAGGCGGGCACCGAGCACCTGCTCGGCACGATCCGTCCGTCCTGACCACCCGCGCGGCGCACGGCCACGGAGCGTTCCGCCCTTAGCATCGGTCCGTCATGGACACGCAGCCGATCCCGCAGGTGGGTACCGAGCGCGCCCTGCCGCCGCTGTGGGACGAGTCGTCGTGGGACGAGCCCGAGTGGGACGAGCCCGCGGGGGAGTCGCCCGCACGGGAGCCGGTCTGGCGGGTGCTGACCCGCGGGTTCGGCGAGCTGATGGTGACGGCGGGGCTGGTCCTGCTGCTGTTCGTCGTCTACGAGGTCTACGTCACCGACCTGCTCAACGACCGTCGGCAGGACCAGCTCACCGAGGAGATCCGCGACGTCTGGGCGGACACCCCGGTGTCGGGCCCGGCGCCGGTGCTGGTCGAACCGGCGGTCGGCGAGCCGCTCGCCGTGCTGCGCATCCCCCGGCTGGGCGAGGACTACCAGCAGGTCGTCCTGCAGGGCACCGAGGAGGCCCAGCTCGCCCAGGGGCCGGGTCACTACGCCGGGACGGCGATGCCCGGGCAGCCGGGCAACGTCGCGCTGGCCGGGCACCGGGTGGGCAAGGGATCCCCGTTCCTCGACCTCGACCAGCTCCGGCCCGGCGACCCGATCGTGGTGGAGACCGCACAGAGCTGGTTCGTCTACCGGGTGCTCGGCGACCCGGCCACCGGCGACGCCACCACCGACCCCAGCGGGATCCCCGGCCAGCACATCGTCACGCCGGCCGACATCGACGTCATCGCCCCGACGCCGGGCGCGGCCGGTGCGCCGCCCTCGGGTGAGTACCTGACCCTGACCACCTGCCACCCGAAGTACTCCGCGCGGCAGCGCCTGATCGTGCACGCGCGGCTGGACGGCGCCGCGATCTCCAAGGCCGAGGCGCCCGACGGTCCGCCGGCACTGCGCGACGGCGGAGGCGAGGCCTGATGTACGGGTGGCTCTGGCGGACCCTCCCCGGTGGACGGGCGAGCAAGGCGTTCCTCTCCCTGGTCCTGGTGCTCGCCGTCTGCGCGCTGCTGCTGCTGGTCGTCTTCCCGTGGGCCGAGCCGATGCTCCCGTTCAACGACGTGACCGTCGACCCCTGACCCGTACGGAGGGTGCTCACGCGGTGCGGCGCACCTTGAGCCGGGGCGGGCGGCCGTCGGGGTCGATGACGTAGCGGTACAGCGGGGCGGCGAGGAGCCGCTCCCACAGGGGCGGGCGCTCGACGACGTGCGCGCGCAGCCGGCCGGCCGGGCGAGGGCCGCGACGCCCACCGGCGTGCCAGGCGTCCAGGGCGGCGGCACCGTGCCGCACCGCGGCGACGGCCTCGTCCGGGTCGAGCAGGTCGGCGTCGTCGCCGTCGGCGCGGCCCAGGTGCTCGCGCATCAGCATCAGCCGCAGCTCCCGGGCGAACCGACGGGCTCCGTCCCCGTGCCCGCCCGGGTCGACGGGCTCTCGCAGGTCGCGGTCGGTGTCGACGACGGCCGCGGTCAGCTCCGAGTCGTGCGTCCAGGAGCGCCGGTTGAAGTTGTCGCTGCCGACCGTGGCCCAGACGTCGTCGACGATGCACACCTTGGCGTGCACGTACACCGGGACGCCCCGCTCGTTCTCCACGTCGAAGACCTGCACCCGGTCCCCGCCGGCCTCCCGGACCATGTCCAGCGCCCGGGCGTGCCCCAGGGCCACCGGCGCCACGCTGATCGGGCTGTCCTTGTCCGGGTGGCGGGGCACCACGACGACCAGCTGGAGCCGAGGTCGCGCGCGCAGCGCGCCGGCGAACACCCGGGCGACGTCGGTGGACCACAGGTACTGGTCCTCCACGTAGACCAAGCGCTCGGCCCGGGCCAGCGCCTTGGCGTAACCACGGGCCGCGCTGCGCTCGCCGTCCGGCGCGAACGGGTACCCGGGCCAGCGGTTGGGATAGGTGCGCAGCAGCTGCACCGCACACGACCCCTCGCCGGGCGGGGCCGGCCGCGCCTCGGGGAGGGAGGAGGGCGCCCGGTCCTGGCCGCGGAGCAGGTCGGGGAGCACGTGCCACGGCACCCGGGACAGCGCGGCGGGGTCCTCCCAGCGCTCCCGGAAGACCGCCTCGACCTCGCGGACGACCGGCCCGCGCAGCTCGACCTGGACGTCGTGCCACGCCGGGGTGTCGCCGTAGGCGTCGGCGAACGGCCGGGCCTGCGGGTCGCCCTCGTGTCCCTCGCCGTCCCGGCGGCTGTACGCGACGTCGATCCCGCCGAGGAAGGCGACGTCCTCGTCCGGGCGGTCGCGGTGCCGCACGATGACGAACTTCTGGTGGTGACTGCCCATCGGTCGGACCCGTTGGTCGAGCAGCACCTCGCCGCCGGTCTCGTTGACGTCGCGGGAGAGGTCGCGGTTCTGCTCGGCGGAGAACGCCATCGACTCCAGGTGCGACCGCCAGATCAGCCCCTTGACCAGGGCACCGCGACGGACGGCGTCCGACAGCGCCGCGCCCACCGTCGGGCCGTCGTCGGTGAGCAGCTCGTCGGTGTCGCCCCGCCAACCGGCGAGGTAGACCAGGTCGCCGCGCCCTGCGTCGGCCAGCACGTCGGCCAGGACGGGGAGGTAGCTGCGGCCGTGCACGAGGGGCCGGACCCGGTTGCCCTCGGTCCATGCCTGGAGCCGGGTCGTGTCGTTGCCGCGCTCGGCGGCGGAGAGGAACCAGGCCTCCAGGCCGGCCGGGGCCGCGGGTGGCAGGTCGAGTGCGGCGTCCAGGTGGGCGGCCAGCTGGGCGCCGTCGGGAGCCCGGACGACCGGTACGCCGTCGACGTCGCCGCTCGCTTCCGCCGCGTCGGCCGGGTGCACCTGTCGCAGCGCGATGGCCTCGACCCGGTCGGGGTGCTGCCGGGCGAAGCCGCGGTAGATCTCCGGGTCGTGCTCGCCGTCGTCCCCCACGAGCACCCAGCGGATGCCGGGCAGGTCGGCGGTCAGCCGCTCCAGGGCACCGCGTTTGTGGGCCCGGCCGTCCCGGAACCAGCCGCGCGGCGTGACTCCCCAGTCGGTCATCAGCAGCGCCCCCGCCGGGAAGCGGTTCCGGTCGAGGAAGCGGGCCACCGGCCCCGCCAGGTTCCACGGGCCGTTGCTCAGGTACACCACGGGGGCGTGCGGGTGGTCCTGGACCAGCCGGGTCAGCAGCCCGGCCATCCCCGGCACCATGGTGCGCCCGCTGCTGGACCGGGCGAGGGTGCGCCAGGCGGCCCGCAGCGGGTGCCGCAGCCCGGTCACCCAGACGGTGTCGTCGACGTCGCAGACCACGCCCCGGCGCACGTCCGTACCGGCGACGTGCACGGTGGCCCGGGCGGGCTCGCGCCCGGGCACGACCAGCTCGGCCTCCGCCCGACCCGGGGGCAGCTCCACGTCCAGGGTGACGTCGACGAGCCCTGCGTCGTCGGACCGGGCGCGGTGCCGCACCCCGCCCAGCTCGATCTCCACCTCGCCCTGCGGCTGCTCGAGGGTGAGCAGCCGCCGCCAGCCCGGGATGTCCCGCCGGGCCCCCGGGTCGGTGCCGGCCGGGGCGAGCAGCAACCGGCCCAGCACCCGCGCGCTGCCGCTCGCCCCGTAGCCGGGGTAGCTGAGCGCCGCCGGGTGCCAGCCCCGCCGCCGGGCGACCCGGGCGAGCTGGTCCCGCAGGCCGTTCTCCAGCCGGTAGGCGATCCGGACCAGCCGGCTGGGGGCCTCGTCGGTGAGACTGCCCGGGTCCGGCACGGTGTGCTCGGGGCGGGGCTGTTCGGTCATCCAGGCGGCTCCCTGCGTCATCGGTGCTCCCCGGGCGGTCCCGCGCACAGCGGTGCCGGCCGGTGTGGGCCAGTCCTCAGTCCTACCGTGGAACGGGCCGGTCCGCGCGGGCGTTGCGCTCGCTGATGCCGTCCGCCATGCGTGCGGACGCCGCGCGATGGGCACCCACCTGCCGTGCGGCACCCCGGACCGCCCCTCGAGAGGAACACAGCGTGTCGACGCCCGGCTCACGGACCCACCGCACAGGGAACGGCAGCCGGTGATCGAGTGGTTGCTGCTCTTCGCCGCCGTCCTGCTCGTCGCCGCCAACGCGCTCTTCGTCGCCGCTGAGTTCTCGCTCATCGCCGCCGACCGGGTCACGCTGGAACGCGAGGCGGAGGCCGGGGACCGCCGGGCGGCCGGCGTGGTGGCGGCGATGCGGTCGCTGTCCACCCAGCTCTCCGGCGCGCAGCTGGGCATCACGGTGACCAGCCTGGTCGTCGGGTTCATCGCCGAGCCGTCGCTGGCCACGCTGCTGCGCGGGCCGTTGGGGCTGACCGGGCTGGGCGACGGGGCGGTGACCGCGATCTCGGTCGGGCTGGCGCTCGCGGTCGCGACCGGTGTGCAGATGGTGTTCGGCGAGCTGGTGCCGAAGAACTGGGCGATCGCCGAGCCCACCCGGGTCGGCAAGGTCGTGGCCGGGCCGCAGCGGGCCTTCACCACCGCCACCCGCCCGCTCATCGCCTTCCTCAACGGGTCGGCCAACCGGCTGCTGCGCCTGATGGGCATCACCCCGACCGAGGAGCTCGCCTCGGCCCGGGCGCCCCAGGAGCTCGCGTCGCTGGTCAGCCGGTCCGGTCAGGCGGGCACGCTGGACGTGGGCACGGCCGACCTCGTCGCCCGGTCGATCCAGTTCGGCGACCGGACGGCGGCCGACGTGATGACCCCGCGCCCCCGGGTCCGGTTCCTCAGCGCCGACCAGTCGGTCGCCGAGCTGCTGCAGCTGGCCGCGTCGAGCGGTCACGCGCGGTTCCCGGTCGAGGGGGAGAGCGTCGACGACGTCATCGGGGTGGTGCACTTCAAGCACGCGATGAAGATCCCGGCCGAGCAGCGGGCGACCCGCACGGTCGGTGAGGTGATGGTGCCGGTGCGCGCGGTGCCCGAGACGGTGGAGCTCGACCCGCTGCTGGAGACCCTCCGTGAGCCGGGGCTGCAGCTCGCCGTGGTGGTCGACGAGTACGGCGGCACCGCGGGCATCGTCACCCTGGAGGACCTCATCGAGGAGATCGTCGGGGAGATCGACGACGAGCAGGACGCGCCGGTCACCCGGCAACGCCGCGCACCGGACGGGTCGTGGGTGCTCTCCGGGCTCCTCCGGCCCGACGAGGCCGGCGACGCCGTCGGCCTGGAGCTCCCCGAGGGCGAGGGGTCGGAGACGCTGGGCGGACTGCTGACCGAGCGGCTCGGCCGGCTGCCGCAGGTCGGCGACCGCGTCGTCCTCCAGGCCCACGACCTCGCCCACCCCGACCCCGACGGCGTCCCCGTCCCGACGGAGGTGGCGGTGACGGTGACCCGGCTCGACGGGCACCGGGTCGACCGCGTCCGGCTGCGGCGGACCGGCGGCGCGACCGCTGCCTCCCGCACGGAGCACGCACTGACGACAGAGGAGGTCGGCCGATGAGCGACACCGTCGCCATCCTGGTGGGCCTGGCCCTGCTGGCCGGCAACGCCTTCTTCGTCGGGGCGGAGTTCGCGCTCGTCTCCGCGCGCCGCACGCAGATCGAGCCGCGTGCCGCCGAGGGTGCACGCGGCGCCCGGACGACGCTGAAGGCCATCGAGAGCGTCTCGCTGATGATGGCCGGCGCCCAGCTGGGCATCACGGTCTGCTCGCTGGGGCTGGGTGCCGTGGGCGAGCCGGCCGTCGCCCACCTGCTGGAGGGACCCTTCGCCGCGGTCGGCATGCCCGAGGCGCTGGTGCACCCGGTGGCGTTCGCCATCGCGCTCACCGTCGTGGTCTTCCTGCACATGGTGCTCGGCGAGATGGTGCCGAAGAACATCTCGCTGGCCGGCCCGGAGCGCGCGGCGCTGCTGCTCGGGCCGCCGCTGTACTGGGTCGTCCGCGTGCTGCACCCGCTGATCTGGCTGCTCAACCAGGTCGCCAACGTCGTGCTCCGCGTCCTGCGCGTCACGCCGCAGGACGAGGTCAACTCGACGTTCACCCGGGACCAGGTGACCGGCCTGATCGGGGAGTCGCACCGCGAGGGGCTGCTGGACGAGCGCGAGCACCAGCTGCTCACCGGCGCCCTGCAGTTCGACGATCAGCGGACCGCGGACGTCGCGATCGCGACGGCGGACCTGGTCACCGTGCCGTCCCGGATCACCGTGGGCGAACTCGAACAGGTCTGTGCGGCCACCGGCTACTCGCGCTTCCCGGTGGTGGACGGCGACGGCGACCTCGAGGGCTACGTCCACCTGAAGGACTTCCTCGCCGTCCCGGTCGAGCAGCGGGACTCACCGGTCGACCCCGCGCTCATCCGCCCGCTCGCCGGTGCGACGACCGACCAGGGGCTGCGGGACGTGCTGGCGACCATGCAGCGTGAGGGCGCCCACCTGGCGGTCGTACGCGACGGCGACACGGGGCGGACCGTCGGGGTGGTGGCCCTGGAGGACGTGCTGGAGGAACTGGTCGGCGAGGTGCGCGACGCGGCGCAGACCGTGGCGGCCGGGCGCCGGTAGGGGGACCTCCCCCTACCGGCGGCCACGGTCAGCTGTGGCGCGACCCCCGGGACGAGCGGTTGCGCCGTCCGGCGCCTCCGCCGGTGTTCGCGGTCGGTGCCGGGCGACCGTCGGAGCGGCCGCGACCGCCACGACCCCCCGCCGGCCGGGAGCGCTCCGCGCCACCCCGGCCGGACCGCGGGCCGCTGCACGGGCGGCAGGTGGTGAACCACGGGGCGATCGAGGTGCCGCACTCCGTGCACGTGCCCGAGCGGCCGATGGCGATCGCGTCGGGCAGCAGCTCGGTGATGGTCTCGGCGCACGCCTCCTCGAGCTCGGCGGCGTCGTCGCTGTCCAGCCCGGCCACGCCGGGGAACTGGCGGAGCAGCGTCTGGGCGTCCCGCGCGGCGGCAGCGGCCTGCTCGTACTCCTCGACCGAGCCCTTGACCGGGTACTCGGGCAGCACGGTCGCCACCGGGACGGGCAGGCCGACCGCGTGCTGCAGGGCGGCCCGGGCCAGCACCAGCCAGCGGGTGCGCCGCGGCGGGTTGTAGTCGATGGCCAGGTTGATCAGCCGCCACACCGTCTGCAGGTCGCCGGCCTCGCCCAGCGGCCCGCGCAGCATCGGCAGCAGGGCGTGCACGCGCAGCACCAGGCCGGTGACGTCGTCGGCGGTCATGCCCTCGCCCTGGGTCGCCACCCGCGCCCAGGCCATCCAGCGGGTCAGCGCCTCGGGCAGGTCGACCGCCTCGTACGCGCCGAGGTCCTCCAGCTCCGGGCGGAGCCGGGGCCGGCGCTTGGGCAGGTCGCTCATCTCGTCACCCCGGGCCACTGCGGCACCGGCACCGACCAGCGCACCGACCGGCTTGAGCCCGGCGACCCCGATCAGGATCCCGGTCTGGCCGTGTCCGGTCAGCCCGTACCGGCCGGCGCGCCCGGCGATCTGGGCGACCTCCCAGGTGCGCAGCGGACGCAGCTCCTGGCCGTCGAACTTGGTGGTCTCGGCGAACAGCACGGTGGTGGCCGGCACGTTGATGCCGTGGCCGATGACGTCGGTGGTCACCAGGACGTCGAACTCGCCGCGGGTGAACCGGTCGATGACCTGGCGGCGGGTGGCCGGCGGCAGCGCGCCGTAGAGCACGCCGACCTTGCCGGGCCGGTGCTGGTCGAGCTCGGCGGCGACGGCGTAGACGGCCTTGCGGGAGAAGGCCACGACCAGCGTCTGCGGGCGGACGGCGTCGGTGCGGACCGGCGCCTTGAGGACGTCGAGGCGCGAGAGCCGCTTGTGGTTGACGACCTGCACCTGCTGGGCGTCGGTGACCAGCGGCTTGAGCACCAGGTAGGCCTCGGCGGCGGAGATGAGGTGCATCTCGCGGTACTCGCCGGTCAGCAGCAGCCGGGCCCAGTGGTGGCCGCGGTCGGGGTCGGTGACCCAGTGGGACTCGTCGAGGACGAGCAGCTCGCCGCGGTCGGGGGCCTTCTCCACGGTGCAGCAGACGATCGCCGCGTTGGGGTCGATCTCCTCCTCGCCGGTGGACAGGCCCACGGTGCCCGGCGGGAGCTGGGCGGAGAGCTTGGCGTAGGCCTCGTGGGCCAGCTGCCGCAGCGGGGCGGCGTAGACGCCCGAGCCGGTGGCGGCCAGCGCCTGCAGCGACTCGTAGGTCTTCCCGGAGTTGGTCGGGCCGAGGTGGAAGACCACCTTCTCCGGGCGGGTGGCGCGGGTGGGGAGCTCGGGCGCGGCGCCGTCCACCCAGATCTGCTGGGCGCGCTTCTCGTCGCGCGCGGCGACCCGGTCGGCGTCACGGGCGGCGGTCTCGCGGGCCGCGCTGCGCTCACGGCGCCGGGTCGGGGTGTGCTGGGGGCCGGTCACAGGCAGGGAGTGTCCTTCGCTGAGGGATCAGGCGGTGGGAGGTCGACGCGCACGTGCGCGGACCGTCGCTGGGTGGAACACCGCCAGCGCTCCCATCATGCCCTATCGCCAGACTGGGGACCATCGTGCCGTATCGCTGGCAGAATTTGTGATAACCGGAAAGGGAAACGGCGCCATGCTGAGCGCATCGCACGTTCGATGATGCCGACGATCAGCACATTCGTCAGCAGATAACGATCAGGTAACGCGATGCACCGCCGGTTCGGCGGCGCACTGTCGGCACCCAGGTCGATGCCAGGTTCCGTGCAGCGCCCGGACCTCCGGGTGGACGAGCCCGGCGTTCCGGGCACCCTCACCTGGAGAACGACGTGCGTCTCACGTCCCCGGTCCGTCGTGCAGCCGGCCTGCTGGCCGTCACCACGATCGGCTTGTCCACCGCGGTCCTCAGTGTCACCGGCATCGCCTCGGCCGCCCCGCTGGAGCCCTTCGACTTCACCACCGAGACCGACATCGACTACGACCAGGACGAGCTCACGTCGTTCACCGTCCCGGACGGCTACTGCACCATCGACTGGCTGGTCTACGGCGCGGCCGGTGGCTTCAGCGGTGACGGCTCCTTCGGTGACGACGGTGGCGGTTTCATGACCACGACGGCCGTGGTCGCCGGCGACGTCTTCACCTTCACGGTCGGCGGGCCGGGCGGCGATGCCGAGCCCGGGACCCCGGAGACCACCGATCAGGACGGCGTGGTGACGCCCGCGGTCCCGGGCACGCCGGGCGCTGCAGGTCTCCCCGGCGGCGCGGCGGGCACCGGCAACGACACCGACGGCCTGGGTGGCGGCGGCGGCGGGCTCACCACGGTGACGAAGGGTGGTCAGCCCTTCATGAGCGCCTTCGGGGGCGACGGCGGGTCGGACGCGGGCCAGCCCGCCAACGGCGGCGCCGGCGCGGGCGACGAGGTGGACGTCTTCCCGTTCCACCCCGACGCCGACGACACCGTCACCGGCATCGACATCGGCGCCGTGACCGGCTACGTCACGCCCTGTGCCGTCGCGCCCCCGACGCCCGTGGACACGCAGGTCACCGGTGCACCGAACGCCAACTGGGTCTTCGGGGTGGAGAACGGCCTGCACTTCCAGCTGACCGTCAGCACCGTCGACTCCGCGAACCCGGTCACCGGCGTCGAGTACACCCTCGACGGAGGGAAGGCCTGGGCCGGCGTCGCCGCCGCGAACCTGGGCGACTACCAGTACTCCGGCACGATCACCGGCCTCGAGTCGGGCGCCACGTACTCGGTCAACTTCCGGTTCACCACGAAGCAGGGTGTCACCGCTGCCTCCAACACCGTCACCGGTCGCACCACCGTGCGGGGGCCGCTGGACGTCAAGGCCGTCGCCGGTCCCGCCTCGATCAAGGTGAGCTGGGCCGCGCCGGCCAGCCTCGCGGGCGTCTCCGGCTACCTCGTCACCGCGTCCCCCGAGGGGGCGCAGAGCAGTGACGGCTCGGTCTCCTGCCAGCCGGCGGCCGCCCTGGGCACCGCATGCGCCCTGCCCGCCGTCCCTGGCACGACGTACAACCTGAACGTCCAGTCCCTCGACGCCGATGGCAAGGGGCTCGGCTGGTCCGACCCGGTCACCGTCGGGCCGGTCCTCGCCTCGTCCGTCGCGGCCTCGCTGCCCAAGGCCGACGGCACGCTGACCAGCGATGACGCCGACGGCAAGGTCGTCGCCGGTGAGAAGATCACCATCTCCGGCGATGGCTTCCTGTCCGGCTCCACGGTCGACCTGGTCGTCTACTCCACCCCGGTGAAGCTCGGCACCGCCACCGTGCTGGCCGACGGCACCTTCAGCGCCACGGTGACCCTGCCGAAGGACCTGGCGAACGGCGTCCACCACCTGGTGGCCACCGGTGTCGACGTGAACGGCAACGTCCGCAACCTGGTCGTCGAGGTCACCGTCTCCGGAGGCACCGCCGTCCTGGCCTTGACCGGCTTCTCGCCGCTGCCGTTCGTCGGCGCCGGGGTGCTGGCCCTCGGGGTCGGTGGCGGTCTGCTCGTCGCCTCGCGCCGCCGCGTGCAGTAACCCGTTCCACTGCACCACTCCGGCCCCGACCCGCATCCGCGGGGCGGGGCCGGACCCGTTCCAGGCCGGGGCGCTAGCCTCGGACCGCCAGGAGGGCTCGCCTAGTGGCCGATGGCGGCGGTCTTGAAAACCGCTAAGAGTTCACAGCTCTTCGTGGGTTCGAATCCCACGCCCTCCGCATCACCGCCGGCCGTGCCGCGCGTACCGGGCCGGCGTGCCCCGGTCATCAGCAGGTCTCGTTCTGCTCACCCGCGCGCCACCCCCTTGACAGTTGTTTGTAAGGACGGTTGCCTAACAAATGTGACCGCCGTCGCAGACACCCCGCAGCACCGCCGAGCGCTGCGCTCGACCGCCAAGGTGCTGCCCGAGCACGCCCGGGCGAGCAACCGGTCGATGGTGCTCCAGCTGCTCTTCCACGCCGGGCCGCGGTCGCGGGCCGAACTGGCCCGGGCGACCGGGCTGACCCGGGTGACGATCTCCGACCTCGTGTCCTCCCTGCTCGCCCAGGGCCTGGTCACCGAGCTGGGCCAGCAGGCCGACGGCAAGGTCGGCAAGCCCGGCACGCTGGTCGGCCTCGACGCCGAGGCCTTCCAGATCGTCGCCGTCGACCTGGCCGACGACGAGCGGGTGCACGGCGCCGTGCTCGACCTGTCCGGCGCCGTCCAGGAGCGCCGGACGGCGGCGGTCGGCGGCTGCACCGGCGCCGCGGCCGTCGAGGTGCTGCTGGGGCTGTGCCGGGAGCTGGTGGCGGCGACCACCCGCCCGGTGCTCGGGGTGGGTGTGGGCTCCCCGGGCGTCATCGACCTCTCCGGCCGGGTGCTGCAGGCCCCGAACCGCGGCTGGTACGACCTGCCGCTCGCCGAGCAGCTGAGCGCGGCGCTGGAGCTGCCGGTGCACGTGGCCAACGACGCGGACACCGCGGCCCTCGGCGAGTTCACCTGGGGCGGCGCCTCCGGCAACGGCCTGCTGGTGCTCACCGTCGGCGGTGGGGTGGGCGCCGGGATCGTGCTGGACGGCGCCCTCGTCCAGGGCAACGAGCACGCCGCCGGCGAGCTCGGGCACGTCACCGCCCTCGACGAGCGCGACGAGCACGACCAGGCTCCGCTCGGCCGCCCCCAGCCCTGCGCCTGCGGGCGCCGCGGCTGCCTGGAGACGGTGCTGTCAGTGCCGGCGATGCGCCGGCGGATCGCCGGGCTCGACCCAGCCGCCACCGACGCCGCGCTGGCCTCGGTCGGGCGCCGGCTGGGGATCGTGCTGGCCCCCGTGGTCAGCGCCCTGAACCTCTCCGAGGTCGTGCTCTGCGGCCCGGAGGAGCTGTTGGGTGGGCCGCTGCGTGACGCGGCGCTGGCCACCCTGCGGGAGCGCACCATCCCGGTCGTCAGCAGCCACGTCCAGCTGCGGATGACCTCGCTCGGCGAGCACGGTGCCCTGTCCGGGGCCGCCGTGCTCGTGCTGTCCGGTCAGCTCGGGGTCACGTGACCTCGCACGCTCGGTCACGCGACGCGGGTGGTGCTGCACCCACGCGTGACCTCGCGAGCTCGGTCACGTGACGACCCCGAGCCGACCCCTGCACGTCGGGAGAGCACACCCCCTGGAACGGCGCTGTCCGGCACCGTCCGCGCATCGGGAAGGAACCCCAACATGAAGAGGGTACGCACGAGAGGCCTGGCTGCCCTGGCCGTCGGGATGCTGGCGCTGACCGCCTGCGGCGGCGGCGAGGACGCCGCCGAGGCCGGCGGCGAGAGCGGTGGCGAGCTGCGGCTGTGGCTGGCCGGCTCCGACACCCCGCAGGAGCTGCGGGACCACCTGGTCGAGTCCTTCGAGGCCGAGCACCCCGGCTCGACCCTGGTGATCGAGGAGCAGGACTGGAACGGGCTGGTCCCGCGGCTGCAGACGGCGCTGACGTCGGAGAGCCAGACCCCGGACCTGGTCGAGCTCGGCAACACCCAGAGCCCGACGTTCACCTACGCCGGGGCCTTCAGCGACATCTCCGACATGTACGAGGAGCTGGGGGGCGACGACCTGCTGCAGGGCTTCGTCGACGCCGGCACGGTCGACGACACCCTCTACGCGGTGCCCTACTACTCCGGCGCCCGCGCGGTCTTCTACAACAAGGAGCTCTTCGCCGCCGCCGGGGTCGAGGTGCCCACCACCCTGGCCGAGTTCACCGAGGTCGCGCAGACGCTCCAGCAGGCCAACCCGACCGGGCAGCCGGGCTTCTCCGGGTTCTGGCTGCCCGGGCAGGACTGGTACAACGGCGTCGCCTGGCTGAACAGCCACGGCGGTGAGCTGGCCGTCGAGGAGGACGGCGAGTGGACCGGGGCGCTGTCCAGCCCCGAGTCGCAGGAGGGGCTGGCCGAGGTCCAGGAGCTGTTCACCACGGCCACCAGCGCACCGCGGGACGCCGACTCCGACGAGCCGTGGATCGCGTTCAACAACGGCGAGGCGGCGATGTTCTCCGCCCCGACCTGGGCGCGCTGGAGCATCGACCTGCCCGAGTGCAACAAGGGCGTGGCCGCCGACGACGAGTCCGAGGCGGCGAAGGCGCTGCTGGACGAGCAGCAGGCGTGCAACGAGGAGAAGACCGGCATCTTCGCCCTCCCCGGTCTCGAGGAGGGCTCGGTCGCACCGGTGTTCTCCGGTGGCTCGAACATCGGCATCCCGGCGAAGTCGGGCAACCAGGAGCTGGCCCGGGACCTGCTGCGGATCATCTTCAGCCCCGAGTACCAGACGATGCTGGCCGAGAACGGGCTGATCCCGGGCAACACGGAGTACGCCGACGCGCTCGGCGACGACGTCTACGCCCAGGCGGCGCTGGCCGCCGCGGTCGACGCCGAGCTGACGCCGCCGGCCGAGAAGTGGGCCGACGTCGAGGGCGCCCGGATCCTGGAGGACCTCTTCCAGGAGATCGCCAGCGGCACCGACCCGGCCACGGCCGCGGCGAAGGCGGACCAGCTGATCACCGACACGCTCAACTGACCGCCTGACCCCGTCCGCCGGGGGCGCGACCGCGCCCGCCCGCCGTCCGGCGCCCGCCCGCCGCGATCGCGTCCCCGGCCCGGCCCGGTCCTGCCCGGATCCAGGAGCCCGCCATGTCCGCGCCACCCGCACCTGCCGCGACCGCACCTCCTCCGCCCCGCACGTCGCCCCCGGCGACGGGGAGCACCTCCGCGGCCCCGCTGCGCCGCCGCCGTCGGCCGCTCCGCTCCCGCCTCGTGCCCTACCTCCTGCTCGTCCCGGCCCTGGTCCCGCTCGGGGTGGGCCTGGGCTACCCGCTGGTCCGCCAGTTCGTCTTCTCCTTCCAGGAGTACGGCCTGGCGCAGCAGTTCGGCCGCCCGGCCGAGTGGGTCGGCCTGGACAACTACGTCACCCTGCTCTCCGACCCCTACGTCTGGGGGGTGATCGCCCGGTCGATCGCCTTCTGCCTGGTGAACGCCGCGCTGACCATGGCGCTGGGCATCGCCCTGGCGGTGCTGATGACCAAGGTCGGTCGGGGCGCCCGGATCACCCTGCAGGTCGGCATGCTGCTGGCCTGGGGCACGCCGGTGCTGGCCACGATGACCGTCTGGCAGTGGCTGTTCGACTCCCAGTACGGCGTCGTCAACTGGGTGCTGGCCGGGCCGCTGGGGATGGAGGGGCAGCGCGGCCACTCCTGGCTGATCGAGCCGCTGTCCTTCTACGCGGTCGCCACGGTGATCGTGGTCTGGATGAGCGTGCCGTTCGTCGTCTTCACCGTCTACGCCGGGCTGCTGCAGGTGCCCGAGGAGTGCATGGAGGCCGCCCAGCTGGACGGGGCGAGCAGCTGGCAGCGGCTGTGGGGGCTGGCGCTCCCGATGATCAAGCCGGTGCTGTTCGTGGTGGCCCTGCTCCAGGTGATCTGGGACCTGCGGGTGTTCACCCAGATCCACGTGCTGCAGCGGGCCGGTGCGCCGACCCGGGAGACCCACCTGCTGGGCACCTACATCTACTCGCTGTCCAAGGAGTTCTCGATAGCCGGGGCGATGGCGACGATCATGCTGGTGATCACGCTGGTGCTGACCACCGCCTACATCCGCCGGATGCTGCGCGAGGAGGAGGCATGAGCGCCGTCGCGCCACCGCCACCGGCCGTCGCGGTGCCCGAGCGGGCACGGGTCGTGCCGCCCCGGCGCCGACCGCGTCGCCGGGCCACCGCGGCCCGCCGGCTGCTGGGCGCACTGGCGGTGCTGGTCGCGCTGGTCTGGGTCTTCCCGGTCTACTGGATGATCAACAGCGCGTTCCTGCCGACCAACCGGCTGCGCACCCCGGAGCCGTCGTTCCTGCCCTTCGGCGGCACCCTGGCCAACTTCCGCCGGGTGCTGACCGACCCGTCGTTCTACGACGCCGTCAAGGTCTCCCTCGCCGTCACCGGGCTGACCCTGGCCGCCGCGATCCTCTTCGCCTTCGTCGCGGCGCTGGCGATCAGCCGGTTCCGCTTCCGCGGCCGCAAGAGCTTCGTCGTGACGGTGCTGGTCGTGCAGATGATCCCGGCCGAGGGGCTGTTCATCTCCCAGTACCAGATGCTGGACACCTGGCAGCTGGTCAACTCGGTGCTGGGCCTGTCGATCGTCTACGTCGCCGCCGTCCTGCCGTTCACCGTCTGGATGCTGCGCGGCTTCGTCAGCGGGGTGCCGATCGAGCTGGAGGAGGCCGCGATGATGGACGGCCTGTCCCGCACCGGCGCGTTCTTCCGGATCACCTTCCCGCTGCTCGCCCCCGGGCTGGTCGCCTCCGGCGTCTACGGGTTCCTGCAGGCCTGGAACGAGTACACCCTCGCGCTGGTCGTGATGACCGACCCGGCCGAGCGCACCCTCCCGCTGTGGCTGCAGGGCCTGGTCGAGGCCAACAGGGCGACCGACTGGGGGATCGTCATGGCCGGCGCCGCGCTGATCACCGTGCCGGTCATCGTGTTCTTCCTGTTCGTCCAGCGGCGGATGAGCTCCGGTCTGGTGGCCGGGGCGGTGAAGGGGTGACCGCGCTCGCGGCAGGCGCGCGCGGGTGCACGGTCGGGCTGGACATCGGCGGCACCAAGGTGCTCGGCGTGCTGCTGGACGACGCGGCGACGGTGCGGGCCAGCGTGCGGGTGCCCAGCCGGCCGGGCACCGAGGGGGTCGTCGGTGCCGCGGCCGAGGTCGTCGCTCAGCTGTGCCGCACCGCGGGCATCCCCCCGGGCGAGCTGACCGGGGTCGGCGCCGGGGTGCCCGGGCTGGTCGCCCCGCTGACCGGCGAGGTCTCCCACGCGGTGAACCTCGGCATCTCCGACGAGCCGGTCGCGCTGGCCCCGCTGCTGGCCGACCGGCTGGGGGGTGTGCCGGTGACCGTGGAGAACGACCTGAACGTCGCCGCCGTCGGCGCGGCCCGGGTGCTCGGCCTGCGGGGCGACCTGGCCTTCCTCTCCCTGGGCACCGGGGTGGCTGCCGGGCTGCTGCTCGGCGGGGAGCTGCGGCGCGGCCATCGCGGCGGCGCCGGGGAGATCGGGCACATCCCGTACGACCCGGCGGGCCCGCGCTGCCCGTGTGGTCAGCGGGGCTGCCTGGAGCTCTACGCCTCCGGGGCGGCGCTGGGCGCGGCCTGGCCCAGCCGCACCGGTCGGCCCGCCGCCGTGGAGGTGTTCGGGGCGGCCGCTGCCGGGGACGCCGCCGCCGTGCGGGTCCGGGACGCCTTCGCCGGGGCGGTCGCCGCCGCCGTCCGGCTGCTGGTGCTCACCTGCGACGTCGAGCACGTGGTGCTCGGGGGCGGGGTCGCCGAGGTCGGTGCCCCGCTGATGGCGGCGGTGGCGCACCAGTGCCGGCGGCAGGCCTCCGGATCGCCGTTCCTGGACAGCCTGCAGATCGCCGACCGGGTCCAGCTGGTTCCCGATGGGGTGCCGGTGGCCCCGATCGGGGCCGCACTCGCCGTGCGGGACCGGTTCGCCGCCGCCGGACGCCGCCCGGTGCCCACCCCGTCGTGACCGGTCCGGCGGCACCCCCTTCCCCCGACGAGGAGCACCGCAGCATGACCACCGAGCGCCGCAGCACCACCGGGCCCCGCAGCACCATCGAGCCCCGCAGCACCATCGAGCTGGACCGGCTGGTGAACGCCTGCCTCATGCCGGGCTTCAGCGGCGCGACGCTCCCGGCCTGGGGCGCCGACGCACTGGCCGACGGCCTGGCCGGGGTCTGCCTGTACGGCCAGAACCTCACCGGCGAGGGCCCGCCGGTGGCCGAGCGGGTCGCGGCGATCACCGCGGCGGCTCGGGCGGTGCGCGGCGACGTGCTGGTGGCGCTGGACGAGGAGGGCGGGGACGTGACCCGCCTGGAGTACACGGTGGGCAGCAGCTGGCCGGGCAACGCCGCCCTCGGCGTGGTCGACGACGAGGCGGTCACCTTCGCGGTGGCCGCCGGGATCGGCGCCCAGCTGCGCCGGGTCGGGGTGGACGTCGACCTCGCGCCGTCGGTCGACGTCAACAGCGACGTGGCCAACCCGGTCATCGGCGTCCGCTCGTTCGGTGCCGACCCGGCGCTGGTCGCCCGGCACGGGGTGGCCTACGTGCAGGGGCTGCGATCGGCCGGCGTCGCCGCAGCCGCGAAGCACTTCCCCGGGCACGGGGCGACCACGGTCGACTCGCACCTCGGCCTGCCGGTGATCGACGCCGACGAGGCCACCTTCCGGGAGCGCGAGCTGCCGCCCTTCGCTGCCGCAGTCCGGGCCGGGGTGGACCTGGTCATGACGGCGCACGTCGTCTTCCCGGCACTGGACACCGCCCCGGCCACGCTGAGCCGCCGGCTGCTGGTCGACGTGCTCCGCGGCGAGCTGGGCTTCACCGGGGTCGTGGTCACCGACGCCCTGGACATGGCCGGGGTCCGGGCCGCGCACGGGTTGGCCGGGGCCGCCGTGCTCTCCCTGGCCGCCGGTGCCGACCTGCTGCTGCTGGGCGCCGAGGACGGCGAGGAGCACTGCGCGGCGATCCGGACGGCGGTGCGGGCGGCCGTCGCCGACGGCACGCTGGCCGAGGCCCGGCTGCGCGAGGCCGCGGCCCGGGTGACCGCGCTGCGGCGGCGGTTGGCCGACGCCGAGCGCCC
>NZ_JPMX01000054.1 GCF_000761485.1 Modestobacter caceresii
GAGCAGCCGCCGGACGCTGCTGCACGGGGCGGGCGCGCGGCGGTCGCTGGGCGGCCCGGGCCGCACGGCGGGCGGCGGTCCGCCGCTCCCGCTTGGCCGCGGCGGCGGTCACCATCAGGTAGCCGACGACGGCGAGGTCCAGCAGCACCTGCGGCGCCCACAGCCACGACCGGTAGGCCAGCGCACCGATCAGCGCCAGCACGGCGAGGCCGACGAGCCCGGCCAGCGTGCGACGACGCCGGGCGTGCACGTCGACCTGGAGCTCACCGCTGCTGCGCAGCTGTGCCCGGTCGATGCTCACCCGCTCGGTCTCGGCGTGGACCACCGGGTCCACGGGCCGCCGTCGTTGCAGGGTCCGTCCTGAGTTGGCTGCACCGTTCACCGTGTGCGTGTCGCCCCGGGTGACCACCATCGGCACCAGGACCACGAACCACAGCACGACGAGAGCGGCCAGCAGTACGCCCGATCCCATCTCGAACACCCCGATCCATCCCTGGCCCAGCGGAACGACCCCATCCCTGGGGCCACACGAGTCACATCCGTCACTCGGGAGTCAAGGTAAGGCCGCGGACTGCCGATACCCGGGACGTCTCCCGGTGTGTCGGCGCGTCGCCGGCGCAACCGGCGTGTCGGCGTTCCCGCCCGGCCGCTCAGCGAGGTGCGCGGGCGCGCCACCGGGCCAGCACACCGCGGGGGTTCTCCCCGGCCAGCAGGGCGTAGCCGAGGTGGTCCCGCCAGGCCCCGTCGATGTCCAGGTAGTCGCGGAACAGCCCCTCCTGCCGGAAGCCCAGCCGCTCGACCAGTCGCCGGCTCGGCCCGTTCTCCGGCCGGATGTCGGCCTGCAGCCGGTGCAGCCCCACCGGCCCGAAGGCGTGGTCACAGACCAGCGCCACCGCCAGCGAGGCCACGCCCCGCCCGGCCACGGCCTGGTCGACCCAGTAGCCCAGGCTCCCGGAGCGCAGCGCCCCCCGGACGACGTTGTCGACGGTCACCTGACCGGCCAGCCGCCCCTCGTACCGCACGGCGAAGGGCAGCGACGTCCCGACCCGGGCGCGCCGGGACGCCGCCCGGCGCATCGCCCGGTAGGCCGCCGGGGTGTGCCGCTGGGACCAGGTCAACCCGGTGGACGGCTCCCAGGGCAGCAGCCACGCCTCGTTCGCGGTGCGCAGCCGGGCCCACTCGCGGGCGTCGTCGCGGCGCAGCGGGTGCAGCTCGACCGGCCCCCAGGCCAGCCGTGCCGGCCAGCCCGGGTGCAGGGACGGGTCCAGATCAGCCCCCGAGCAGCATCGGCATGACGGTCACGAGTCCCCCGGCGGACACCTCGGTGACGTCCTCGTCCACCACGATCAGGCAGTTGGCCCGGGCCATCCGGGCGAGCATGGCCTGGTCGCCGTCCCCGATCGGCTCGACGACGTAACCACCGTCGGGGTGGCGCATCACCTGGCCGTGCAGGTACTGCCGGTACCCCAGCGGCGAGAGCAGCTGCTGGGCGGAGACGGCCTGCACGGTGCGCCGGAACAGCTGGCGCTTGCCGAGCATCAAGCGGATCGCCGGGCGGACGAAGACCTCGAAGGCGACCAGGGCGGCGACCGGCTCACCGGGCACGCAGATCACCGGGACGGCGTCGGGCCCGAGCTTGCCGAAGGCGTGCACCGGGCCGGGGTGCATGGCCACCTGGGTGAAGGTGACCCCACCGAGTTCGTCCAGCGCCTCCTGGAGCAGGTCGTGACCGCCGTTGGCGAAGGTGCCGGCGACCAGGACGATGTCGCTGCGGAGCATCTGGCCCTCCAGCAGCTCGACCATCCGCCGCCGGTCGTTGGGCATGATCCCCGCCCGGTAGGCCGCGGCGCCGGCGTCCCGCGCCGCGGCGGCCAGCGCATAGCTGTTCACGTCGACCTGCTGGCCGGGGCCGGCGACCGCGCCGACGTCGACGAGCTCGTCCCCGGCGCACAGCACGGTGATCCGCGGACGCGGCCGCACCGCGACGCGCTCACGCCCGACGGCGGCCAGCAGGCTGATCTGGGCCGGCCCGATGGGGGTGCCGATCTCCACCGCGGTGTCACCGGTGGCGACGTCGTCCCCGACCCGGCGGACGTAGCTGCCCGGCGCGAGCGCGGCGAAGACCTGGACCCGGGCGGCGCCCTGGTCGGTCCAGGCGGCCGGGACGACGACGTCGGCACCGGCCGGCAGCATCGCGCCGACGGCGACCTTCTGCGCGAGGCCGGCGCTGATCGAGGTCGGCTCCCCGTCGCCGGCGGCGGTCTCACCGACGACGGCGAGGTCGACGGGCTGTTCGACGGTCGCGGTGACGATGTCGGCGGCCCGGACGGCGTACCCGTCGAGCCCGGCCTGGTCGAAGGCGGGCAGCGAGCGCTGGCTGGTGACCAGCTCGGCGCAGAGCAGCCCCTGGGCGTCGAGCACCGCGAGCTCGATCGGGTCGGGCTGGGGGACGGCGCCGAGGATCTCGTCCAGGTGGTGCTCGACGGGGCGCAGCCGGACCCCGGACACGTCGACCGAGCCGGTGTCGGCCATCGGGTCCGGTGACCGGTCGCCGGTGGCGATCGCCGGCGAGGGCACCCGGTCGGAGGAGAACACCGACCGGTCGACCTGCACGGTGTCGTGGGTGACCACCGGCGCCGGGCCGGAGACCAGCCGGTTGTCCCGTGGCGACGGGACCAGCCCGCCGCTCGTCAGGTCCAGCTGGGTCGTGTCCCGGCCTCCGCCGGAGATCCACCCGCGTGTGCTGTCGTCGCTCATCCCCACCACCGTCGTCCCTCCGTCATCGGGCCAGCCCCGCGCCCGGATCGACCGGTCACGGCGCCGATGACGGACCTGAGCCCGATGGTGCCCTCTGGAGGGGCCGCTCAGGCGGGCGACGCGCCCTCGGCGGGGAGGTCGGCGACGAAGTTCCGCAGCCACGGGCCGAAGCTGGGGCCCAGGTCGTCGCGCTCGACCGCCAGCTGGACGACCGCCTTGAGGTAGTCGAGCTTGTCGCCGGTGTCGTACCGGCGGCCGGAGAAGACGACGCCGTGCACGGGCATGCCGTTCTCGACCAGCTTGAGCAGCGCGTCGGTCAGCTGGATCTCCCCGCCGCGGCCGGGCGGGGTGTCCCGGATCGCCGGGAAGACCTCCGGGGGCAGCACGTAGCGGCCGATGATCGCCAGCGTGCTGGGCGCCTCGTCGGCCGGGGGCTTCTCCACCATGCCGGTGACCCGGAAGACCTGGTCGCCGGCGGCGTCCCCGGAGACGTGGGCGTCCTCGACGGCGACGGCGCCGTACTTGGAGATGTTGTCCGCCCCTACGTCCAGCAGCGCGATCACCGCGCCACCGTGCTCGGCCTGCACGGCGAGCATCTGCTCGAGCAGGTGGTCGCGGGCGTCGATGATGTCGTCGCCGAGCAGCACCGCGAACGGCTCGTCGCCGACGAAGGGCGCGGCCTGCAGGACGGCGTGGCCCAGGCCCTTCGCCTCGCCCTGGCGCACGAAGAAGACCTGCGCGACGTCGGTGGACTCGTGCACCGCGTCGAGCCGGCTCTGGTCGCCCTTGGCCTCCAGGGCGGTCTCCAGCTCCGGCGTCCGGTCGAAGTAGTCCTCGATGCTGCCCTTGTTGCGCCCGGTCACCATCAGCACCTCGCCGACGCCGGCCCGGGCGGCCTCCTCGACGATGTACTGCAGGGCCGGCCGGTCGACGACCGGCAGCAGCTCCTTGGGGACGGCCTTGGTGGCCGGGAGGAAGCGGGTTCCCATCCCGGCCACCGGGATGACGGACTTCGTGGCCGGGCGCGGGCTCGGGGCGGACTCACTCGACATGCCGGGCAGCGTAGCTAGCCTGCCGCCATGGCGGACTCCCCCGAGGTGGTGAGCGCGAAGGCCGCGCTGCGGGAGTCCCTGCTGGCCGGACGCGCAGCCCGGTCGCCGGCAGCCCGTTCAGCGGCGGCCGAGGCGCTCGCCGCGGTGCTCGCCGAGCGGCTCGGCGGGAGCTCCGTGGTCGCCGCGTACGTGCCCGCCGCCGAGGAACCCGGCGTCGGCCGGCTGCCCGGCGCACTGCCCGGCCGGCTGCTGCTCCCGGTGGTGCCGGCGCGCGGCCGGGAGCTGTCCTGGACCGAGCACGACGGCCGGCTGGCTCCCGGCCGCTTCGGGCTGCTCGAGCCGACCGGCCCCCGCCTGCCGCCCGGTGCGCTGGCCGCGGCCGACGTGGTCGTCGTCCCCGCGCTGGCCGTGGCCGCCGACGGCACGCGACTGGGTCGCGGCGGCGGCTTCTACGACCGCGCGCTGGTGCACGCCCGCCCCGGCGTGACGGTGGTGGCCGTGGTGTTCGACGAGGAGCTGGTGGCCGAGCTGCCGGCCGGTCCGCACGACCGCCGGGTGACCGCCGTCGTCACCCCGTCTGCCGGCTGGTGGCAGCTCGACTGACGCGCCCGGCGGGCCGGTGAGAGGGTGACCGACGTCTCCGTCGTCTCGTTGGAAGGACCAACCCCTCGTGAGTGGCCCCCTGGACGGCGTCCTCGTCGTCGACCTGACCCGCGCCCTGGCCGGACCGCACGCCGGGATGATGCTCGGCGACCTCGGCGCCCGGGTGATCAAGGTGGAGAGCCCGGGCAGTGGTGACGACAGCCGCGGCTGGGGCCCGCCGTTCGTCCAGCCCGAGGGCGCGGGCCGGGAGTCGACGTACTTCTTCTCCGCCAACCGCAACAAGGAGTCGATCACCCTCGACCTCAAGGACGACGCGGACAAGCAGGTGCTGACCGAGCTGGTGCGCCGCGCCGACGTGCTGCTGGAGAACTTCCGGCCCGGCACGCTGGCCCGCCTCGGTTTCGGCACCGACGTGCTCGCCGAGCTCAACCCCCGGCTGGTCCAGCTGTCGATCAGCGGCTTCGGCCACGACGGCCCGGAGGGGCAGCGCGCCGGCTACGACCAGATCGCCCAGGGCGAGGCCGGGCTGATGTCGCTCACCGGCTCCGGCCCGGAGGACCCGCAGAAGGTCGGCGTCCCGATCGGTGACCTGCTGGCGGGCATGTACGGCGCCTACGGGGTGCTCGCCGCGCTGCTGGAGCGGGAGCGCACCGGTGTCGGCCAGGTGGTGCGCACCTCGCTGCTGGCCGCCGTCGTCGGCGTGCACGCCTTCCAGGGGACGGCGTACACCGTCGCCGGCCAGGTCAACCGCGGGCAGGGCAACCACCACCCCTCGATCGCCCCCTACGGCCTGTTCCGCTGCGCGGGCGGGAGCGTGCAGCTCTCCTGCGGCAGCGAGGGCCTGTGGCGCCGGCTGTGCACCGAGTTCGGCTTCGATCCCGACGCCGAGGGCCTGGCCACCAACGGCGAGCGGGTGGGCAACCGCAATCGGGTGATCGAGCTGCTGGAGACCGCCTTCGCCGAGATCCCGGCCGAGGAGCTGCTGGCCCGGCTGGCCGCGGCCGGCGTGCCGGCCGGCAAGGTGCGCACCCTGGACGAGGTCTACGCCTGGGAGCAGACCCTCTCCCAGGGGCTGGCGATCTCCGTCGACCACCCGACCGCCGGGCCGCTCACCCTGCCCGGCCCGCCGCTGCGCTTCTTCGCCCCCGGCACCGACGGCGAGACCGAGACGACCCGCCGCGACCACACCCCGCCGCCGGTGCTGGGCGCCGACGGCGAGGCGATCCGGAGGTGGCTGTCCGGGCCGACCGAGGGCGTGCCGCAGCCCGACGGTGAGGGCGCCGACGTCGAGGACGGGCACGCCACGTGAGCTCCCGGCTGGACGCCCGGGCGCTGCGGGACATCGTGCTCGACCCGGGGTCCTGGCGGTCCTGGGACTCCGGCGTGCCCCCGCGCGAGGTCGACGACGCCTACGCGGCGGAGCTGGCACGGGCGGCGGAGAAGAGCGGCCAGGACGAGGCGGTCGTCACCGGCGAGGGCACGCTGCGCGGCCGGCGGGTCGCCGTCGTGGCCGGGGAGTTCGGCTTCCTGGCCGGGTCGATCGGCATCGCCACCGCCGAGCGGCTGATGGCGGCGGTCGAGCGCGCCACCGACGAGGGGCTGCCGCTGCTGGCCGCGCCGGTCTCCGGGGGGACCCGGATGCAGGAGGGCACCGTCGCCTTCCTGCAGATGATCGGCATCACCGCGGCGATCGCCCGGCACAAGGAGGCCGGGCTGCCCTACCTGGTGTACCTGCGTGGCCCGACGTTCGGCGGGGTGCTGGCCTCCTGGGGCTCGCTGGGGCACGTGACGATCGCCGAGCCGGGCGCCTCGATCGGCTTCCTCGGCCCCCGGGTGTACGAGGCGCTGTACGGGGAGCCCTTCCCGCCGGGGGTGCAGACGGCGGAGAACATGGCCTCGCGCGGGCTCATCGACGGCGTCGTCCCGGTCGACGAGCTCGCCGACGTCGCCGACCGGGCACTGCGGGTGCTGGCCGCCCGGGAGACCTGGCACCGTGCCGCCTCGGTCGAGGGCCCGGTCTCCGGCGACGGCACGCAGGCCGACGACCCGGAGGACGGCCGCAGCGCCTGGGACGTGGTCACCGCGTCCCGGCGGACGTCGCGCCCGGGGGCCCGCCAGCTGCTGCGGACGGCGGCGACCGACGTCGTCACGCTCAACGGCACCGGCGCCGGCGAGTCCGACCCGGGGCTGCTGCTGGCGCTGGCCCGCTTCGGCGGCGCACCCTGCGTCGTGCTGGGCCAGGACCGGCGTGGGCAGTCGCTGTCGGCGCCACTGGGCCCGGGTGCGCTGCGCGAGGCCCGGCGCGGCATGCGGCTGGCCGCGGAGCTGCGGTTGCCGCTGCTCACGCTGATCGACACCCCGGGCGCGGCCCTGTCGGTCGACGCCGAGGAGGGCGGGCTGGCCGGGGAGATCGCCCGCTGCCTGCAGGACATGGTGGTGCTGAAGGCGCCGACCCTCGCCGTGCTGCTCGGCCAGGGCACCGGCGGCGGCGCCCTGGCCCTCGTGCCGGCCGATCGGGTGCTGGCCGCGGCCAACGGCTGGCTGGGCCCGCTGCCCCCGGAAGGCGCCTCGGCGATCGTGCACCGCACCGTCGACCGGGCCGACGAGCTCGCCGCCTCGCAGGGCGTGCGGGCCACCGACCTGTGGCGGGCCGGGATCGTCGACCGGGTGGTGCCGGAGCGGCCCGACGCCGCGGACGAGCCGGTGGAGTTCTGCCAGCGACTGGGCCGGGTGCTGGCCGAGGAGCTGGCCGGGCTGCTCGGCCGGGACGACGTCGAGCGGATGCGCTCCCGCACCCGGCGCTGGCGGCACCTGGGCCACTGACGCCGTGCCCCGTCCGCGGCGTCCCCCGTCCGCAGTGGTGATCAGGTCACCTGATCACCGGCTGTCCCCCCGCACCAGCGTTGGTGCGGGGGGACAGCCGGTGGTGCAGGGGGACTGCCCGAGGAGCCGGGGGACGTCGTCCTGACCGTCGTCCCCCGGGCCAGGATGATCGGCGTGGACAGCCGACCGATCCGCCGATTCCGACCCGATCCCGGCCGGCCCGCCCCGACCGGCGAGGAGCGCGCGCGGTGGCCGCTGACCGTGCCGGCGGTCGCCCAGCTGCTCGACACCGGGCTGGAGCTGCCGCACGGCGCGCTGGTGCTGGTCGGCGAGAACGGGTCGGGCAAGTCGACGGTGATGGAGCTGCTCGCCGTCACCCTGGGCCTGAACCCGGAGGGCGGCACGGTGAACACCCGGTTCAGCACCCGGCCCAGCGAGCCGGAGTCGCTCGGGCTGGTCGTCGAGCGCAGCCCCGGCGCGTCCCGGTGGGGCTGTTTCCTCCGCGACGAGACGCTGCACACCCTGTACAGCCACCTGGAGGGGATCGGCAGCCCCGACCCGAGCTACCACGAGCTCTCCCACGGCGAGGCGTTCCTCGAGGTCCTCACCCGGCGGGCCGGTGGCGGGGGCGGCACCTACCTGCTGGACGAGCCCGATGCGGCGCTCTCCTTCGGCGGCAGCCTGGCGCTGGTCACGGTGCTGCTGGACCTGGTGGCGTCCGGTGCGCAGGTCGTCGTCGCCACCCACTCCCCCGTCGTCGCCGCCCTGCCGGGAGCCCAGCTGGTGGAGGTCGGTGACTGGGGGATGCGGCCCGCGCAGTGGGACGAGCTGGAGCTCACCGTCGACTGGCGGCAGTTCCTCATCGACCCGGCCCTCTACCTCCGGCACCTGCGGTGAACTCGGTCACCGACGACGGGGTTGCCGACCTCCGCAGCGGGCACGGCTGTCCGGGAGCCGGTCAGACCTTCCGGCTCCCCGCCTCGGCCGCCGGCCGGGCACACGAGGAGACCCCATGTCGAACGACCAGCACACCGTCCTCCGCTCCATGCACGACCTCGGCCTGGCCGCCTGGTTCGGCGGCAACCTGATGGGTGCCGTCGGCCTGGACAAGGCCGCGGCCGCCGCTCGCGACAGCACCGAGCGGACCCGGCTGTCCTCGATCGGCTGGGCGGCCTGGTCACCGGTGCAGGGGGCCGCGATCGCCGCGCACCTGATCGGCTCGGTGGGCATGCTGCGCGCCGACCGTGGCCGGGTGGCCACCGGGCCGGGAGCGATGGCGAACACCGTGGTCAAGAGCGCGCTGACCGTCGCCGCGATCGGGACGTCGATCGCCAGCGGGGCACTGGGCGCCAAGATCGGGGCCAAGTCACCGGTGCCGAGTGAGACCGCGACCGACCCGGCGCCCAACACACCGTCGGACGTCGCCGCCGCGCAGAAGGGGCAGAAGCCGCTGCAGTGGGTCACCCCTGCGCTGACCGGCGTGCTCATCGTGTTGGCCGCTCAGCAGGGCGAGCAGCAGCGGACGAGCTCCACCGTGCGCGGGGCCCTCGGCGCGGGCCTCACCAGCGTGAAGGCCGCCGTCCTCCGCTCCGCCTGAGGCGGGCCGGCCTGGGGCGGAGCGGCCTGAGGCGGGCCGACGCCTCAGGCCGCGGTCGCCTGCCCGGCGGGGGTGAGCCCCCAGGCCGCGGCGAGCAGCTCCAGGCTGCGCACGCGCTCGGCCACCCCGTGGGTGGAGGCGGTGACCATCAGCTCGTCGGCGCCGGTGTTCGCGGCCAGCTGCCGCAGTTCGGCGACCGCCCGCTCCGGGCCGCCGACGATCGCGTTGCTCGGCATCCCCTCGGCGGCGGCCCGCTCCGGGTCGGTGGCCGCCTCCACGAGGCTGGGCACCGGGCGCAGCCGGTTGGTGCGGATGGAGAGCCGCATCAGCTGACCGGGCAGCGCCAGCCGGCGGGCCTCCTCGTCGGAGTCGGCGACCAGCGTGCTCGCGGTGACGACGGCGTACGGCCGGGGCAGTGCGTCCGAGGGCCGGAAGGACTCCCGGTAGAGCTCCAGCGCAGCGACGGCGTGCGGGCTGCCGAAGTGATGGGCGAAGGTGAACGGCAGCCCGAGCTGCCCGGCCAGCTGCGCGGAGTAGCTGCTGGAGCCCAGCAGCACCACCCGGGGCGCGGAGACGGCGGCGGGCGTGGCGGTGAACCGCTCGGCCAGCCCGCCCTCGACCCGCTGGTCACCGAAGAGCCCGAGCAGGTCGAGCAGGTCCTGCGGGAACTGCTCGGCCGACAGCAGCTCCGGGTCGCGGCGCAGCGCCAGGGCGGTGTGCTGGTCGGTGCCCGGGGCCCGGCCGATGCCCAGGTCGATCCGCCCGGGGTGCAGCGCCTCGAGCAGGGCGAACTGCTCGGCCACCACCAGGGGCGCGTGGTTGGGCAGCATCACCCCGCCGGAGCCGACGGCGATCCGGTCGGTCACCGCGGCCAGGTGGGCGATGAGCACCGGCGGGTTGGTGCTGGCCACCGCCGGCATGTTGTGGTGCTCGGCCACCCACAGCCGCCGGTAACCGAGCCGGTCGGCGGCCTGCGCGACGGCGACGGTGTGCGCCAGGGCGTCGGCGGTGGTCTGCCCGGACCCGACGGTGGCCAGTTCGAGCACGGACAGGGGCAGCGGGGTCTCGGACATCACTGCGGCCAACACCGCCCCGGCGGGCGGGCTTCCCGCTGCTCAGCCGGGCTCGTGCGCCCGCAGCGTTGCATCGGGGTCCAGCCGGTTGAGGACGGCGGTGAGCGCCTCCTCCAGCGCCTGCGTCTGCGCGGGGGTCAGCGCGGCGAACACCCCTTCCCGGACGGCGGCCACGTGCCCGGGCGCGACCCGCTCCACGACGTCCCGGCCGGCGTCGGTCAGCACGGCGACGTTGCCGCGGCGGTCCTCGGCGGCCTTCTCGCGGCGCACCCACCCCCGCTCCTCCAGCCGGGCCACGGTGTGCGAGAGCCGGCTCTGCGACTGGTTCGCGGTGCGCGCCAGGTCGCTCATCCGCAGGTTCCCGCCCGGCGCCTCGGACAGCATCGCGAGCACCACGTAGGCCGCATGGGTGAGGCCGGCGTCCCGCTGGAGCTGGGCGTCGAGCGTGCGCGGCAGCAGCTCGGCGACGGCCAGCCAGGCCCGCCAGGTGCGCTGTTGCTGCTCGTCGAGCCACGGGGAGGACACGCCCGGCCACGCTACCGGCCGGGTCGGCGCCGTCCGGCCGCAGCGGGAGACGCTCGTCACCCGGCGGGCGGACACCGGTCGACCGGCGTGGACGCCGGGCGGGCCGACGGCGCATCATTGGCAGTCGCCGGGGCGGAGTGCCAGCCCGGCTCGGATCGGACGAGGAGCTCCAGCACCGTGCCCACCTACCAGTACGTCTGCACCAACCCCGAGGTCAAGCACGAGTTCGAGGTCGTGCAGTCGTTCACCGACCCCGCCGTGGCCACCTGCACCGAGTGCGAGGCGCCGGTGCGCAAGGTCTACGGCTCGGTGGGCGTGGTCTTCAAGGGGTCGGGCTTCTACCGGACCGACAGCCGCAAGGGCGAGGGCGCCTCGACCAGCTCCAGCTCGTCGAAGGAGTCCTCCGGCGGGAGCAAGGACTCCGGGGGCAGCAAGGAGTCCGGCAGCAAGGACGCCGGCAGCAAGACCAGCAGCACGACGTCGAGCGGCACGGCGTCCACGTCGTCGAGCAGCTCCTCGTCCAGCAGCAGCGGGGGCAAGGCCGCGAACTGACCGGCGCACGGACGACGGCGGCGCGCTGCCGCCGGTCCACAGCCGGGCCCGCAGTCCACAGCCTCGCGCCGCACCGGGATGGGCGCCGCCGCCGCTCCTAGCGTCGTCGTGTGCCCCGTCTCCGCCGTCCGCGCTCCACCGTGCACCTGCTGCGGCAGGTGGCCGCGGCCGCGCTCGTGTGCCTGGCCCTGGTCCTCGCGCTGCGCCCACCGCCGTCGCCCCCGGGCCAGCGCGAACAGCCGACCGTCCCGGTGGTCGTCGCCGCGGCGGACCTCCCGGCCGGCACGGTGCTCACCGCCGGCGATCTCGCGGCAGCCGAGCTGCCCACCGGCCTGCTCCCCTCTGGGGCCACGGCCGACGTCGCCGGGTTGACCGGTCAGCTGCTGGCCGCGCCGGTGCGCTCCGGTGAGCCGGTCACCGACGTCCGGCTGGTCGGGCCGGGGCTGTGGTCGGCGGTCCCCGCCGGGCAGGTCGCCGCCCCCGTCCGGCTGGCCGACCTGGCGGTGGCGACGCTGCTGCGCGCCGGTGACCGGGTCGACGTGCTGGCCGCCGGCGCGCCGGGCGCGGTCGCTGCCCCGGTCGTCGAGGTGGTCGCCAGCGGCGCCCGCGTGCTCACCGCCCCGACGCCGGAGGTCAGCGACGGCCCGACGGCGGGCACCCCGGCCGGCGGCGGGCTGCTGGTGCTGGCGGTCTCCCCGGACACCGCGGCGCGGCTGGCCGCTGCCGCGGCGACCGCGACGCTCACCGTTACGCTCGGCCGGCCGTGATCAGGGGCTCCGCAGTGGGGTCCCCGCGACCGAGAGGTGCCGTTCGTGCTCAAGGGCTTCAAGGACTTCCTGCTCCGCGGGAGCGTCATCGACCTCGCGGTGGCGGTGGTCATCGGCACCGCGTTCACGGCCGTGGTCACCTCGTTCACCGAGTCGTTCCTGCGCCCGCTGATCGGGCTGATCGGGGGCGGCGGCGTGGACGGCGGCGTCCTGGAGGTCAACGGGCAGGACTTCACCTGGGGCGCCTTCGTCAACCAGCTGATCACCTTCGTGCTGACCGCGGCGGTCATCTACTTCGTGGTCGTGCTGCCGATGAAGACGCTGTTCGAGCGCCGGGAGCGCGGTGAGCAGACCGGGCCGGTGCTGCCCACCCAGACCGAGCTCCTCGTCGAGATCCGCGATCTGCTCCAGGCCCAGCACGGGCAGCCGCCGGCGTCCGGCCCGGAGGCCCGGCACCGCGCCTAGTCGCTGCCCCAGTGCGGTGGGCGGTCCGCCAGGTAGCGGCGCTCGTCGTCGTCCGAGTCGGTCAGCCGTTCCCCCCAGCCGACGTCGCTGTCGTCGGGCGCCCGCTCGGGGCGCGGCGGGGCGGGTTCCTGATCGCGCTCTGACACGACTCCGAGGGTAGGCACGGTCAGCCGATCGGCTGGCCCAGTCCCTCGAGCACCTCCGCGCCCGGCAGCCCGGCCAGCACGGCGCCGGAGACGGCGAGCTTGCTGCCCCGGGTGCCCGAACCGATCACCACGAGCTCGCTGGCGGCCACCGCGGCGTCGACCAGCACCGGCCAGGACGCCGGCAGCCCGACGGGGGTGATCCCGCCGTAGGCCATCCCGCTCTCCGCGACCGCGACGTCCTGCGGCGCGAACGACGCCTTGCGCGCCCCCAGGTGCCGCCGGACCAGCCCGTTCACGTCGGCGCGGGTGGTGGCCAGCACCAGGCAGGCGGCCAGCGTGGTCTCCCCCGACCGGCGCGCGGCGACCACCACGCAGTTGGCCGAGGCGGCGGCCGGGACCTCGTAGACGTCGGTGAACGCCGCGGTGTCGGCGGCCTCGTCGTCGATGGACGCCACCCAGGCCGGCCCGGTCAGCGACGGCAGCGCCGCGGCGACGGGCTCGCCGAGCAGCTCCAGGTGGTCGGCGGCCGGGAGCCAGGTCAACGTGCCGAGCTGCGGGGCGGAGTCGGGTGCGGCCATGCCCTGATCGTGCGACACGCTCCGCGCTGACCAGCGCGCGGGGTCGCCGGCCGGACACCTGGTGGTGGGCCCGGGCAGGGCCGGGAGAGGATGGCCGCCATGATCGGTCAGCTGCACTCCGTGGTCATCGACGCCCCCGACGCGCACGCCCTGGCGACCTTCTACGCCGGCCTGCTCGGCATGGAGGTGCAGGGCGAGCCCGGCGACGACTGGGTGGTGGTCACCGGCGCCGGGTACCGGATCGCCTTCCAGCAGGCCCCGGACCTCCAGCCGCCGGACTGGCCGGACCCGGCCCGGCCACAGCAGTTCCACCTCGACATCCGGGTCGCCGACGTCGACGTCGTCGAGCCGCAGGTGCTGGAGCTGGGTGCCCGCCGGCTGCCCGGGGGCGGTGGCGACTTCCGGGTCTACGCCGACCCGGTCGGGCACCCGTTCTGCCTGGTCTGGGACGCCGCGTGACGCCGGACCTGACGGCCGCCAGCGCGTTCGTCGCGGCCACCGGGTTCGAGCTGGCCGAGGTCACCGGCACGCGGGTCACCGGGCACGTCGAGGTCGGGCCGGAGCACCACACCCCGTGGGGCGTCGTGCACGGCGGCGTCTACTGCACGATCGTGGAGGGCGCCGCCAGCGTGGGAGCGAGCGCGGCGGTGGTCGAGCGCGGCCAGTTCGCGGTGGGCGTGAACAACAGCACCGACTTCCTGCGCCCGATGACCGCCGGCCGGCTCGACGTCCTCGCCGAGCCGGTGCAGCAGGGGAAGACGCTGCAGCTGTGGCTGGTCACCCTCACCCGCGAGGACGGCAAGATCGCCGCCCGTGGGCAGGTGCGACTGCAGAACGTGCCGCTGCCCGGGTCGTGACGGCGTCGGTCGAGCAGGCCGTCGCCGCGGCTGTCGCCGTCGCCCGGCAGCACGGCCTGCCCGTCGAGGACCCGGCGCTGCTGTCCTGGGGCGTCAACGCGGTGGTGCACCTACGCCCGGCGCCGGTGGTGGCCCGGGTGGCCGTCCACACGCCGCTGCTCCGTCCGGAGATCCGCCGGCCGTTCACCCGGGAGGTGGCGCTCGCCGCAGCGCTGACCGCGGCCGGGGCGGCGGTCGTCCCGCCGTCGGACGTGCTGCCGCCGGGACCGCACGAGCACGACGGGCTCACGGTGTCGTTCTGGCGACATGTCGACGTGTCGACGGGTCGACCGACCGCGGTGCAGGCCGGCCGGTCACTGGCCGAGCTGCACGAGGTGCTCGGCACGCTGCCGCCGCTGTGGACCGGCTCGCCGCTGGACCGACCGCTGGAGGACCTGGCCGTCTTCCTCGACACCGGCACCGGGCTCGGCGCCGACCCGGCTCCTCAAGCGGATGGCGCAAATGACGGCCCCGGTCCGAGGCTCGCCGCGAGCTTGCGAGGGGTGAGGAGACCGGGGTCCTTCTGCTGCTGGTCACCGGCGAGGGCCTGCGCTGGACCGACCTGGAGGACACCTCCCGCGGCCCGCGCGCCTGGGACCTCGCCAGCCTCCGCTGCTCGGCCCGTCTCGACGGCCGAGCGGCGCTGGACGCGATGCCCGACCCGGTGAGCGACGCAGAACTCGCGCCGTTCGTCTGGCTCCGGCGCCTCTACGCCGGCGCCTGGTGGTTCGTGCACGCCGCCCGGGAACCGGCCGACCTGCCCGAGGCGCGGCGACGGCTGGCCTCGGCGGTCACGGGTGTCGGGGCAGGCCTGGGCTGAGCCGCGCTGACCACCCGGTCGCCCCGGCTCGCTGACCACCCGGTCGCCCCGGGCGGTCGGGGAGGTCAGCGCAGCCCGGCCGGGACGGCGTCGGGGTCGAGGACGACCCGGAACAGCGCGCGGGGGTCCTGCAGGGTGGCCGGCGGCCGCGCCGCCGACCGCGGCACCACGGACGCGAACCGGGCCGGACGGCGGTGCGGCAGCAGCTCCCGGCCGGCGAAGACGTAGTCGCCCACGACCTCACCGAGCAGCAACCCGGCGCCGTGCTCGACCGGCAGCCCGACCAGGTCCCCGGGCGCCACCTCGTCCAGGAACGCCGACAGCTGGCGCAGGTCCTTGGCCGGGCGGCGGCCGGAGAGCTCCTTGGACAGCGCCCGCAGCTCGGCCGCCGACTGACCGGTCGCGTCGACGTCGATGCCGGACTGGGTGCCGAGGCCGACCACCCCCGTGGCCAGCGCCGCGCCGAGCTCGGGGTGTGCCCGTGGCCGCACCACCCAGACCGGGACCCCCTCGGGCGCAGTTACGGGCGGGACGTCGTCGGCGCCGGGCCACAGGTAGGGCAGGTCGTCGGGGTCGCCGGGGAACCGGGACCGGTAGAAGCCCGAGTCCTTGGCCAGCAGGTTCGACCGGTGCGAGCGGTGCAGCTCCTCGTTCCCCACCCAGCTGGGCAGCAGGCCGGCGTCCGCGGCCTCGGCCTGGGTCAGCCGGGCGGCGTCCGGGGCGAACTCGGCGATCAGCGTCTCGGTGCTGTCGGCGAAGCCGCGCTCCCGCCAGACCCGGACCATCGCCAGCGAGTAGACGACCAGCCCGGCGGTGTGCCCGCGCCACATGGTGACGACCGGGTGGTTGGCCCAGCCGTAGTCGGGGAGTTCGAGAGCGCGCAGCACCTGCAGGCACTCGACCCGCTGCTTGCCCAACCGGGGGTTGTCCAGGAGCCGGGCGGACTCGGTGAAGTCGGCGACCGGCAGGAACGTCTGCATCGCCGCCCTTCCTGCCCGGGCCGACCGTCGGCCAACCTCCCAGCCGATCCGGGGGCCAAAATCGCGCTTTTGGCCCTCGGTGGTCCTGAGGGGCCGAGATCGCGACTTCGGCCCCTCAGGTGTCGAGCGCGCGGAGTGCGGTCTCCCAGCGGGTCCGGCGCTCGGCGTCGTCCTGCTCCCACCAGGCGGTGCCACGCTCACCCAGGCCGGTCTTGGCCAGCTGCACCCGGGCGCGGGCCGCGGCCACCGCATCGTCGTCGCCCCGGCTGGTCCGCACCGCCGAGCGGGCCACCCCCAGGTGGTGCAGCAGCTGGGCCCGGACGTCCTCCGGCAGCGCGGGGTCCGCGGTCCGCCACCGCCGGCCGTCGACGACGATCCAGCGGCCGTCCTCGGTGTGCTCGACCTCGCGGGTCATGCCAGCCGGCGGGCCAGTTCGGGCAGCACGACACCCAGCGGCGCGTCGACCTTGAGCGTGGCCTTCGCATCCCCGCGGGTGGACCCGGAGTTGACGATGGCGACCGGGATGCCGCGCTTGGCGGCGGCGATGACGAACCGGTAGCCGCTCATCACGGTCAACGACGAGCCGAGCACCAGCAGCGACCGGGCCGCGTCGACCAGGGCGAAGCAGGCGTCGACGCGGTTCCGGGGCACGGTCTCGCCGAAGAAGACCACGTCGGGCTTGAGCGGCCCCCCGCCACAGGCCAGGCAGTCGACCATCACGAACCCGTCGAGCGCCTCCTCGGGCAGCTCGACGTCGCCGTCGGGGTTGACCTCGTCGGTCGGCTCGGGCCGGAACCCGGGGTTGACCGTCCGCAGCCGGACGTCGAGGTCGGCACGGGAGGCCATGTCACCGCAGGCCAGGCAGACGGTGCGGTCGAGCCCGCCGTGCAGCTCCAGGACCTCACGGGCGCCACCGGCCTGGTGCAGCCCGTCGACGTTCTGGGTGATGACCTCGCCGACCGCCCCGGCCTGCTGCAGCGCGGCGACCGCGCGGTGCCCGGCGTTGGGGCGGGCCCGCTCGATCTGCCGCCAGCCGACGTAGCTGCGCGCCCAGTAGCGGTGCCGGCCACGGGGGTCACGGGTGAAGGTCTGGTAGGTCATCGGCGTGTGCCGCCGCAGTGAGCCGGTGGCGCCGCGGTAGTCGGGGATGCCGGAGTCGGTGGACAGCCCGGCGCCGGAGAGGACGACGGCGCCACCGTCGGTGAGCAGGTCGGCGAGCTCGGAGAGGCCCTCGACGGTGGGGGTCGCTGCGGTCACGGCCCCATGGTCCCTGCCCGACGGCGGATGCGCCGCGAGACCGCGGAACGTGCCCGCGTGTAGCCGGCCGCCTCCCCGGTCACCTTCGTACCGACACCCGTCCGCCCGGCCTCCCGGGCCCGACCGAGGAGGCCGACCGTCCTCTCTCCCGAGCCCGACCACGCCACCGACTGTGCACCGGGTGCCCGGTGACCGGGTGGTGGTGGGACGTCGCCGGCCTGGCCATCGTGGCGTTCGCCGTGGTCGACGAGGTGCGGACCACGCTGGCGGTGGCCAGCGGTCCGGGCCCGCTGACCCAGCTGCTCACCCGGCTCGCGTGGAGGCTGACCCGGCGACCCGCCGTGGCGGACTCCGTCCCGGTCCGCTTCGTGGGCGGCCCCGGGGTGCTGCTCGTCGGCGCCACCCTGGTGTCCTGGTTCACCCTGCTCTGGGTGGGCTGGTCGCTGGTCTTCCTCGGTGGCGGCGGGGCGGTGGTCGGCTCGTCGAGCGGCGTGCCCGCCTCGGTGTGGGAGCGCTTCTACTTCGCCGGCTACAACGTCGCCACCCTCGGCAACGGCGGGTACCAGCCGACGGGGGTGGGCTTCCAGCTGGCCACCGTGGCTGCGGCGCTCAGTGGGATGCTGCTGATCACGCTGGGGGTCTCGTACCTGACCTCGGTGATCTCCGCAGTCGTCGGCAAGCGGAGCTTCGCCTCCCAGGTCACCGGGTTCGGCAGCACCGGCGCGGAGATGGCGGCCGGCCTGGCCTCGCCCGGGACAGCGTTCCCGGCCGTGGTTTCCCTGTCGGCGTTGTCCTCGACGCTCACGACGACGGGGCAGCAGCACCGCGCCTATCCCCTCCTGCACGCCTACCGTCCGCGGTCGCCGGAGCTGGGCACCGCACCGGCGGTCGCGGTGCTGCTCGACGCGGTGCTGGTGCTGTCCGCTGCGGCCGACCCGGCCGACCGACCGCCGCCCGGGGTGCGCCGGTCGGTGCTCTCCTCCGTGCAGCAGTACGTCACCCACGCCCCCGCCGCCGGTGGTGAGCAGGCTCCCCCGGCGCCGGCACTGGACGCCGCGGGGGCCGGTCGACAGGGCCTGGCGGTGGACCCGGCCCGGCTCGCCGAGCAGACCGCGGACTGCGCCGAGCTGCGCGACGAGTTGTCGCGACGGATCACGGCGGCCAGTTACGACTGGCCCGGCGCCTCGTCCTGAGCGCGGCCGCACGTCAGCGGGTGGCGAGCTCCTGGTCCAGCCGCGTCAGCATGGCGCCCTGGATGCGGGCCAGCCCCTTGGGCGCGAAGGTCCGCTCGAAGAAGCCGCCGATGCCGCTCGCCCCGGTCCAGGTGGTGCGGGCGCGCACGGTGCTCGACCCGGCGTCGGCCGGGTGCACGGTCCAGGTGGTGACCATGCTGGAGTTCGCGTCGCTCTCCACCAGGGCACCGTCGGCGCCTGCGGTGACGACGACGTCCTGCTCGCGCACCCGCTTGGAGGTGGCCTGCAGGCGCCAGTGCACCTTCGTGCCCGCACCCTGCCCGCCGGCGTCGACCCGGTACTCGCTGTACTGCTCGGGCAGCACCTTCGGCCGGGTGACCTCGTAGTCGGCGAGCGCCGCGCGGACGACGTCCGCCGGTGCGTGTACGAGCTGTTCTGCGGTGGCGACGACCTGACCCATGGGGTCATCTTCCGCCTCGGGATCTACGGCTGCTCCGGGTGCCCCTCCTCGGTGTTGAGGTAGCGGGCGCGGAACCGGGCGTTGGCCATCGCCTCGGTGAAGCGGGCCTCCCACAACGGGTCGTGCGCCGGGAAGCTGTCGAAGACCCGCTCCTCCAGCACCTCGGGTCGCCCGTCCAGGCCGATGCAGGTGCGCTGCAGGAGCACGCGGGTGACGCCGTCGACCTCGTCGTGGCCGACCGTCCAGCGGGCCGCGGCGAGAGCCGACTGCTGGCGGGCCCGCTCGCGCGGGGGCAGCCGCCGGCCCGCCGGGCCGGTCACCGAGGTCTGCGGCACCGACATCGCCCAGGCCACGAGCCCGGCCAGCACGAGGACCAGGAGCGCAGCCGCCAGGATGCCGACCATGCCCGGAACGGTAGTCCTGGATCTGCCCGCCGGTCGGGGTTCAGCCCGGCAGCAGCTCGGGGACGACGACCTCGCTCACCCGCTCCTCCACCCGGCGCTGGGTCGCGGCGTCGAACACCTCGGTGAAGCGCGCCCGGGGCCGGTGCTGGAGCGGTCCGGTGTTGTCCCCCTTCCACGCCTCGAAGTCCTTGATCAGGCCCTGCGCGGCAGCGGCCCGCCCGGTCACCATCGCCGGGGTGAAGGGGAGGCCGACCACGGCGCACGCCGCGGCAAGGGCCTTGTCCGGGTCCTCGGCGAGCGCCGCGTAGCTGAGCACGGCATGCCCGGGGCGCCCGTGGTGAGCGGCGGTGATCCCCACGCACTCCGCCCAGAGGTCGACCGCGTCGTCGGGCGTGTAGGAGCTCCCCCAGCCGGGCGCGACCGAGCACAGGCTGGCCGCGACGTCGGCGCCGTCCCGGACGATGTGCAGGAAGCGTGCGCCGGGCACCAGCCGCTCGATGAGGTCGATGGCGTAGAGGTTGGCCGGCGTCTTCTCCACCCAGGTCGTCGCGCCCGCGGCCACGGTCACCGCGTCGGCGGCGGCGACGAACGCCCCGGCCGTGGCCTGCACCGTGACCGGCTCCGGCCACGCCAGCTCCGGCCGGCCCAGGAAGCGGGCGACCTGCGGGAGGTCGGCGGCCAGCTCGGGGCTGATCAGCCCCTGGCAGCGCCGGTCGCCGGCTGCCTCCAGCCGGTAGAAGAAGTGCGTCTCCGGGAACGAGTGGACGTCGGGGTGCGCGGCCAGGAACGACTGCAGGAGCGTGGTGCCCGACCGCGGGCAGCCCACCACGAACAACCGGCTGGCGACGGCGGTCGGAGGCACCGCCGGAACCTATCCCCGGCCCGGATGCCCCCGCTCGACCGCCCAGAGCGTCTCCGGTCAGACGTCGGCCGCGGCCTCGGTGAGCCGGTGGGCGCCGCAGGAGCAGCCGGGGTTGCGCGCAGACAGCACCAGGGAGACCGCGTGTGCCCGGTCGCGGGCGCCCAGCTTGCGCAGGATCGCCTTGACGTGGGACTTCACGGTGTCCTCGGAGATGAACAGGTTCTTGCCGATCGCCCGGTTGGACTGGCCCTGGAGCAGCTCGTCGAGCACGTCGGACTCCCGGCGGGTCAGCGGCACCTCCGGGGTGAGCTCCCGCGACACCGGCTCCGCCGAGCCCTCCCCGCGACGGATCTGCGGGTCCACCACGGTCCGCCCGGCCCGCGCGGCCAGCACCGCCCAGCCCAACAGGGTCGGTGAGGTGTTCATCAGCAGGTAGCTGCGCACCCCGGCGGCCAGCGCCTCGTTCACCACGCCCGGGCCCTCCGAGGTCGCCAGGGCCACGACGGCCAGCTGCGGGAACCGGCGACGCAGGTCCCGGACCGCGTTCAGCGTGGCCGCCCGGCCGGTGCCCAGCTCCACCACCACCGCGTCCGGACGAGCGGACTCGGCCAGGGTCAGCGCGCGACGCGGCTCCCCCGGCGTGCCCACCGCCTGCATGCCGGCGGTCTCGTTGATCATGCCGACCAGCCCACGGCGCAGGACCGGGGCGTCGGCGAGGATCAGGACGCGGGTGACGCCGCGGGGGGTGCTGGCCATGGGGGTGGACACGTTCGGACTCCGCTCACTGTGGGTCATCGACTGACAACCAGTAGATCGACCGGGTGAACGGACTGCTTGAGGACTTTCTGCGCGTCACCTGCACGTTCGTCGGCGACCCCCCCACGAGGTCCACCGGCGCGGCGTCGCTCAGCGTGCTCCGGACCGCAGCAGGTCGACTCGTCGGTGCAGTCGTCCCGGGGCGACCAGGGACACCACGAGGAGCGCCGCCCAGAAGACGGCGGCCGTCCACCACCACGGCGAGGACAGGACGGCGAGCACCACGCTGAGCAGCAGAAGGGCGGCGCCGGACAGGCGCGCCCGGACGCGGGCGGTGTCCAGCTGGGCCACGCGGTCCTCCGCGATGCGCAGTGCGGTCAGCCGCAGCGCCTCGTCCTCGGGCACCGGTCCTCGCCGCGCCGCACGTTCAGCGGCTGCCCGATCGACATCGGTCAGCGGGCCACCGGCAGCGACGCTGTCCCGGACCTGCCGGGCGACCATGAACCCGAGGACAGGGGCACAGATGGCGGCGGTGAGCACGCCGGTGGGCACCGCCGCCGTCCAGGTCGCGTCGCGCCCGAAACGGAAGAGCAGCACGAAGAAGGGGGTGATGAGCAGCCCCATCAGCACCGCCAGCTGCCACCGCGGAGCGCGGATCATCCAGGCGTTCACCCCGGCATGGTGACGGCCCTGGCCGGCCCGTCCGAGGGCTGTCACCTGATCAGGTGACGGCGCGGGACGTCAGCTGCCCGGGCTGACCAGTGACTGGCCAGATGGCCGCCGGTCACCAGGCGGGTGGTGCGTCCTCCGGGGTCAGCTCGTCCGAGGACTCGAGCGCGCCCGGCTCGAACAGCACGGTGAGCCGTCCCCGCTCGTCCACGCCCACCCGGGCCCGCACGCCGTAGACCCGGGCGATGAGCTCCGCGGTGAGCACCTCCCGCGGCGGGCCAGCGGCCACCGCCCGACCGCGCTCCAGGATGATCACCTCGTCGCAGAAGATCGCCGCGAGGTTGAGGTCGTGCAGGGCGATGACGCTGGTGACCGGCAGCCGCGAGACCAGCGACAGCAGCTCCAGCTGGTGGCGGATGTCCAGGTGGTTGGTCGGCTCGTCCAGCAGCAGCTCCCGCGGCTCCTGGGCCAGCGCGCGGGCGATGTGGGCGCGCTGCCGCTCGCCGCCGGAGAGGGTGTGCCAGCGCTGATCCGCCTTGTCGGCGAGCCCGGTGTGCCGCAGCGCCTCGGCAACGGCCTCCTCGTCGCGGGTCGCCGAGGCGGTCCCGAAGGAGCCGCGGTGCGGGATCCGGCCGAGCCGCACGACGTCCCGGACGCGGATGTCGACGTCGGTGTCGGCGTGCTGGCTGACCACTGCCACGGACCGGGCGATGTCGCGCCGGGCGAGGGAGCTGAGCTCGGCGCCGTCGAGGGTGACGACCCCCGACTCGGGCTTGGCGGTGCCGTTGAGCAGCCGGAGCAGGGAGGACTTGCCCGAGCCGTTCGGCCCCAGCAGGCCGATCGTCGTCCCGGGAGCCGGGCGCAGGGTGACCTCGTCGACGACGAGCTTGCCGCCGCGGTGCCACACGACCCGGTCCGCCTGGAGGGTCACTGGCCCCGCCGGTTCCGCACCAGGATCAGCACGAAGGCCGGCACGCCCACCAGCGCCGTCCCGACCCCGACCGGCAGCGGCGTGGGCTGGAACGCCACCCGGGAGACGGCGTCGACCCACACCATGAAGACGGCGCCGATCAGCGCGGTGGCCGGGATCAACCCGGCGTGCCGGGGCCCGAAGAGGAACCGCGCGGCGTGCGGGAGCACCAGGCCCACGAAGCCGATGGCGCCGGTGACGCTCACCAGCGTCGCCGTGATGAGCGCGGTGAGCACCAGCAGGCCGAGCCGCACACGGGCCACCGCGATGCCCAGCGAGGCAGCGATCTCGTCGCCGAAGGAGAAGGCGTCCAGCGCGTGGGAGTAGGCCAGGCACAGCGCGATGCCCACGGCGACGACGACGGCGCACAGCGCCACGTCGTCCCAGCGGACGCCCTCCAGCGACCCCAGCAGCCAGAACATCACGCCGCGGGTCTCGTCGGCGTCGGCGAAGGCGAAGATGACGAAGGAGGTCAGCGCGGAGAACAGCTGCGTGCTGGCCACGCCGGCCAGGATGACCCGGTCGGTGCCCCCACCGGCCAGCCGGGCCAGCAGCATGACCAGGGCGAAGGCCAGCAGCGCACCGATGAAGGCCCCACCGGACAGGCCGATCACGGACCCGCCGACCCCGAGGACGCCGATCACCACCGCACCGGTGGAGGCGCCGGAGGAGATCCCCAGCAGGAAGGGGTCGGCCAGCGGGTTGCGCAGCAGGGACTGCATCACCGCACCACAGATGCCCAGGCCGGCTCCGGCCGCCGCCGCGGTGAGCGCGCGTGGCAGCCGCTCCTCCCAGACGATCGCGTCCTTCACCACCCGGACCGGGATGTCGGCGAGCCCGAGGTGGTTGAGCAGCACGTCGCGGACGTTCACCAGCGAGACGTCCGCCGGCCCGAGCGTGATCGCGGCACCCACCGACAGGGCCACCGCGACGATCCCGCCGACCAGCAGCAGCACCACCCGCAGCGTGCTCCCGGGCGACGTCCCGGACCCGCTCCCGGTCCCGTCCGTGACGGGGGTGGTCACGGCGGTCAGGGTGCCTGCCCGATCTCGTCCAGGCCGTCGGCCAGCTTCTCCAGCGCGTCGACGAAGCGGATGGAGGGGTTCATCTCGGCACCGTGCAGCGCGATGTAGTCCTCCTCCTGGACGGCCTGCATCGAGCTGGTCAGCGGATCGGAGGCCAGGAAGTCCTTCTTGTCCGCCAGCCGGTCACCGGGGAACCGGTCGCGCTGCAGGTCGCCGAGGACCAGCACGTCCGGCTCCCGCTCGACCACGGTCTCCCACCCGACCGCGGTCCAGTCGTCGTCGAGGTCGGCGAAGACGTTCTCCGCACCGACGGTGGTGGCCAGCAGGTTCGCCCCGCCGAGGCCGCCGGCCACGTAGGGGGACTTGGTGTCGGCGAACCAGAAGGCGATGGTGCGGTCGCTGGCCTCGATCCGGTCGGTCGCGGCGTCCGCGCGCTCCTGCAGCTCGGCGATGAGCTCGTCCCCGCGGGACGAGACGTCGAAGATCTCCGCCAGCTCACGGATCTCCTCGTACACGGAGTCGATCTCGAGCGGCCGGGTGCGGGTGCCGCCCCCGTTGATGAGCAGCTCGCCCTCGCAGTCGGCCGGCGACAGGTAGGCGTCGACGCCGGTCTCCGCCAGCCGCGCCCGCTCGACCACGCCGCCGGTGCGGTAGTGCCGGGCGAAGGAGGCGGTCACGAAGTCGGGATCGGAGTCGAGCAGGACCTCGTAGCTGGGCGCGTTGTCGGACAGCCGCGGCACCGAGGCGTTGGCCTCGGCGAGCTCGGGCAGGACCGGGTCGGTCCAGGACGCGGTGCCGACCAGCCGGTCCTCCAGACCCAGCGCGAGCAGGATCTCCGTCGAGCCCTGGTCGAGGGAGACGACCCGCTGCGGCGCGGCCTCGAAGGTCATCGACTCACCGCAGTTGTCGACCACGAGCGGGTAGTCGGTGGCGTTCTCGCCCTCGGTCGCGACCTCGGCCTCCGGGACCACCTCGGAGGCGCCACAGGCAGTGAGCGAGAGAACGGCGGCGATGGCGAGGCCCGCCCGGCTGGAGGACGTGCGCATGGTCGTGGGTCCCTGTCGATGGTCCGGGCGCGCGGCCCGACCTGCTGTCAGGAGGGCGCACGTACACCGGAGGCGTGCTGAGGCTTGCCTAAGCTACCTGCGGCCGCCCGGTGACAGGGAACCGGCTGTCCGCCTCAGCGGAGCAGGTCGGCGTACCGGGACAGGTACAGCGGCCAGCCGGCGTCGTCCGCCACCCCGTCACGAACGGCCTGCCAGTCATCGCCGTGCCGGTCGAGGTGGCGGTGCTCCAGCTCCACCCGGGTCAGCCGCGGCCCTTCGGCGACGAATCGGACCTCCACCTCACTGGTGTGCTCGGGGTCCGTCTCCACCTGCCACTGCGGGTTGATGTCCCAGCTGAAGACGACCCGGTCCGGCGGGTCGAAGGCCAGGACACGCGCCCAGCGGCACTCGCTGCCGTCGACACCCCGGTCGGTGATGTGGCCGCCGACCTCCGGGTCGAAGACGGTCTCGGCGATCGGCACCCCGAGCAGGTTGTGCTCCGGTGGCTTGAAGTCGCCGAACCGCTCGGTGAACGTCGCGAAGGCCCGGTCGATCGGTGCGTGGACGACGATCTGCCGGCGGACCACGAGTGCGGCTGTCTCGGTCATGGCTGCTCCTGTGTCGGTCGTGCGGTGACGTCCGGCTCGGCGATGTCCTGGTAGCCGTGGAGGGCCCGCTGCCAGAACGTGTCGAGCTGGTCCCGGAGGGCACCGAGGCCCTCGGGGCTGAGCCGGTAGACCCGGCGGGTGCCGACTGCGCGGTCGGTGACGAGCCCGGCGTCCTTCAGCACCCTGAGGTGCTGGGACACGGCCGGCCGACTGATCGGCAACTCGTCGGCGAGCTCGCCGACGGCCTGTGGCCGCTCGGCCAACGACGCGACGATCGCGCGCCGGGTGGGGTCACCCAACGCCTCCCAGCCGTCACGCGCTTGGTAAGCAGGCACGAACGTAAGCTAGGGCTTACGGAGCACTGAGGTCAAGGCCCCGGGCCCGCTCAGGGGCGGGGGTTGTTGCGCGTCCAGCCGCGGTCGTCCCGGCGAGCGCCCTGGGCTGCGCGACAGCGCCGGCAGACGGCCTGCACGCCCTCCGCGTGCCGGCCCGACTCCGGCTGCACGTCGGCCCAGCTGACGTGCGGGAACCGGGCGAGCCGGGACCTGCTCAGCGACAGCCCGCAGACGGTCTCGTTGTGCCCCTGCAGCCAGGCGTGCACCTCGCCTGCGGGGTACCGGACGCCGTCGTCCGGGTCGGTCCACTGGTCGGCGGCCGCGACCGCGGCGCTGCGTGCCATGGACGACCCGGTACCCGCTGGAGGCGCCCTCAGCCGGGCTGTCCCCGACGGAACCGGGCGGGCCGTCGCACCGTGTCCTCGCGCGCCCACCGGGTGGGGCCCCAGGTGACCTGGTCCGGGGAGGGCAACGGGAGCGGGTCGCCGTGCGAGGTGACGTCCAGCCGGGCCAGCCGGCCGTCCTCGACGAAGAGGAGCACCCCGCCCACCGGCGTCCCGTCGGCACCGACGACGGTGCCCTCGACCGGCGCCGGACCGCTGGCCGGCGCGGCCGGCACGTCCTCGGGCACCTGCAGGTCGAGGGTCCCGCACCCGCAGCGGCAGCCCGGCGTCGAGGTGGCCCGGCCGACCTGGGCCCGCAGCTCGGCGACGCCGAGGAAGTCGTGGGCGAGGAGGGCGTCGAGCAGCTCGCGCGCCTCGTCGGTCAGGGGGCGAGGGCTCTGGTCGGCCCGCGGCCCGGCATCAGCAGCGGTCATGTCCCCCAGTGTCGCCCGCGCCCCGGCGAGCGACACGACCGGCGGGTGGCGTGGCTCCACGGTCCAGAGCGGATCGGCCGCGGAGGTGTGGCACCGTGTCGCCGTGCTCGCCCGCCCCCGTGCCCGCCCGACGGGCCTGCGGTGACGCAGGGCGTCCGCAGCTCGGCCGGCCGCCCGACCCCCGCTCGCGGCTTCCACCACCCGGGCCGGGTCATCGCCGGCGCCTTCGCCGTGGCCGTCGCTGTCGGCACCGCACTGCTGTCGCTGCCCATCGCCGTCGCCGGCCCCGGCCGCGCCGACCTCCTCACCGCGCTGTTCCACGCCACGTCCGCGGTGTGCGTCACCGGACTGGTCACCGTCGACACCGGCACCTACTGGTCGGGCTTCGGCCAGGCCGTGATCCTGCTGCTCATCCAGGCCGGCGGCCTCGGGATCATGACGCTGGCCACCCTGCTCGCGGTGGTGCTGTCCCGCCGGCTGGGGCTCCGGGCCCGGCTGATCGCCCAGGCGGAGACCAAGGCGCTGTCCGCCGCGGACGTCCGCCGGGTCATCCGCAGGGTGGTGCTCTTCAGCCTCGGCGTCGAGGCCGTGGTCGCCGTCGTGCTCGGGATCCGGTTCGCCACCGGTTACGACCAGCCGCTGTCGTCGGCGGCCTACTCGGGTGTGTTCCACGCCGTCTCGGCGTTCAACAACGCCGGCTTCGGGCTCAACGCCGACAGCCTCATGCAGTACGTGGCCGACCCGTGGATCAGCCTGACCATCTGCGTCGCCGTCATCCTCGGCGGCCTGGGCTTCCCGGTGGTCTTCGAGCTGGTCCGCGAGTGGCGGACGCCGAAGAGCTGGTCGGTGCTCACCCGGATCACCGTCATCGTCACCGTCGTCCTGCTCGTCGGCGGGACCCTGCTGTTCCTGGTCGCCGAGGGCGGCAACCCCGGGACCCTCGGCCCGCTGGGCGCCGGGGCGACGTTGCTGGCCGCGTTCACCGCGGCGGTGATGCCGCGCACCGCCGGGTTCAACAACCTCGACATCGCCGCCTACCAGCCCGAGACTCTGCTGCTCACCGACGCGCTGATGTTCATCGGCGGCGGCAGCGCCGGGACCGCCGGCGGCATCAAGGTGACCACCTTCGGCCTGCTGGCCTACGTCCTGTGGGCGGAGATGCGCGGCGACCCCGACGTCGAGGTCGGCCGTCGCCGGGTGCCGAGCACCAACCAGCGCCAGGCGCTGGCGATCGCACTGCTCGGCATCGGCGTGGTCGCCGTCGCCACCTTCGTCATGGAGGCCCTCACCGACTTCAGCTTCGACGTGGTGCTCTTCGAGGTCGTCTCCGCCTTCTCCACCGTCGGCCTGTCCACCGGCATCACCGCCGACGTCCCGCCAGCGGGGCAGGTGCTGCTCGTGCTGCTCATGTACATCGGCCGGATCGGGCCGCTCACCCTGGCGTCGGGGCTCGCGCTCCGCGACCGCGGCCGCCGGCACCAACTCCCCGAGGAGAGGACCATCGTTGGCTAGCCACAAGGACCCCGTCGCCGTGCTCGGCCTGGGTCGGTTCGGCACCGCACTCGCCCTGGAGCTGGCCCGCGGCGGCACCGAGGTGCTCGCCGTGGACAACCGGCCCGACATCGTCCAGCGACTGTCCGGGCAGCTGGGCCAGGTCGTCATCGCCGACTCCACCGACGCCGACGCGCTGACCGAGATCGGCATCGCCGACTTCAGCCGCGTCGTCGTGGCCATCGGCGGCCACCTCGAGGCCAGCATCCTCACCACCGCGCTGCTGTCCGAGCTCGAGATCCCCGACATCTGGGCCAAGGCCGTGACCCGGCAGCAGGCGACCATCCTGAGCCGCATCGGCGCCCATCACGTGGTCTTCCCCGAGCAGGAGATGGGCGAGCGGATCGCGCACCTGGTCGCCGGCCGGCTGCTGGACTGGGTGGAGCTGGACCCGCAGTGGGTCTTCGCCAAGACCAAGCCGCCGAGGGAGATCGTCGGCGTCCCGCTCGGCCAGACCGGCCTGCGGAAGAAGCACCACGTCACCGTGGTGTCGGTGAAGCCGGAGAACACGGCGAGCTACACCCACGCCGGCTACGACACCGTGCTGACCTACGGCGCGGAGATCGTCATCGCCGGCCGGCCGGTCGACGTGGAGCGCTTCGTCGAGCTGCAGTGACCAGCTGGTGCCCCCGGCAGGACTCGAACCTGCGGCACACGGTTTAGGAAACCGATCCAAACCCTGCGGGAAACCGCAACCCGAGCACTTGACCTACAAAGACGGCAGCGGACTGCAAGGAGATGCAGGTTTCTGCGCCTGATCGTGACACGGATGTGTCACGCGGCGCCGAAGGCAGCCGGTACTACTGGTCCCTGACACGACTCCCTGTCCGATGTCACCGGGGCCATGGGCCTTGCGTGGGAGGTCCGCGGTCTGGTCAGTCGGTCCACGTCTCGTGCAGCCACCGAAGCCAGACCGTGGCCAGGCTGATCGCCAGCAGCGAGTTCCCCGGCGTGTACAGCGCCGCGTTGACCGCGTGCGCGGTCCCGGTCCGCGAGAACCGCGGACTCCGTTTCCGGTAGTCGTAGCCGTTGTAGGCGGGCGGAATCCCAGCCGTCACCATCCGCAGCCGCATCTCCAGAAGGGAGACGGTGTCCTCGTCGAAATCGGGCAGGCGCTTGATCTCCGCGCGCAGAGCCTTCACCCCGCCGACATGGTGTTGCTCCAAGCCGGTGTCCAGGACGTTCGTTGCGAGGGCTTGTGCGGCCCGGGTGCGGCCCACGCGGTGGGTGTCGACGGCCTCTCGTGCGAACTCCACCAGTTCCGTCAGGTCCTCGTGGGTGGTCTCCGTCAGGGAGGCAACGCAGTCGTCGAGGATGGTTGCAACGTGCTCAGTCAGGACACGGGCGCGGTCATCGGCTGTGTCTGCGGCCAGCAGCAGTCGCAGCACGTCCTCGCGGGGAACCCAAACGAGCCCAACCCGCTGTTCCTCACTGATCTCGACCAGCCGGGTCCAGCCCTCGACGTCTAGGGCGTGTCTCCTAACCGCTTGAGCCAGAGGGTGACCGCACGCAGGACTGCT
>NZ_JPMX01000055.1 GCF_000761485.1 Modestobacter caceresii
CTGGATGCGGGCTGCCTCGGCGGCGGCCTCGGCCTCCGCCTGGATGCGGGCTGCCTCGACTCGCGCTGCCTCGATCCGTGCTGCTTCGGCCCGTGCAGCCTCGGCCTGCACCCGGGCTGCCTCGGCGGCAGCAGCCTCGATGCGTGCCGTGGCCAGCCGTGCGGCCTCCGCCGCGGCGGCCTCGACCGCTGCCGTCTGGGCTGCGGCCGCCTCGGCCGCAGCCAGCTCCGCAGCAGCGGCGACGGCGGCGTCCTCGACAGCGGCGTCGGCCGCTGCCTGCACGGGGCTCGAGGCGACCATCCGGGTGAGCGCCGCGGCGAACGGCGAGGGGCCCGACGGCTGCTCGGCGACGGGCGCCGGGGCGGGCCCCGGCGCCAGGTCCTCCGGCGCGAGCATCAGCGTGTGCTTGCTGGGGGTGAACGGTTTGGCCGCCGCCGGGGTCGCGGCGGCGGTCGCCGCACGCGCCGGCCGCGCCGTGGACCGGGCGGCCGAGGGGGAGACCCTCGAGGAGGGGGTCGACCGCTGGGCCGACGGCGCCGCAGCTGCGGTGGTCTCGGGCGCGGTCCGCACCGAGCCGGAACGGCCGTAGAGGTCCACGGCCGGGCTGCCCTGGGCCGCTGCCCCCAGCAGGTCGGCGAGCTCCTTCATCCGGTCGTCCATCGACGGCGCAGCCGGCCGTGCGGGGGCGGCCGGGTCCTTCAGCACGGCGGCCGAACCGGTGCTCGGCCCGGTGGCCGAACCGGCCGTGGGCACCTCGACCTCGGCGATGAACCGCTCGTTGGTGAAGAAGCCGAACATGCCGCCGGAACGGATGCGACGCACCCCGACCACCCGGGCCGAGGCCCCGAACTCTGCACGCGCGGCCGCGATGGCCTCTTCACGCGTGGCTGCCTCAACGGATCGCGACGGCACCGCTCACCACTCCCAGTGACTCGATCTGTGCCGTGCGGGACACCTCGTTGTACGAGATGACCGACAGGCGGGGCAGGACCTGGCGGACCAGGCGGGACAGTGCGGCCCGCACCTGCGGTGAGCAGACGAGCACGGGGGAGAGGTTCAGGCGCTCGGCGTCGTCGAGGAGCTCGGTGCAGCCGCGGACGAGAACGTCGACGGTGTGCCCGTCCAGCGCGAGCACCTGGCCGCCCTCGGTGGGGCGCACGGCCTCCAGGAGCCGCTGCTCGAACGACGGCTCGAGGGTGATGACGTGCAGCCGCTCCTCCTCGGTCACGTACGGGTGACTGATGGCCGCGCCCAGGGCGGTGCGGGCCGCCTCGACCAGGCCGTCGAGGTCGGTGGAGACCTTGGCCCGCAGGGACAGGGCCTCGAAGATGCGCACCAGGTCGCGGATCGACACCCCCTCGTCCAGCAGGGCCTGCAGCACCCGCTGCACCTCGCCGAGGCTGAGCAGCGCCGGGGTGAGCTCGTCGGCGACGGCCGGGTGCGAGCGGCGGATCATCTCGACCAGCACCTTGACGTCCTCCCGGCCCAGCAGCGCCGAGGCGTTCTGCCGGACGACCTCGGCCAGGTGGGTGGTGATCACCGAGGAGCGGTCGACGACGGTCGCGCCGGCCATCTCGGCCTGCCGCTGCAGCTCGGCGGGCACCCACTTGGCGGCCAGCCCGAAGACCGGCTCCCGGGTCGCCTTGCCCGGCAGCCCGTCGAGGTGGTCACCGATGGCGAGGACCGTGCCGGCCGGGGACGTGCCCTTGGCCGCGGGGACGCCGTTGAGCCAGATGACGTACTGCGAGGCGGGCAGGTCCAGGTTGTCCCGGGTGCGGACCAGCGGGATGACCAGCCCGGTCTCCATGGCCACCTTGCGGCGCAGCGCCTTGACGCGGTCCAGGAGGTCGCCGCCGCGGGCGGTGTCCACCAGCTCGACCAGGTCGAAGGCCACCTCCAGCTCCAGTGGGTCCACCCGCATCCGGTCGGCGATCGCCTCGGGGGAGTCCGGCTGCGGCTCGGCGGCGACGGCGTCCGCGGGCGTGCCCTCGTCGTCGTCCTCGTCGACCCGGTCGGTGAGCCGGGTGGAGATGAACAGGACCAGGCCGCCGATCAGCAGGAACGGCAGCTTGGGCAGGCCGGGGATCAGGCACAGGGCCAGCGCGGCGAGGCCGGCGATGCGCACCGGCTGCTTGGCGCGGCTGAGCTGGCTGATCAGGTCCGAGCCCATGTCGCCCTGGGAGGCCGAGCGGGTGACGATCAGGCCGGTGGCGGTGGAGATCAGCAGCGCCGGGATCTGGGAGACCAGGCCGTCGCCGACCGACAGCAGCGAGTAGGTGGTGACGGCCTCGCCCGGGGCCATGCCGCGCTGCAGCACGCCGATCGCGAAGCCGCCGATCAGGTTGATCAGCGTGACGATGATGGCGGCGATGGCGTCGCCCTTGACGAACTTGCTGGCGCCGTCCATCGAGCCGTAGAAGTCGGCCTCGGCGGTGACGTCGCTGCGCCGCTTGCGGGCCTGCTTCTCGTTGATCAGGCCGGCGTTCAGGTCGGCGTCGATGGCCATCTGCTTGCCGGGCATCGCGTCGAGGGTGAAGCGGGCGCCGACCTCGGCGACGCGGCCGGCGCCGTTGGTGATGACGACGAACTGGATGATCGTGAGGATCACGAAGATGACCAGGCCGACGATCAGCGAGCCGCCGATCACGAAGTGCCCGAAGGCCTCGATGACCTTGCCGGCGTAACCGTCGGTGAGGACGAGCCGGGTCGAGGAGACGTTGAGCGCCAGCCGCATCAGCGTCGCGATCAGCACCAGCGACGGGAAGATCGCGAAGTCCAGCGGCCGCCTGATGTTCATCGACACCAGCAGGATCAGCAGCGACCCGACGATGTTCAGCGCCAGGAGCAGGTCCAGCACGGGGGCCGGCAGCGGCACCACGAGCATCAGGACGATCGAGACGACCCCGATGGGGACGGCGGCCTTCGTCAGCTTTCCCACGAGACCTCGTTCCTGTGCGGTGCGCTACGGCGGCGGAGGAATGCGCCGGTGCGCCCCCCACCGCCTTCTCGGCAGTCCGGGGAACGGGCGGTACCGCTGGGCGGGTCCGCCACACCGTGCGTCCCAACCGCTCCGCGGGCCTCAGGGAGACCGGGCGGCCGTCAGCGGCGCCGGCCGGCGCGGGGCAGCCCTTCGGTGGCCGGTGCCTCGAAGCCGGGCCGGTGCATGCCGCCGCTCACGCCGCGCGCCGAGAGGTGCATGACGAAGGCCAGCACCCGGGCGACGGCGGTGAACAGCTGGGCCGGCACCTCCTGGCCCAGGTCGCAGGAGGCGTGCAGGGCCCGGGCCAGGGGGATGTCCTGGACCATCGGCACCTTGCACTCCTCGGCCCGGGCGCGCAGCCGGGCGGCCATCTCGTCGGCGCCCTTGGCCACCACCCGGGGGGCGCCCTTCATCGGGTCGTACTTGAGCGCGACGGCGACGTGGGTGGGGTTGACCAGCAGCACGTCGGCGTCGGCGACCTCGGACATCATCCGGTTGCGGGACATCGACAGCTGGGTGGAGCGGCGCTGGGCCTTCATCTGCGGGTCGCCCTCGGCCTGTTTGTGCTCCTGCTTGATCTCGTAGACGCTCATCTTGAGCTGCTTCATCATCTTGTGCCGCACCACCACGTAGTCCGCGACCGCGATGACCAGGCCGGTGATGCCCACGACGCGGAACATCAGCACCGCGGAGTCGGTGAAGGTGTGCACGACCTCCGACAGCGGCAGCGCACCGGAGGCGGAGACCAGCTGCATGGCGTTGTCGGACGTCACGCCGATGACGGTCGCCAGCGCGACGGTCTTGATGATCGCCTTGGTCGCCTCCCAGAGGCCCTGGGTGCCGAACATCCGCTTGATCCCGGGGAAGGGGTTCAGCTTCTTCAACGTCGGCTTCATCGCCTTCGTGGCGATCGTGACCCCGCCCTGGGACGCCGAGGCGATCGTGCCGATCACCATCATCGCCAGCGCCATCGGCAGCAGCGCGGTCATGAAGACGGCCAGCGCGGTCCCGAACAGTGCCTGCATCGTGGCCTGCTGCGGGTCCTTGGCGATCACGCCGACCTGCACGAACAGCTCCTGGATGGAGCTGAACGCACCGCCCACGAGCATGGGCAGCAGCACGCTCGCCGCGGCCGCGCCCAGCCAGGTGCCCAGTTCCTGGGTGCGCGGGATCTGCCCGTCCTTGCGGGCCTTCTTGAGCTTCTGCGGTGTCGGCTTCTCTGTCTTCTCGCCGCCAGGACCGTCCTTGGCCATCAGTCACCTCCTCCGGGTCAGCCGCTACGCAGCGAGGTGATCGCGTCGAGCGCGGAGTCCAGGAGCCCGTCCAGCGCCGGCGGCAGCAGCGGGAAGGTCAGCCCCAGCAGGGTCAGGGTGATCATGATCTTGAGCGGGAAGCCGAAGGCGAAGATGTTCAGCGCCGGCGCGGCCTTGGACAGCAGGGCGAGCGCGACGTCGGCCAGCAGCAGCACCGCCACCAGCGGTCCGGCGATCTGCAGCGCGGCCAGGAACATCATCGAGAAGGCGGTGATCAGGACCGAGCCCAGCTGGTCGGTGGGCAGCGAGCCGCCCACCGGCAGCCCCTGGTAGGAGGTGACGAAACCCCGCACCAGCAGCAGGTGGCCGTTGCTGGTGAACAGCAGGGTGATGGCGAGCAGGTAGTGCAGCCGGCCGATCACCCCCTGCGTGGTCAGCGACATCGGGTCGTAGGCCGGCTGCAGGGAGAACCCGCCGGTCACGTCGATCAGGTCACCGGCCAGCTGGACGGCGCTGAACAGCAGCTGGACGACGAAGCCCAGCGCGGCGCCGATGACCGCCTCGGTGACCGCAGTCGCGATGAGGAAGCCGGCGGTGACCTCCGGGATGGTGCCGGAGATGTGCGGGAACGTGACCAGGGCGATGCAGAGGGCGAGTGCGCCCTTGACCACCCGCGGGATGCCGTTGGAGTTGAACGGCGGGGCCAGGGCGATGAACCCGGCAGCCCGCGTGCTGGCCAGCAGCAGCGCCGCGAGGGTCGCGGAGGGGACCTCGAGGTCCACTGCGGCCTCAGGTCCTGCCGAGCAGCCGCGGCAGCGACTCGAACAGCTGGTCGGTGAAGGAGACCAGCTCCGAGAGCACCCAGTTGCCGGTCACCAGCAGCGCGATCGCCACCGCGATCATCTTCGGCACGAACGACAGCGTCGGTTCCTGGATCTGGGTGGCCGCCTGGAACAGGGAGATCATGAAGCCGACCAGCAGTGCGGTCAGCAGGATCGGGGCGGACACCTTCGCCGCCACGATCATCGTCTGGGTGGCGATCTCGGTGACGTCGGCGTCGCTCATTGCGTGCCTCCGAGCTCGTTCCGCTCCTCGGTCGCTGGCGCTCCCTGCGATGCTCGCTCGCACGTCGTCACGCGGCTCATCCGTACGACCCGACCAACGACGTGGTCACCAGCGCCCAGCCGTCGACGATCACGAAGAGCATCAGCTTGAACGGCAGGGACACGATCGTCGGCGGCACCATCATCATGCCCATCGCCATCAGCGCGGCGCTGACCAGCATGTCCAGCACCAGGAACGGGATGAAGACGACCAGGCCGATGATGAAGGCGCTCTTCAGCTCGGAGAGCACGAACGCCGGGACCAGGGTCAGCATGCTCACCGACGCCGCGTCCGCCGGCGCCTCCTCACCGGAGAGCCCGACCATCAGCTTGAGCTCGTCGTCCCGGGTGTTGGCCAGCAGGAAGTCCTTCAGCGGCTCGACACCGGTGTCGTAGGCGGCCGAGGCGTTCATGGTGCCGTCCAGGTAGGGCTGGACGGCGAGCTCGTTGATCTCGCTGAACACCGGGCCCATCACGAAGATGGTCAGGAACAGCGCGATCCCGGTGAGCACCTGGTTCGGCGGTGAGGTGGGCAGGCCCAGCGCGTTGCGGGTCAGCGCCAGCACCACGAGGATCTTGGTGAACGAGGTCACCAGCAGCAGGGCCGACGGCGCGATCGACAGCACGGTGATCGCCAGGATCAGCGTCACCGCGGTGCTCGGGCTGTCCCCGCCGATGGAGATGTCCAGGCCGCCGTCGTCCACGACCGGGGCGACCGGCTCGGACGGCGGGACCGGCGCGGTGGGGGCGGCCGAGGCCGGGCCGGCCAGCCAGAGCATCAGCAGCACCGTGCCCAGCAGCAGCAACGGCAGCAGCCAGGCCGCACGGCGGCGGGCGGGGCCGGACGTCGGCGGCGGCGCCGACAGCCGAACGGGGACGGCGGTCATCAGCGGCGCACCGTCCGCTCACGCAGCTCGTGCACCACCGACGTCCACGTGCCGCGGTCGAGCACCGAGCCGGCCAGGGCACCGCTGCCCGCCCGCGGCACCGGGACCCGGGCGGCAGGCAGCTCGGTGGTCTCGCCGTTCGCACCGACCGCGGGGCGGGCCTGGGCGGCGAGGGCGGCCTGCAGCTCCTCGTCCTCGACCTCGGCCAGCAGGGTGACCTGCTCCTCGGTCGAGCCGATCACCAGCACCCGGCCGGCGACGCGCAGCACCGAGACGCTGCTGGCCCGGCCCATCCGCTGGCGGGCGACGACCTCGATGACGCCGGTGGGGCCACCGAGCCCGCGCTTCTTCGCGACCTTGCTGGCGAAGAGCAGGACCGCGGCGACGAACACCAGCGACAGGACCAGGCGGACGATCATCCAGCTCATGCGGGCGGAGTCCCGTACTCGCCGGCCTCGGTGACGATCTCGCTGATCCGCAGGCCGAAGTCCTCGTCGACGACGACGATCTCGCCGCGGGCGATCAGGGTGCCGTTGACCAGCAGGTCCGCCGGCGCACCGGCGGCGCGGTCGAGCTCGACGACCTCGCCGGGGTGGAGGGAGAGCAGCTCGGACACGGTCATCCGGGTCCGGCCGATCTCGACGGTGACCTCCATGGCCACGTTGCGCAGCAGGTCCAGGCTGCCGCGCCGCTCCCGCGGGCGGGGCAGGGTGACCTGCAGGGCCAGCGTGGCGGCGATCTCCGTGCCGTTGATCAGCGGGACGGCGAGGAAGACGCCCTTGTCCCGCAGACCGTCCAGCGCCGCGACGACGTCCTCGACCCGTTCGGCCGCGACGCGCACCCGGCCGAGAGCGGCGGCGGCGGCCTCGAGCGCGGGGCGCAGCGCGGTGGCGACGTCCATCGGCCCGACCGGGGAGTTGGTCAGCGCGCTGACGATCTCCTCGGAGAGCACCAGCACGATGTCGCCGCTGACCTCGCCGCCCAGTGCGGCGGTGACGGCGGCCCCGGGGGTCGGGGGGAGCGGGACCGACTCGGGGTCGGCCACCGTCTCCCCGGCCCGGAGGACGAGCTCGGCGGGCATGGCGGCTGCTGCGGCCTGGGCCGCGGCAGCGACGGCTGCAGCGATGGTGTCGGAGTCCGACGAGCGGTCGGTGCCGAAGGCGGTGGTCATGCGGGGTCCTTTCCGCCGGTCGAGGTGTCGGGGACGATCTCGGCCGCCAGGCGGCGCCGGTGGTTGCTGGGGAGGGCGTGGGCGAAGGTCACGTCGTTGGTGGTGACCTGCAGCGGGCTGTCCTGGGCGTGGCGGAGCAGCAGCACGTCGCCGACGGCCAGGGACAAGAGGTCACCGGAGGGGACGTCCAGCGGGTTGAACCGCACGCTCACGTCGACGGGGACGTCGTTGATCCGCTCGGTGATCGCCTCGAGGGCCCGCTGCCGCTTGTGCTTCGCGACGTCCGACAGCTGCGGGGAGGCGGCGTTGTTCAGCGGGCCGACGAAGGAGGCGAAGGGCAGCACGAGGGTGACCTCGGGCTCCCGGGCACCGATCCGCATGCTGTAGGTCGCGACCATGACCGTCTCGGAACCGGAGGCGGCCTGGGCGAGCTGCGGGTTGTACTCGACGCTGTCCAGCGCGGGCTTCAGCGCGGTGACCGGGGCGAACGCCTGGCCGAGCTCGTCGAGCAGCCGGGCCAGGAGGTGACCGGTGATGGCGCTCTCCATGCCCGTCATCGGCCGGTTCGGCTGGTCGCCGGCGCCGGAGCCACCGAGCATGTGGTCGACCATCGCCATCGCGGAGTCCAGCGGCCAGGCGAGCACGCCCTTGCCGGCCAGCGGCTCGAGGGTGAACGTCGCCACGAAGTACGACGACGGCAGGGTGGCGATGTAGTCGTCGTAGGAGAACTGCTCGATGCCGGTCAGCTCGACCCGGACGCCGGTGCGGAGCAGGGAGGTCAGGGTCGTCGTCGCCTGACGGGCGAAGGACTCCTGGGTGATCTGCAGGATCCGGACGTGCTCACGGGACAGCTTCGTCGGACGACGGAAGTCGTAGGTGCGCGGTTCCCGGCGTCGGGCGCGCGCCTGCCCCTCAGGGGGTCGGGGGGCGGCGGCGCTCGGGGCGTCGGCCACGGTGTCGGACAGGCTCACGCATGTCCTCATCGGCGGGGGGCGCGGTGACCCTGACCGCCGGACACCAGCCGGCGCCGAGGAGCTCGGCGCCGGCTGGTGCAGGTGTTCCCCGGTGGGGACGGTGGGGGAGGAGCGTCAGTCGTTCCAACACCCGTGAGGTGTTGGAACGGCCCCCTTGCAGGGTCCCGGCACGAGCTTGCGAGTGCTGGGGGGGGGCAAGGGGGTCCTTCTACTGGGTGACGTACTCCGTGTACCAGAGCTCGTAGACGTCGCCGTGGTAGGCCTCGACGACCGCCGCCTCGAAGGCGGCCTTCATCGCCTCCCGGTTGGTCTGCACGTCGGACAGGGCAGCCCCGGAGAACTGGGAGATGGCGATGTCCATCGCCTTCGAACCGTCCGGGGTGGCGCCACCGCCGTGCCCGCCGCCGGCGTGCTCGTCGTAGGCGAGGGAGAACTGCAGCGTGAAGCCGAGCTTCAGGTAGCTCCCGCCGGCCAGGTTGATGGCCACCGACTCCACCGGGAGGACGACGCTGCCGGCCTCCGGCGCGGGCTCGGCCACCGCCTCGCCGCTGCCGCTGAAGACGAAGAAGTACGCGGCGGCGCCGATCGCCAGGACGGCGACCAGCCCCATGATCAGCAGCTTCTTCTTGCCGCCGCCCTTGGCGCCGTCGGCGTCCTCGGGCTCTTCCTGCTTCTTCTTGCTCATTCCTGGCTCCCCTCGGAGGTCGTGCCGTCGGCCTGGGTGGTCTGCGTGGTCTGGGTGGCCGCCTCGATGCCGGGCAGCAGTGCGTTGGCCTCGGGGGAGGCGGTGGACAGGAGGACGACGTCCACCCGTCGGTTCACGGTCACGTAGGACGGGTCGGTGTCGGGCACGAGCGGCCGGGTGTCGCTGTAGCCGACCGCCGACATGCGGTCCTGCCCGACGGCGTTGGCGTCCACCAGGTGCCGCAGCACGGTGGTGGCCCGGACGGCCGACAGCTCCCAGTTCGACGGCCACGGGCCGCCGCGGGTGACCGGCAGGGAGTTCGCGTGGCCCTCGACCCGGACCAGGTTGGGCAGGTCCCGGATCGCCGGGCCCATGGCGTTGAGCACGGTCACCCCCTGCGGCAGCAGGGCAGCGGACTCCGGGGCGAAGAGCACGGGGTCGGAGACCACGCGCACGACCAGGCCCCGCTCGTCGATGATGAACTGGGCGGCCCCGGACTGGCCGGCTTCGGCCAGCGCCGCGGCGATCGCCGCCCGCGCCGCCGCGAGCTGGTCGTAGGACGACTCCGCCTCGGCGGCGACGGCCCGCGCCTTCGCCTCGGCGGCCGCCACCGCCGCGGCCTGCTCCGCCTCGGTCTGGGCGGTGCCGTCGATGGCGGCCTCCTGGGCCACCTGGACCGGCTTCAGCGGGCTGTCGTTCTCGATCGGTGCGGCGATGGCGGCGCCGTCGTTGAGGATGGTCACCGGGGCGCCGGCGCCCTCGCGCGCGCCGTTGGCGAAGGCGGTGAACTTGGCCACGTCGATCGAGCTCATCGCGTAGAGCACCACGAACAGCACGAACAGCAGGGTCATCATGTCGAAGCCGGACACCAGCCACCGTTCGTGGTTCTCGTGCTCCTCGTGCTCCTCGTGCTTCTTGGCCCGGCGGCCACCGTGGCCCCCGTGCCCGCCGCCCTTGCTCATGCCGCCTCGCGCTGCTGCTCACTGGGCGGCACCAGCGAGGTCAGCTTGGCGCGCACGGTGCGCGGGCTGGTGCCCGCCTGGATCTCGGCGATGCCCTCGACGAGCAACTCCATCTGCGCGGCCTGCAGCGCGCTGACCCGCAGGATCTTCGCGCCCATCGGCAGGAACCAGAAGTTGGCCGCCATGACGCCCCACAGCGTGGCGATGAACGCCGCGGAGACCATCGGGCCCAGCGCCTCCGGGTTGCTGAGGCTGCCCATCACGTTCATCAGGCCGACGATGCAGCCGAGGATGCCGATGGTCGGCGCGTAGCCGCCCATGTTGTTCATGAACTTGGCGGCGACCTTGTCCTCGGTCTTCTTGGCCGAGATCTCGCCCTCGAGGATGCTGCGCAGGTCCTCCGGGTCGGTGCCGTCGATGCTCATCTGCAGGCCGCGCTTGAGGAACGGATCGTCGATGTCCTTGACCTGGGCCTCCAGTGCGAGCAGCCCTTCCTTGCGGGCCTTCTCGGCCAGGCTCACCAGGACCTGGATCTGCTCGGTGGCCGGCGGCACCTTGCCCGGCACCAGGGCCATCTTGAACCAGTTGGGCATCTTCTTGAGGTCGTCCATCGTCTGGCTGGCCATCGCCGCGCCGAAGGTCGCGACGACCACCAGGACGATCGCCGGGAGGAAGATCAGCGAGGTCGGGTCGGCGCCTTCGAGGATCATGAAGACGACCAGCGCGATGATGGAGACGACGAACCCGATGAGGGTGGCGGGGTCCATGGGTCAGCGCTCTTCTCGGCTCGGGAACGGCAGGACCGAGGAGTCCTCGGTGCCCTTCGCGGTGTGTGCGGTCGGCATCCGGTACTCGCCGCGGTCCATCTGGAAGGCGACTGCCTGGATGCTGGCCCGGTAGTCGCGGACCTCACGGACGACCTGGTCGACGGTCTCGGTGACGACGTACTTGGTGTCGTCGCGGAGCGTGATGACGGTGTCGGGGTGGCCCTCCACGCGCTGGATGAGCTCGACGTTGAGCACGAAGTGCTCGCCGTTGAGGCGCGTCAGACGGATCACGGACTGCTCCAGGGGTCGGGTGCGGCGGTCTCGCCACGAACGGGCCTCATCGCGCCGCAGTCAGGTCATCGGCGTGTCGAGGGCGGTGCTTGAGCTGAACGGCCCGGTCCCCCCGACGGGGTGACCGGGCCATCCGCGCAGGTGAGCGCCTCAGCCCCCACCAAAATGGCCATTCTGGTGGGGGGAGGGATCAGCGCTTGAGCTGGACCAGGTCCTGGAGGATCTCGTCGGAGGTGGTGATCACGCGGCTGTTGGCCTGGAAGCCGCGCTGGGCCACGATCAGGCCGGTGAACTCCTCGGCCAGGTCGACGTTGGACATCTCCAGCGCGCCGGCCGACAGGCTGCCGCGGCCACCGGTGCCGGCCTGCCCGACCAGCGGGTTGCCGGAGTTGTCGCCGGCCCGGAACGAGCTGTTGCCGGCCTTCTCCAGGCCGCCCGGGTTGGTGAAGGTGGCCAACGCGAGCTGCCCGATGTTCTGCCGCAGCCCGTTGGAGTAGATCCCGACGATCGTGCCGTCGCTGGCCAGCGAGTAGCCCTCCAGCACGCCCATGGCCGAGCCGCTCTGCGCCGTCGTCTTGGCCGCGGCGTCGCTCTTGCCGCCGAACTGGGTGAGGGAGGACAGGTCGACCGCCACGTCCTTGGTCCAGGCCGGGACGGCGCCGGTGGGTGCGGCGACCGTGAAGGAGGCGGGCGTGGGGGCGGCGAGCGTGCCGGCCGGCAGGGGCTGACCGTCCGCGCCGAGGTAGGTGGCGCTGCCGTCGGCGAACTGCAGCTCCACCGGCGTCGGGGTCAGCGTCGTCCCGGTGGTGGTGTCGACCAGGTTGACCGACCACCGGTTGGCGGCGGGCGCGGCCATCTTCGACATCGTGACGCTGACCGCGTGGGCGTTGCCCAGGTCGTCGTACATCTGGATCTGCGAGGTCACGGCCGTGTCGGTGCTCAGGGCCCCGGCGGAGAGGTTGCCGCTGATCGCCGATCCGGTGGTGGCGACCGGGGCGAGCACCTGACCGGTGGGGATCCGCAGGTCCTGGATCGGGCCGTTGGGGTCGACGACCCCGAGCGCGTTGGCCATCCAGCCCTGCAGCTTCGCCCCGTCGGGGGTGACCAGGTTGCCGACGCCGTCGGTGTCGAAGGAGCCGGCCCGGGTGTAGAGCTGCTCGTTGCCGACCTTGGTCACGAAGAAGCCGTCGCCGCTGATCATGAAGTCGCTGGCCCGGCCGGTGTTCTGGGTCGAGCCCTGGCCGAAGTTCGTGGTGATGCCGGCGACCTTCACGCCGAGGCCGACCTGCGCCGGGTTGGTGCCGGCGACGTCGCCGTTGGGCGCGGCGCCGTTGCGCAGCACCTGGCTCAGCGTGTCCTCGAAGACGGTCTGGCTGGCCTTGAAGCCGACGGTGTTGACGTTGGCGATGTTGTTGCCGGCGACGTCGAGCTTGGTCTGGTGGGCGCGCAGGCCGGAGATGGCCGAGAACATGGAACGAAGCACGGTGGGGCTCCTCGCGATCGGTGATCGGTGTGGGGGGAGGGCGGGGGCGCCGGGGTCAGCCGGCGGTCGTCGCCGGGGTGGTGGCGGGGGTGTCGACCTCGGGGACGGTGATCTCGGTGATCCGGCCCAGCGGCACGGCCTTGTCGCCGACGACCGCCCGCGGCTCGCTGCCGCCGGTCACGATCACCGAGGAGACGGCGCCGGTGACGGTGGTGCCGTCGTCGGCGGTGTAGGCGACGTGCTTGCCGACGAGCGCGCCGGCGCTCAGCGAGCGCTGCAGGGTGAGCAGCTCGGCGTTCTGCTTGGCGATCTCCTCGAGCTTCTCCACCTGGGTGAAGGTCGCGGTCTGCGCCATGAACTCGCTGCTGCTGGTCGGGTTGCTGGGGTCCTGGAAGCGCATCTGGGCGACCAGCAGCTTGAGGAAGGTGTCCTTGCCCATCTGGTCGGAGCGCGCGGTCGAGGTGGTCGCGGTGGCGGTCGGCGTACCGACGGTCCCGGTGATCGGGGTGGTCATCGCACGGTCTCCAGGTCAGACACGGACGTCCACGCCGGCTGACGTGGACTGGTCGGCGGCTCGCGCGGCACTGCCGGGGCCGAGGTGGTCGGGGGTCTGCCCGCCGCGGCGGGAGCCGCCCTGCTGGTCCGGCTGACCGGACCGGCCCTGCTGGCCGGCCCGGGCGTCGAAGAGCTCCTGCGCGGTCCGCGCGCCGGAGCCGGCGTTGCCGCTGTCCGCACCGACCTCGACCCGGCCGGTGGTCAGGCCGGCGCCGTCGAGTTCGCGGCGCAGGTCGGGCAGGGCGTCCAGCAGTGCCTGCCGGCCGGCCTCGTGGGCCCCGTGCAGGGTGACCTCGAGGACGCCGCGGGTGACGGTGACTTGGACGGACACGGGGCCCAGGTCGTCCGGCGTGAGCACCACCGTCATCGTCTGGCTGCCGTCCGGGGCGTTCTGCAGGACGGCGAGCTGGCGGCCGAGCTGGGCGGCGACGGGGGTCTCCGCGGGAGCCGGCACCGGTGCGCCGGTGACGGCGACCGGCGTGGCAGTGGCCGGTGTCGGGCCGGGGACGGTGGACACGGCGTCGGTCTCGGCGGCCGACGGGGCGACCCCGGTGGTCGCCGCGGTCGCGGTGGGCTCGTCGCCGGTGGTCCCGGACCCGGTGTCGGCGGTGTCGGCGGCACCGCCGGCGGTGGGCAGCGCCGCCGGCGCCCCGACGCCGTCGGTCGAGGTCGCCGGGCCGGCCCCAGGCGCGGGCC
>NZ_JPMX01000056.1 GCF_000761485.1 Modestobacter caceresii
GAACCTTCGCCCCGCTTCGGTGACACACCCGCTGGGGTCCTTGGCTTCGGGCCTGGTCGGGTCGACCGTTGCTCGCATCTGATCCTGTCTTCCCCGCAGGAGATGCGAGATGGTGCATCGCGTGCAGGTCCGGTCCATCGACAACGACGAGGGCAACAAGCTGTTGCGCATCGTCCGCCGCAGCTCGGGGTCGGTGGTGACCTGGCGAAGAGCCCAGATGGTGCTGCTGTCGGCCCAAGGCATGGACGTGCCGATGATCGCGAAGGTGACGTTCAGCAGCCCCGACCGGGTCCGGGACGTGCTGCACAACTTCAACGCCGACGGCTTCGACTCGCTGAAGCCGCGCTACGCCGGCGGACGGCCACCGAAGTTCACCCTGCCCCAGCGGCAGGAGATCAAGAAGACGGCGCTGGCCCGCCCAACCGATCACGGGCTGCCGTTCTCCACCTGGAGCCTGTCCAAGCTGGCCGACTTCCTGGTTGCTGAGGGGGTGGTCGACGACGTCTCCCACGAGGTCCTGCGCACGCTGCTGCGCGAGGAGGGCGTCTCCTTTCCAAGCCGTCAAGACCTGGAAGACCAGCACCGACCCTGACTATGAGGCCAAGAAGAACCGGGTGCTGGAGCTCTACGCCATCGCCGACGGCAAGGCCGCCCCCGGCCCCGGTGACCCGACGGTGGTCATCTGCATGGACGAGTTCGGGCCGCTGAACCTCCAACCCCACCCCGGTAAACAGTGGGCACCGGCCGCGACCGGCAAGGGGAACCAGCACGCCCCGCGGCGACGCCGCCGGCGGGCGACCTACACCCGCCCGCACGGCGTGCGACACCTGCTGGCCGGCTACGACCTGTCCACCGACAAGCTCTACGGCCACGTCAAGACCAGCAAGGGCCGCACCCAGTTCCTGGCCTTCTGCCGATACCTGCGCAGCCTGCAACCCGCCGAGGTGCGAATCGCGATCGTGCTGGACAACTTCAGCCCGCACCTGTCGACCAAGACCGATCGCCGGGTCGGTGAGTGGGCGGCGGCGAACAACGTCGAACTGGCCTACGTGCCGTTCTACGGCTCCTGGCTCAACCGGATCGAGGCCCAGTTCACCGCGCTGCGCTACTTCGCCCTCGACGGCACCGACCACGACTCCCACCGAGAACAGGCCAGCATGATCCGCCGCTACATCGCCTGGCGGAACCGGCACGTCACCGATCCCAAGCTCCGCAAGGTCATCCGCCGAGCCGAGACCATCAAGCGGGCGAAGGTTGCCTGACTCGGCACTAG
>NZ_JPMX01000057.1 GCF_000761485.1 Modestobacter caceresii
GCCACCTGCTGCTCCGCCGCGGCCATGGCGGCGTCGGCGTCCCGGGCCACCCCGGCGGCCTCCTCGGCGTCCCGCCGGGCCTGCGCCAGCTCACGAGCGCTGCGCTCCTCGCCCTCCCGGCGACGCTCCTCGGCCTCCCGGCGACGCTCCTCCGCCTGCCTCCCCTGCGCCGCGTCGGCGCCCGGCGCCGCGCCCGCTCCGGTCCGGGCCTCCTGACCGCGGACCGGGGCCGGGGCCGCCCCGCCGGAGCGGATCGGGGTCGCCACCGCGCCAGCGAGGTCGACCGGCCCCAGGCCGCTGTAGGACAGGGCGGTGGTCAGCCGGCCGGCCCGCAGCGCCGTCCCGGCGTCGGGATCGGCGATCGCCGCCCGCAGGGTGCTCTCCACCTGGTCGGCGACCGCACTGCTGACGTCGTGCCCCTCCCGGTGCGCGACCGCACGCGCCTGCCGGGCCAGGGCGGCGACCACCTGGTTCCGCTGTCGGCCCAGCGCGCGCAGCTGGTCGGCGGAGAGGTCGACCTGGGCCTGCCGCAGCAGCTCCCCGAGCTCGAGCAGCTGGTCGACCTCCTCGGGCTGGCGGCGGACCAGCAGGTTGCAGACCCAGGCCGCCGTCGTGGGCTTGGGCAGTGCGGCGACCGCCTTCGCCAGCTCCTTGTGCCCGGCCGCGCGGGCCCGGTCCCGGGCAGCGGTGCGGGCGGCGACGAACTCCTCGGGGGCGACGGCGTAGAGCTCCTCGGCGATCGTCTCCAGGTCGTCGTCCAGCTCGGGCACCGGCACCTCTCTCGTGCGGTCAGGGGCGGCGCCAGTCGTCCGACGTCAGGTGCGAGCCGGCCTGCGGGCCCATCTGCATCATGCCGCCGTCCACGGCCCAGGAGGCGCCGGTGACGTAGGCCGCCGCGTCGGAGGCAAGGAACGCCACCACGGCAGCGACCTCGCGGGCGTCGCCGGGGCGGGGCACCGGGATGCCCGGCCGGCGCTTGCCCGGCGCGGTCGGGTCCTCGTCCTCCTGCCCGGTCATCGCCGTGGCGATCTCGCCGGGGGCGACCGCGTTGACGGTGATGCCGTGCTCGCCGAGCTCGAGGGCGGCGACCCGGGTGAGCAGCCCGAGCCCGCCCTTGGCCGCGCTGTAGGCGGCGTTGCCGACCCGGGGCAGGTGCTCGTGCACGCTGGTGATGTTGATGATCCGGCCACCGCGGCCGGCGTCCACCATCCGGCGGGCGGCGCGCTGCAGGCAGAGGAAGGCGCCGTCGAGGTCGGTGGTGAGCACGGTGCACCAGGTCTCGTAGTCGGTGTCCAGAACGGTCGACATGTGCCCGGTCCCGGCGTCGTTGACGAGCACGTCGAGGCCGCCGAGCGCGTCCGCCAGGTCGTCGACGACCGCAGCGGCGCCGGGCAGCCGGGTGAGATTCAGGTGCCGCAGCTCGGCGCGCCGGCCGGTGCCGCGGACCAGCTCGGCGGTCTCCTCCCCCATGGCCCGGTCGCGGTACCAGGTGACGCCGACGTCGCAGCCCTGCTCGGCCAGGGCGACGGCGATCGCCCGGCCCATGCCCGACTCCGACCCGGTGACGACGGCGACGCGCTGCGGCTGCTCGGTGCTCTCGGTCATGACCGGCCGCTACCCGCTCCCGACCCGCGGGATGCAACCAAACTTGTTCTAGTCTGCATAGAACAGTTAGATTGCTGACGTGCTGGTGCGCATCGACCCCGACTCCCCGGCACCGCTGCACGCGCAGATCTCCGCGGCCGTGCGGCGGGGCATCGCCGTGGGCGAGATCGCCCCGGGCGAGCGCCTCCCCGGCGCCCGCGACCTGGCGGCCGCGCTGGGGGTCAACCTGCACACCGTGCTGCGCGGCTACCAGGAGCTGCGGGCCGAGGGCCTGGTCGAACTCCGCCGCGGCCGCGGCGCCCAGGTGCGCACCGACGCCGCACCGGCGGTCGCCGCGCTGCGCCAGGCGGTGCACGCGCTGGTCGGGGAGGCGCGGCGCCTGGGGCTCAGCGCCACCGAGGTCACCGAGATGGTCAGAGAGGCGATGGCATGAACCACGGACACGACATGGACCTCACCGGGGGACGGAGCCCGTTCCGCCGGGCCCGGGACGTCGCCGCCGTCGCGCTGCCACTGGCCGTCTGGGCGGCCGGTGCTGCGTTGGTGGCGTCCTGGCGGCCGGAGCTGCCGATGCCGGTCGCTGTCCACTGGGGCACCGACGGCGCCGACGGCTTCGCCGCCCCGCTGCGCACGGTGCTGCTCACCGGCATCGTCCCCGCGCTGGGGTCGCTGGGCACGGCGCTGGTCCTGCGCGCCCGGCGCGTCGCCGCCCCCGAGCGCCGACTGGCAGCCGGCTCGGCGACCGGGATCTCCGTCTTCTGCGTCGGGCTCGTCGTCGGCAGCGTCGCCGGGCAGCGCGGCCTCGTCGACCCCGCGGCGGCCCCCTCCCCCACCCTGGCCACCCTCGTCGCCGGCCTGCTCGCCGTCCTCGCCGGCGCGGCCGCCGCCCGGCTCCTGCCGGGCACACCTCCCGGAGCAGCACGGGCCTCCAGCGCCCCGCCGGAGACGGCCCCCCGGTTGCCCGTCGCCCCCGGCGAGCGGGCCGTCTGGTCCGGCCGGGCGACGATGGAGCCGGTCGGCCTCGCCGCGCTCGGCACCGGCGGCCTCGTGCTCGGCGGGTTGGTCCTCATCGGCACCGCACCGCCGGCGCTGCTGCTGGCCCCGGCACTGTTGCTCGCCGTCGGCCTGCTGTTCGGCTCCGCCCGCGTGTGGGTCGACGAGCGCGGCCTGACGGTGCGCTCCCCGCTGGGCCGACCCGCCTGGCAGGTGCCGCTCGCCGACATCGCCGAGGCCACCGTCGTCGACGTCCGGCCGCTGCGCGAGTTCGGCGGCTGGGGCTACCGGGTGGGCCGGGACGGGCGCCGGGCCGTCGTGCTGCGCGGGGGTGCGGCGGTCGAGGTGGTCCAGGGCGACGGACGACGCTTCGCCGTCACCGTGCCGGGCGCCCGGCAGGCCGCGGCGCTGCTCAACACCCTCGCCACCCGGCAGCGGACCTGACCCGGCCTGGTCGCAGCCACCAGCACACCCGGCAGCGCTTCGTCGCGCCGTACGAAGAGCACCCGGAGCTCGGGCAGCAGGCTCGCCCCATGGGTCGACCACTCGCTCTCGAGGACGTGCACGCCCTGCAGCTGCCGGGCGAGCCCACTGTCTCCCCCGACGGGCGCGCCGTCGTCTACGTGCTGCGCACCACCGACACCGCGGCCGACGCCGACCGGCACGCGCTCTGGCGGGTCCGCGCCGCGGCCGACGGCTGGGGGGCGCCGGCGCCGCTGACCCGGGGCACCGCCGACACCAGCCCGGCCTTCTCCCCCGCCGGCGACCGGGTCGCCTTCCTCCGCCGCGGCGACGGGCCGCCGCAGCTGCACCTGCTGCCGGTCGACGGCGGCGAGGCCGAGCAGGTGACCGACCTGCCCGCCGGCGCCGGCGCCCCGGTCTGGAGCCCGGACGGGGAGCGCATCGCCTTCACCTCGCCGGTCCGCCCGGCCGACCCGGACGAGCACGCGCCGATCAGCACCACCCGGATCGGCTACAAGGCCGACGGTGCCGGGTTGCTGCGCGGGGTCCGCCAGCACCTGCACGTGCTGGACCTGGCGACCGGCGAGGTGCGGCAGCTGACCTCCGGCGACTGGCACGCCGGCCGGCCGGCCTGGTCACCCGACGGCACCCGGCTGGCGTTCGCCGCGGCGACCGACCCCGACGCCGACCTCACCCACCGCACCCCGGCGCACGTGGTCGACGTCGCCGGTGGCCCACCCCGGAGAGTCGGTGACGGCCTGGGCCTGGCCGGCCCGATGGTGTGGACCGCCGACGGCGAGGCGCTGCTGGTCACCGGCCAGCCCACGGTCTCCGTCGACCACACCGGCCTGCTCGTCCAGCCGCTGGACACCGTCCCCGCCGTGCGTGACCTGGCCGCGCCGCTGGACCGCAACGTCATGCCGGGCGGCCCCGGCTACCCCGGCGGGCTGCCGCAGCTGACCCGGGACGGCGCCGAGGTCGTCTTCTGCGTCCGCGACCGGGGCTGCTCGCACGTCTACGCGACCGCCGTCGACGGGTCGGGCACGCCCCGCCCGGTGCTGACCGGCGCGGACGTCGTCGTCTCCGGGCTGTCGGTGGCCGGCGGGGCCGACGTCGCCGCCGTTGTCCTGGCCGACCCGACCAGCTACGGCGAGGTCGGCGTGGTCGACCTGCGCTCGGGCACCGTCACCCGGCTCACCACGCACACGGCGGACTCGCTCCCCGAGGTGGCGCTGGTCCGGCCAGAGCCCCGGACGTTCACCGTGCACGACGGCACGGAGGTGCACGGCTGGCTGCTGGTCGACCCCGCGACCCCGCAGCCGGCGCCGCTGCTGGTCGACGTGCACGGCGGCCCGCACAACGCCTGGTCGCCGGTGGCCGACGCCGCGCACCCGTACCACCAGGCGCTGGTCGCCGCGGGCTGGGCGGTGCTGCTGGTCAACCCGCGCGGCAGCGACGGCTACGGCCGGCGGTTCCTCACCGGCGCCGTCGGCGGCTGGGGCACCGCCGACGAACGCGACTTCCTGGACCCGGTCGACCAGCTGGTCGACGAGGGCGTGGCCGACCCGGCCCGGCTGGTGCTCACCGGCTACAGCTACGGCGGCTTCATGACCTGCTGGCTGACCGGCCGCACCGACCGGTTCGCCGCCGCGATCACCGGCGGCGTGGTCGCCGACCTGACCAGCATGACCGGCACCAGCGACGCCGGGGAGGCGCTCGCGCTGGAGTACGGCGACCCGGTGACCGACCCCGACGCCGTGCGGGCGCTCTCGCCGATCACGAACGTGCACCGGGTCCGCACGCCGACGCTGGTGCTGCACGGCGGTGCGGACGAGCGCTGCCCGGTCGGCCAGGCCGAACAGTGGTTCACCGCGCTGCGCACCCAGCGCGTCCCCACTGAGCTGGTCCTCTTCCCGGGCGGCTCACACCTGTTCATCCTGGACGGCCGCCCGTCGCACCGGGTCGGCTACAGCCGGCGGCTGATCGCCTGGGCGGAGCAGCACGGGAACAGCCGCCCCGTCCTGGACGCCGCGCACTGGCAGCGGCGGCTGGACGAGCTCGCCGCGGCGCACCGCGTACCGGGGGCGGTGCTGGCGATCCGGCGGGTGACCCCGGGTGCCGACGACGAGCTGGTGGAGGCCGCCACCGGCGTGCTCAACAAGGCCACCGGGGTCGAGGTGACCACCGACTCGGTGTTCCAGATCGGCTCCATCACCAAGGTCTGGACGACGACGCTGGTGATGCAGCTGGTCGACGAGGGGAAGCTGGACCTCGACGCCCCGCTGGTCGAGGCGCTCCCGGAGCTGCAGCTGGGCGACCCCGACGTCGCCAAGCGGGTGACGATGCGGCACCTGCTCACCCACACCAGCGGCATCGACGGCGACGTCTTCACCGACACCGGCCGGGGCGACGACTGCATCGAGCGGTACGTGGCCGCGCTGGCCGACGTGGCGCAGAACCACCCGCTGGGCGCCACCTTCTCCTACTGCAACTCCGGCTTCACGCTGGTCGGCCGGGTGGTCGAGGTGCTCACCGGCCAGACCTGGGACGCCGCCCTGCGCGAGCGGGTCATCGAGCCGCTCGGGCTCACCCACACCTCCACGCTGCCGGAGGAGGCGATCCTGCACCGCGCCGCCGTCGGGCACATCGCCGCCGAGCCCGGCGCCGAGCCGCAGCCGTCGCCGACCTGGCTGCTGCCCCGCTCGCTGGGCCCGGCCGGCCTGGTCAACGCCACCGCCCGGGACGTCACCGCCTTCGCCGCCGCACACCTGCGCGGGGGCGTGGCCGCCGACGGCACCCGGCTGCTGTCCGCGGAGTCGGCGGCGGCGATGACCACCGCGCAGACCGCCCTCCCGGACACCTGGTCGCTCGGTGACTCCTGGGGCCTGGGCTGGATCCGGTTCGACTGGCACGGGGCGCGGCTGCACGGCCACGACGGCGGCACCCTGGGCCAGGGGGCGTTCCTGCGGGTCCTGCCCGGCGAGCGCCCGGGCCAGGGCCTGGTGGTGTCGCTGCTGACCAACGGCGGGGACATGCTGGACGTCTACGCCGACCTCTACCGCGAGGTCTTCGCCGAGCTGGCCGGGGTGACCATGGCCGACCGCCTGCAGCCGCCGGCCGAGCCACCGGCGGTGGACCTCACCCGCCACGTCGGCTCCTACGAGCGGAGCTCGGTGCAGACGGAGGTGTTCGAGCGCGACGGCGGGCTGGTGCTGCGCCAGACCGCGGTCGGCGCCGTGGCCGAGGCGACCGGCCAGCCGGTGCAGGAGCACGAGCTCGTGCCGGTCTCCGACGGACTGTTCGCGATGCGCGCCCCGGGTACCCAGGGCTGGACGGCGGTCACGTTCTACCAACTGGCCGACGGCAGCGCGTACGTGCACGCCGGCGGCCGCGCCAACCCGAGGAAGGGCTGATCCCCCGGTGACCCACCTGCTGCCCCACGACGTCCGACCCACCGAGTACGACGCGCTGCTGCCGGCGATGCTGGCCGACCTCGAGGAGCTGGTGACCGTCGAGTCGCCCTCGGCCGACCCGGCCGCGGTGGCCGCCGGCGCGGCCCGGGTGGCCCGGCTGGGCGCGAAGGCGCTGGGGGCGGAGCCGGAGGTGCTCCTGCACGAGGGCTGCACGCACCTGCGCTGGCGGCTCGGTGCGGGCCCCCGCCGGGTGCTGCTGCTGTGCCACCAGGACACGGTCTGGCCACTGGGCACCCTGACGGAGATCCCGTGGTCGGTGACCGACGGCGTGGTGCGCGGGCCGGGCTGCTTCGACATGAAGGCCGGCATCGTGCTCGCCTTCACCGCGCTGGCCCGGCTGCAGGCCGCGGGCGAGGACCTGGACGGGGTGAGCGTGCTGGTCACCGGGGACGAGGAGATCGGCTCCCCGACGTCGGCCGACCTGATCCGGACCGAGGCCGCCGGCTGCGCCGCGGTGCTGGTGCTGGAGGCCAGCGCCGACGGCGGTGCGCTCAAGACCGGCCGCAAGGGCGCCTCGATGTACGACCTGCTGGTGACCGGTCGGGCCGCCCACGCCGGGCTGGAACCGGAGAAGGGCATCAGCAGCACCGTCGAGCTCGCCCACCAGGTGCTGGCGATCGCCGATCTGGCCGACCCGGCGCTGGGCACCACGGTCACCCCGACGGTGCTCACCTCGGGCACCACCACGAACACCGTCCCGGCCACCGGCCGGCTCAGCGTCGACGTCCGGGCGCGCACCGCCGCCGAGCAGGAGCGGGTCGACGCCGGGATGCGCGCGCTGACCCCGCAGCTGCCGGGCGCGGTCCTCGAGCTGCGCGGCGGGATCAACCGGCCGCCGCTGGAGGAGACCGCCTCGGCCGGGCTGTTCGCGCTGGCCACGGCGGTGTCGGCCCAGCTGGGCCTGCCGGCGCCGGCCGGGGTCACCGTCGGGGGCGCCTCCGACGGCAACTTCACCGCCGGCATCGGGGTGCCCACGCTGGACGGGCTGGGTGCGGTCGGCGGCGGGGCGCACGCCGTCGGCGAGCACGTGCTCGCCGACCAGCTCCCTGGCCGGGCCGCGCTCCTCGCCGGCCTGGTGCGGACGGTGCTGGACGGCGGGGGCGTTGGCGTCCCGGACGAAGAGCGCCCCGGTGAATGAGCACCCCGCACCAAGCCCGGGCGGGACCACCGCACCGACCATGGGCGGTGTGACCGACCTGATCGCCGGGACCCCGCTGCCCCTGCCCGCCACCGGGCCGGGTGGTCAGGGTGCGGCCCGCGCCGGCGCCGGCGCGGCCTCGGTCGTCGCCGCGGAGGCCGCCGCCGCCTCGGGGGTGCGGGTCGCCGCGCTCACCGACCTGACCGACCTGCGGGCCGTCCAGGCGCTCTTCGACTCCATCTGGCACCCCGCCCCGGACAACCCGCCGGTGACCGTGGAGCTGATGCGGGCGCTGACCAAGGCCGGCAACCCGCTGTTCGGTGCATACGCCGACGGGCAGCTGGTCGGGGCCTGCGTGGCCTTCTTCGCGGCCCCGTCGGGCACCGCCCTGCACAGTCACGTCACCGGTGTCGCACCGTCGGCACAGCGACGCAGCGTCGGCCGGGCGCTGAAGCTGCACCAGCGGGCGTGGGCACTGCAGCACGGCCTCGACCGGATCAGCTGGACCTTCGACCCGCTCGTCCGGCGCAACGCCTGGTTCAACCTGGGCCGGCTGGCCGCCACGCCGGTGGAGTACCTGCCGGACTTCTACGGCCCGATGGCCGACACCATCAACGCCTCCGACCAGTCCGACCGGCTGCTCACCTGCTGGTCGCTGGAGGCCCCCGCGGTGGTGCGGGCGGTCGCCGGCCAGCCGGTGGACGTCGACCTGCCCGCCCTGCTGGCCGCCGGCGCGGCCACCGTCCTGACCGTGGGGCCCGGCGGGCGCCCGGAGGCCCGGCCCGGGACGCCGGGGGTGCCCGCGCTGATCGCCGTCCCGGCCGACGTCGAGACACTGCGTGCCCGCGATGCCACGCTGGCCGCGGAGTGGCGCATCGCCGTGCGCGCCACCCTCGGCGGTGCGCTGACCGCAGGAGCCCGCGTGCGGGGGTTCGCCCGCGAGGGCTGGTACGTCGTCGACGGCCCGGGTCTGCCCGGCGCCCCTGAGGCCGGGAGGGCCACACCGTGAAGCTCGAGGCCGTGGAACTGCGCCGGATCCGGATGCCGCTGGTGGCACCGTTCCGCACGTCGTTCGGCAGTCAGACCGCCCGCGACATCCTGCTGGTGCGGGCGCGGACCGACGTGGCGGAGGGCTGGGGCGAGTGCGCCGCGCTGCCGGACCCGCGCTACTCCGCCGAGTACGTCGACGGCGTCGCCGACGTGCTGCGCCGGTTCTTCCTCCCCGCCGTCGCCGCCGTCCCGGACCTCGACGCCAACGCCGTCGGCCGGGCGCTGGCCCCCTACTCCGGGCACTGGATGGCCAAGGCGTCGATCGAGACGGCGGTGCTGGACGCCGAGCTGCGCGCGGACGGGCGCTCCTTCGGCTCGTTCCTGGGAGCCGCCGTCGACCGGGTGCCCTGCGGGGTCTCGGTCGGGATCATGGACTCGATCCCGGAGCTGCTCGACGCGGTCGGCGGCTACCTGGAGGCCGGCTACCTGCGGATCAAGCTGAAGATCGAGCCGGGCTGGGACGTCGAGCCGGTCCGTGCCGTCCGGGAGCGCTTCGGCGACGTGGCGCTGCAGGTCGACGCCAACACCGCCTACGCCGTCTCCGACGCCCGGCACCTGGCCCGGCTGGACCCCTTCGACCTACTGCTGATCGAGCAGCCGCTGGACGAGGACGACGTGCTCGGCCACGCCGAGCTGGCCCGCACGGTGCGCACGCCGATCTGCCTGGACGAGTCGATCACCTCGGCCCGCTCGGCCGCGGCGGCGATCCGGCTGGGCGCCTGCTCGATCGTGAACGTGAAGCCCGCCCGGGTCGGCGGGTACCTGGAGGCCCGGCGGATCCACGACGTGTGCGCCGCGCACGGCGTGCCGGTGTGGTGCGGCGGGATGCTGGAGACCGGGCTGGGCCGCGCCGCCAACGTGGCACTGGCCGCGCTGCCGAACTTCACCCTGCCCGGGGACACCTCGGCCTCCGACCGGTACTACGCCACCGACATCACCGAGCCGTTCCGGCTGGACGACGGGCACCTGCGGGTGCCGACCGGCCCCGGCCTGGGGGTCGAGCCCGACGCGGCGCGGCTCGAGGAGGTCACCACCTCGGTGGAGGAGATCGACCTGCGCTGAGGTGCCCGGTTCGTCCGACCGGACGAACCGGGCACCTCCGGGTCGTGCGCCAGGACTGTCCGCGCGACCGCCGCCGCCCCTAGGGTCGGCCCGGTGAGCCTGCCTGCGAGCTCGGTCCCGGGTCTGTCCACGCTCGCTGCTGCACCGGCGGCGGCCCCCCGCGCCAGCCTCGGCCACGTCCTGGACCACCTGGGCACCACCCTGCTCGAGGTCGCGGCCGGCGACCCGACGGCCGACCTGGCCGAGCAGGGGGTCGGCGGGCTGGTCATCCACGACCCGGTCGACCCCCCGGCACTGCCCTCCCGGGCGCTGGTGCTGGGCGTCGGCGTGCACGAGCCGGACGCCGTCCTGGACCTGCTGGAGCAGACCGCCGCCGCCGGCGGGGCGGGACTGGTCGTGCGGGCGCCGGCGCCGGCCGACCCACGGATCGCCGCGGTCGCCGAGCGCACCGGCACCGTGCTGCTCGCACTGACCCGCGGCGCCAGCTGGAACCAGCTGGCCACCCTGGTCCGCTCGCTGCTCGGCGAGGGCGGGGTCGGGACCGCGGGCTCCGAGTCGCTGGGCGGGGTGCCGGGCGGGGACCTGTTCGCCCTCGCCAACGCGATCGCCTCGCTGCTGGACGCGCCGGTGACCATCGAGGACCGCAGCTCGCACATCCTCGCCTTCTCCGGCCGCCAGGACGAGGCCGACGAGTCGCGCATCCAGACGATCCTCGGTCGCCAGGTGCCCGACCGGTTCACCCGCCGGCTCGAGGCGCACGGGGTGTTCCGGCAGCTGTACGCCACCGACCGCCCGGTGTGGATGTCGCCGGAGGTGCTCGGGATGCCGGAGGTGACCATCGCGCGGGTGGCGGTCGCGGTGCGGGCCGGCGACGAGATCCTCGGCACCGTCTGGGCCGCCGTCGACGAGCCGCTGGACCCCTCTCGCGAGCGCAGCCTGGTCGACGCGGCGAAGCTGGTCGCGCTGCACCTGCTGCGCATGCGGGCCGGTGCCGACGTGGAGCGGCGGCTGGCCAGCGAGCTGGTCGCCACCGCGCTGGAGGGCGGGCCGGGCACGGTCGACGCGCTGAGCCGGCTTGGGCTGGCTGACCGGCCGCTGATCGTGCTGGCGATGGGGCTGACCGAGAGCACCGACGAGCACGGCGCACTGACCCTGGCCCGGCGCGAGGCCGAGCGGCAGCGCTCCGCGGACGCGCTGGCGGTGCACCTGACCGCGCTGCACCCCGGCTCCGTCGTCGCCCTGGTCGGCGGGGTCTGCTACGCCGTCCTGCCGGTCGGGGCCGACGCACCGACGGCGGACGTGCGGGCCGCCGCGGTGGCCACCGAGTTCCTGCAGCGCACCGGAGGCCGGGTGCCCAGGATGATCGGCGTCGGCACCGTCGCCCTCGACGTCTCGGCGCTGACCCGCTCCCGGGACGCCGCCGACCGGGCCCTGCGGGTGCTGCGCAACGGCACCACCTCCCGCCGGGTGGCCCGAGCCGGCGACGTGCACATCGAGTCGCTGATGCTGCAGCTGGCCGACCTGGCCGCCGCCGAGGGGCACCAGGCCTCCGGGCCGGTCGCCCGGCTGGCCGAGTACGACGCCGCACACCGCGCCCAGCTGGTGGAGACGCTGCGTGCCTGGCTGGACGCCTTCGGGGACGCGATCGCCGCCTCCGCGAAGGTGCACGTGCACCCCAACACCTTCCGCTACCGGCTGCGCCGGATCGCCGAGGTCGGCGGGATCGACCTGGGCGACGCCGACTCCCGGTTCGCCGCGATGCTGGAGCTGCGGCTGCTGCGCTGGTGACCGGTGCTCAGCCGGCGACCGCGCGGGCGAAGCGCTCCGACCACTCCGCGAGCCGCTCCCGCAGCTCGGCCGGGGCGACCACGGTGAAGTCCGCGCGCACGGCGCCCAGCACCAGCGCCGGCCAGTCCAGGTCGTCGGTCTCCAGGTGCACCCGGCAGCGGTCCGGGCCGTCGTCGGTGACCCGCACCCAGCGGCCGACCCGGTCGCGCACGACCGCCGCCGGGGCCTCGACCACCGCCTCCACGACGGTGGGCGTGCGGAACCGGTCCATGCCGGCCCGGACGAACGCGGCGGCGTCCTCGGCCGGGAGCGGCCGCGGCGCGAACCGGGCTCCGCTGCCCTGCACGCCGGACATCCGGTCGAGCCGGAAGGTGCGCCAGTCGCCCCGGGCCGGGTCGTAGGCGACCAGGTACCAGCGGCGGCCCAGCGGGACCAGCCGGTGCGGCTCCACCAGGCGCCCCGCCGGTGGTCTCCCGGCCGCCGTGTAGGTGAACGCCAGCCGCTCACCCTCCCGGCAGGCCTGGGCGGCCGCCACCAGCAGCTGCGGGTCGATCGCCGGGCCGCCGTCGGACCAGGGCGCTGCGGGCACCGTCATCGCCTGCAGGGCCTCCACCCGGCGGCGCAGCCGGGCCGGGAGAACCGGCACCACCTTGGTCAGCGCCCGCACCGAGGGCTCGGCCATCCCGGCACCCGCCCCGGCCGCCGCGGCCTGCAGGGCGACGGTGAGCGCCACCGCCTCGTCGTCGTCCAGCACGAGCGGCGGCAGCGCCGCCCCGGCGGCCAGCCGGTATCCCCCGTCGACCCCGGGCCGGGCCTGCACCGGATAGCCGAGCTCACGCAGCCGCTCCACGTCACGGCGCAGCGTGCGCAGCGACACCCCGAGCCGGCCGGCCAGGTCGCCGCCGGCCCAGTCGCGGCGGCCCTGCAGCAGCGAGAGCAGGCGCAGCGCGCGGGCGGTGGGATCGGTCATGCGCTCAGGTTGCCACCTGATGCGGACAGGATCTGGCACCGATGCCCGACAGCATCGTCGGTACGAGATCCCGTCGACGAAGGGCACACCGATGACCACCACCGAGACCACCACCGCTGTCACCGCCGAGCGGGCCGACCTGCTCGAGTCGCTCGCCAAGCACCGCTGGTTCCTGGCGCACACGGTGCAGGGGCTGACCGACGAGCAGGCGCGGCTGCGGCCCACCGTCAGCGAGCTGACCCTGGGCGGCCTGCTCAAGCACGTGACCGGCACCGAGCGGACGTGGGCGGAGTTCATGGTGACCGGCCCGACCGTCTTCCCGGCGTTCGACGAGTCGACGGCGGAGGAGTGGGCCGCGGAGTTCGTGATGGGACCGGACGAGACGCTGGCCGGGCTGCTCGCCGAGCAGGCCGCGGTCGCCCAGCGCACCGACGAGCTGGTCCGCACGTTGCCGAGCCTGGACGCCACCCACCCGCTGCCGGAGGCGCCGTGGTTCGAGCCGGGCACCCAGTGGTCCGCCCGCCGGGTGGTGCTGCACGTGATCGCCGAGATCGCCCAGCACGCCGGCCACGCCGACGTCCTGCGCGAGACCATCGACGGCCAGAAGTCGATGGGCTGACCGACTGCCGGCGAACGCCGGTCAGGTGGTGCGACCGGCCAGTGGCTCGGGTGCCGGCGCGAAGTGGCAGGCGGTGGCGTGCCGGTGGTCCGCCGTCGGCTCGGTGGTCCGGCACACCTCCCGCTCCGGGTGGACGAGCGGCCCGACCGGGCAGCGCGGGTGGTACCGGCACCCCGGTGGCGGGGCGTGCGGGTCGGCCGGCTCCGCGGCCGCCACCGCCGCCGGCGTCGGGTCGGCGGCGGACCGCGCCGAGCGGGCGTGCGCGGAGTCGGGCACGGCCGCGAGCAGGTCGCGGGTGTAGGGGTGCTGCGGGTCGGCCAGCACCTGCTCGGCCGGCCCGTGCTCCACGATGCGGCCCAGGTACATCACGGCGATCTCGCTGGCCACGTACCGGACGACGGCCAGGTTGTGCGAGATGAACAGCATGGACGTGCCCAGCTCCCGCTGCAGCCGGCGCACCAGGTTCAGCACCGTGCCCTGGATGGAGACGTCGAGCGCGGAGGTGATCTCGTCGGCGACGACCACCGCGGGCCGGGCGGCCAGCGCGCGGGCCAGCGCCACCCGCTGCCGCTGACCGCCGGACAGCTGGCCGGGGTGGGCGCCGGCCCGGGCCGGGTCCAGCTCGACCAGCTCCAGCAGCCGGGACACCTCGCGCCGCCGGTCGGCCGAGCCGGTGCCCCGCGGTACCGCCTCGGCGATGCTCTCCCCGATCGTCATCCGCGGGTCGAGCGAGGAGTACGGGTCCTGGAAGACCATCTGCACCGGCCGCGGGCCCGACCCGTGCCGGATCGGTTCCCCGTCCAGCAGGATCCGGCCGCCCGACAGCGGCGTGAGCCCCACGGCCGCGCGGGCCAGCGTCGACTTGCCCGAGCCGGACTCCCCCACCAGCCCGACGACGGCGCCGTCCGGCACGGTGAGGCTGACCCGGTCGACGGCGGTCATCGCCCGCCGCCGGGAGCCGTACCGGACGCTCACGTCGTCGAACCGCAGCTCGCTCATGCCCGCTCCCCCAGGGAGACCGCGACGGGTGCCGCTCCGGGGACGGCGAGGTCGGCGACCTCACCGGCGTGCCAGCAGGCCACCCGCCAGCCGGTCCCGTCGTCGGCGAGGGCGGGGTCCTCGGCCGTGCACCGAGCCGACGCCAGCGGGCACCGGGGGGCGTAGGCGCAGCCGGGCGGCTGGTGCGCCGGGTCGACCGGCCGGCCGGGGATGACCGGCAGCGGCGCGTCCAGGTCGACGTCCATGTCGGGCACCGCGGCCACCAGCGCCCGCGTGTAGGGATGGCGGGCGCCGGTGTCGAGCTCGGCCGCCGGCAGGTCCTCCACCACCCGGCCGGCGTACATCACCAGCACCCGGTCGCACACCTGCCCTACGACGGCGACGTCGTGGCTGATCAGCAGCAGCGCCACGCCGTCGGCGGCGCGCACGGCGGCCAGCAGGTCCAGCACCTGCCGCTGCACGGTCACGTCCAGCGCGGTGGTCGGCTCGTCGGCGACGATCAGCGTCGGCTCGCCCATCAGGCCCATGCCGATCATCGCCCGCTGGCGCATGCCGCCGGAGAACTCGTGCGGGTACTGGTGCGCGCGGCGCTCGGCGGCGGGCACCCGGACACTGCGGAGCCGGTCGACGGCGCGGTCCAGCGCCTGCCGCCGGTTCATCCCCTGGTGCTCCTGGGCCACCTCGGCCAGCTGACGCCCGATCCGGCGGGTCGGGTTGAACGACGTCATCGGGTCCTGGAACACCATCGCGAACGAGGTGCCCAGCAGCCGGCGGTGGCTGCGCTCGGACCCGGTCAGCAGGTCGGTGCCCTGGAACTCCAGCCGGTCCGCGGTGACCTCGCCCGGCTGCTCGACCAGCCGGGCGACCGCGAGCGCGGTGAGCGACTTGCCCGAGCCGGACTCCCCCACCACGCCGACCGCCTCGCCCCGGCCGATCCGGAAGCTCACCCCGCGGACCGGGCGCACCAGCCCACCGGGCCCCGGGAAGGTGACCGAGAGGTCCTGGACGTCGAGCACCGGCCGGTCCGCCGCCGGGCCGGGGTCGGTGGCCGGGGTGCCGTCGTCGGTGACCGCGGCCGGCACGGTGTCGGCCCGGGAGCGCCCGGGGACCGGGTACGCCCCGTTCACGGTGGCGGTCAGCCCGATGCCCTTGGCGACCGCCTCACCGAACAGGTTGAACGCCAGCCCGGCGACGACGATCGCGACGCCGGGGGCCAGCGCCGCCTCCGGGTGGATGTAGATGCCGCTGAGCCCGTCCTGCAGCAGCCGCCCCCAGTCGTAGCTGGGCGCCTGTACGCCCAGACCGAGGAAGGACAGCCCGGCGAAGGCCAGCAGTGCGCCGCCGGCACCGATCGTCGCGTTCACCACCAGCGGCTCGCCGATGTTGGGCAGCACGTGCCGCAGGAGCACCCGCACCCGGCCCACCCCGGCGATGCGGGCGGCGGCGACGAAGTCGCGGTCGGCGATCCCGGCGGCCAGCGTGTGGGAGAGCCGGGCGAAGGAGGGGGCACCGGCGAAGCCGATGGCCAGCACCGCCCCGGTCGCCCCCACCCCGAAGACGACGGCGAAGAAGAGCGCCAGCAGCAGCCCGGGGAAGGCGACGGCGATGTCGACCGCTGCGGTCACCAGCCGCCCGGCGCGCCGGCCCAGCAGCAGCGGCGCGGTGCCCAGCAGCAACCCGAGGACCACGGCGATCAGCGTCGCCAGCAGCGCCAGGCCGATGGAGAGCCGGGTGGCCACCAGCACCCGGGCGAACAGGTCGCGGCCCAGGGCATCGGTGCCCACCCAGTGCTCACCGGAGGCGCCCTGCATCGCCGCGGTGGTGTCCACGGTGTCGGCCGCGTCGGACCAGAACACCGGGCCGAACACCGCCAGCAGGAGCACCACGGCCAGCAGCAGGCCCGCTCCGGCGCCGACCGGGGTGCGGAGCACGGCGAGCCAGCGGGCCCTCGCAGCCGACCGCCGGGTGGGGGCGGCGGCCGGCTGGTCGACGGCGGTGGGCGGCACGGGTGCGGTCGTCATCGGCTCAGCTCTCCCGGATGGCCGAGCGCGGGTCCAGCAGCGCGAGCACCACGTCGACGGTCAGGTTCACCAGCAGCACCCCGGCGCCGTAGACGAGCACGATGCCCTGCACCACGGAGTAGTCCTTGAGCAGGATCGAGGAGACGATCGTGCTGCCCAGCCCCGGCCAGGCGAAGACGTTCTCCACCAGCACCGTGCCGGCGACCAGCGCACTGAGCAGCAGCCCGCCCAGCGTGATGGTCGAGGTCAGCGCGTTCGGCATGGCGTGCCGGAGGTAGACCTTCGGCGCCGGGAGGCGTTTGGCCCGGGCGGTGCGCACGTGGTCGGCCTGCAGCACCGAGAGCATCTCCACCCGCAGGATCCGGGCCAGCGCCGCGGCCGGCCCCACGGCCAGTGCCAGCACCGGCAGGACGTAGGAGCTCGCGCCCCGCTGGCCGGCCACCGGCAGCCAGCCCAGCTGGACGCCGAAGACGTAGACCAGGCCGACGCCGAGCAGGAAGTCCGGGACCGCCCCGGCGACGACGCTCGCCGAGGAGAACGCCAGCTCGCGTCGCCGGGCCCGCCCACCCCGGGTGAGCACGCCCATCGCCACCCCGATCGGGACGGCCAGGGCCACGACCACCAGGAACGCCAGCACCGCCAGCTGGGCCGTCGCCGGCAGCCGCTGGGAGATCACCTGCGAGACCGGCAGCCGGGAGGTCAGCGACGTGCCGAGGTCGCCGGTGAGCACGCCCTGCAGGTAGTGCACGTACTGCAGCCACAGCGGGTCGTCCAGGCCGAGGGACGCCCGCCGGGCCGCCACCAGCGACGCCGGCGCGGTCGGCCCCAGCGCGGCCCGGACCGGGTCACCCGGGATCAGGTGGATCATCAGGAACGACGCGGTGACCAGCACCCACAGCGAGACGACGAGCCGGCCGGCGCGCCGGGCGGCGAACCGCAGCCAAGGGCTGTCGAGCGCCGCGTCCACCCCTCGGCGCCCCGCCGTCGCGCCGGTGGCTGCCGTCGCGCCGGTCGCCGTGGTCGTGCTCGTCACCGTCGCCGCCTCTCCGCCGTCAGCGTCGTCGTCCGAGGCCGGGTCAGTCGACCATCCGGATGCTGGTCGGCTGGAGGACGTCCACGACCTCGAACTCCGTGCCGCTGCCGAAGAAGCTCACGTCCTGGTTGGCGAACGGCACGACGTCGGCGTCCCGGACCAGGGCGGCCTCCGCCTCCAGCCAGGTGTCGCAGCCCTCCGTGCCGATCATGGTCATCGCCTCGGCCACCAGCTGGGTGTAGTCGGCGTTGTCGATGGCGGCGAAGTTGTTGCCGTCGGGCACCGTCGGGCCGGACAGGAACGGCACCAGCTGGTCCGGGCTGCTGACGTTGACCGGGATCCAGGCGACGTCCCAGTCACCGGTGCCGAAGATGGTCTCGACCGCGGCGGTCTCGTCCTTCGGCGTCGTCGTCACCTCGGCACCGAGCTCGGTCCAGGCGGCGGCGACGAGCTCGGCGGCCGCGGAGCCCGGCGCGCCCAGGGCGCTGTCGTAGAGGAACGTCAGCTGCAGCCGTTGGCCGTCCTTGCTGCGCACGCCACCGGCGCCGGCCTCCCAGCCGGCCTCGTCGAGCAGCTGCTGGGCCGCCGCCAGGTCGTACTCGGGCAGCGCGCCGGAGATCGAGTCACCGGGGCAGGACGCCGGGGCGGAGGCGGCGAACGTGGTGCCTGGTCCGCCCCGGCCCGAGGTGATCACCTCGGCCAGCTGGTCCAGGTCGACCGCCTGGGTCAGAGCCATCCGCACCGCCGGGTCGGCCGTGGGGTGGCCCTCGCCGTGGTGGTACCACATCTCGCCGAGCACCGCGGTGACGGTCGCGTCGAACAGGCCCTCTTCCGCCAGCCGCTCGGCGTCCGGACCCAGGATCTGCGCGGCGCTGAGCCCTCCGGACAGCAGCAGGTTCGCCGAGGTGGTCTCGTTGCCGACGACCTGGGCCACGATCTCGTCGGGCATGCCCTCGACGTCGGTGCCGGCGCCGTCGGGGCCCCAGGTGTACCCCTCACGCACGGTGTAGGTGTAGTGGTCACTGGGGACGGCCTCGGTGAGCTCGTAGGGCCCGGTGCCGAGGGTCTCCGCGGCCAGTTGGTCGCGGTCCTCCAGGCCTGCGGCGCAGACCATCGGGACGCCGGCCAGGCCCTCCAGCACGAAGGGCGCGGGCCCGGCCAGGTCCATGGTCACGGTGCCGGTGGCGTCCTCCGCGGTGGCCTCGACGCCGGCCGGCACGAAGACCCCGAGGAAGGGGCTCTGGTTGGCCGGGTCGGCGATCCAGTTGAGGTTCGCCGCCGCGTCGCTCGCGGTGAAGGGCGAGCCGTCGGAGCAGGTGACGTCGTCGCCGATGGTCAGGGTGACGGTCTCGGCGTCGACCGTCCAGTCCTCGGCGATCCCCGAGACGACCTCCCCCTCGCTGTCGATGAACACCAGGGAGTCGTAGGCGAAGTGGCTGAGCTGGAAGAGGTCGCTGGCCGCCGAGGCCTGCGGGTCGAGGTTCCCCGGGTCGGAGGACAGCGCCATGGTGAAGGTGCCGCCGTCCACGACCTCCCCGCTGCCGCCACCCCCGTCGTCTCCACCGCCGCACCCGGCGAGGAGGAGCGTGGCGGCGGAGACGCCGACGCCGGTCCGGATGAGCCTCATGGTGTGTCCTCTCCTGATGCGGCGATTGCGAGAAGGCTGCCGCGCGACAGCCGCAGGTTCTTCGTCCGGGCGGACGAGGCCGACCGCACCGGCTCGTCGTGGGTGACGAGCCGTCCGAGCGGTGTCATCCGGCGACCCGCGGGACGGCGCGGCCGATGTGCATGAACCGGGCGTGCCCGGCGCCGTCGTCGCCGAGGAAGGCGAAGGGCACGTGCAGGCCGGACTGCGCCTGCACCGGGATCAGCGTGTCCGGGGCGAAGGAGACCAGCTCGCTGCGCTCGGGCTGCTCGCCCATCTCCAGGGCGATGTCCTTGGGGCGCATCTCCAGCCAGATCCGGCCGTCGTCGTCCTGGCTGACGACCAGGTCGGCCACCCGGCTGCTGTACGTGCCGGCGTACCGCGTCGCGTCGACCCGGGGCGGGTCGACCGGCGGCACCGGCAGCGCCCGCAGCTGCACGTCGGCCAGCTCACGCAGCACGTGGCCCACGACGTCCCGGTACAGCCCGTAGGGGTCCCCGCCGTTGGTGAGCAGCACGACGGCGACGCCCTGCTCGGGCAGGACCCGCAGGAACGAGGCCTGGCCGATCGTGTTGCCGTCGTGCCCGATGACCGGGGTGCCCTGGCCGTCGAACAGCTCCCAGCCCAGCCCCCAGGCGTCACCCATCACCCGGATGTCGGGGAGCTCCACCTGGCGTTCCTGCATCGCCGCGACCGTGCCGGCGTCCAGGACGCTCGACCCGTCGGCGGCCTTGCCCGCCTCCAGGTGCATCCGGGCGAAGGCGAGCAGGTCCCGCGCCCGCATCGACAGCATCGAGCCGGCCGGGGCGTTGGACCGGGCCATCGCCCACATCGGCGCCGGCACCTCCGCGGCCTCCGGCTCGGGGCGCACGTGGCCGACCGCGACCCGGTGGACGATCGCCTCGTACGGGCTGGCCGCGGCGTGGGTGAGGCCGAGGGGGGTGAACAGGCGCTCCGCCAGGCACTCGTCGAACGGCTTGCCGCGCAGCACCTCCACCAGCCGGCCGAGGAGGCAGTAGCCGGCGTTGTTGTAGGAGAACTGCTCGCCGGGTGGGAAGAGCTGTGCCACGTCGCCGAGCCCGGCGACGTAGCGCTCCAGGGCGTCGTCGCCGCGGCCGGTGTCGGTGAAGACGTCGCCCTCGAAGCCGGCGGTGTGGCTCAGCAGCTGGCGCACGGTGAGGGTGCGTGCCGCCGCCCCGTCGGCCAGCGTCAGGCCGGGCAGGTGCCGGCTGACCGGGTCCTCCAGGGCGACCAGGCCCTCGTCGACCAGCTGCATCACCAGGGTCGCCGTCCAGACCTTGGTGATCGAGCCGATCTGGAACAGCGAGTCCGGCGTCGCGGTCACCTCGGTCACGGTGCTGAGCACCCCGGCAGCGGCGTCGACCACCTCGCCCTCGGCGAGCACCGCCACCCCGGCGGCCGGCACCCCGTGCTCGGCCAGCAGCGCCGGCAGGTGCTCGCGGATCCAGGCTCCGACCTCGTCCAGCTTCGTCATGCGGGCACCGTAGGAGCGCTGGTCAGCTGGTTGTTCGTGGTCGCGGCCAGCGCTGCGCGGGCGCCTTCGTCGGCGCCGACGAAGATCCGTGACGGCCGGCGCGGCAGGCTGCGCCCGTGGGTCGGACCGGCCCCGGACGCCGACCGGACGGAGCAGCAGATGACCACGGCCACACGCCCTGCGATCGACCAGCAGCACTGGCAGCAGCGACTGGACGAGCTGGCCCGGCGACACGCGGTGCCCGGCGCGACGCTCGCCGTCCTGCGGCTGGGCGCCGACGGCGGCGCGGACGAACTGGTGGAGGCCGCCACCGGTGTGCTGAACCTGGGCACCGGGGTGGAGGTGACCACCGACTCGGTGTTCCAGATCGGGTCGATCACCAAGGTCTGGACCGCGACGCTGGTGATGCAGCTGGTCGACGAGGGCAAGCTCGACCTGGACGCCCCGCTGGTCGAGGTGCTGCCGGAGCTGCAGCTCGGCGACCCCGACGTCGCCAAGCAGGTCACCATGCGGCACCTGCTGACCCACACCAGCGGCATCGACGGCGACGTCTTCACCGACACCGGCCGCGGCGACGACGTGCTGGAGAAGTACGTCGCGGCGCTGGCCGACGTGGCACAGAACCACCCGCTGGGCGCCACCTTCTCGTACTGCAATTCCGGGTTCAACCTCGCCGGGCGGGTGGTCGAGGTGCTCACCGGCCAGACCTGGGACGCCGCCCTGCGCGAGCGCATCATCGAGCCCCTCGGGCTCACCCACACCTCCACGCTGCCGGAGGAGGCGATCCTGCACCGCGCCGCCGTCGGGCACATCGAGCCGGGCGAGGGCGCCGACCTGCAGCCGACGACCACCTGGCTGCTCCCCCGCTCGCTCGGCCCGGCCGGCCTGGTGAACGCCACCGCCCGCGACGTCACCGCCTTCGCCCGGCTGCACCTGCGCGACGGCCGCGGCCCGGACGGCGACGTGCTGCTGTCCGCGGCCGCCACGGCCCGGATGCAGGAGCTGCAGACCGACCTGCCGGACAAGTACTCGCTCGGTGACTCGTGGGGGCTGGGCTGGATCCGGTTCGACTGGGACGGCGAACGGCTCTACGGCCACGACGGGACGACGATCGGGCAGAACGCCTTCCTGCGGGTCATGCCCTCCCAGGGCCTCGCGGTGGCGCTGCTGACCAACGGCGGCCACCCCCGCGACCTGTACGGCGAGCTGTACCGCGAGCTGTTCGCCGAGCTCGCCGGGGTGCAGATGGCCGCGCAGCTGGAGCCGCCGGCCGCCGCGCCCGACGTGGACCACTCCGGCTACGTGGGCACCTACGAGCGCAGCTCGATCACCACCGAGGTGTTCGAGCGCGACGGTGGGCTGGTGCTGCGGATCATCCCGACCGGGGAGGTCGCCCTGTCCACCGGCGCGACCGTGGAGGAGCTGGAGCTGCACCCGGTCGAGCAGGGCCTGTACGCCACCCGGGCGCCGGGCGAGGAGACCTGGATGGCGGCGGTCTTCTACTCGCTGCCCGACGGCAGCGAGTACCTGCACTACGGCGCCCGCGCGCAACCGCGGAAGGCCTGATGCCCGCACCGGTGGCCGACCTCGTCCTGACCGGCGCCCGGGTCATCGACCCGGAGTCCGGCCTGGACGGGGTGCGGGCGGTGGGGATCACCGGCGGCGCGATCACCTCGGTCGGCGAGGCGGCGCCGCCGGCCCGGGAGGTGTGGGACGTCGCCGGGCAGGTGCTGGCGCCCGGCTTCATCGACCTGCACAGCCACGCGCAGAGCACCACCGGGCTACGGCTGCAGGCCCTCGACGGCGTGACCACCGCGCTGGAGCTGGAGGCCGGGGTGCTGCCGGTCGCCGGCGCCTACGCCCGGGCCGAGGCGGAGGGCCGGCCGGTCAACTTCGGGTTCTCCGCGTCCTGGACCGACGCCCGGATGCACGTGCTCGACGGGGTGCCGTTGGTGGCCGACGCCTCGCTGGACCTCTTCGCCACCCACCAGTCGCTGCCGAACTGGCGCGGTCCGGCCAGCGACCGGGACGTCGGCCGCATCCTGGACCTGCTGGCCGACGCCGTCGGCGAGGGCGCGCTGGGCATCGGGGTGCTCGTCGGTTACGCACCGGACAGCGGCCGGGCCGAGTACTTCCGGCTGGCCGGTCTCGCCGCCCGACTGGGCGTGCCGACCTTCACCCACACCCGCTTCATCTCCACCGCAGAGCCGGGCACCTCGCTGGAGGGCGCGCTGGAGGTGATCGCCGCCGCGGCCGGCACCGGCGCCCACATGCACATGTGCCACGTGAACAGCACCTCCACCCGGATGATCGACGAGGTCGCCGGCGCGATCGACGCCGCGCGGGTGGGCGGCGTCAGCGTCAGCACCGAGGCCTATCCCTACGGCGCCGGCTCCACGGTCATCGGCGCGGCGTTCCTCGCCCCCGAGCAGCTGCACCGGCTGGGGATCGGCCCGCGGCAGCTGACCTACCTGCCCACCGGGGAGCGGATCGCCGACGACCGCCGGCTGGCCGAGCTGCGCGCGACCGACCCCGGCGGCGGCGTCGTGGTGCACTTCCTCGACGAGGACGACCCGGCCGACCTCGCCGTCCTCGAGCGGTCGTTCACCCTGGCCGACACCGCGATCGCCACCGACGCGATGCCTCTGGTCGCCTCCGGCGGGAAGCCTCTGGTCGCACCCGGCGGGAAGCCCCTGGTCGCCTCCGGCGGGAAGCCCCTGGTCGCACCCGGCGGGGCCGCAGCGCCGGACACCTGGCCACCGGCTCCCGGACTGGTCACCCACCCCCGCTCGGCCGGTTCCTACGCGCGCACGCTGCGCTGGCTGGTGCGCGAACGAGGTCTGCTCAGCCTGACCGAGGCGCTGCGCCGCTCGTCGCTGCTGCCGGCACAGATCCTGGAGGGCGCCGTCCCGGCGATGCGCCGCAAGGGCCGGGTACAGGTCGGCGCCGACGCCGACCTCGTGGTCTTCGACCCGGACACGGTCACCGACCACGCGACCTACACCCAGGTCGCGCCGTCCAGCGGCTTCCGGCACGTGCTGGTCGCCGGGACGCCGGTGGTCCGCGACGGGGAGCTGCGCACCGACGTGCTGCCCGGCCGGGCGGTCCGGTCGGGAACAGTCTGAGCGGTCCGGCCGGTCACGGAACGGCCGCAGTGGACCCGCGCGGCGGCTGACCGGGTCCCGGCCGGGTACCCCGTCGCGGTGTTCCGCCTCCGTGCCGCCCTCGTCGCCGTCCTCGCCGTGCTGCTCGGCAGCACCGGCTGCGTCGTCACCTCCTCCTCCTCGGGGTCCGGCGCCCTGGTCGACTCCGCCCCGGCGCCACAGTCCGCGCCGGCCGGTGACGGGGATGCACCGGCCGAGGAGCAGATCGCCCGCGCCGTCTTCGACCGGGTGAACGCCGAGCGGGAGGCCCGCGGGCTGGAGCCGGTGGCCTGGAACGACGCGCTGGCCACGGTCGCCCGCGACTGGAGCGCGGAGATGGCCGACACCGGGGAGTTCGTGCACCAGGACATCCGGGAGGTCCTGCAGGGCGATGAGCTGGCCGGGTTCGAGTCGGTGGGCGAGAACATCTTCTCCGCGACCGGCCCGGTGCCGGCCGGGACGATCCACGCCGGCTGGATGCGCTCGGACGGCCACCGGGCCAACGTGCTCAACCCCGGCTGGGACCGGCTCGGGGTGGGCGTCTTCTGCGCCGCGGACGGCTCGGTGTGGGCGACCCAGGAGTTCGGTAGGACTGCAGGTGCCGACCGACCGGCGGTCGCCAGCAGCACGCCGCCGGTCGAGCCGATCACCCGCCCGGCCGACGACGGCCCCACCTGCTGACGGCGGCCCGCGCCCGGGGATTGCCCGACGCCTCCGGTCGGGTAGGCCCGCCCCGATGACCTCCGCCCTCTCCGTGCCGCAGCTCCCTCGCGCGCTCACCCGGACCCGCGGTCGGCTGGTACGGACCCGCGACCGGCTCCCGCGGCTGGCGGGGGCGGTTGCTCGGGCTGGTGTTGATCGCGGTCCTGCCGGTGGTCGTGTCCTCCGCGCTGGCCAGCGGCGGCCACCGGGTGTCCCCCAAGTGCTTCGCCGACTCCTCCGAGCGGTACGGGACCACGTCGCTGGCCACCGTCCTCCTCCTGGGACGCTGACTGCTGCTGGCCAACGCGGTGCTGCTGGTCAGGCACCGGGTCATGCTGCGTCGGGCGCCGCACCGACAGCAGTCCGAGGAGACGTGATCATGCGGGGCACGGGACACAGGAGCAGACGATGATCCGCCGGGCCAGGGCCAACGGCCGCCGAGACCGCCACCTGGACGGCGGCCCTCCTGCCGACGACCAGCACCCCGACCGGCCCGCCAGCACGGAGCCCTCCTCCGTCCCCGAGCCCCCTCGGCCTGCCGTCGCGGCACCCGTCCAGCCGAGCGTGATGCCGGCCTGGGCGCTGCGGACGATGGCCCTGGGCGGGGCCACGCTGGCGCTCGCGGCCGTCGTCTGGCTGGTCTTCTGGCTGCTCTTCCGGCTGCCCATGCTGACCTTCGCGGTGGCGGTCGCGGTCCTGCTGACCGCGCTGAGCGCCCCGGTCGCCGGTCGGCTGCGCCGGGTGGGCGTGCCCGGCGGTCTGGCGGCGCTGGCCGCCGTCCTGCTGCTGCTGGGTGTGCTGGTCGGCATCGGCTTCCTGATCGGTTTCCGGGCCGCCGCGACCCTGCAGGACCTGACCCGGCCACTGGCGGCCGGGATCGACCGGATCCGCGTCTGGCTGATCGAGGGTCCGCTGCAGTTGGACGCGCAGCAGGTCGCCGACGTCCGCAACGACATCGTCACCCGGCTGTACGAGGCCACCCCGAGCCCGGGTGCCGGGGCCCAGCTGGGCCTGTTCGCACTGGGCGGGCTGGTGCTGATCGTCTTCCTGGTGTTCTTCCTGCTCAAGGACGGAGCCGGGATGTGGGCCTGGCTGCTCGCCCGGGTGCCCGACCGGAGCCGGGCGCGGGTCGACGGCGCCGGCCTCGCGGCCTGGGACACGCTGGCCGGCTACGTCCGCGGCGTGATCGTGGTGGCCCTGATCGACGCCGTCGGCATCGGCTTCGCCCTGCTCGTCCTGGGCGTGCCGTTGTGGCTGTCGCTGACCCTGCTCACCTTCATCGGCGCGTTCGTCCCGATCGTCGGTGCGACCGTCAGCGGCGCGGTGGCCGTGCTGGTCACCCTGGTCACCAACGGGGTGACCGATGCGGTCGTCGTGCTGGTCGTCGTGCTGGTGGTCCAGCAAGTCGAGGGCAACGTGCTGCAGCCGCTGATCATGGGCCGGGCGGTCCGGCTGCACCCGGTCGTCATCCTGCTGGGGGTCACCGCCGGGGGCCTGGTCGCCGGCGTGCCGGGTGCCCTGCTGGCCGTGCCGCTGCTCGCGGTGGTCTACCGCGTCGTGGAGCACCTGCGGACCCACCCCGCCTCCGACGAGCCGCTCGACGGGGCCCACCCGCTGCCGGCTGCGGCTCCCCCGGCCTGACCCGGCGGTCACCCTCGGGCTCAGTCGAGGGCCGTCGTCCCGCCCAGCTGCACCTGGTCCGCGGCGATGGCGATCTGCCCGGCCTCCCCGGCGAAGAAGGCGTCCGGGTCGTCGAAGACCACGGCAGCGGCGATCCCGAAGTCCCGCTCGAAGGTCTCCGGGTCCACCGTCGTCGCCGTGCCGGAGACCCGGACCACGTCCTGCACCGCCAGTGGCTGGACCGGGGTCGCCGACACCACCGCCACGGCGCGCCCGGAACCGGTGGAGACGCGGAACGCGGTGCCGATGTCGGTGGTGGCGATGAGGCCGACGACCTCGGCCCGCACGGACACGTCTTCACCCTCGGTGAACTGCGGGGTCGGCTCCACGGGCGGCTCGGTCGGGTCGCTCTCGTCGGGCTCGGCCGTCGGCTCGGCGGTGGGCTCGGACTCCAGCGCCTCGACCCGCCGCTCCAGCGCGTCGAGCTCGTCCCGGACGTCCTGGAGGTCCTCGGCCGTGACCTCGGGCTCCACCGACGCAGGGTCCTGCCCGCAACCGACGAGGCCCGTCGTGACGACGAGGAGCACGCCGAGCGGGAGCGCCCGACGCCGCCAGCCGGCAGCCGGTCCTCGCAGCCGACGGTGGTCCCTGGTCATCTCGCTCCTTCGCTCGTCAGCGGCTGGCCGGGGGGTCTACGCCCGGTTGGCGGCCCGTCCCCGAGGGCCTACCCGGTCGGGGCAGCAGGTAGGCCGCCAACGTAGACGGCAGCGGTCGGGCCGGACCCCTCCGGCACCCGCCGACCGACCGCAACCCCGGGGCATGGCGCGAGGTGGCCGGGGGCCGGTCAGCGCAGGTCCCGCCGCATGACCAGACGTGGCATCCCGCTCGCCACGGCATCGGTGGTGCCGACCACGCGGAAGCCGGCTCGCTCGAACATCGACCGGGTCCCGACGAACGACATCGTCAGGTCCATGCGTCCCGGGGGGTCGACCGGGTGCGCCTCGACTGCCGGCGCGCCATGTGCAGCCGCGAAGGCGACCGCTCCCTCGATCAGCGGAGCTGTCACACCCTGTCGGCGATGGCCCGAACGGACCACGACGCAGACGATGCTCCACACCGGCAGGTCGTCGACCGGCCGGATGAGACGCGAGCCGGCCAGTCGGGTGATCTCCGCGCGCGAGCCGATGTTGCACCAACCCACCGGTTCACCGTCCCGGTAGGTGACCACCCCCGGAGGATGTTCGCGCTCGCACAACCGTCGCATGGCCTGCTCACGGCTCCCACCACCGAGCTCGTCGATCTCGGCGGCACGCAGCCGGTGGGACAGGCACCAGCAGTGGTTGGCGCGGCGGGTGCGGTTGACGACGTCAGCGAAGTCCTCGAAACGGTCCGGGGTCACGGGGTGCGTCTCCCAGGTCATGGACGCACTCCACCACGACCTGCCGACGATCCGCGCCGCCGTCTCCCGCCGGAGCCGTGCCGGCAGCTCAGCCACGGGCTCCGACCGCAGGATGCGTCGTGCCGCCTGCGTCAGCTGTCAGCGGCCGTCCAGATGTCCGTCCGACGGTCAGGGCAGTGTGTAGGCGGCTGGACGGATCTCCAGCCTGCCGTCGGTCGGGTCCTCGGAGAACAGCAGGGCCCCTGACTGCCGGCTGCTCGGGGCGAGGTAGGAGAACGTGGCGGTCGCCTGCTGGACCTCGCTGCCGTCGCGGGTGAGCACCCCGGTCACCTCGACCTGCTCGGCGGTCTGACCGCCCTCGTTGACCACCTCCACGGGCACTGCCCATCCGCCCTCGACCTGCTGGGCCGCCGCCGCCGTGACCGACAGCTGGGGACCGCCGTCGCGCACGACGGCCTGGTGGACGAGGAAGGCGAGGACCAGGAGGACCACCACCACCCCGAGGGCGCCGAGCAGGTACTCGCCGCGGCTGGTGTCGCCGTCGGGGGTCCCGGTCTCGTCCCGGTCATCGGCGTCGCTCACGTCGTCCTCACAGGATGAGCCGGGCGGCCGCCGCGCCCAGGCTCGCCGGCAGCGCCAGGACGACGGCCTCGGTGACGACCATGGCCGGACCCACCCCGTCGAACCGGCCGAAGGTCCACAGCAGGTAGGCCGACACGACCAGCGCGATGACGTAGCCGACGACGGTCAGGGTGAGGAATGAGCGCAGCACCCCGCCGACGGCCGGCTCCTGTCCTCGGAACCCGACCGAGTACACGAAGCCGTGCATCAGGACCAGGCACAGGACGACGAGGGCGACGGGGTGCCAGGCGCCCATCTTCGCCGCGAGCAGCACGACCTCCTCCGTGGGCGCGATGTTGGCCGCGAAGACGACCGCACCCGCCGCCATCAGCAGCAACTCGCCGCCGTAGGTGGTGGTCGGGACCCGCCGGCCGCCGACGCCGAGCTGGCTGCGCGCGAACGACGCGCCGACGGCGGCCGGGAGCATCTCCAAGCTGATGATCGACAAGGAGTCCTGCCAGCCCTGCACGGGCCTGATCACCGCGAGCACCCCGAGGACCAGCGCCGTCGCCACCGCGGCCATCACGAACGCCACTCCGGCGTCGGCCAGGTAGCCGGGCCAGCCGACCCCGGGCATCCCGGCGCCGAAGTGCTGGGAGAGGAAGACGACGAGCAGCACGGTCGCCGCCATGAGCAGGCCGAGGCGGTACCTCGGGATGGACAGGCCCAGCTGCCAGATCTCCATGGTCATCAGCAGCGGGAGGGCGAACAGCAGCGCACCGCCGAACGCTCGCCCGCTGCTCTGGGCGAGCAGGTGCCCGCCCTCGGTCCGGGGTGGCGCCGCCTGGTCACCCCGATCCGCCACCCGGCCAACCTAGAGGGCGACATCCCGGACGCGGCCTGGGGGGACGGCCGCGCTGTGCCCGAAGACGGCAAGGCCCCGCACGGATCACTCCGTGCGGGGCCTCACTCGATCGAACCGGCCCGGGCACCCCCGGTGAGGGGGCTGCCCGGGTCAGGGGTCAGCTGACAACTGTCATCCGAGGGTCGTTCCCAATCTCACCGCCGCTTGGAGCCCGCAGCAGCGAGGGACTCACTTGGCGGCTCCTGACGGTCAACATGCGCCTTCCTGCGATGCGACGGTCGGCGCGGTCATCACGCCACGATGGGCGACGGCGGCCCTTGGCACGCAGAGGCGGCTGGGCACCGCGAGATGCCACCGACGCACTCAGTGCAACTTCACGACAGCCCCACACCGTCTCCTTCCTGATCCTGCTCACCGCTGGGATTGATCCAGTGCTCGGCAACGTCGTCCCACGTGAAGTCCACATCGCGTTGCCGCGTCCATGTGTCCCAGTAAGCAGGGTCGTCGGATTGGGGACGCTGCTGCGGGGTGAGTTCATGCACTTCGACGAGCGTTGGAACGGGCGTGGCCCAGCCCAGCAAGATTGCCTGCCGGGACGGTAAGGCGGGAAGTTCGCGGAGCAGGTCTCCCAGTGCGTCGGGGACAAGCCTGCCCACCAGATCCTGATCGCGGTCATTAACGAGACGGTGCAACAGGAATGAGTTGCATTGAGACAACACTGTCGAGGACAGTTCGGAGGGACGCTGCGACGACAAGACAAGCCCAAGTCCAAACTTGCGACCTTCGCGGGCGATCCGCTCAAAGGTCTCCCGACAGAGGTCGCTGGTGGTGGGGATGTCCGACGCGCTGGCCCGGCTGCCGACGAAGTTGTGCGCCTCCTCTAGGACTAGCACTGTTGGTAGATCGCTGCCTGTTAGCCGCCGGACATGTTGCAGGGCCTCCATGACCACGCGAGCGAGAACCGCGACCACGGTGTGGACAACATCGGAAGCAAGCAGTGAAAGGTCGATGACGGCGATCTGGCCGTCAGAAGCGTCTTCGTTCCCGATGACGTCGGCGAGCCAGTCTGGGAACGACTGCTCCGTGTCGGGGCAGATGACCCGTCGCATGCGGGTGTCGGTGAGCATGGTCCGAAGCCGAGCCACGAGATAGGACGTGTGGGCGGAGCCGGTAGAGAACTCGCCGGTCTGGGAGAGCGCGTACATGTGCTCCGTCATGACATTGATGTCGAACCTGACAGGAGCGTCTTCGCTCACCTGCGTCGACTGACCGACCACACCGGTAGCGCTCTGGACGGCCTTCAGTGCTGCGACAACCTTGGACACCTCGTCGTACGTGTACGCAGTTTCATACTGCACATACTTAGGCAGATGCTTCTTGGCGACAGTGCTCAAGGCGTCCAGCAGGTCGCGCAGGGCGTCATCCATGCCGCTCTGCGCCAACTGCTCGAACACGCTGATCATGCTGTCAAGGGATGACGAGACGGACTTGTGTTGCGGGAACTTGGTGTACTGCGCCGGATCGTTGCTGTACCCAGTCCATAAGTCTAGGAAGCCGCGTAGTTGCGTGGCCAACATCGCCCGCCCTGACGCGTCCGGGTCGATGTTGTTGCGTAGGTTTCTAAGCGCCTGCTGAAGAAGGGGGCGCTGTGTTTGCAGCGACGCCCTCGTGATAGCGGCCCATTCGGCGCTGGACCAGATCCAACCGGGGACAGTCAGTTCGCGTTCGTCACCTTGGGGGCTGGGGCGGAATACGCGGACACCTGCGACGTCACTGAAGCAGTTGGCGTACTCGCCGTTCAGGTCCAGGACTATGAAACGGGCATTGGGCTGCTTGTCACTGCCGCTCTCTTCTAGCGTCTGGCGGGCTGCCTCAAGGGACCACCTGATCAGTCCGGCGACGGTGCAGGACTTACCGGAGCCGGTGTTTCCCAGAACCGCGAGGTGTCTCCCGAACAAGCGATTCGGGTCGATCCGGACATCGACGTCCCCAGCGAGCGGAGACGTCCCAATGCTGACGTGAGTGTGCTTGCTCGTCGTCTGGGCGATGGCCCGGAGTTGGTCCGCGGACGGGACCAGCACTGATTCACCGACGGACGGGTAACTGGGGATGCCACGTATCAACTCAGGCTCGGTCATGCCGTCGTGATCGAGCCAACGCAAGGTTCCCAGAGGCGCAAGCCGTAGGCGGCGGACGGGGAACGGCAGGTCCACGAGGGCTTTGTCGCTCTTGGCGGTGAAGTTGGCGTACGGAGAACGCTCTATCCCCACCCACGTAACAGTCCCAATGAGGAAGCCTGCTTCGCTTGGTATGAGCAGCCAGCCGTTGATGCGCGGGAAACGCTGAAGGTGGGCAGCGTTGAGAGCGGTGGCCTGAGAGGGTGTTGGGTAACTGATCCAGCGCGGTCGGTGAGGGCGCGATCTGTTCG
>NZ_JPMX01000058.1:0-16941 GCF_000761485.1 Modestobacter caceresii
GGCGGCGGCCCGCCGTCCCGCCGAGCCCACCACGTCGGCGCCGTCGGCGACCGCCGGCCGCGGTGCGCTGCGCCCGCTGGCCAAGCCGCCGGTGCGCAAGTACGCCAAGGAGCTGGGCGTCGACCTCACCACGGTCCGCGGCAGCGGCGCCGGCGGCGTCATCACCCGCGCCGACGTCGACGCGGCCGTCGCGGGCCCGTCGTCGCCGGAGGCCGCGGCCGGCCCGTCGCAGGAGGCTGCGGCCGGCGAGACCCGGATCCCGATCAAGGGGGTGCGGAAGCACACCGCCGCCGCGATGGTGGCCAGCGCGTTCACCGCCCCGCACGTCACCGAGTTCCTCACCGTCGACATCACGCGCACGATGAAGCTGCGTGAGCGCCTGGCCGCCCGGCCGGAGCTGGCCGGGGTGAAGGTCAGCCCGCTGCTGTTCGTGGCCAAGGCGCTGCTGTTGGCGGCGAAGCGGCACCCGATGGTCAACAGCTCCTGGGACGAGGCGGCCCAGGAGATCGTCGTCCACGGCGCGGTGAACCTGGGCATCGCCGCCGCCACGCCGCGGGGCCTGACCGTGCCGAACGTCAAGGACGCCGGCCGGCTGTCGCTGGCCGAGCTGGCCGGTGCGCTCAGCGAGCTCACCGAGACCGCTCGGGCCGGCAGGACGCAGCCCACGGACATGACCGGCGGCACGATCACGATCACCAACGTGGGTGTCTTCGGCGTCGACACCGGCACGCCGATCCTGAACCCCGGCGAGTCGGCGATCCTGGCCTTCGGCGCGGTCCGGGAGATGCCGTGGGTGCACAAGGGCAAGGTCGTGCCCCGGCAGGTCACCCAGCTGGCGCTCTCCTTCGACCACCGCATAGTCGACGGCGAGCTGGGCTCCCGCTTCCTGGCCGACGTGGGGGCGCTGCTGCACGACCCCGGCACCGCACTCACGTTCTGACCGTGCGCACCCAGCTCGGTCCCCTGCTGTCCTTCGCCGCCGCCTCCCGGGTCCCCGAGGGTTTCGGTTACCTCGGTGACGACGGGCAGGTGCTCGCCGCCAAGCCGGTGGAGACCTGGATCAGCGCCCGGATGACGCACGTCTTCGGCCTCGGCGCGCTCGTCGGCGAGCCGGGCGCCGAGGACCTCGCCGCCCACGGCGTGGCCGCGCTGCGCGAGGGCCCGCTGCACGACGCCGAGCACGGCGGCTGGCGCTCGGCGGTGGGTGCCGGTGCCGACGACGACACCAAGGCCGCCTACGTGCACGCCTTCGTGGTGCTCGCCGGCTCGACCGCCACCGTGGCCGGCATCGCGGGTGGCCGCGCGCTGCTGGAGGAGGCGCTGGAGGTCTGGGAGCAGCGGTTCTGGGACGACGACGAGGGCCTGGCGGTCGAGTCGTTCGACCGCACCTGGGCCACCAGTGAGGCCTACCGCGGCGCGAACGCCAACATGCACGGGGTCGAGTCGACCCTGGCGGCGGCCGACGCGCTGGCCCCCACCGACCCCGGTGCGGCGGCCCGGCTGCGCACCCGCGCCCTGCGGGCGACGGAGCGGATCGTGCACCAGTGGACCCGGGAGCGGGACTGGCGGCTGCCCGAGCACTTCACGCCGTCCTGGGAGCCGCTGCCGGAGTTCAACCGGGACCGGCCGGCCGACCCGTTCCGCCCGTACGGGGTCACCGTCGGGCACCAGTTCGAGTGGGCCCGGCTGTGCCTGCACCTGGCTGCGGCGCTGGGCGAGGACGCGCCCGGCTGGCTGCACACCGACGCCGACGGGCTGTTCCTGGCCGCCGCCGAGCGGGGCTGGGCGGCCGACGGGCACGAGGGCTTCCCGTACACGCTGGACTGGGACGACCGCCCGGTGGTCGCCGCCCGGATGCACTGGGTGGTCACCGAGGCGATCGCGGCTGCGGCCGTCCGCCACGCCGTGCTCGGCGATCCGCAGTCTCTGGCGCTGCAGCAGCGCTGGGAGGAGCTGGGTGACCGGCTGTTCCTGGACCCCGCGGTGGGCAGCTGGCACCACGAGCTCACCCCGGAGGGCGCGGTGGGCAGCCGCACCTGGGCGGGGAAGCCGGACGCGTACCACCTGGCGCAGATGCTGCTGCTGCCCGGACGCCCGGTGCGGGGCAGCGTCGCCGCCGCCGTCCTCGCGTCGCGCTGATCCGGGGCGGGATCCCGCTACGGTGCACCAAGATCACGGCGCCGTCCGGCGTCGGGGTGGCCGTCGAGGAGGAGCTGGACCATGAGCGGAGCAGGGAGCGGCCGCACCGCTCGGCACGAGCAGCTGCGGGAGCCGCTGGGGATGCCGACCCTGCTCCGCTGGCGCCGCATCGGCCTCGCGGCGGGCACGGTGGCGGTGCTCGCCGTCCTCGGCTTCCTGGCCGTCGCGGTGGTGCAGGACGGCGTCGGCGGCCTGCCGGGCGCGCTCGTCCTGGTGGCCGCCCTCGTCTGTGCGCTCGCTGCGCTGAGCTTCCTGCGGCGTGCCTGGGCCGATCCCGAGGTCGCCGACGACCCGCAGGTCGTCCGGGCCGGGCGCTGGGCGGGCATCGCCTCGACCTCCTGGCTCCTCGCGATCGTGCCCGGTCTCGCGGTCCGGGTCCTGCCCGAGTCGTTCGAATGGCTCCGCTGGCTGGTGCTGGCCCTGGGCGCCTTCGCCGTGCTCGCCTTCGCGGGGATGCTCGTGCTCACGGCCCGCTGGCGCCCCGCACGCTGAGGGCGCGACCGTCTGGACGGGTTCGTCGGGGCGCCCGCGGATCTCGTTTGTCGGTCGTCCGCGTCCGGGTAGGGGACGACCGGACGTACGAGACCCCTGAGCAGAGGAGGCTCCCCATGGCGAACGTGGAGAAGTCGATCGACGTGGACGTGCCGATCCGGCAGGTCTACGACCAGTGGACCCAGTTCGAGACGTTCCCGGAGTTCATGAACGGGGTCGAGCGGATCACCCAGCTCGACGAGCGGCGCACCCACTGGGTCACCAAGATCGGCGGGGTCGAGCGCGAGTTCGACGCCGAGATCACCGAGCAGCACCCCGACGAGCGGGTGGCCTGGAAGAGCACCGACGGCGACACTCCGCACGCCGGCGTCGTCACCTTCCACAAGATCAGTGACACCACGACCCGGGTGATGGTCCAGCTGGACTGGGAGCCCCAGGGCGTCGTGGAGAAGGTCGGCGCCGCGGTCGGCGTCGACGACCGGCAGATCACCGCCGACGTGAAGAAGTTCAAGGAGTTCATCGAGAGCCGTGGCACCGAGACCGGCGCCTGGCGCGGGGACGTGCCGCGCGAGGGCTGACGTCCTCCGGTGACCTGACGACGGCGCCCGCCTCCTCACCTCGAGGGGGCGGGCGCCGTCGCGTCCGGCCGGGGAGCCAGGTCCGATGTGCAGTGCGCGACCGGATGGGGCATGGCCTGGATCATGACCACAGCGACCCCGCTGCGCGCACTCGCGCTGACCTGCAGCCTCAAGCCGTCCCCCGCTCCCTCCAGCACCGACCTGATCGCCCGCCAGGTGCTCGACGCCCTGGCCGAGCACGGCGTGGAGGGTGAGCTGCTCCGGGTCGTCGACCACGACGTTAAGCCCGGTGTCGAGGTGGACATGGGCGACGGCGACGCCTGGCCGGCGATCCGGGAGAAGGTCCTGGCCGCCGACGTCCTGCTGATCGCCACGCCCACCTGGGTGGGCCAGATGAGCAGCGTCGCCAACCGGGTGCTGGAGCGACTGGACGCCGAGATCTCCGAGACCGACGACCAGGGCCGGCCGCACACCTTCGGCAAGGTCGCCGTCGTCGCCGTCGTCGGCAACGAGGACGGCGCCCACAAGATCAGCGCCGACCTGTTCCAGGCGCTGGACGACGTCGGCTTCACCGTCCCGGCCCAGGGCGCCACGTACTGGAACGGCGAGGCGATGCACGGCACCGACTACCAGGACCTCGACGAGACGCCGGGGGCGACCGCCACGACCACGGCCACGGTGGCCCGCAACGCCGCGCACCTGGCCCGGCTGCTGAAGGCCTCGCCCTACCCGCCGGCCTCCTGAGCCGACGACGACAGCGCCCGTCCCCGGCCGGGGACGGGCGCTGTCGTCGTCTCAGGCCCCTCGGACGGGGCCGCGAGGTCCTACTCTGCGTCGAGGTCGCTGGCGACCATGTCGGCGATCCGGTCGAGCACCGCCTCGTCCGCACTGTCGACGACGACCTCGGTGCCCTGCTTGGCGCCGAGCGTCATGATCATCAACGGCGAGCCGGCGTCGATCGGGTTCCCCCCGGGAGTGGCCAGCGTGACCGGCACCCCGGACTTCGAGACGGCCTCGGCGATGAGGGCGGCCGGACGGGCGTGCAGGCCGACGGCGGAGCCGACGGTCACGGTCTTGGAGGGCATCGGTGCCTTCTTTCTGGTCGGCGTGCTGGTGGTCAGTGTGCCGGACGGCCGGCGGGAGCTCCCGGCCCGGCAGTGGCCGAGCGGGGGTCGTCGGCCAGGTCGGTGGTCAGGTCGGCGTCCTCGGCCGGGACGGCGGGCTTCCGGCCGATGCTCTTGGCCAGGGTCACCGCGACGCCGCCGACGGCCGCACCGATGAGCACGGCCAGGATGAACAGGACGGCGTTGCTCATCGCGAAGAACACGAACACGCCGCCGTGCGGGGCGCGGAGCTCGAGCCCCAGCCCGGCGACGATCGCCCCGGTGGTCGCTCCGCCGAGCATCATCGAGGGGATGACCCGCAGCGGGTCGGCAGCGGCGAACGGGATGGCGCCCTCGGAGATGAACGAGGCGCCCAGCAGCCAGGCGGCCTTGCCGTTGTCGCGCTCGGCCGGGGTGTACAGCTTGGGCCGGAGGAGGGTGCTGGACAGCGCCATCGCCAGCGGCGGCACCATGCCGGCCGCCATCACGGTGGCCATGATCACCAGCGGACCGCTGGTGGCGGCGGCGGTCAGCCCGGTCGTGGCGAAGACGTAGGCCGCCTTGTTGACCGGACCGCCCAGGTCGAAGCACATCATCAGGCCCAGGATGACCCCGAGCAGGACCGCCGAGGTGCCGGTCAGCCCGTTGAGGAAGTCGCCGAGGCCCTCGAGTGCGGCGGCCAGCGGGCGGCCCAGCAGGACCACCATGATGCCGCTGGAGATCAGCGTGGCGAGCAGCGGGATGATCACGACGGGCTGCAGGCCGCGGGCGAAGGCCGGCAGCTTCCAGCGGCTGATCCACAGCGCCGCGAAGCCGGCGATGATGCCGCCGACCAGGCCGCCGAGGAAGCCGGCACCGACGGTGAGCGAGACGGCACCGACGACGAAGCCGGGGACGATGCCGGGCCGGTCGGCGATGGCGTAGGCGATGTAGCCGGCCAGCGCGGGGACGAGGAAGCCGAACGCAGCCTGGCCGAGCACGGTGCACAGCGCGCCCAGGTAGCCGAGCAGGCCACCGCGGAGGTAGTCGACCCCGGGGTCGCCGGGCAGGTCGAAGAAGTTGTTGTTCAGTGCCCAGTTCAGCGCGTAGCTCTGCGCGCCGTCCGTGGTCGGGTCGGCGTTGACGATCGGGTAGCCGGCGAAGAGGAAGCCCAACGCGATGAGCAGGCCACCTGCGGCGACGAACGGGATCATGTAGCTCACGCCGGTGAGCAGCCAGCGGCGGATCTCCGACCCGGTGCTGGGCCGGTCACCGCTCACCGCGGGCGCCCGCCCCGCCCCGGCCGTGCCGGGCACCCGGCGGCCGTTCGGGTCGTCGGCGACGGCCAGCGCTTCCCGGATCATCACCTCGGGCTCGTTCATCGCCCGCTTCGTGCCGGACTGCACCAGCGGCTTGCCGGCGAAGCGGTCCCGGTCCTTGACCCCGACGTCGACGGCGAAGATGACGGCGGCGGCCTGGCTGATCACCGACGGGTCCAGCGGGGTCGAGCCCGAGGAGCCCTGGGTCTCCACGTGCAGCTCGACGCCCATCTCCTTGGCCGCGGCGGTGAGCTTGTCGGCGGCCATGTAGGTGTGCGCGATCCCGGTGGGGCAGGCGCTGACCGCGACGATGCTGCGGCCGGCCGTCGTCGGGGTGGGCTCGGCTGCCGGGGTGGGGGCCGTCGCGCCGGCGGCGGTGGCACCGCCGGTGGTCTGCGGGGCCGCGGCGGCCGGTGCCTCCGGCGGGGAGACGACGTCCTGCACCAGCGTGACGATCTCCTCGACGGAGCCGGCGGCGCGCAGCGAGGCGACGAACTCCGGGCGCACGAGCGCCCGGGCCAGGGCGGTGAGCAGGGTGAGGTGGTCGGCGTCGCCGTGCTCGGGGGCGGCGATGAGGAAGGCGAGGTCGGCCGGGCCGTCGGGTGCACCGAAGTCGACCTTCGGGTCGAGCCGGGCGAAGGCGAGCGACGCCTGGGTCACCGCGGCGGAGCGGCAGTGCGGGATGGCGATGCCACCGGGCAGGCCGGTGGCGGCCTTCGCCTCCCGGGCCATCGCGTCGGCGTGCAGGTCGTCGGCTCCGGTGGCCCGGCCGCTGGCGGCGACCAGGCCGGCCAGCCGGCGGACGACGGCGTCCTTGTCGTGACCGAGGTCGGCGTCGAGCGCCACCAACTCGGTCGTGATGAGTGCGGACATGGTGGTTCCCCCGGGGTTCTTCAGCGGGCGCCGGTGGCCGGGACGGCCTCGGCGGGAGTCGGGTGGCCGGGCAGACCGGCGATGACGGTGACCCCGGCGGGGTCCACCTGTGCGGGCGTCGGCACGGCGGAGCCGGGCAGCGCAGCGCTGGCCGCGCCGTAGGCCACCGCCGACCGCAACCGGTCGGCCGGCGCGGCACCGGCGAGGTCGGCCAGCAGGTACCCGGCGAGGCTGCAGTCGCCAGCGCCGACCGTGCTGCGGACGGTGACCCGCGGCGGGCGGGCCGACCAGACCTCGCCGTCGGCGGTGGAGAGGACCGCGCCGTCGGCACCGAGGGTCAGCAGCACCTCGGCCACGCCCCGCTGGTGCAGGGTGGCGACCGCGGCCAGCGCGGCCTGGGGGTCGCCGGTCACGACCTCCTCGGGCACGCCGGCCAGCTGGGCCAGCTCCTCGGTGTTGGGCTTGAGCAGGTCGGGAGCCGACCCCGGGCCGGCGGCCAGCAGTGCCAGCAGGGGCGCCTCGGAGGTGTCGACGGCGATGCGGGCTCCGGTGCTGCGGAGCGCGCGGACGAGCGTGGCGTACCAGTCGCGCGGCGCCCCCGGGGGGAGCGATCCGGAGAGCACGACCCAGCTGGCGGTGGCGGCGTGCTCCAGCAGGGCGTGCTGCAGCGCTGCGAGCGCCGGCTCGTCCAGTCGGGCGCCCGGCTCGTTGAGCTTGCTCGTCGTCCCGTCGGGCTCGGTGAGCGTGTAGTTGGTGCGTACCGGGGTGTCGATGGGCACGCTGGCCAGGTGCAGGCCGAGCGCGTGCAGGGCGCGGACGATCGGGTCGTCGTCGGCCGCCGGGAGGACGGAGACGACCTCGGCCCCTGCCGCGGCCACGGCCCGGGAGACGTTGACCCCCTTGCCGCCGGGCTCGGTGTGGCTGCCGCCCAGCCGGGTCACCGCGCCGCGGTCCAGCGGGCCGGGCAGCTCCAGCGTTCGGTCCAGGCTCGGGTTGGCGGTCAGCGTGACCACCCGCCCGCCCGGTGCGGAGTCCGTCCTCATGCGACGAGCACCTCGATCCCCTGTTGCTCGAGCTCAGCGACGACGGCCGGGTCGGCCTCCTCGTCGGTGACCAGGACGTCGACGTCCTCGATGGCCGCGAAGCGCACCAGGTGCTCGCGGCCGAGCTTGCTGCTGTCGCCGAGCACGACGACCCGCTGCCCGGCTCGCGCCATGGCCCGCTTGACCGCCGCCTCGGCCTCGTCGGGCGTGGTGAAGCCGAAGCCCGCGCTGATTCCGTTGGTGCCCAGGAAGACGACGTCGGCCCGGAGGTCGGTGAGCGCTGCGAGGGTGGACTCCCCGACGGCGGACTGGGTGATCCCGCGGACCCGCCCGCCGAGCACGTGCAGGGTGATGCCCGGGGAGCCGGAGAGCCGGGCGGCGATCGGCACCGAGTTGGTGGCGGTCACCAGCGGCCGGTCGCCGGGGAGCAGTTCGGCCAGCGCCGCGGTCGAGCTGCCGCCGTCCAGGATCAGGCTGCCGTTGGCGGGCGGCAGGAGGGTGAGCGCCGCGGTGGCGATGCGGCGCTTGGCCTCGATGCGCGTGCCGCGCCGCTCCCCGAGCGCGGGCTCCACCACGGTCAGCGTCCCGACGGGGACGGCACCGCCGTGCACCCGGCGCAGCATCCCGGCACGCTCGAGCACGGCGAGGTCGCGGCGGACGGTCTCGGTGGTCACCCCGAAGTGCTCGGCGACGGCGGTGACGGCGACTCGGCCGCGCTGGGTGACCAGGCCGGCGAGCGCCTGCTGGCGTTCTTCCGCGTACATGCTCACCCCCGGGGCCGCGCTGTACTGACACGACGGGCCGATGCCCGATTATGTGGATATCGCCCTGCTTTCATGTTGTTCTACGTGGGATCAGTTGACAAGTCAAGGGTTGCTGGTGACCCTGGTCACCGGATGCACCATTGTCGTTGCGCCGCCCCCAGTCATCTACGACGGAGCTCGTCCGACCGGACACCCGCCCGGCCCGAGCAGACAGTGAGGCCCCCGATGTCCAGCACGCCGACCGGGACCCGGATCTCCCCGGACGCCCTGACCGGAGCGACCGTCTTCACCGGGACCCCGGTGGTCCCAGGTGTGGCCGCCGGCCCGGTGGTGCGCCCGGTCGGGACCATCGAGCTGCCGCCGGCGGAGGGGCCGGTCGTCCCGGAGCAGCAGCGCGCGGCCGAGAAGGAACGGTTCACCTCGGCCGCCGACGCGGTGGCCGCGCGGCTGGCCGGCCGGGCTGCGGCGTCGACCGGCGTGAGCGCCGAGGTGCTGAACACCACGGCGCAGCTGGCCCGGGACCGTGGGCTGCTGTCGGCCGTGGAGCAGCGCATCGGCGACGGCGCCTCGGCGGAGGCCGCCACGGTGGGCGCCGCGGCGCAGTTCGTCGACCTCTTCGTCAGCCTCGGCGGGGTGATGGCCGAGCGGGCCACCGACGTCCGCGACGTCCGCGACCGGATCGTCGCCGAGCTCACCGGCCAGGGCGAGCCGGGGGTGCCCGCGCCGGAGACGCCGTCGGTGCTGCTCGCCGACGACCTCGCGCCGGCCGACACCGCCGGCCTGGACCCGTCCCGGATCATCGCGCTGGCCACCCGGCTGGGTGGGGCCACGAGCCACACCGCGATCATCGCCCGGCAGCTCGGGCTGCCCTGCGTGGTGGGCGTCGGCGGGCTCTCCGACGTCCCCGAGGGCGCGATGGTGCTGGTCGACGGCGAGCAGGGCACCGTCACCGTCGACCCCGACCCGGAGGAGGCCCGCACCCGGGTGGCCGCCGCGCAGGAGGCCGCTGCGGCGCTCGCCGGGTACCGCGGGCCGGGCACGACCCGCGACGGACACCCCGTCCAGGTGCTGGCCAACGTGCAGGACGGCGCCGGGGCGCGGGCCGCGGCGGCGGCGCACGCCGAGGGGGTCGGCCTGCTCCGCACCGAGCTCGCCTTCTTCGGCCGCACCGAGGAGCCGTCGGTCGAGGAGCAGACGGAGATCTACGCCGGCGTCTTCGCGGCCTTCCCCGAGGGCAAGGTCGTGCTCCGCACGCTGGACGCCGGCTCGGACAAGCCGCTGCCGTTCGCCACGCCGCCGAACGAGGCCAACCCGGCCCTCGGCGTCCGTGGGCTGCGCACCGCCCGCCGTGACCCCGGCCTGCTCACCCACCAGCTGGACGCGGTCGCCCAGGCGGCGAGCCGTACCGGTGCCAAGCCATGGGTGATGGCCCCGATGGTGGCCACCGTGGCCGAGGCCGCGGAGTTCGCCGCCCAGGTGCGGGAGCGGGGCATGGTGCCGGGCGTCATGGTGGAGGTGCCCTCGGTCGCCGTGCTCGCCGACCGGTTCCTGGAGCACCTGGACTTCCTGTCGATCGGCACCAACGACCTGTCGCAGTACACGCTCGCCGCCGACCGGCTCTCCGCCGACCTGGCCGACCTGACCGACCCGTGGCAGCCGGCGCTGCTCGCGCTGGTGCAGGCGACCGCGGCGGCCGGTCAGCGCGCCGGGAAGGCCGTGGGGGTTTGCGGGGAGGCGGCCGCCGACCCGATGCTGGCCTGCGTGCTGGTCGGCATGGGGATCACCTCGCTGTCCTGCGCCGCCTCGTCGGTGGCCGGGGTGGGTGCGCGGCTGGCGACGGTGGACCTGGCCACCTGTCAGCGCGCTGCGGAGGCGGCACTCGCCGCAGCCGACCCTGCCTCCGCCCGCGCCGCCGTGCGTGAGGTGCTGCTCGCCGCCGACTGAGGTCCCCAGTGCTCGCCGGCCCGTGACGGGCCCGTGCAGAGGGGGAGAGCGCCCGCGCCCCGTCGGTCGAAGGTGACCGACGGGGCGCTGACGTCTCCAGGCATCGTCGTTCACCCTGCAGAGGTGACCGACTGCACTCCGTAGGTGCTGGACAAGTGGCGCGAAGGTGACGGATCTATGGCCGCCACCCCCTTCGGGTGAAGATTCCATCGGAAGCTCCAGCGACACGGCCTTAGATCCGTTGGAATACCAGCCGCTACGCCTGGTTTAATACAGACGTAACACCCACTCAGGACCACCGAAAGAAGGCAGTGACATGAGCAGCGTGACCTCCAGCTGGCGTCAGCGTCGGCAGGCGTCGCGTACGCGGCGGGCAGTGGATGCCGCCGTCGCCCGCACCAGCAGCCCCGCGATGCGCGACGAGCTGCTGACCCTGGCCAACAGCAGCCAGTTCAACAACGTCCTGCGCTGAACACCCCCCGCTCTCGACGAAGAGGGCGGACGCAGGCACGCACCGTGACCCCGGACTCCCCATGGGAGCCGGGGTCCTCTGCTGTGTGGGGTCCTCAGTCGCGGAGGCGGGACCGGAGCGCCGCCTGCTCCTCGGCGCCGAAGCCGTGCTGCTCCAGCCAGCCGACCGGGCCACCCCAGCGCTCGTCGAGCACCTCCAGCACCCGGCGCATCGACTCCGCCCGCGGGGTGTGGCTGGCGACGTCGCGCCGGGTCATGTCCTCGGCGTAGGTGGGGCTGCTGGCCAGCTTTGCGACGAGTGCGTCGATGATCTCGGCGGTCTGCGCGTAGTCGGCGATGATCGCCTCCGGCGTCACCCCGGCCACCGCGAGCGCCAGCGCGCAGACCACGCCGGTCCGGTCCTTGCCTGCGGCGCAGTGCACGACCGCAGCGCCGGGGCCGCCGGCGGCCAGTGACCGGACCGCGGCCAGCACGTTGTCCGTGCCGTCGGACAGGTACCCGAGGTAGGAGCGGACGGCGGGCGGCTCCCCCTCGTCCCCGGGCGCGACCTGGCGGGGGAGGAGCGACTCCGCCCAGTCGGCCGGCAGATGCGCCCGGATCTCCTCGTCGCTCTCCTCGGCGGCGAAGACGTCGGTGCGCATCCCCCGCTCGGGCAGCAGGGTGAAGTGCCGGTGGGTGACCGTGTCCACGTCGCGCAGCGGGCTGCGCCCCTCGAGCAGGATCTCGGCGGTGGTGCGCAGGTCGACGACCTCGGTCAGCCCCACCTCCTCGACGAGCGCGGCGACGTCAGCTGCGCTGAGGGTCTGCAGGTTGTCGCTGCGCAGGATCCGACCGAACTGCGTCGTCCCGCCGTCGGTGGTGGGCAGCCCGCCCAGGTCACGGGTGTTCGTCGTCCCGTCCAGGTGCAGCCAGCGGTCGGTGCGGGTGGAGGTCACGCCCCCGACCGTACGACGTCAGCCGAGCGCCAGCAGCTCCCGGCACACCGCGAGCAGTCGCTGCCGCAGCACCGCGCCGCGGTCGGCGAAGCCGCGCTGGGCGGCGACGTACTCGGCCTTGCCCTCCGGCGTCTCCACGGCGACGGGTGCGTACCCGTGGCTCGTGAGGTCGTAGGGGGAGGCGCGCATGTCCAGCTCGCGGACGTCGGCGGCCAGCGCGAAGCAGTCGGCCAGCAGCTCACCGGGCACCGCCGGGCCGAGCTTGTAGGCCCACTTGTAGAGGTCCATCGTGGCGTGCAGGCAGCCGGGCTGCTCCAGCTGCTGCTGGGTGTCCCGGGTGGGCCGGAGCGTGTTGCGCGGCTCGGCGGCGCGGGTGAAGAACCGGAACGCGTCGATGTGGCTGCACTGCACCCGGTGTGACTCGACGACGGCGTCGGTGCCGGCCTGCCCCAGCCGCAGCGGCAGCTGCTCGTGCCGCACCTCGCCGTCGCCGGGGCGGTAGAGCATCGCCCACTCGTGCATCCCGAAGCAGCCGAACTGGCCCGGCCTGCTGGCCGTCCCGGCCAGCAGGCCCTCCACCCAGCCGACCGACGCCCGCCGCTTGGCCAGGAAGGCCGGGACGTCGAGCCCGATCCCGCGCACCGGCTCTCCTGCGGCGTCCCGGGCGCCGACCTCTGCGTAGAACGGCCAGCCCAGGCGCTCGGTGGCGGCCTCGCCGGTGAGCACGACCCCGACCCCGGGGTGCCACCGGCGCAGCCGGGCCGGCGTCTCGGAGTAGTAGGTGAAGAGGAAGTCCAGCACCGGGTGGGCGACCCCGGTGCGACGGCGCTCCTGGTGCGGGGTCAGCCAGGTGTCCATCCGCTGCCGGTGGGCTCCGGCCCGGGCCGTCCACTCCGCCTCGGGCAGCACCGTCGGCGCGGGGGCGAGGACGGGGAGCACCGGCCCAGGGTAGGCGTGCACGCACCACCCATGACGCGTGTCACCGCCCGTCCGTGCACCGGCGGGGAGAAGTCGTGCGCCCCGGCACCTGTGCCGGGCGCGGAGTGGCAGCAACGTGGGGGATGCGTCCGACAGACCGGCCCGACGGCGGCCGGCGGCGCATCGAGGAGGTCGACCGTGCACCCCAGCGCCCCACCAGTGTCCGCGCCCGTCGAGGCCGCTCCCGCGATCGAGGTGCGGGACCTGCGGCGCAGCTACGGCGACTTCGAGGCGGTGCGGGGCATCTCCTTCGAGGTCCAGCCGGGGGAGGTCTTCGCCCTGCTCGGCGTCAACGGGGCCGGCAAGACCTCGGCGCTGGAGGTGCTCGAGGGGCTGGCGCCGGCCGGTGGCGGCACCGTGCGGGTGCTCGGCGCCGACCCGGTGCGCGAGCGGGCCCGGGTGCGGCCACACCTGGGCGTGCTGCTGCAGGCCAGTGGCCTGCCCGGCGACCTCACCGTGGCCGAGACCCTGCAGACCTGGGCCGGCACCCTCACCGACCCGCGGCCGGTGCCCGAGGCGCTGGCGCAGGTGCAGCTGGCCCACCGGGCCGACGTCCGGGTGCGCAGCCTCTCCGGCGGCGAGCGTCGGCGGCTGGACCTCGCGCTGGCCCTGCTCGGCCGGCCGCGGGTCGTCGTGCTGGACGAGCCGACCACCGGCCTGGACCCGGAGAGCCGGCGACAGGTCTGGGGGCTGGTGCGCGACCTGGTCGCCGACGGGGCTGCCGTGGTGCTCACCACCCACCACCTGGAGGAGGCCGAGGAGCTGGCCGACCGGGTGGCGGTGCTGCGGGACGGGCAGATCGTGCTCTCCGGCACGCAGGAGGAGATCGCCGAGACCCAGCCGGCCACCCTCCGCTTCACCCTCGACGAGGACGCGCCCGAGCTGCCGCGGGTGGCCGGCGTGCAGGTGGTCGCGCAGCGGCCGCGAGTCGAGTGGCACACCCGCGCGCTCCAGCCGGTGCTGGCCGAGCTGCTCGCCTGGGCGGCGGAGCACCACGTCGTCCTCCGGGCGCTGGAGGCCCGCTCCGCCTCGCTGGAGCAGGCCTTCCTCGCCGTGGCCGCCGAGGCCCGCACCCCGTCCGCGTGACCCACCCAGCCGAGAGGACCCCCGCCATGACCACCACCCACGCCCCTGCCCCACCCACCGCGACGGCCCCGAGCCGGCTGCGTCGCGTCGCCGCCCTGGCCGGTGGCGAGCTGCGGCTGTTCCTGCGCAACCGGACCGCCGTCGTCAACTCGGGCCTGCTGCCGCTGCTCCTGGTGGCCGCGGTGCCGGCGCTCGGCATCGACGGCGAGCTGCCCCTGGGGCCTCGGCTGCTGGTCGCCGCCGTCGGCGTGACCCTGGTCTTCGTCACCTACTACAACCTGGTGATCACCTACGTCGCCCGGCGCGAGGAGCTGGTGCTGCAGCGCATGCGCACCGGGGAGCTGACCGGGCTGGAGGTGCTCGTCGGCACCGCCGTCCCCACCCTGCTGGTCACGCTCGGCCAGGTCGCGCTGGTCGCCGTGGGCGTGGTGGTGCTGGGGGAGTGGAGCGCGCCGGTCGAGTTCCTGCTCCCCGTGATCGCGCTGCTCGGCGGTGCGCTGCTGATGACCGTGCTCGCGGCGGCGAGCACGAGCTTCACCCGTTCGGCCGAGAGCGCCCAGGTCACCACCCTGCCGCTGGTCGTCGTCACCTCGGCGCTGTCCGGCCTGATCACCCCGCTCAGCGTCTTCCCCGAGCCGGTCGCCCTGGCGGCCCGGCTGATGCCGGTCACCCCCGTGGTCGAACTGCTGCAGCTCGGGCTGGCCGGCGTCACCTGGGACGGCGACCGCGTGGACGCCGCGGGCGCCTGGGCGGCCGCGCCGCTGCCGCTGGCCGTGCTGGCCGGGTGGCTGCTGATCGGGACGGTGGCCGCCACCCGGGGGTTCCGGTGGGCGCCGCGCCGGTGAGCAGTGGGCCGGTGAGCACCGCGCCGGTGAGCGCTGCGCGGATCGGCCGGTACGGCAGCATCACCGCCGTGCCGACCGTCTCGCGCTGGTGGAGCAGCCGGACGGCGCCCCAGCGGATCGACCTGTACACGCGCTGGTCCTTCTACGGGTGGATCGGCGGCGGGCTGCCGCTGTTCACCTTCGCCGTCCTCGGCTCGGTGACCGAGGTGGTCTCCCGGGCCGCGGTCGTCACCTTCCTCGTCGGCACTTCGGTCACCACCGTCCTCGCGGTCGTGCTGGCCGCACGCGGACTGGAGGCACACCGGGTCGGTCGGGGAGTCTCGCCGATCCTCGTCGTGGCTGCCTTCGCGGCCGCCCTGGCCACCGGGGCGGCCGGGCTCTGGGCGTCCGCGGGAGACGGGGAGTACACCGAAGGGGCGCCGTGGGCGCTGGCGCTGCCCCTCGGCATGGTGCTCACCGCCTGCTCGACGGTCTGGGCCACTCGCCGGCTGGTACCCCCGGCCGCGGTGATCGGGGTGCTGGGCGGCGGGGTCGCCGCCTTCGTCGAGGGAGCGCCGCTGGGTCCGTCGGCCGCGCTGGCCGCCCTCCTCGGCGTCACTGTCTGCGCCGTCGTCCTGGCCTGGCGTTTCTCGGTCTGGGTGCTCGACGTGGTGCTGGAGATGGACCGCACCCGCGGCGTGCAGTTGCAGCTGGCGGTGGCCGAGGAGCGGCTGCGGTTCGCCCGCGACCTGCACGACGTCATGGGCCGGAACCTCTCCGCGATCGCGGTGAAGAGCCAGCTGGCCGGGGAGCTGGTCCGCCGCTCCCGGCCGGAGGCGGCCGCGGAGGTGGCCGACATCAGCCGGATCGCCGAGGAGTCGCTGAAGGAGGTCCGGGAGGTGGTCCGTGGCTACCGCCGGACCGACCTCACCGGCGAGCTCGCCGGAGCCCGCTCCGTGCTGCGCGCGGCCGGCGTGGGCTGCACGGTGCAGGGTGAGGACGGCGCCGGCACCCTGCCCGAGCCCGTGCAGGCCGCGCTGGGCTGGGTGGTGCTGGAGGCGGTCACCAACGTGCTGCGGCACAGCGAGGCCGCCGAGTGCACGATCACGCTGGACCGAGGGAGTGGAGAGGTGCGGCTGACCGTGAGCAACGACGGCGTCTCCGCCGACCCGGGTGAGGGCAACGGCCTGACCGGGCTGCGGGAGCGACTGGCCGGTGCCGGCGGGACCCTGCACGCCGGCCGGGACGGCGACCGGTTCACCGTCACCGCCACGCTGCCCACCGGGGGCGCGGCGTGATCCGGGTGCTGCTCGCCGACGACGAGAACCTGGTCCGCTCCGCCTTCGCCGCGCTGCTGGGCCTGGAGGACGACCTCGAGGTGGTCGCCCAGGCGTCGTCGGGGGCGGAGGCCCTGGCGATGGCCCGGGCGCACGCCCCGGACGTCGCCGTCCTGGACCTGCAGATGCCCGACCGGGACGGGATCAGCGTGGCCGGCGAGCTCAGCACGCTGCTGCCCGGCTGCGGGCTGGTCATCGTCACCGGGCACGGGCGGCCGGGCCACCTCAAGCGTGCCCTGGAGGCCGGGGTCCGGGGGTTCCTCCCCAAGACGGTCAGCGCCGCCGTGCTCAGCGACGTCGTGCGCACGGTGCACCGGGGCGGGCGCTACGTCGACCCGGAGCTGGCCGCCGAGGCGATCAGCGCCGGGGACAGCCCGCTGACGCCGCGCGAGGCCGACGTCCTGGAACTGGCCGCCGGAGGTGCCCCCGTGGAGGAGATCGCCGCGCGGGCGCACCTGTCGCCGGGGACGGTCCGCAACCACCTGTCCGCGGCGTCGGCCAAGTTGGGAGCGCCGAACCGGCACGCCGCGGTGGACACGGCGCGCCGGCACGGCTGGATCTGACCCCGGCGCCGCCCCACCGCCCGCGAGCTCGAGCAGCGCCACCGCCCAGGTCAGCGCCCTGCCTGGCCGCCCGTGCCGACGGTGTCGCCGTCGGCGAGCCGGAGCAGGCGCAGTGCGAGCTGCACCTCCAGGGCCCGGTCGGGGGCCGCCCAGTCCTTGCCGAGCAACCGGGCGACCCTGTCCAGCCGCTGGGTGACCGTGTTGACGTGCACCCGGAGCGCCTCCGCGGCGCGCGCGTGGCTGCCGCCGGCGTCGAACCAGGCCCGCAGGGTGGCGATCAGGTCGGTCCCGCGCCGGGCGTCGTAGTCGAGCAGGGGTGCCAGCGTCGCGCGGACGAAGGCCCCGACGTCCCGTTGGTCGCCGACCAACAGCCCGAAGAAGCCGAGCTCCTCGGCGCCGGCCGACTGGCCGCTGCGGCCGAGCGCGATCAGCGTGCTCACGCAGCGGCCCGCC
>NZ_JPMX01000058.1:17063-129600 GCF_000761485.1 Modestobacter caceresii
ACCTGCGGTCACCACCCCGGCCGCCGAGCGCAGCTCGACGCGCACCGCCTCCGCTGCCACGCCGGCGGCGATGTCGGGCAGGCAGACGACGACCCGGCCGTCGTGCAGACCGGCGAGCCCGCCGCGGACGGCGGCCAGGTGCCCGGCGGCGGCGGCGGCCCGGGTGCGCGCGCCGTCAGCGACCTGGACGACCACCACGGCGTGCGGCCGGTCCAGGTCGGCGCCGAGTCGCCGGGCCCGCTCGCGCAGGCCGTCGGGGTCACGGCCCGGCGTGGTCAGCAACTCGCCGAGCAGCTCTCCGCGCACCCGGTGCTCGGCCTCGCCCGCGGAGCGCCGGATCAGCAGCAGCAGCGCGGTGACCAGCGCGGCGCGCTCGAGGATGCGCTGGTCGGAGTCCGAGAGCTCTTCCTCGCGGCACAGCACGAGGCCGCCGATCAGCTCGTTGTCGACCGTGACGGCGGCGGTCCACCAGTCGCTGTCCCGCACGGTGCGGCCGGTGGCGCGGGCCAGGCTGAGCGCGCCGGCGGGGTCGGGTGGCCCCGGATCGCCCCCGCTGGGGGTCGCCCGGCCGTCCTGGTCCAGCACGGTCAGCCGCCCGCCGAGCACCTCGGTGACCGCCACGGCGACCTCCTCCACGCCGCCGCCCCGCAGCACCAGGTCGATGAACCGGTCGTGCGCGCCGGCGGCGCGCTCGACCGAGGCGCTGTGCGCCCGCAGCTCGCGACTGGTGACCGAGAGCTCCTCGAGCGCCGCCCGCGTCTCCTCCAGCAGCCGGGCGTTGTCCAGGGCGATGGCCGCGTGCGCGGCGAGCGAGCCCAGAAGTGCGACCTCGGAGCGCTCGAAGGTGCGCTCGGTGCGGTCGGCGGCGTACAGCACCCCGATGACCTGCGACCCGCGGAGCAGTGGCACCCCGAGGATCGCGACCAGTCCCTCCTCGGCGACCCCGCCGTTGATGTCCTCGGTGTGCCGGAAACGGGTGTCGGTGAAGTAGCTGGCCGTCGCGTACGGGGCGGCGGTCTGGGCGACCAGGCCGCCGAGTCCTGCGCCCATCGGCAGCCGCAGCCCCTGGAACCAGGCCGAGACCGTCCCGTCGGTGACCCGCATGTAGGTGTCCCCGCGGGCGTCGTCGTTCAGCGTCAGGTACGCGGTGTCGGTGCCCAGCAGCTGGCGCGCCCGGTGGACGATCGCGGTCAGCACCGAGTCGACGCTGCGCAGCCGGGCCAGGTCGCCGGCGGTGTCGAACAGCGCCGACAGCTCCGCCTCTCGGCGACGGCGCGCCTGGAATGCCTCCCGCACCTGCAGGGCCAGCACCTTGGCCCGCTCCAGCTCGGCGATCTCGGCGGCCTGGGCTCCGGCGGCCCGGGCCTGCACCAGTGGTCGCTCGTACTCGATGGCCGCCGCGTCGCCGAGGAGCAGCTCCAGGAACTCGGCGGTGCCGCCGAGAGCCGGGCCGGGGATGACCGACGGGGAGTCGGGCGACGTCGTCACGACCGGCATTCTCACCGGTCGGACGGTCAGTGGGCGGTCCACCCGCCGTCCATCACCAGGGAGCTGCCGGTCACCGACGTCGCGGCCGGTGAGCAGAGCCAGGCCACCGCGTCGGCCACCTCCTCGGGCTCGATCAGCCGCTTCAGGGCGGCCGGGGCGAGCATCACCTGCTCGACCACGTCGGCCTCGGTGAGCCCGTGGGCCCGGGCCTGGTCGGCGATCTGCCCCTCCACCAGCGGCGTCCGTACGTAGGCCGGGTTGACGCAGTTCGAGGTGACCCCGTGCTCGGCGCCCTCCAGGGCGATGACCTTGGACAACCCCTCGAGCCCGTGCTTGGCGGTCACGTAGGCCGACTTGAACGGCGAGGCCCGCAGCCCGTGCACGGAACTGATGTTGACCACCCGGCCCCAGCCCCGCTCGTACATCGACGGCAGCGCACCCCGGACCAGCCGGAAGGGGGCCTCGACCATCAGCCGCAGGATGTAGCTGAACTGGTCGACCGGGAACTCGTGCAGCGGGGCGACGTGCTGCATGCCGGCGTTGTTCACCAGCACGTCGACGGCCAGGTCCAGTCGGTCGATCGCCGTCAGGTCGGAGAGATCGACGGCGACGGCGGTGCCGCCGACCTCGTCGGCCACCTGCTGTGCCGGCTCCCCGTCGCGGTCGACGACGACGACGTCCGCGCCCGCTGCGGACAGTCGCACGGCACACGCCCGCCCGATCCCCGAGGCGCCCCCGGTCACCATCGCGCGACGTCCGGACAGGGGCTCGGAGGAGGCCATGGCGGCGAGGCTAGGACGCCGACCGGTGCACGCCCATGGCCGCCCCGCACACAGTCGACTCCCAGGGCGTGGTGTGGCGGTACATGCGACGTCCCTGTCCTCTGTGGTCCTGGAAGGGTGCGGCTATGTCGGCTGCCCACATGAGCCAGGTCACTTTCTTCGGTCCTGAGCACATGGTGGGCATCGGGAGCCGGCCCTAGCGTCCACTGCGCCCGCTGACCGTCGGCGTCGACCGAGGAGTCCACATGTCCGCTCCACCGCTGGTGGCGGCGCCCGCCGTGCGCGGGGCAGGCGTGCCGACCACGTGCTCCCACCACGGGTCGTGGTGGTCACGGTTCCGTCGTGGACCCATGGCACGCCGCGACATGGATCACAGTCCGCCGTCGACTGCGCAGCGCCCGGTGAAGTGCCCTGTCGCCGACCGGCACGACCCGACGCCCGACCTCGGTCACGGGCTCCGGTCGGCCCACCCAGAGAGGAGCTGTCCGTGCTGAGCATCGACGCTCTCCACGTGACCTATGGCGGTGCCGTGCAGGCCCTCCGCGGTGTGTCGATGGAGATCCCCGACGGCGAGGTCGTTGCCGTCCTGGGCAGCAACGGGGCCGGCAAGAGCACGTTGCTCCGCGCCATCTCGGGCACCCTGCGCCTGCACCGGGGCCGGGTCGACTCCGGGTCGGTCCGCTTCGGTGACGACCAGCTCAGCGGTCGCGACCCGGCGCAGACGGTGCGGATGGGGCTGGTCCAGGTGCCGGAGGGGCGGCGCATCTTCGGCCGGCTGACCGTCGAGGAGAACCTCCGGGCCGGCGGGATGGGCAACCGGGACAAGGCGGCCAAGGCCCGGGCGCGGGACCGGGTGTACGAGCTGTTCCCGGTGCTGCAGGAGCGCAGCGGCCAGCGCGGCGCCCTGCTGTCCGGCGGCGAGCAGCAGATGCTCGCCATCGGCCGGGCACTGATGGCCAGCCCGAAGGTGCTCCTGCTCGACGAGCCGTCGCTGGGGCTGGCCCCGCGCATCATCGGGCAGATCGGCGAGGTCATCGCCGAGATCAACCGGCAGGGCACCTCGGTGCTGCTCGTCGAGCAGAACGCCACCATGGCGCTGGGGGTCGCCGATCGGGCCTACGTCCTCGACGTGGGCGAGGTGTCGCTGTCCGGCCCGGCCGCGGAGCTGTCCCGCTCCGACGAGGTGCAGCGGCTCTACCTCGGGCACGGCAGCGACGAGACGGCCGCCGTCACCGCCTCGGCTCCGCGCCGCACCCTCTCCCGGTGGACCGCGTGACCGCGCCGGCCGACGCCGGGCGGGGCACCTCGACCGACGTCCCGCCGGTGGAGGTGGAGAACGTCACCGTCCGGTTCGGGGCCATCACCGCGCTGTCCGACGTCTCCTTCACCGTCGCCCCCGGCGCCATCCACGCCGTCATCGGGCCCAACGGTGCAGGCAAGTCGACGATGTTCAACGTCCTGTCCGGGGTGTACCAGGCAGATGAGGGCCAGGTCCGGTTCGGCGAGCACCGGCTGGACCAGATGCGGCCGTTCCGGATCGCCGGCATCGGCGTCGCCCGGGCGTTCCAGAACATCGCCCTGTCCGCCACGCAGTCGGTCGCGGAGAACCTGATGCTCGGCCGGCACCACCTCACCAAAGCCGGGTTCATCGCCGCCGGCCTGCGGCTGCCGCGAGCCACCCGGGAGGGGAGGCGACACGGTGAGCGGGTGGCGGAGATCGCCGAGTTCCTCGAGCTGGGCGACAAGCTGCACACGCCGGTCGGGGTGCTGTCCTACGGCGACCAGAAGCGGGTGGAGGTGGCCCGGGCGCTGTGCACCGAGCCGCGGTTGCTGCTGCTCGACGAGCCGGTGGCCGGCATGAACGCGGAGGAGACCGGCCGCATGGCCGAGTCGATCCGCGAGATCCGGACAGCGCTGGGCATCTCGATCATCCTCGTCGAACACGACATGGGCATGGTCATGTCCTTGGCCGACCGGATCACCGTGCTCGACTTCGGCCGCCGGATCGCCGACGGCACACCGGCCGAGGTACAGGCCGACCCGGAGGTCATCCGGGCGTACCTGGGCTCCGGCGACGAGATCGACCCCTCGGACGCCGCTGCCGCCCACGGTGCCAGCAGCCACCCCTCCGACACGTCAGGGACCCGCTCGTGACTCAATTCCTGTCGCTGCTGCTCAACGGCATCTCGCTGGGCGTGCTGTACGCCCTCATCGCCATGGGGTTCGTGATCATCTTCAAGGCCAGCGAGGTCGTGAGCTTCATGCACGGCTCCCTGCTGCTCCTGGGGGCCTACTCCATCGCGAGGCTGTCCGGGCCGCTCGGCTTCTTCCCCGCCATCCTCGTCGGGATGCTGATCACCGCGACCGCGGCGTTCATCGTGGAGCGGCTGATCATCAACCGGTTGCGGGGAGCGCCGGTGATCAGCCTGGCCATCGTCACCATCGGCGTCGACATCATCCTGCTCACCGAGCTGATCCGGCGGCTGGGCTCGGACATCCTCAACGTCCCGCACCCGTGGGGTGGGGAGTCCTTCCGGATCGGCAACGTCGGCCTCAGTCAGAACCGGCTGATCGCGATCCTCGTCGCGGCGGTGCTCATCGCACTGTTCTTCGCGGCCTTCAAGTACTCCAACTGGGGCATCGCGATGCGCGCGTCGGCGGAGGACGGCGAGACCGCGGCGCTGATGGGGATCCGGCAGGGCCAGGTGTCCGCGCTGGCGTGGGTCGTCGCCGGTGTGCTGGCCGCCGTCGCGGCGTTGTTCCTCGTCGGATCACCCACCCCCGGCGTCACCCCCGCGGCGTACGCGGTGGCGCTGCGGGCCTTCCCGGCTGCCATCCTCGGCGGGCTGGACTCCGTCGGCGGTGCGCTGGTCGGCGGGCTGCTGATCGGGATCGCCGAGGCGCTGGCCGCCGGGTACCAGGACCAGCTGCTGTTCCTCGGCCGCGGCTTCAGCGCCGTCGTCCCCTTCATCGTGATGATCGCGGTGCTGCTCTTCCGGCCGTCCGGGCTCTTCGGGACCAGGGAGCTGACCCGTGTCTGAATCGACCGCCACGGCCGCGCGCGGATCGACCGCCAGCACGGCCAGGCCTGCTGCGGCGGGGCCGTCGCAGGGCCGCAGGCTGCTGCGGCCACTGCTGCTGGTCGCGCTGCTGGTCGTGCTGCTGCTGCTCCCGCTGTACGTCGAGGAGTTCTGGCTGCGGACCGGGTTCGCGGCGTTCGGCGCGATCGTCGGTGCCATCGGCCTGAACCTGCTGGTCGGGAACACCGGTCAGCTCTCGCTGGCCCATGCCTTCTTCCTCGCCGTCGGTGCGGTCAGCTACGTCTACGTGTCCGGCGAACCGGGCGGGCTCGGGGTCGCGGAGTTGAGCGGGCTCGGGCTGCCGCCGGTCGTCGGGATGATCGTGGGGGTCCTCCTGGCCGGACTCGCCGGGCTGGTCTTCAGCCCGCTCGCGGCCCGGCTGCGCGGCATCTACCTCGGTGTCGCATCGCTGGCCCTGGTGTTCATCGGCGTCCACGTCCTGAACGCGTGGACCTCGGTCACGGGCGGCTTCAACGGCCGTGCGGCGCCGGAGTTCGCCCTGTTCGGCTTCACGTTCGCGAGCCGGGACCCGGAGCTCTACGTCCTCGGTGTCCCGTTCCGGGAGTCCGAGCGGCTGTGGTACCTCGGGCTCGTGCTGGCCATCGCCGCCTACCTCTTCGCCCGCAACCTGCTGCGCAGCCGGCCCGGCCGAGCACTGCAGACCCTGCGGGACAGCGAGGTGGCGGCCTCGGTGATGGGCGTCAACGTCCAGGGCTACAAGGCGCGCATCTTCCTGGTCAGCTCGATGTACGCCGGGCTGGCGGGCGTGATGTACGCGTTGTCCATCGGCAGCATCGCACCGGAGTCCTTCGGCCTCGAGGTGTCGATCCTCTACCTCGCCATGATCGTGCTCGGCGGGCTGGGCTCGGTGAACGGCGCGGTGCTCGGGGCGCTGTTCGTCAGCGCGCTGCCGCTGGTCTTCCAGCGCTACGCCGACGTCATCCCGTTCGTGGGCGGGCGAGGCGAGGGCGGGCTCGCCGCCGGCGAGGCAGCGCGCTTCCTCTTCGGCACGGCGATCGTCCTGGTCATCCTCTTCGAACCCGCCGGCCTCGCCGGGATCGCCAGACGCGTGACCGGCCGTGGCCGTCGCCGTCCCGGCGGCCGCGTCACCGAGAGCGCGCCCGACACCTCCAGCCGTTCCACCAGCCCTGTCCCGTCAGAGAAACCAGCCCAAGGGAGCACGACGTGAGACTGAGCAATCGTTCGACCGGTGCCACGATGCTCGCCGCCGCCCTGGCGGTGGCGGCCAGCGGCTGCAGCACCAAGGCCCCGGAGAGCTCCGGTGGCGGCGGGAGCGGCGAAGGCGGGGCGGCGGCCAGTGACGTCATCACCGACGTGGGCATCGAGGGGAACACCATCACCCTCGGCGTCCTCACCGACCTGACCGGCGTCTTCGCCGCGCTCGGCCAGGACATCACCAACGCCAACTCGCTGTTCTGGGAGAACAACCAGGTCTGCGACACCTACGACGTCGAGCTCGACGTCCAGGACACCGGCTACGTCCCGCAGCAGGGCGTCCAGCTGTACAGCGGCATGCAGGACAGCATCCTGGCGATGCAGCAGACGATCGGGTCGCCGATCAACACCGCACTGGCGCCGGAGTACGAGTCCGACCAGATCGTCAACTTCCCCTCCGCCTGGTCCAAGACCCTCACCGAGATCCCCGGCACCGGCGTCGTCGGTGCCACGTACGACGTCGAGATCGCCAACGGCTACGACTACCTGTTCCAGGAGGGCCTGCTGAAGGAGGGCGACACCGTCGGCCACATCTACTTCGAGGGCGAGTACGGCGCCAACGGGCTGGCCGGGACCCAGGCCGTCGCCGCGGAGAAGGGGCTGGAGGTGATCGAGGCGCAGATCAAGCCGACCGACCAGGACATGAGCGCCCAGATCACCCAGTTCCGCGCAGCGGGCGTGGACGCGATCGCACTGACCGTCGCCCCCGGCCAGCTCGCGTCGGTCGCCACGGTCGCTCAGGCCCAGGGCCTGGACGTGCCGATCCTGGGCAGCAACCCGGTCTTCGCGCCCGGCCTGCTGGATGGTCCCGCGGCGGCGAAGATCAAGGAGGACCTCTACATCGCCTCGCCGGTGTCGTCCTTCGACGCACACCCCGAGCTGCTCGAGGAGTACCAGGCCGCCTACCCCGACGCCGTGCCCAGTCTCGGCGTGGTCGTCGGCTTCGGCATGGCCGAGATGATGAAGCAGGTGCTCGACGCGGCCTGCGAGAACGGGGACCTCACCCGTGAGGGCGTGGTCACCGCCTTCAACGAGCTGGAGGAGGTCGACACCGGTGGCCTCGTCGTCCCGATCCGGGGATTCGAGGTGGGTCAGTCGCCGAGCCTGCAGAGCTTCATCCTCCAGCCCGCTGACGTGCCCGGCGGCGCCACGGTCCTCCAGGAGGCCTTCGAGGGCGAATTCGCCACAGCCATCGCCGGCTGACCGCGTACGACCAGCGCGCGGCGCCCCTCCCCCGCGGGGGAGGGGCGCTCGGGGATCTCCTCAGTCGTTGCCGGGGCGGGCGACGGAGTCGTCGCGCTGGGCGGCGTCGTCGGTGAGCAGGACCGTGTCCTTCTCGCCGCCGTCCCCGCGGTCGTGGCCGGGGGTGCCGTCGACCAGGTCGCCCTCGGGGTCCGAGGTCGCCGGGGAGTCGTGGTAGCCGCTGCTGGTGGGTTCGGTCATGGGGTGGGCCTCTCGATCAGGGGGTCAGGTCGGGTCGGCGCGCTGCGCCAGGGAGGGCTCGGTCGGGGTGCGCTCCGGCTGGAGGTCGTCGCTCTGCGCGTCCCGCTCCAGCGCGGCGTCCCGGGTGAGCGGGACGCCCTCCCGCGTGCCGGTCGCGTCCGTGTCCTCTGCGCCGGTGCCGAGGTCGCTGTTGTCGCCCGTCCCCGAGGCAGTGGGCAGGTCCTGCTGGATGCGGTCGCTGCCGCCGGTCTCGCTCATCGCGGTCCTCCTCGCGTGGACGTCGTCCCCCGCCCATGCCCGCGATCCCCGGACCCCATGCACTGCCGGCCGCCTCCCCCGGTGCGGGGAGGCGGCCGGCAGTGGGGTCCTCGTTCAGAACGCGGCTTCGTCGACGTCCATGAGGGCGTTGTCGGTGTGCTCGACGATGAACCGCTCGCTGGTGAGCGTCGGCAGCACCTGGGCGCAGAAGAAGCGGGTGGCGGCGAGCTTGCCCTCGTAGAAGTGCCGATCGGACTCCGACACCTCGCCGGCCAGCGCGGTCAGCGCGACCTCGGACTGACGGACGAGCAGCCAGGCGGTGATCAGGTCACCGGTGGCCAGCAGCAGCCGGGAGGTGTTCTGGCCGACCTCGTAGAGCTTGCGGACGTCGGTCTGGGCCGCGGTGAGCTGGCCGAACATCGCGGTCAGCATCCCCTGGACGTCGCCGAGCGCGGTCGCCAGCAGCGCCCGCTCCTCCTTGAGTCGCCCGTTGCCGGCCTCCGCCGTGATCGTCGCCTGGACCTGCTCGGCCAGCCAGGTCAGCGCCACCCCGCCGTCCCGCACGATCTTGCGGAAGAAGAAGTCCTGCCCCTGGATCGCCGTGGTGCCCTCGTAGAGGGTGTCGATCTTGGAGTCCCGGATGTACTGCTCGATCGGGTGGTCCTGCAGGTAGCCGGAACCGCCCAGGGTCTGCAGCGACTCGGCGGTGAGCAGCTGGGTGGCCCGCTCGGAGCCGTGGCCCTTGACGATCGGCAGCAGCAGGTCGTTGAGCTTGGCGGCGAGGACGGCGTCGGGGCTGTCGGCCGTGCCGGCGGCCTCGGCCTCCATGACCTGGTCGCGGAAGGTCGCGGTGTACAGGTACAGCGCACGCATGCCCTCGGCGTAGGCCTTCTGCAGCATCAGCGAGCGCCGGACGTCGGGGTGGTGGGTGATGGTCACCCGCGGGGCGTCCTTGCTGGCGGCGGTGAGGTCGGCGCCCTGCACCCGCTCCTTCGCGTAGGCCAGCGCGACCTGGTAGCCGGCGGAGAGGGTCGCGATCGCCTTGGTGCCGACGAACATCCGGGCGTACTCGATCACCTTGAACATCTGGGCGATGCCGTCGTGCACGTCCCCGACCAGCCAGCCCTTCGCCGGCACCGGGCCGTCGCCGAAGCTCAGCTCGCAGGTGGTGGAGACCTTCAGGCCCATCTTCTTCTCCACGCCGGTCACGTACACGCCGTTGCGCTCGCCGAGCGCGCCGGTGGCCAGGTCCACGTGGTACTTCGGGACGACGAAGAGCGACAGGCCCTTGGTGCCCTGCTTGGCGCCCTCGGGCCGGGCCAGGACCAGGTGGACGATGTTGTCGCTGAGGTCGTGCTCGGCGGAGGTGATGAAGCGCTTCACCCCGGTGAGGTGCCATGAGCCGTCGGGCTGCTGCACCGCCCTGGTGCGCCCGGCGCCGACGTCGGAGCCCGCCTCGGGCTCGGTGAGCACCATGGTGGCGCCCCAGAGGTGCTCGATCATCAGCTCGGCCAGCCGCTGCTGGTCCGGGGTGCCCAGGGAGTGCAGGATGGCGGCGAAGGTGGGGCCGGAGCCGTACATGAACGCCGCGGGGTTGGCGCCGAGCATCATCTCGAAGGCGGCCCAGCGCAGGCTGAACGGTGCGCCGAACCCGCCGAGCTCGTCCGGCAGGTCGAGCCGCCACCACTCGCCGGCGTTGACCGCGCGGACCGACGCCTTGAACGACTCGGGCAGCGTCACCGAGTGCGTCGCCGGGTCGAACACCGGCGGGTTCCGGTCGGCGTCGGTGAAGGAGGCGGCGAGCGGGCCCTCGGCGAGCCGCCGCACCTCGGCCAGCACCCCGCGGGCCGTCTCGGCGTCCATCTGCTCGAACGGCCCGGTGCCGAACCTGTCCTTGGTGCTCTGGAACTCGAACAGGTTGAACTCGAGGTCGCGCAGGTTTGCCGTGTAGTGGCTCATGGAGGGCGCTCCCGTGCTCGCTGTTGCCCGCGAGCAGGTCCTACTCGCGGGTAACAAACGCTATTACCGCCCGGTCGCCAGGGGCAAGCGCCGCGCCGCGCCCGGCCCTCCGGAGGGTCAGCCCCTGCCGTGCGCGTCGGGCTCGGTCTCCGGCGGCGGGTAGACCGGGCCGGCCATGCCGTCGGCGTCGTCCTCGCCCTGGGTGGGGGAGACGGCGCCGCCCAGCGGCTCGACGTCCCGGTCGTCCTGCGGTCCCTGCGCTGAGCTGGTCATGTCCCGAGTCTCGACCGCGCGCGGCCGGGCGGCGAGCCGGCGGGTCAGTCGTCCAGGACCGGGCCGGCCTCGTGGCGAGGGTGCCCGGACGTGCGCTCGCCCTGCTTCATCCGCGCCTCGAGCACGTGGCGGTCACCGCCGGCCAGCTCGTCGCGGGCGCGCTGGTCGAAGGCGCGGTAGGTGCTCCAGTAGTTGGCGTCGTAGTCCTCGACGACCTGGAAGGTCCACCGGTCGGCGAGCACGTTGCGGCCGACGAGGTCGCGGTCGAGGTCGTCGGCGAGCTCGGTGTGCCCGGCGTCGCGGAGGCCGGCGACGGCGTCCTGCAGGAGGAGGTCGGCCTTGCCGGTGAGCTGGTGGAAGCCGTACAGCAGGCCGCGGGCCTGCTCGACGGTCTCGAGGGACTCGGAGAGCTTGCCGAGGGCGGCGATGGTGGCGTCGTCCAGGTCCGGACGCGAGCGGTCGGTCATGGACCGATCCTGCGGGTGCCCGCGTCGTCCTGCCCGGCGGCCCCGCTCAGCAGTGATCAGGTGCCCTGATCACCGGCTGTCCCCCTGCACCAGCGTTGGTGCGGGAGGGCAGCGTTGGATCAGGGCACCTGATCGACGTCGATCAGGCGGCGGGGGGCCGGGAGCCGGCGACGGCGGAGTCGATGAGCTGCTCGGCCAGCCGGCGCCCGTGCGAGGCGGGGCCGTCGGGGCCGAGGAGGCCGCCGGAGAGGTACATCCCGTCGATGATCAGGTGGACCTGCGCGGCGAGGTCGTCGCCGCCGCCGGGGATCAGCTGGTCGGCCAGGCCCTCGAGCCGGGCGTGCAGCTCGAACTTGTAGTCGGCGGCCGCGCTGCGGGCGGGGTGCTGCGGGTCGTCGTACTCGCTGCTGACGTTGGTGAACGGGCAGCCGCGGAAACCGACGCTGGTGACGTCGGAGTCGACGGCGTCGACCACCGCCAGGAGCGCGGCCCGCGGGTCGTCCCGGTGCCGGGCCAGCTCGGCGTCGATGGAGGCGAGCACGGTGGCGGCCTTGCGCGAGAGGTAGGCGCCGACCAGGTCGTCCTTGCTCTTGAAGAGCCGGTAGACCGTCATCTTGCCCAGGCCGGTCTCCCGGACGAGTTCGTCCATCCCGACGCTGCGGGAGCTGCGCGCCGAGAAGAGACGCTCGGCGGTGTCCAGGACGATCTCCTGCCGCTCCGCGCGGGAACGACGGGCCGGCACGGTGCCGTCCTCAGGTGCGTGGAGGGAGAGTGCTGCGGCGGTCACGGTCTGATCGTGCAGCACATCGTGACGGAGCGGTTCGCGGCACGCCGGGGTGCGCAGGGCCCTGACCAGGGCATCCGGGGCGGGAGGGGCATCCCGGGGCGGCGGGGGACTGTGAGGCGGGTGTGACTCTCCGCCAGGAGAGCTGGTCGCGCCCGCTCAGTTGCGGCGGATCCGCCGGGGGTTGGCCAGCATCCGGATGGCCGTCGCCTGCTGCGCGGTCTGCTCCTCGTCGGGGGTGGCGGTGTCGTCCAGCTGCGGGTCGCGTTCGTCGTCGTGCACGTGTCCCACCCTCCCCGTCGGGCCTGCGGAGGGACAGCCCCCGGACGGGTGGACGACGGAGACGTCGATCACCTGGTGCGGTCGGGCACCAGGTGTGGCACGTCCAGCACCGGGGCGGGGGTCTCCCGCGGGGCGCGGGCCCGGGTGAGGGGCAGCGTGACCGCCCAGGTCAGCACGGCGAGGGTGGTGACGAAGAAGCTCGGCGGCAGGTTGACCATCGCCGAGAGCACCAGGCCGAACCAGACGCTGCCCAGGGCGATGGCCACGGCGATCGCGGCCACCAGCCCGGGCCGGGCGGTCATCCGCAGCGCCGCCGCGGCCGGGGTGACCACGAGGGCGAACAGCAGCAGCGTGCCCACCACCTGCACGGCCATCGTGATGGTCAGCGCGAGCAGGACGACGAAGGCCACGCCCAGCGCCCGCACCGGGACCCCGCGGGCCTCGGCCACGGTCGGGTCCACCGAGGCGAACACGAGGGGCCGGGCGATGACCGCGAGCACGCCGACCACGAGCAGGGTGAACCCGCCGAAGACCCACAGCTGGTCGGTGGAGATGGCCAGCAGGTTGCCGAACAGCACGGTGGTGGTGGCGCTGGCGTTGGCCGTGGCCAGCGAGGCGAACAGCACGCCGAGGCCGGTGGCGAACGCGAGGATCGTGCCGGTGGCCACCTCGCGGTCGGCCACCCGCTTGCCGAACAGCCCGATCAACAGCCCGCCACCGACGCAGAACACCGCCAGGCCCAGCGTCACCGGGGCGCCGACCAGGATGGCGCCGGTCGCGCCGGGGAAGCCGATGTGGGCCAGGGCGTGCGCGGCGAAGGCGTTCTGCCGGGTGACGACGAACCAGCCCATCAGCCCGGCGGCCAGCGCGACCATCGAACCGCCGAGCAGGGCGTGCTGCATGAACGTGGTCTGCAGCACCTGCAGCCAGTTCTCCTGGAAGGTGACCACCGGCTCAACCGCCCCGGGTGAAGAGATCGCCCTGCGCGGTGCGCACCACCCGGACCGGGGTGCCGTACAGGTGGGTGAGCAGGTCCTCGGTGACGACGGCGTCGATCGGGTCGTGGTGCGGGTGGCCGTCGAGCAGGTAGACGGCGTCGGTGAGCACGGGCAGCAGCGGGTTGAGGTCGTGCGCGACGACCAGCACCGTGACCCGGCGCTCGCGGGTGAGCTCGCCGAGCAGCGCGACCACCTCGTGCTGGTTGCGCAGGTCGAGGTTGGCCAGCGGCTCGTCGAGCAGCAGCAGCTCGGCGTCGTCGACGATGGCCTGGGCGATCGCGACCCGCTGCTGCTGGCCGCCGGACAGTTCGGACATCCGCCGGTCGGCGTAGCCGTCGGCGCCGACCCGGCGCAGCGCGTCGTCGACCCGGGCCCGCTCGGCGGCCGAGGCGCGGCGCAGCCCGAAGCGGCCCCCGGTGAGGCCGAGCATCACCAGGTCGCGGGCGCGCACCGCCTCGCCCAGTGCGGCGGTGTAGTTCTGCGGCACGTAGCCGATCCGGCGGTCGCCGCGGCTGGGGGTGCGACCCAGCACCTCGACCCGCCCGCCGGCCGGGGGCAGCATGCCGAGGACCAGCTGGAACAGCGTGGTCTTCCCGGCGCCGTTGGGGCCGATGACCCCGACCACGGCGCCGGTGGGCACGGTGAGCGTGCCCTGCGACCAGACGACCCGGCCACCGCGGACGACCGAGACGTCGTCGAGGACGAGCGCCGCTGGCCGCGCGGCGGCCGGGTCAGCCGTCGGGACGTCTGTCACTGACCCCCACCGAGTGCGTTCGACAGCTGCTGCAGCTGGTCCAGCTGCCAGGACACCAAGGACGACTCCCCGTCCGGCGCCGACTCGGTGACCTCGACGACCGGCACGTCGGCCGCCTCCGCCGCGGCGCGCAGCTGCTCGGGGACGCTGCCCTCCGTCTGAGAGTTGTACACCAGCACGTCGACCGAGCCGGCGGTCAGCGCCGCCTCGAAGGCGGCCACGTCGCCGGGCGCGGGGTCGGTCTCGTTGCTGGCGGCGTCGCGGTAGCCCTCGGGGGTGGCGTCGGTCAGGCCGATCGCCTCGGCGGTGTACTGGAACACGCTCTCCGTGGCGGCGTAGGAACGCCCGGCGGCCGCGGTCTCCAGCGCCGCCAGCTCGTCCAGGTAGGGCTGCAGGTCCGCCTCCCAGGCCTCCGCCTGCTCGGCGAAGTGGTCGGCGGCGTCGGGCGACAGCTCGCTGAGCTGCTCGGTCACCGCGGCGGCGACGTCCTGGACGTACTCCGGGGAGTACCACAGGTGCGGGTTCACCCCGCCGTGCGCGTGCCCCTCCTCGCCCTCGGCGTGCTCTTCCTCGGCGTGCTCCTCGCCCTCCGCGTGCTCCTCTTCCTCGGCGTGCTCCTCGTCCTCGGCGTGCCCATCCTCCTCGATGCCGACCACCTCGGACGCATCGACGACGGCGGTGTCGGAGCCCGAGGTGGCGACGGCGTCGGCGGCCCAGTGGTCGTAGTCGGCCCCGTTGAGCACGGCCAGGTCGGCGTCGGAGAACGCCGCGATGTCGGCGGTCGTCGGCTCGTAGTCGTGCGGGTCGACCGCGGAGGAGGCGAGCACGGTGGTGACGTTCGCGCAGTCGCCGCCCAGCTGCTCGACGATGCTGCCCCACTGGCTCACCGAGACGACGACGTCGAGCACCTCACCGGGGCAGTCCGCCTCGTCGGCCTGGGTCGTCGTGGTCCCGGCGCCGGCGCTGGAGCCGCCGCAGGCGGCGAGGGTCAGCGTGGCGGTGGCGGCCACGGCGGCGAGCGTCGGACGGCGGAACAGGTCGAGGCGGCGCACGGGAGTTCCTCACGGGGGCAGTTACTGGGAATGGTCGTCACAATCAGTATCACCCCAGCCGTGCGCTGTGTCGATGTCGGCCCTCCCACAGTGAGCCCGCCCCGGTCCCGGCCCGCTACCGTCCGGGCGTGCCGATCCAGCCCGGACGTACTCCGGTCCGTCCGCCGACCGCCCCACCCCGGCGGACGCCGCGGACGCCGGACCGTCGGCCCGGGCCCGCACCGGCCCCCGCCCCGCCGGGCCGTCACCAGCCGGGCCCCGAGGAGCCGGGCCCGAAGGAGCCGGGCCCCGAGGAGCCGGGCCGGGACTGAGCCGGTACCGGCCCGCGTCAGGCGGGCGTCAGGCCCCGGTCACCCGGTTCTCCGGGTCCACGCCCGCCGCCGGGTCGGCCCCCTCGGCCGGCTGCTCGGGGTGTGGCGTGCGCCCGGTGTCGTGCTGGTCGGCGCGGGCCTCGCCCTCGGCGGGCTCTTCGGGGTGCGGGGTGCGTCCGTTGCTCTCGGTCATGTCCGCCCCGTGCCCCCGTCCGGCGCGGCGCAACCATCAGCCGACCGGCGTCGCCGCGGGAGTCTGGGCCAGCAGCGCCCGGACCTCGTCGTCGTCCGGCAGCGCACCGCGTGCCCCCGGCCCGGTGGTCGACAGCGCCGCCGCCGTGACCGCGTAACGGACCGCGTCGGCCAGCGTCTCGCCCCGGTCCAGTGCGCTGCTCAGCGCACCGCAGAGGCAGTCTCCGGCGCCGGTGGTGTCGACCGGCCGGACCGGCGGTGGCCCCTGCACGAGCGCCGGGCCGTCCGCCGGCACCACCAGTGCCCCCCGCGCGCCGAGGGTGACCACCGCCGACCGCACACCCAGCCCGCGGGCCAGCTCGGCCAGCTCGGCGGGGGAGAGGTCGCCGGGCGGCGCGCCGGCCAGCCGGCGCAGCTCGTGCTCGTTGGGCACCAGCACGTCGACCCGGGCCAGCAGGTCGGCCGGCAGTGGCTGCGACGGCGCGGGGTTCAGCACGACGGTGCCCCGGGTGGCGGCGGCCGCGGCTCGGACCGTGTCCAGCGGGGTCTCCAGCTGGAGCAGCAGCACGCCTGCGCGGTGCACCGACTCCACGTCGACGTCCGCCGGGGTGAGCTCGGCGTTGGCGCCGGGCACCACCACGATCAGGTTCTCCCCGCCGTCCGCCTCCACCGGGATCGTCGCCGTCCCGGTGGGCACGCCCTCGGTGCGGTGCACCCGGCCCACGTTGACCCGCGCGTCGGCGAGTGCGGCGAGCTGCCGGCCGGCGGCCGGGTCGGTGCCGACCCGGCCGACCATGTGCACCCCGGTGCCCAGCCGGCCGGCCGCGGCGGCCTGGTTGGCGCCCTTGCCCCCGGGCAGGACGGCGACCGATGAGCCGATGACGGTCTCCCCGCGGCCGGGCAGCCGGTCGACGGTCACCACGACGTCCTCGTTGAGGCTCCCCACCACGGTCACGGACACGGCGCGCTCCCGGTGATCAGCACCCGGCCAGCCTAGGAGGGCCGCTCGGTCCGCCGCCGCAGCGGCAGCAGGTACCAGGTGGTCAGCCCGACGACGCCGATGGCCGCGCACACCGCGATCGCCGGCCATCGGCCGAGGACCACGTCCAGCACGAGCAGCACCGCACTGACGACGCCGACCAGGAGCAGGCCGAGGCCGATCATCAGCGACCGGTCGGCGAACTGGACGATCGCCGCCTTCTGCCGCCGCCGGAACAGCATCCGGTGGAAGGAGACCGGGGCGATGAGGACGACGGTGGCCAGGCCGGTGCTGGTCATGGTGACCGAGTAGACCGCCGTCCCGAAGACGCCCAGGTCGGCGAAGCGCGCCTGGAACGGCAGGGTCAGCAGGAAGGCGAAGAGGACCTGGACGGCGGTGATCGCCACCCGGATCTCCTGCAGCACCTCGTTGACGTTGCGGTCCAGCACCTGGTCGAGCGTCTCGCCACGAGCCAGTGCAGACCGCTGCGCGTCGAACAGTTTCTCCGCCACCTGCCTGCGGTACCGCAGCCGCAGCCGATCGACACCCGGGAGACGCGCATGCCCGAGCACCAGGCCGAGGACGCCGACAGCATCCGCCGTGAGTTCGGCGAGGCGGTGAACATGACCGCCGGCGAGCTGGAGGAGTGGCTGGCCACCGAGGAGTCGCAGTCGGTGGGGCAGAAGAGCAGCGGGTCGGCGGAGTCCACCGGCCACGAGTCGGGTCGGCGGATCGTGCAGCTGCTGCGCACGAAGAAGGCCGACCTCACCGACGACGACCTGGCACACATGCGCAAGGTGCACGGCTACGTGCAGCGGCACCTGGCGCAGGAGCCTGCCAAGGAGGACGTCGAGACGTCGAAGTGGCGGTGGTCGCTGATGAACTGGGGCCACGACCCGCTCAAGGGCAAGTAGCGTCCGCGGCGTGCAGCGCAACGACCCGGCGCAGTACGACCAGCTGGCCGACCAGTGGTGGGACCCGCGCGGGGGCTTCGCGATGCTCCAGTGGATCGCCGCCTCGCGGGCCGGTCACGTGCCACCGGCGTCGACACCCGGTGCGGTCCTGGTCGACCTGGCCTGCGGTGGTGGCCTGATGGCCCCGCACGTGCAGCGGCTGGGGTACCGGCACGTCGGGGTCGACATCGGCCTCGCCGGGCTGCAGGTCGCCCGCCGGCACGGGGTCGGGGTCGTGCGCGGGTCGGTGCTCGCCGTCCCGCTCGCCGACGGGTGTGCCGACGTCGTGACCGCCGGGGAGATCCTCGAGCACGTCGAGGACCCCGGGCAGGTGCTCGCCGAGAGCGCCCGGCTGCTCAAACCGGGGGGCCTGCTGGTCATCGACTCGATCGCGGCCACCCGGCTCGCCCCGCTGGTGGCCGTCCGGATCGCCGAGCGGATGCCCGGCGGGCCGCCGCCGGGCATCCACGACCCGGCGCTGTTCGTCGACCGGCGGGCGCTGCTGGCCACCGCGGACCGGCTGGGGCTGGACCTCCGGTTGGTCGGTCTGCGCCCGTCGGTGCGCGACCTGGTCGCCTGGCGGCGGGGACGACGGGACACCGTGCGGATGCGCACCATGCCCTGGACCGGGATCTTGTTCGCCGGCTCGGCGACCAAGCGTGCAGAGACCGGCGCCGAGCGGCGGACGCCGGGCTCCGCACGTACCGTCGGGTCATGAGCGTCTGCGGTCCCGCCACCCCCCACGCGCCGGGAACGGCCTGGTGAGCGCCGCCGTCATCACCGGATCGGGTCGGGCACTGCCGGCGAGGTACGAGCAGGGCGAGGTCTGGGACGGCTACTTCGCCGAGAAGTACGCCGGGCTGCGGGCCGCCGAGCGGGTGTTCCACGCCGCCGGCGTCCGGAGCCGGCACGCGGTGGTCAACCCCGTCGACGAGGACGTCTCGCAGTGGGGCACCGGAGCCCGCATGGAGCGTTACGTCACGGAGGGCCTGCCGCTGGGGAAGCAGGCCGTCGCCGCGGCGCTGGACGCCGCCGGGCTGGCTCCCGGGGACGTCGGGCAGTTCGCCGTCGCCACCTGCACCGGGTACGCCACCCCGGGGCTGGACATCCGGCTCTCCAGTGACCTGGGCATGCCGCTGGGGTTGCAGCGGCTGCTCGTCGGCCACATGGGCTGCTACGCGGCGCTGCCCGGGCTGGCTGCGGTCAGCGACTTCGTCACCGCACGTTCCCGGCCGGCCGTGCTGCTGTGCCTGGAGCTGACCAGCCTGCACGTGCAGCCGGCCGTCGCCGACCTGGAGCAGGTCGTCACCCACGCGCTGTTCAGCGACGCCGCGGCCGCGGTCGTCGTCGAACCCGCCGCGCGACGGGGCCGGCGGGTCGCCGGGATGGTGGCGCGCACCGACCACGCCACCGCCGACCACATGACCTGGGACGTCACCGACCTCGGTTTCCGGATGGGGCTGTCGCCCCGGGTGCCCGACGTGCTCGCCCGGCACGTCGGCGGCGTGGTCGAGGAGCTGCTCACCGAGGCCGGCCTGCGGGTCGAGGACGTCGCGGGCTGGGCCGTGCACCCGGGCGGGCCGCGGATCCTGGACGTCGTCCGGGACGAGCTCGGGCTCGCCGAGGAGCAGATGACCCCCTCGCGCCGCGTGCTCGCCGAGCACGGCAACTGCTCCTCGGCGACCGTGCTCCTGGTGCTCGACGAGCTCGGGGACGTCGACGGCCCGGTGGTCGCGATGGCCTTCGGCCCCGGCCTGACCCTCTACGCCACCCTGCTGCTCCCCGCCTGAGGCCCGGCCGGGCCGAGTCGACCGGAGGCTCAGGCCCGTCCTTCAGCTCAGGTGGGCCTGCTTGGGGGCCAGGCCGCGCAGTGCCTCGGCGGCCACCCGATCCCGGTCGGCGCCGCCGGCGGCGACCACGGCCGCGCCGACCAGGCCCTCGACCAGCGGGGCAGCGCTGAGCACCACCCGCGCCCGGACGTCGTCGTCCAGCAGCTCCAGCGCCGTCTCGGCCGACATGACTGCGCTGCCCAGGTCCATCAGCACCACCACGCCGTCGCCGGTGTCCGCGGTCGTGATCGCGGTGGAGACGGCGACGGCGTCGGTGCCCAGCCCGCCGTCATCGGTCCCGGCGGCCACCTCGATGGCCAGGGTCGAGTTCGGCAGCATCTGCCGGGCCAGCTCGACCGCGGCCTCGGCCAGCGGCCGGCTGTGCGAGACGACGACGATGCCCACGGCGGCCACGGTCAGCTCCCCGGCAGGGTCGTCGCGGCGGCCTCGACCAGCAGCACCGCCGACGCGGCCCCCGGGTCGACGTGGCCCGCGCTGCGCTCGCCCAGGTAGCTGGCCCGGCCCTTGCGGGCGACCAGCGGCGTGACCGAGTCCCGCCCCTTCGCGGCGGCGTCGGCGGCGGCTCGCAGCGCGGTGTCCAGCTCCTGCCCGGCCTCGACCGCCTCGGTGAGGGCGTCGGCGGCCGGCAGCAGCGCGTCGACCATCGTCTTGTCCTCCAGCTCGGCCTTGCCGCGGGCGACGACGCCCTCGACCCCGGCCCGGAACGCAGCGGCGAAGGCAGCCGGGGAGCCGTCGTCCAGGGCGCCGGACATCCGGAGGAAGAACGTCCCGTACAGCGGGCCGCTGGTGCCCCCGACCTTGCTGATCATGGTCATCGCGACCGTCTTCAGCAGCGCGGCGGCGTCGGCCGGCGGGGTGGCGTCGAGGGCGGCGACGGCCGCGGTCATCCCGCGGTGCATGTTCGTGCCGTGGTCGGCGTCGCCGATGGCCGAGTCGAGCTCGGTGAGCTCCTCGCGGTGCTCGGTGACGGCGCGGGCGTACTCGCGCACCCAGGCCCCGAGGGCGTCGGTGTCCAGCGCGGCCATGGTCAGACCCCCCACCGCAGCGCAGGGGTGCGCACCGGCGCGTCCCAGAGCCGGATCAGCTCGTCGTCGACCTTGAGCAGCGTCACCGAGCAACCGGCCATCTCCAGGCTGGTCATGTACGAGCCGACCAGCGAGCGGGCCACCGTCACGCCGGCCTTGGCCAGCACCGCCTGCACCTCGGCGTAGACCACGTAGAGCTCGAGCAGCGGCGTCCCGCCCATCCCGTTGACGAAGGCGAGCACCCCGTCGCCGCCGGTGAAGTCCAGGTCGGCCAGCACCGGCTCCAGCAGCATCTCGGCGACCTCCTGGGCCGGGGCCACCGGGACCCGGCGGCGGCCGGGCTCGCCGTGGATGCCCACGCCCAGCTCCATCTCCCCCGCGGGCAGGTCGAAGGTGGGCTTGCCGGCGGACGGCACGGTGCAGGAGGTCAGCGCCATGCCCATGCTGCGGCCCTGCCCGTTGACCCGGCGGGCCACCTCGGCGACCTCGGCCAGCGGGCGGCCCTCCTCGGCGGCGGCGCCGGCCAGCTTCTCCACCAGCACGGTGACGCCCACGCCGCGCCGGCCGGCGGTGTACAGGCTGTCCTGGACGGCGACGTCGTCGTCGGTGACGACGGCGACCACCTCGGTGCCGGACTCCGCGGCCACCAGCTCGGCGGCCATCTCGAAGTTCATGACGTCGCCGGTGTAGTTCTTCACGATGTGCAGCACGCCGGCACCCGCGTCGACGCCCTGGGTCGCGGCGACCATCTGGTCCGGGACGGGGGAGGTGAACACCTCGCCGGCGCAGGCGGCGTCGAGCATGCCGAGCCCGACGAACCCGCCGTGCAGCGGCTCGTGGCCGGAGCCGCCTCCGGAGACGAGCCCGACCTTCCCCGCCACCGGGGCGTCTCCGCGGAAGACGACCCGGTGCTCGGCGTCGATCCGCAGCTCCGGGTGGGCGGCGGCCATGCCGCGCAGGGCGTCGTCGACGACGTCGGCCGGGTCGTTGATGAGCTTCTTCATCGCAGGCTCCTGATCGAGAGGGGGCGAGCGAACCGTAGGAGTGGTGCTGCTCTCAGGGCAAACCCCTCCCGGTCCGCATGGTCGCACCGGCCAGGTGGGGACTGTGCACCAATTCGTGATCTGGAGCACACTCGGGCTCACATGCTCTCCGCTGCATGCACGACGAGGAGTCGGGCGCGGGAGGGCGGCACGACCCAGGACCCGCTTCACCCCCCCCCAGGACAGAGGAGCTCCCAGATGGCTGGCAACAGAGGCGTTGCGTACATCGAGCCCGGCAAGGTCGAGGTGCACGAGACCGACTACCCGAAGCTGGAACTGCAGGACGGTCCGGGGGTGAACCCGGCCAACGTGGGGCGCAAGCTGAACCACGGGGTGATCCTCAAGGTGGTCACCACCAACATCTGCGGCAGCGACCAGCACATGGTCCGCGGCCGGACGACGGCGCCGCCGAACCTGGTGCTCGGCCACGAGATCCTCGGCGAGGTCGTGGAGAAGGGGTCCGACGTCGAGTTCATCGAGGTCGGCGACCTCTGCTCGGTGCCGTTCAACATCGCCTGCGGGCGCTGTCGGAACTGCAAGGAGGGCAAGACCGGGATCTGTCTGAACGTCAACCCGGCACGTCCCGGTGCGGCCTACGGGTACGTGGACATGGGCGGTTGGGTCGGCGGGCAGGCCGAGTACGTGACGGTGCCCTACGCCGACTGGAACCTGCTGAAGTTCCCGGACAAGGACCAGGCCATGGAGAAGATCCTGGACCTGACCATGCTCTCGGACATCTTCCCGACCGGCTTCCACGGGGCGGTCACCGCCGGGGTGAAGCCCGGCTCGACCGTCTACATCGCCGGAGCCGGCCCGGTGGGGCTCGCGGCGGCCGTCGGCGCCCAGCTGCTGGGCGCGTCGGTGGTGATCGTCGCCGACCTCGTCGAGCAGCGGCTGGCCCAGGCGCGCAGCTTCGGATGCGAGACCGTCGACGTGTCCAAGGGCTCGCCGCAGGACCAGATCGAGCAGATCCTGGGCGAGCCACAGGTGGACGCCGCCGTCGACGCGGTGGGCTTCGAGGCCCGTGGCCACGGCGAGGGAGCGGGCAAGGAGGCGCCGGCGACGGTGCTGAACTCGCTGATGGAGGTCACTGCGGCCGGCGGCGCGATCGGCATCCCGGGGCTCTACGTCACCGGCGACCCCGGTGGCATCGACGAGGCCGCCAAGGTCGGCTCGCTGTCGCTGAGCCTGGGCACCGGCTGGGCGAAGTCGCTCTCCTTCACCACCGGTCAGTGCCCGGTGATGCGCTACAACCTCGGGCTGATGAAGGCGATCCTCCACGACAAGGTGCAGATCGCGAAGGCGGTCAACGCCACGACCATCTCCCTGGACGAGGCGCCGCAGGGGTACCAGGACTTCGACTCCGGTGCCGCCAAGAAGTACGTGATCGACCCGCACGGGATGGTCGGCAAGCGAGCCGCCTGACGGAGGGCCCTGCTGTCCCCCGCCGCGAGCACCCTCGCGGCGGGGGACGGTCGTGCGGCAGGGGCGTGCTCAGACGCAGTCGGATGCGGCCAGGGTCGACTCGACGTCCTCGAGGACGACCTCGGCGCCGAGCAGACCGATGCCGAGCATCCACTCGTCATCCTCGACCTCGAAGGCACAGTCGGGCACGGCCTCGAGGAAGTCCCAGACGGAGGTGACCACGCCCTTGGTGGTCGCAGCCGGGTCGCCGTAGGTGGTCGAGAAGACGACGTCGGCGTCGGCCTGGTCGATCTGCTCGGCGCTGACGTAGGCCATGGAGTACTCGTCGTACTCGAGCTCCGGCAGGGTGAACCCGACGTCGGTCAGCAGGCTGCCGGAGAACGTGTCGGGCCCGTAGACCCGTGTCTCCTCGGGCAGGAAGCGCACGATCGAGGCGGTCGCCCCCTCGGCGCCGACGGCCTCACCCACCTCGTCGACCCGCGCGTCGTACTCCGCCAGCGCGTCCGTGCCCTCCTCGGCCCGGTTCAGGGCGTCGGCGGTCGTGGTGAACATCGACCGCCAGCCGTCCTGGTAGTCGGTGAAGACGGTGGGGGCGATCTGGCTGAGCTGGTCGTAGATGTCCTCGTGGCGGACGCTCGAGGACAGGATCAGGTCGGGTTCCAGTGCCGCGATCGTCTCGAGGTCCGGTTCCTCGATCGTCCCGACGGTGTCGATGCCCTCGGTCCGGTCGCCCAGGTACTCGGGGAAGCCCGTGTCGGTGTCGGACTGCACCGAGCCGACCGGGGTGATGTCCAGGGCCAGTGCGGTGTCCAGGTGCGGGGTGTCGAGGATGACGACCCGCTGTGGGTCGACCGGCACCTCCGTGGTCCCCAGGACGTGTGTGACCGACCGGGTCGCCGGACCCTCACTCTCCTGACCGGGCGTCGCCGACGGGTCTCCGGCGTCGGAGCCGCAGGCGCTGAGGGCCATCGCCGCGACGATGGCGGTGGTGAGTGATCGCAGGCGCACGGGGCGCACTTCCTTTCGGCAGGCGGCGGCACTGGCCGCAGCATGTGTCGAGCGAGCCTCGGCCGAAGGGCGCGAGCCTGTGAGTTGTATTAGGTGAGCCTCGCCTAAGTCAAGTCGGGAGGAGGACCCCAGGCGCCGCGGGGACGGAGGCGGGCGGGTCTCGGACGCCGACGCACGCCGGTCCCCCGACGCACGCCGGTCCCCCGACGCACGCCGGTCCCTCGACGAGGCGCACCGGCGCCGAGCGGCTGGCGCCGGGTGTCCGCGGCCGGCGCAGGAGGCCGCGCCCGGTCAGGTGAGCGGTTGTCGACCTGAGCGAGCGTCGCGTGGCCCCGGTGCACGAGGGGAGCGGCGGAAGGGGCGCTGTGGCCCTGCGCTGCGTCTCGGCGTCGGCCGAGGGGCCCAGAATGCCTGGCGTGCCACTCGGGGAGCGCGTGTACGCGGAGCGGGTGACGAGAATCGAACTCGCACTGTCAGCTTGGGAAGCTGATGTTCTACCATTGAACTACACCCGCGACAGGTCAGTGACCTGTCGGAGAGCTTAGCAAGGCAGTCGCCCCCGACCGGAACCCGGTCGGGGGCGACTGTGTCTCAGCGGCTCAGAGCAGGACGCCTCGGCAGCTGGTGCTGCAGTCCAGCGACCAGAACGAGCTGCCCAGCCGCCCGAAGGCCGCCGAGCGCACCAGCCGCTCGCCGTTCGGCCCGACCGCGGTGACCAGGGACGAGCCGCCGCCCGTGCCCGGCGTGCTGCCGGAGTCCGGCGTCGACCCGTCGTCCGTGCCCGGCGTGGTGCCGCCGCCGGCCGGGTCCTCGACGTAGGTGAGGCCGTCGGCCAGCACCGAGGACTCGGTGCCGGACGGACCGAAGACGAAGACGTCGTACACCCCGGCCACCAGCTCCGGTGCGGTGAAGACGACCGACGTGCTGTCGGAGCTGACGACGGTGGCCTCCCGGGTGTCCCCGATCCGCACCCGTGCGCCGTCGGGGACGTTGGTCCCGGTGACCGTGACCCGCGTCCCGCCGGCGGTGCTGACGACCGCCGGGGAGATGCTGGTCAGGCCGAACGGCCCGACCTCCGGGTAGGTGACGACGGACGGCGGCGGGGTGCTGTCGCCCGGCGCAGGCTCCGTGGTCCCCGGGTCCGTCCCAGGGCCGGTGGTCCCTGGGTCGGTCGTCCCAGGGTCACTGGTGCCCGGGTCGGTCGTCCCGGGGCCGGTGGTGCCGGGGTCCGTCGTGCCCGGATCGCTCGTGCCGGGGTCCGAGTTGCCGGGGTCCGTGGTGCCGGGGTCCGTGGTGCCGGGGTCGGTGGTGCCCGGGTCGGTCGTCCCGGGGTCGGTGGTGCCGGGGTCCGTCGTGCCCGGATCGCTCGTGCCGGGGTCGGTGGTGCCCGGGTCGGTGGTGCCGGGAGTGCTCCCGCCTGTGCCGGGGTCCGTGGTGCCGGGGTCCGTCGTACCGGGCTCGCTGGTGTCCGGGTCGGTGGTGCCCGGGTCGGTGGTGCCGGGGTCGGTGGTGCCCGGGTCGGTCCCCGGCGTCGTCCCGCCGTCCGGTGCGGGAGCCGAGGTGTCGCCGACCAGCAGCGGCGCGGCGAACGTGCCGCCGAACGGCTGACCGTCCACGAGCAGCTGTGCGCTCAGCGCGTAACGGCCGGGGGCGAGGTCGGCCGACGGGGCGAGCTCCAGGCCCTCCACGGTGGTCAGCGTGCCCAGCGGGACGGTGACCTGGCCGGCGTCGTCGGTGGTCAGCGTCGTCCCGGCGACCGTGACCGGCTCACCGGACAGCGCCCAGACCTCGCCGCCGTGCTCCATGCCCAGGCCGAGCACGATCTCGTAGGTCCCGGCCAGTTCCGGGCCGGTCGCCCGGACCCGCGGCGTCGCCGGGCCCGTCGGGGCCGTCATCGAGGTGAACTGGTAGCCGACGGAGGCTGCACCGGGGTCCAGTCGGCTGACGTTCAGCCGGCCGCCGGTGACCGACTTCCCGGTGAAGGCGGCGATCGGGTCGACGTCGGCCAGCAGCGCCGCCCGCAGTTCGGCGATGGTCGCGGTCGGCATGGTGGCCCGGTGGAGCGCCAGTGCGGCGGCCACCTGGGGCGCGGCGATCGACGTCCCGCTGACCAGCTGGTAGTCGCCGTTGTTGGAGGTGGTGACCACGAGCTCGCCGGGGGCGAAGAGGTCGACGGAGGTGGCGCCGTAGGCCGAGGAGGCGGCGACGGTGTCGGCGGCGGTCGAGTTGCCGACCGTGACGACGTTCGGCTCGGTCAGGCTGGCCGGGTAGACCAGCGAGGTGTCCCGGTCGGCGGCGTCGTTGCCGGCCGCGGCGACGACCAGCACGCCCTTGGCCTCGGCGTAGGCGACGGCGGCGCGCAGGTTGTCCAGCGCCGACCCGGTCACCGGTCCGCCCCAGGAGGCGTTGACGACGGTGGCGCCGTGGTCGGCGGCGTACCGGATCGCCTGGGCGCCGAGGTTGACGTCGACGCCCTCGCCGGAGCCGATCACCAGCGGCATCAGGGTCACGTCGGGGGCGACGCCGGCCGAACCGGCCCCGTTGTCCTTGCGGGCGCCGATGACGCCGGCGACCGACGTGCCGTGCCCGCCGCCGGCGCCGTTGTCGACGTCGGGGCTGTTGGTCGTGAAGTTCCAGCCGTGACAGTCGCCGGCCAGGCCGTTGCCGTCGACGTCGACCGAGCCGCAGGACTCGGCCGGGTTGGTCCACAGCGAGCCGACCAGGTCGGGGTGGTCGGAGTCGAAGCCGGTGTCGACGACGGCGACGATGAGCCCGGCGCCGGTGGAGGCGTCCCAGCCGACCGAGCCGTCGATGTCGGCGTCGGCCACCACCGGGGACTGGCCGTAGGCGTTGGACCCGGTGTTCTCCAGGTGCCAGGCGTACGGCGCGTAGTACGGGTCCGAGGCGGTGCCGAACACCGGCACCGAGGGGGAGAGCTCCACCGCGGCGACGCCGGGCAGGGTGCGCAGCTGGGGGAGGGTGGGGCCGTCGACGGCGACCAGGGCGGTGCCGTCGAAGAGCCGCTGCGCGGAGTCGACGCCGTCCTGCTGGTCCAGTCCGGCCAGGAACTCCGGCGTCGCGTCCCCCGCTGCTGCGGTGACCACGTAGCGGGTCAGCCCGTCCCCGGGGCCGAAGCCCTCGGCCACGGGGAGCGCCGGCGGGCCGACCAGCGCGTCCACCGCTGCGGCACCGCCGAAGCCGGTCAGCGCAGCGGCGACGACGGCGACCACGCGCACGCCCCGGCCGTGCGCGGGCAGCCGACTGCCCTGGTGGCCCACGAGATCCATCCGGTCCTCCTCCGAGGTGCACCCCGTGCCGTCACGGCGGTGCTCGAAGGAGGGGCATCGGCCCGGCGGGTCCCCCGCTGGAGCGCCCCCGTCGCCGCTCCCCCCATCGGGGGACCCCGGACCTCAGCCCCGCATCTCGCCCAGGAAGCCGGTCATCTGCGACCGCAGCTTCTCCGCCATCTGGGACAGCCCGGTGGTGTCGCTGCCGGCCGGTCCCAGTGACGCGGAACCGTCGACCGCTGCGGCGATCCCGTCGACCAGCCCGTTCATCTCCGTCACGGTGTTCCCGACGTTGCTCATCACGGTCGCGACGTCGTCGCACGCCGCGCGCACCGACTCCACCTGGGTGGTCACCCGCTCGGTGGCCCGGGCGGTCTGGTCGGCGAGGTCCTTGACCTCGGAGGCGACGACGGCGAAGCCCTTGCCCGCCTCGCCGGCGCGAGCCGCCTCGATGGTGGCGTTCAGCGCGAGCAGCCGGGTCTGGTCGGCCACCGTGTCGATGAGCGCGATGACCTGCTGGATCTCGGTCGAGGAGCGGCCCAGCGAGGTGATCGAGTCGCGGGCGCGCTCCACCTCGGTGCTCGCGGCGGTGGCTGCCCCGGTGAGCCCGGCGGCGGAGGCGCTGAGCTCGGTGGCCGCGGTCGCCACGCCCTCGCTCATCGCCAGCACCACGGACTCGAACTCGTCGGCCAGCCGCAGCCGGGAGTCCCGGGCCTCCACCACTCGATCGGCACTGCACCGCATCGCGTCCCGGGCGGCGTTGATGTCCGACGCGCTCTGCCGGTAGGCGCCGGGCAGGCCGGTGAGCAGCACCTGCCGGTGGAAACGGCCCTCGGCCGCCGAGGTCAGCGCGGCGCTGGACTCCCGGATGAAGGCATCGGAGACGTCGAGCGCGCGGTTGACGCTGTGCTGCAGCGCGACCAGCTCGGGGACGCCGTCGGACCCGGGGACCGGGCGGCTGCGCGCCTCGAGGTCGCCCCGGGCTGCGGCATCGCAGGCCTCGGTCAGCTGCTGGACGAAGGCCCGGTAGACGGCCAGCTGGGCCGCGCCGGTGGAGGAGGGACGCCGTGGCACCTCAGTCGCCCTTCTCGCTGATGATCGACCAGATGAAGTCCTCGTAGCTGGGTGCCCGTTCCGCGATCAGCCGGCGGAGCAGCTCGCTGGACGCCGCCACCGCGGCCCGTGCCGTGGGGTGCCGCCGCTCCTCGGTGAGCAGTTGGTCGTAGAGCGGCTTGACCGCGGCGATCCCGGCGCGGGAGGGCCGGCGCCGGTTGGAGTGGTAGCCCACCACGGAGCCGTCCGGCCCGTAGGAGGGCGTGACGTGTGCGAGCACCCAGTAGTGGGCGCCGTCGGCGGCCAGGTTGTCGATGTAGGCGAACAGCTCGTGCCGCTGGGCCAGGGTCTCCCAGAGGAGGGCGAACACCGCACGGGGCATGTCCGGGTGCCGGATCAGGTTGTGCGGCTGGCCGATGACCTCGTCGAGGGAGTAGGCGCCGACCCGCAGGAACACGTCGTTGGCATAGGTGATCACCCCACGGGCATCGGTCTTGGAGACGATGAGCTCGTCGGGGGAGAAGGTGCGTTCGACCCCGGTCGGGCGCACGGCGCGCCGTTCGGCGCGAGGTGCACCGGGTGTCGTCATCGTCAGGACCACGGGCCCCTGCTTTCCGTCCACTGCCGTTCCGGCACTCTGTCGTGTCTCGCGTACATCGGCAGCTGTGCGCCGCTGTCGACCCGGGGCGGCCGGAACGGGACGAAGGTCCCGAGCACCGCTGTCCCTAGACTCCGCGCCATGCTGCTGTCCGACCGCGACATCCGAGCGGCCCTGGCGACCGGCCGGCTCGGGATCGAGCCCTACGAGCCGGCGATGGTGCAGCCCTCGAGCATCGACGTCCGGCTCGACCGGTTCTTCCGGGTCTTCAACAACGCCCGGTACACCCACATCGACCCGGCCGAGCAGCAGGACGACCTGACCACCCTGGTCGAGCCCACCGGTGACGATGCCTTCGTGCTGCACCCGGGTGAGTTCGTGCTCGGGTCGACGCTGGAGGTCGTCCGCATCCCCGACGACCTCGCCGCCCGGCTGGAGGGGAAGTCCTCCCTGGGGCGGCTCGGGCTGCTCACCCACTCGACGGCGGGGTTCGTCGACCCGGGGTTCAACGGGCACATCACGCTGGAGCTGTCCAACGTGGCGAACCTGCCGATCACGCTGTGGCCGGGTATGAAGATCGGCCAGCTGTGCCTGTTCCAGCTGAGCTCGGCCGCCGAGCACCCCTACGGCTCGGCGGTCTACGGCTCGCGCTACCAGGACCAGCGCGGGCCGACGCCGTCCCGGTCGTTCCGCAACTTCAACCGGGCCGAGACCCGCCGCGCCGACCCGGCCTGACGGTCCCGCGGTGGCGGGTGACCGCCCACTCGGTGAACGGTCGGGCGTGGCTGGATGACGGACCGCCTTCCGGGGTAGGCCTGTCCCATGGACCCCCGGGACACCGCTGTTCTCCTGCCCCAGCCGTCGGGCAACCACATCGTGGACGGTTCCTTCGACTGCGCCGAGGAGTCGGCTCACTACGCGTTCTCGGTGCAGCTCCTGCTGACCCAGTACGCGACGTTGGTGCCCTGGCAGACCGAGGGTGTCGCGGAGCTCGGCAGCGGTGACGCACGGGCCATCGCCCACGTCGTCCGGGCGGTGCCCGGCTTGCAGGTGCACGGCACCGACATCAGCGCGACGTCGGTCGAGCGGGCCCGGCAGACGATCAGCGGCCTCGGCGTGGCCGACCGCTACGCCGTCGAGCACGGTGACTTCTTCGCCTGGGCCGACTCCCCGAGCGGGCGGGACGTCTCCACGGTGATCGCGAACCCGCCCTACATCCCGGCACCGGATGCCGACATCCTGATGCCCGAGCTGTGGGGCGGCTGGTACGGCAACGACATGGTGCTCCGGCTGCTCAAGGCCGGTTTCGAGCACCTGTTGGTCGCGCTGCCCAGCTACTCCGACCCCGCCGGCACCCTGGCCACGGCCCGCGACCTCGGGTACCAGGTGGCCAACTTCCTGGCGATGGGCCTGGAGTTCGGTGCGTACAGCGGGGAGCCCAAGGTGCGCGAGCACATCGCCGAGCTCACCGCGGAGGGGCGCGGCTGGGCGGGCGAGGACTCCTACGTCGTCGCCGTCGCACTGCTCACCCGGTCACCGGAGCTGCGCCGGGACCGGTCCACCGAGCTGTTGCGCGCGTTGCAGCTGCCCGTCTGAGCTCAGCGCTCGGGGCGCGGGAGCAGGACCGGGGGTTCGGCGCCGGCGACCTCGGTCTCCGGGAAGTCCCCCGGGCGACCGGCCGGGCCGCCGAGCGCGGGCACTTCGTCGTCGACGTACCTCGGTCGGCAGATGCTCCAGCCGGTGGCCAGCAGCAACCCGACGCCGACGTAGACCAGCACGAACATGCCGGTGTAACCGCCGGTGAGGCCCCGCAGCAGGCCGACCAGCAGCGGACCCACCCCGGCCAGTGCGTACCCCCAGCCCTGGGCGACGGTGGAGAGGGCGCTCACCGACTCCGGGGTGCGCCCGCGCAGCCCGAAGAGGGCCAGGATCATCGCGAACGTGCCCATGCCCAGCCCGAGCAGGCAGACCCACAGCCAGGTCAGCGTGAGCGGTGCCAGCAGCAGGCCGGTCCAGCCGGCCAGGTAGCAGGCGACGAAGGCCAGCAGCATCGGCCGCTGCCAGGTCGGCCGGACCGTGCCGAGCGGGACGACGGCGTTGAGCGGGATCACGATCAGCGCGTTCAGCCCGACCAGGAACCCGGCTGCCTCCGCGGACATCCCCTGGTCGCGGAGGTACTGCGCCGTCCAGCCGACGATGACGTAGGCCTGCATCGCCTGCAGGCCGAAGAAGGCCGCCATCGTCCAGGCCAGCCGGCTGCGCCCGAGCGCGCGCAGCCGCACCGCGGCGTGCCCGCCCCGGGAGGCGCCCGGCCGGACCGGGACGGCGAGCCAGGGCAGCGCCGCGACCAGGGCGAACACCGCCCAGATGCCCAGTCCCCAGCGCCAGCCCTCGGCGCCGGCCGCCTCGGCGATCGGCGCGGTGGAGACGCTGGCGACCGCCCCGCCGATCGCCAGCGCCGTGCTGTAGGCGCCCACCAGCAGACCGGTCCGGTCCGGGAACCACCGCTTGACCAGCCCGGGCAGCAGCACGTTGCCCAGCGCCCCGCCGACCATCGTGGCCACGGTGCCGAGCAGGAAGACCCACACGTTCGGCACCGACACCCGCAGCAGCAGTCCGATCGCCATGACCAGCAGGGCCGCGGCCAGCACGTGCCCGTCGCGATACCGGGCGGCCAGCGGCGGGCCCGCGAAGCCGATCAGCGCGAAGCAGATCAACGGCATGCTGGTGATCAGGCCGGCGAGGCCGGAGGAGATGCCGAGACCGCGCTCGATCTCCTCCAGCACCGGGCCGACGCTGTTCACCGCGGTGCGCAGGTTGAACCCGGTCAGCACGATCGCCGTCCCGACCAGGACCAGCCCCTGCCGGGAGGAGGTGCGCGTCGGCGGTGGGGCGGCGGTGCGGGTCACGTCCGCTCATCCTCCTCCCCGAGCCGCCGCCGCCCGGGAGTCGGGTGCTCCTACCCGGTACCGGTGACCGTGACCGGCACCGCGGCCACCTGCTCGGTCGTGCCGTCGCCGGCCACCCGCAGCATCGCCAGGTCGTGGACGCCGTCACCGGCCGGGGCGGCCAGCCGCAGGGTCGGGCTCAGGCACTGGGGCAGCCGGAACGCCGGTCCGGCAGGGGTCTCGGTGTAGCTGACGGTGGTGCCGGCGTCCCCGCGGACCGGTTCGCCGTCCAGGGTCATCACGTAGTCGACGTCCTCGGCCCCGGTCACCCGGAACCGCAGCGGCTGGCCGGCGGTGACGACGCTGCTGGCCACGGCGATCTGCGGGGCGTCGCAGTCGGCGGTGATCGGCACGTCCTCGGCGCCGCGGCCGCCGACGACGGCGAGCACCGACATCGCCACGATCGCGACGGCTAGCCAGGTCCAGTGGCGGCTGCGCCGGATCGTCGGGCGGTCGTCGGCCAGCGCGCGCTCGTCGTTGACGTCGCGGGCGTAGTGCATGCGCGTGCTGCGGGAGGCGGCGGCCCGTTCGGCCTCCCCGCGGCGACGACCGCCGCCGTACGGAGAGCTCATGGTGCCCAGTGTCCCTCCGGCTCGTCCCCCTGCACCGACGACTGTCCCCCCGCACCAGCGCTGGTGCGGGGGGACGGTCGCTGATCAGGTGACCTGATCACTGCTCGCGGCGGCGGCTCAGCTGTGCTGGGTGGCGGCGGAGCCGGTGCCGGCCGGGTCGTCGGGCTCGGTGCCCACGCCGGGGCCGGACTCCGTGCCCGGCGCACCTGCGGGGGCCATCGAGCGGAGCAGGATCTGGCTGACGTCCAGCACCTCGACGTGCGACTTCGCCTCGCCGGCCTGCTGCTTGCTGGTCACCGCGTCCGACAGCATGGTGATGCAGAACGGGCAGGCGGTGGAGATGACGTCCGGGTCCAGCTCGAGCGCCTCCTCGGTGCGCTCGACGTTGATCCGCTTGCCGATCTTCTCCTCCATCCACATCCGCGCGCCGCCGGCGCCGCAGCAGAAGCCGCGGTCCTTGCAGCGGTGCATCTCCTGGGTGGACAGGCCCTTCACGGAGTCGAGGATCTCCCGCGGGGGTGTGTAGACCTTGTTGTGCCGGCCCAGGAAGCACGGGTCGTGGTAGGTGACCTTGCGGTCGATCGGGGTGACCGGGGTCAGCCGCCCCTCCTCGACCAGCTGGCCGAGCAGCTGGGTGTGGTGGACGACGTCGTAGTCGCCGCCCAGCTGCGGGTACTCGCGGTTGATCGAGTTGAAGCAGTGCGGGCAGGTGGCGACGATCTTCCGCCGTCCGGCCGGGCGCTCCTCGAAGACGGCGTTGAGCGTCTCCACGTTCTCCTGCGCCAGCTGCTGGAAGAGGAACTCGTTGCCCATCCGGCGGGCCGGGTCACCCGAGCAGGTCTCCCCGTTGCCCAGGACGGCGAACTCCACGCCGGCGATGTGCAGCAGCTCGGCGACGGCCTTGGTGACCTTCTTGGCGCGGTCGTCGATGGCGCCGGCGCAGCCGACCCAGAACAGGTACTCGACGTCGTCGTCGATCGCGCCCTCGACCTGCCGGACCTCGAAGTCCAGCTCCTTCATCCACTCCTCGCGGACGTTGCCGCCCACGCCCCACGGGTTCCCGCGGTTCTCCAGGTTGCGCATCATCACGCCGGCCTCGGAGGGGAAGGAGGACTCGATCAGCACCTGGTAGCGGCGCATGTCCATGATGTGGTCGACGTGCTCGATGTCGACCGGGCACTGCTCGACGCAGGCGCCGCAGTTGGTGCAGCTCCACAGCACGTCGGGGTCGATGACCCCGCCCTCCTCGAGGGTGCCGACCAGCGGGCGGTGCGCCTGCGCGTCGTTGGTGCCCTCGATCCGGGCGTAGCCGGACGCCCAGACCTGCTCGTCGCTGGGCTTGAGGGTGGAGTAGTCGGCGAAGTCGGGGGCGTTGTCCGACGCCTTCGTCGCGCCGGTCAGGTACGGGGCCTTGGCGTACAGGTGGTCCCGCAGGTCCATGATCACCATCTTCGGCGACAGGGGCTTGCCGGTGTTCCAGGCCGGGCACTGGCTCTGGCACCGCCCGCACTCGGTGCAGGTGGTGAAGTCCAGCATCCCCTTCCAGGTGAAGTCCTCGATCTTGCCGCGACCGAAGACGTCGTCCTCGCCGGGGTCCTCGAAGTCGATCGGCTTGCCGCCCGAGGTCATCGCCGGCAGCGGGCCCAGGGCCTGGCTGCCGTCGTCCTCACGCTTGAAGTAGATGTTGAAGAAGGCGCTGAACCGGTGCCACGCGACGCCCATGTTGAGCACCCGGGAGATGGTGATCAGCCAGCCCAGGCTCACCACGATCTTCACGAACGCGACGACCGACAGCAGGTCGGGGCTGGCCGGGACGACGTTCGCCAGCAGGCCGGAGACCGGGTGCGACCAGGCCGGCGCGTCGGTGAGGTCGGCGGCGACCTTGATCGCGCGGATCAGCAGGATGCAGATGCCGATGGTCAGGACGACGGCCTCGACGAAGTAGCCGCGCCCCTCGTTCGACCCGGCGAACCGGCTGGCCCGGCCCTGCCGGCGCGGGTGGTCGAGCTGGCGCCGGACGATCAGGTACAGGATGCCGAGCACCGTGGCCGCGCCGATCAGGTCGACGAAGAGGTTCCACAGCGCCCACTCGCCGATCAGCGGGAGGTGCCACTCCGGGTTGAAGACCTCCCCGAACGCCTCGACGAGGGTGAGGAAGAGGCCGTAGAACCCGATGAAGACGAACCAGTGGGCGGCGCCGATGGCCGACCACTTGAGCATCCGGGTGTGCCCCAGCGACTCGACCGCCAACGTCTTCAGCCGCGGGCCGACCGGGCCGGAGCGGGTCGGGTCGGGCTGTCCGGTGCGGAAGATCCGCAGCATCGCGCGGACGGCCTTGGTGGCGTAGACCACCGAGACGACCAGCAGGATCACGGCCAGCGTGCCGAGGACGATCTGCAACGGGCCCATGAGCTCCCTCTCGTGCGTGCGCGGGCGTCGTCGCCCACCCGGCACGGACACTAACCGGGCGCCCACAGGCTACCCGCGGGTAACCCCCAGCCCCGCCCACGACGGCGTCGCCGCGGCGCCCCGCCGGCCGAGCCCACCAGCTCTGGGATCAGGTCACCTGGTCACGTGGGCACCTACCGGGTGGCCGGCCGCGCGGTAGGTGCCCACCACGCGAGGTAGGACGTCGCCGTCCACATCTCGTCCTGCCGTCCACAGCTGGACCGCGAGGCCGCCTCGGGCTCGGTCGCGGGGTGACCCTCGACGAGTGCTCCCGGTCCTCGACGAGATCGCCGCGCGCCAGTTCGGCGTCTTCACCTCCGCCCAGGCGCTCGCTGCCGGCCACTCCCGCGACGAGGTGCGCACGCTGTTGCGCACGGGTGCGTGGAGCCGGCGACGTCGCGGGGTCTACTGCGCCGGCGACGTGGCGGCCCGCGCCGCAGGCGACCCACGGCTCGCCCACCTGCTCGACGTCGCCGCCGTCCTGGTCGCCCTACCGCGGCGCCCGGCGGTCAGCCACGCATCGGCGGCGGCCGTGCACGGGTTGCTCGTCCCGCGCCGGGGGCTGACCGAGGTGCGGCTCACGGACCCGTACAACTGGCGCGTGGGCCGCGGCTACCGGGTCTCCCAGGGTGGCCTGCCCGCCCGTGCGGTGGCCGACTGGGGACCCTTCTCGGTCACCGCCGTCGCCCGGACGTTGGTCGACTGTGCGCGGGAGTGGGAGCTCGTCGACGCGGTCGTCGCCCTGGACGACGCGCTCCACCGGGGTCTCACCGATCCCCTGCTCCTCCGCGAGGCGGTGGCCGGTGCGCGCCACTGGGAGGGTTCGGCCCGCGCTGCCCGGGCGGTGCGGTTGGCCGACGGTCGCGCGGAGTCGCCGCTGGAGAGCGCTGGTCGGGTCCAGATCGTCACCAGCGGGCTCCCGGTGCCCGAGCTGCAGGTCGAGCTGTGGGACGACGAGGGCTTCATCGGCCGCGTCGACGGGTGGTACGACGACGCGGCGGTCGCTCTCGAGTTCGACGGTGCGGTCAAGTACCTGGACCCGCGCGGCGGGCGCTCGCCCGGTGAGGTGCTCTGGCAGGAGAAGCGACGAGAGGACCGGATGCGGGCCGCCGGCGCACGCCCGGTGCGGATCGCGAAGGCGGACCTCGGGGCCCCGTGGTCTGGCGTCCGCGGCCGGCTGCGGACCCTGCTGCTCACTCCGTACGTGGGACCGCGCGGGTTCCGGGTGGTGCGCCGTCCCGGCCTGACCGGCTGAGGTCGACGTCCTACCTGACCGTGTGGGCACCTACCGAACGGTCGGCCGCGGGGTAGGTGCCCACATGACCAGGTGACCTGATCCCGGTGCAACGGGGGCGCGACGGTGACGGCGCGGCGACGGCGCCCGGTCGATGAGGGGCGTGTCACGAGGTCGGCCCCTGGGAACACAGCCGCCACCCCTGCCGTTAGGCTGGCCAGGAAAGTTGAGCGGACCAGGCGCAAGGCCCATCGATGGACGGTGCCGGCCCTCGACTCCAGACCAGCACCATCCCGTCAGCAACGCTAGGAGAGGCCTTCCATGGCACGAGCAGTCGGAATCGACCTCGGCACCACGAACTCCGTCGTCGCGGTCCTCGAGGGCGGCGAGCCCACCGTCATCGCCAACTCCGAGGGTGCGCGCACCACTCCCTCGGTCGTCGCGTTCGCCAAGAACGGCGAGGTCCTGGTCGGCCAGTCGGCCAAGAACCAGGCGGTCACCAACGTCGACCGCACGATCCGCAGCGTCAAGCGCGAGATCGGCACCACCTGGAAGACCGGCGACATCGACGGCAAGCAGTACACCCCGCAGGAGATCAGCGCGCGGGTGCTGCAGAAGCTCAAGCGCGACGCCGAGACCTACCTGGGCGAGCCGGTCACCGAGGCCGTCATCACCGTCCCCGCCTACTTCGAGGACGCCCAGCGCCAGGCCACCAAGGAGGCCGGTGAGATCGCCGGCCTCAACGTGCTGCGCATCGTCAACGAGCCCACCGCCGCGGCCCTGGCCTACGGCCTGGACAAGGGCGAGACCGAGCAGACCATCCTGGTCTTCGACCTCGGCGGCGGCACCTTCGACGTCAGCCTGCTGGAGATCGGCGACGGCGTCATCGAGGTCAAGTCCACCGCCGGTGACAACAAGCTCGGTGGCGACGACTGGGACGAGCGGGTCGTCAAGCACCTCGTGCAGACCTTCAACGCCCAGTCCGGCATCGACCTGGCCAAGGACAAGCTGGCCATGCAGCGTCTGCGTGAGGCCGCTGAGAAGGCCAAGATCGAGCTGTCCGGCGCGCAGTCGACGAACGTGAACCTGCCCTACATCACGGCCGGCGCCGACGGCCCGATGCACCTGGACGTCACGATCACCCGCGCCGAGTTCCAGCGGCTGACCCAGGACCTGCTGGACCGCACCAAGGCCCCGTTCAACCAGGCGATCCGCGACGCCGGCGTCAAGGTCGGCGACATCGACCACGTCGTCCTGGTGGGTGGCTCGACCCGGATGCCGGCCGTCACCGAGCTCGTCCGTGAGCTGACCGGCGGCAAGGAGCCCAACAAGGGCGTCAACCCCGACGAGGTCGTCGCCGTGGGTGCCGCGCTGCAGGCCGGCGTGCTCCGCGGTGAGGTCAAGGACGTCCTGCTGCTCGACGTCACCCCGCTCTCCCTGGGCATCGAGACCAAGGGCGGGATCATGACCAAGCTCATCGAGCGCAACACCACGATCCCGACGAAGCGCTCGGAGATCTTCACGACGGCCGACGACAACCAGCCGAGCGTGCAGATCCAGGTCTTCCAGGGCGAGCGCGAGATGGCGTCCTACAACAAGAAGCTCGGCATGTTCGAGCTGACCGGTCTGCCGCCGGCGCCCCGCGGCGTCCCGCAGATCGAGGTCGCCTTCGACATCGACGCCAACGGCATCGTGCACGTCCACGCGAAGGACCTCGGCACGGGCAAGGAGCAGTCGATGACCATCACCGGCGGCTCGGCCCTGCCCAAGGACGACATCGCCCGGATGATGGCCGACGCCGAGGCGCACGCCGAGGAGGACAAGAAGCGCCGCGACGAGGCCGAGACCCGCAACCTCGCCGAGTCGCTGCAGTACCAGACCGAGAAGTTCCTGGCCGAGAACGGCGACAAGATCCCGGCCGAGAAGAAGGAAGAGCTCGGCGAGGCGCTGACCGAGCTCCGGTCGTCCCTCGGTGGGTCGGACATCGCCGCGATCAAGACCGCGCAGGAGAAGGTCGCCCGCATCTCCCAGGAGGTCGGTGGGGCCCTCTACGCCCAGGCGCAGGCCGACGGGGCCACCGACGGTGCGGCAGGTGGCGCCGGCTTCGACGGCGGCACCGATGCCACCGGTGCGACCTCGACCGGGGCCACTGGGGACGACGACGTCGTCGACGCCGAGATCGTGGACGACGAGTCCGACAAGCGCTGACCTCACCGTCGACGCGCAGCTGCACCGGCCCGGGTGACCGGGCCGGTGCACCGAGCGGGAGACGATGAGCCAGCAGGACGAGCAGGCGCCGCGGGTCGTCATCCGTGACGAGCGGCGCATCGACCCGACCAGCGGCACGGTCCGTGTGCCGGCCGGTGACGAGCCGGCCGGTGCCACGCCGGAGCAGGGAGAACACATGAGCGAGCACGAGAACGACACGAGTGGCTCCGGGAACGGAGCGGGCCCGGTCGTCGAACCGCCGGTGACCGGCGGGATCGAGAGCGGGGCCGACGACACCGCGCGGCAGCTGGCCGAGCGGACCGAGGACCTGCAGCGGGTCACCGCCGAGTACGCCAACTACCGGCGCCGGGTTGAGCGTGACCGGGTGCTCGTCGTCGACCAGGCGGCCGAGCGCTTCGCCGGCCAGCTGTTCCCGATCGTCGACGACATCGAGCGCGCCCGGGACCACGGCGACCTCACCGGCGCCTTCAAGGTCGTCGCCGACCGGGTGCTGGGGCTGCTCGACGGCCTCGGGGTCACCTCGTTCGGCAAGCCGGGCGACCCGTTCGACCCGGCCCTCCACGAGGCGGTCCTGCACGACACCTCCCCGGAGGTGAGCGAGCCGACCGCCACCACGGTGCTGCGGCCGGGCTTCCAGCGCGGTGACCGGGTGCTGCGCACCGCGATGGTCGGCGTGAGCGAGCCGGAGGCCCCGGCCGCACCTGCTGCGGCTGCGGGACCGGAGGTCGTGGACGCCGAGGTGGTCGACACCGCCGCGGACGCCGATCAGTCGGGCTCCGGCCCGGCCGCCGGCTGAGCCCGACCCCCCGGCCGGTCCGGCCTCCGTCTCCCGGAGGCCGGCCCGGCCCGTCCCCCGCCCAGCAGAGAGGAGGCGCCCGATGAGCAGCACCCGGGACTTCATCGAGAAGGACTACTACGCGGCCCTGGGCGTCGCCAAGGACGCCGACGCCGCCGCCATCAAGAAGGCCTACCGACAGCTGGCCCGTGAGCTGCACCCGGACAAGAACCCGGGCAACTCGCAGGCCGAGACCCGCTTCAAGGAGGTCTCGGAGGCCTACGACGTCCTGTCGGACCCGAAGCGGCGGGCGGAGTACGACGACGCGCGCCGGCTCTTCGGTGCTGGTGGCTTCCGGCCCGGCGCCGGTGCGCCCGGCGGGTTCCCCGGTGGCTTCCCCGGCGGGGGCGGTGCCGGCGCGGGCCAGCCGTTCGACCTCGGCGACCTCTTCGGCGGCGCGTCCGGCGCCCCCGGCGCCGGCGGGCGGGCCGGTGGCCTGGGCGACATCTTCGGCGGCCTGTTCACCGGCGGCGCCACGAGCCCGGGTGGCTCCGCGCGCGGCCGCAGCCAGGCCGCATCCGGTCCGGCCCGAGGTCAGGACGTAGAGACGGAGGCCACCCTCGCCTTCGACGAGGCCGTGCTCGGCGTGACCGTGCCGCTGCGGATGCAGAGCCCGGGCACCTGCCCGACCTGCGCCGGCAGCGGTGCCCGCCCGGGCACCAGCCCGCACACCTGCCCGGTCTGCAACGGCGCGGGCGTCACCAGCCGCAGCCAGGGCGCGTTCGCCTTCTCCGAGCCGTGCAAGGAGTGCCGCGGCACCGGCTCGGTGGTCGACGACCCCTGCCCGGAGTGCAAGGGCGGCGGGGTCACCACCCAGACCCGCACCATCACCGTGCGCATCCCGGCCGGGGTCAAGGACGGGCAGCGCATCCGGTTGCCCGGCAAGGGCGCCCCCGGGCGACGCGGTGGCCCGGCGGGCGACCTGTTCGTCGTCGTCCACGTCAGCGGCTCGGAGCTCTTCGGGCGCAGCGGCAACGACCTCACCCTCACCGTGCCGGTCTCCTTCGCCGAGGCGGCGCTGGGCACCACGCTCACCGTGCCCACCCTGGACGGGTCGGTGTCGCTGAAGGTCCCGGCCGGCACCTCCAGCGGCCGCACCTTCCGGGTCCGCGGGCGCGGCGTGCCGGCCAAGGGCACGACCGGCGACCTGCTGGTCACCGTGGAGGTCGCCGTCCCCAGTCGGTTGACCCCGGGTGCCCGGGAGGCGATCGAGAAGCTCGCCGCCGAGCTGCCCGACGACCCGCGACCGGAGGTCACGGCCGCGCTGCGGAACGGAGCGGCGCGATGACGCTCCCCGACCCCGGCCGCTCCTTCGCCGAGGACGCCCCGGTCTTCGTCATCTCCGTCGCCGCCGAGCTGGCCGGCATGCACGCCCAGACGCTGCGGCAGTACGACCGGCTCGGCCTCGTGAGCCCCGGTCGCACGGCCGGCGGGGGCCGCCGGTACAGCCCGCGGGACGTCGCGCTGCTGCGCGAGGTGCAGCGGCTGAGTCAGGAGGACGGCGTCAACCTGGCCGGGATCAAGCGGATCATCGAGCTGGAGTCCCGGGTCGAGGCGCTGCAGGCACGGGTGGCCGAGTTGCTCGACGAGCTGGAGCTCTCCGAGGCCCACCGGATCGCGGCCGAGTCCGCGGTGGCGGCGGCCTACCGCCGGGACCTGGTGCCCCGCACGTCCAGTTCTGCCCTGGTGGTGTGGCGGCCGACAGGCCGGCAGTGACGCGTTTCGGGAACGCCGAGTCCGCCTCGGACGTGGAGAACGGTGTGACCGTCGACAGCGCAGCTCGCGCCACCCCGGACGGAGCCGACGTGGACAGCGCCGCGCAGGACCCGCATGCCGCCTACGTCGCGCTCGAACGCGAGGTGGCCCTGCTGCTCCGCCGAGCTCGGGCCATCTCCGGCCGGTTGGGTGGCCAGCTGCACCAGGACCTCGACGGCGCGGCGTACGGCCTGCTGGTGCTGCTGGACGACGCCGGCCCGCTGCGGGCCAGTGACGTGGTCGCGCGGCTCGGGCTGGACAAGAGCACGGTCAGCCGTCAGGTGTCCTCGCTCGTCGACCTCGGCCTGGTCGACCGGGTCGCCGACCCCGACGACGGCCGAGCCCAGGTGCTGTCGACGTCCGAGGAGGGGCACCGGCGGCTCAGCCGGCTGCGCGATGCACGTCGGGCGCGCTGGGAGGCCGACCTCGCCGACTGGGAGACCTCCGACGTCGCGACCCTCGCCCTGCTGCTGGGCCGGCTGAACCGGCTCGGCGAGGCGCACGAGGCCGAGGTCACCGGCCAGACCGACTGAACGCCGAACGGCCCGCCCCAACCGGGGCGGGCCGTTCGTCAGTGCTGCGGGCCGAGGGTGCTGACCGGGAGACCCCGGATCGAGGCGTCGATGACCTCGATGGTGTGGGCCAGGCCGATCCGGGTGCCCTGCCGTTCCAGCGAGGACGAGACCTGCATCAGGCACCCGGGGTTCGCGGTCACCAGCAGCTGGGCCCCCGTGCCGGCGATGTTGCGGGCCTTGCGGTCGCCCAGCTCGCGGGCGGGCTCGGGGTTCAGCACGTTCCAGATCCCGGCCGAGCCGCAGCAGACCTCGGCCTCCGCGATCTCCTTCACCTGCAGGCCGGGGATCTCCCGCAGCAGGCTGCGCGGCTGGCTCCGGATGCCCTGCGCGTGCCCGAGGTGGCAGGCGTCGTGGTAGGCCACGGTGACCTCCAGCGGGTGCCGCGGGGCGACGCTGCCGAGGTCGGCGAGGAACTCCGAGACGTCCCGGACCTTGGCGGAGAAGGCCTTCGCCCGCTCGGCGTAGTCCGGGTCGTCGGCGAGGACGTCGGCGTACTCCTTCATGCTGGAGCCGCAGCCGGCCGCGTTGACCACGACCGTGTCGACGCCGGCGGCCTCGAACGCGTCGATGGTGGAGCGGGCGAAGGACTCCGCCTCCTGCTGGCGGCCGTTGTGCACCGACAGCGCGCCGCAGCAGCCCTGCTTGCGGGGGATGATCACGTCGCAGCCCTCGGCGGCGAGGACCCGCGCGGTGGCGGCGTTCACGCCGGGGAAGAACTCGCCCTGCACGCAGCCGGTCAGCATGCCCACCACGGCCCGCCGGGTGCCGGTGGCCGGCACGCGCTCGGGCAGCTTCTCCCGCTTCTCCAGCACCGGCGCCAGGCCCTCCATGGCGGCCAGCTTCGGTGCGAGCCGGTCCAGCAGCCCGCTCTTGCGCACGACGCTCGGCAGCCCGCTGGCCTGGTAGGCCCGCAGCGGACCGCGCAGCGCCCGCAGCCGCTTCTTGTAGGGGAAGAGGGCGAAGATCGCCGCACGCATCGCCCGGTCGCCCGGGCTGCGCGTGTGGTGCCGCTCCACCTGGACGCGCGTGGCCTCGATGAGCTTGTCGTACTGGACGCCGGAGGGGCAGGCGGTCACGCAGGCCATGCAGCCCAGGCAGGCGTCGAAGTGCTGCACCATCGTGTCGCTGAGCGGCGCGCCCTGCAGCCCGGCCTTCATCAGGTCGATGCGGCCGCGCGGGGAGTCCATCTCCTCGCCCCACAGCGTGTACGTGGGGCAGGTGGGCAGGCAGAACCCGCAGTGCACGCAGTCGCTGATCAGCTCCGCCGAGGGCGGGTGGTCGTCGTCGAAGGCGGGGCGCACGGTCGGGGTGCCCACGGGCACGGGGCCGGCGGCAAGTGCGCCGGCCTTGTCCGGGTCGCTCTGCGGCTCGTCGGAACGGGCGCGGGTGGACTCGACCATTAGATGCCTCCGACGAACCGGCCGGGCGCCAGGCGGCGCTCGGGGTCGAACTGTTCCTTCACACGGCGCATCAGGTCGATCGCCGGCACCGGGCCCCACGTGTCGACCGCCGTCTTGACCGCCGGGGGACCGTCGAGGACGACGAGCGAGCCGCCGTGCTCGGTGCAGACCGCCCGGGTCCGGGTGACCACGTCGGCCAGCGCCTCCACCGGGGCGTCGGCGCCCAGCGCGGCGTAGAGCACTCCGGCGCCGCCGGAGCCGCGCACCGTGAGGGCGATCCCGGCGTCCTCCGCGGCCCGGCGGGCGGCGGTGAGCACCGGTGCCAGCCCGGACAGCGCGCAGGTGAGCTTCAGGCCGGTCGACCCGGGCTCCTCGGTCCACGGCAGCACGCCCCAGCCGGCGGGTGCGTCCTCGGCGGCGGACGCGCCGTCGCCCAGCAGCTGCCGGGTGCTCGCCGTCCGGGCCTCGACGCCGGCCGGGGTGCCCTCCAGCAGGACGCCGACCGTGCCGGCACCGTCGACGCGCCACTCCACCTCGACGGCGGCCGGCACGACCTGCGCGTGCACCACCGACTGGACCAGCCGGGAGGCGTCCTCGGGAGTGCCGAACGGGACAGAGACGAACCGGCGGGCGGCCGGCACGGGGTGCAGCCGGAACACCGCCCGGGTGACGACGACGAGGGTGCCGAACGAGCCGATGACCAGCTTGCCCAGGTCGTAGCCGGCCACGTTCTTGACGACCCGGCCACCGGCCTTGGCGACCACGCCGTCGGCGCGCACCACGGTCACGCCGATCAGCAGGTCGCGGGCGGTGCCGACGGCGACCCGACCGGGACCGCTGGCGTTGGTGGCCAGCATGCCGCCGACCGTGCCGCCGGCGATCGGCTCGTCCAGGGCGAGTCGCTGCCCGGCCGAGCTCGCGGTCTGCTGGACGTCGGAGAGCAGCGCGCCGGCCTCGGTGTCGACGATGAGGTCGCCGGCGGCGTGGTCGAGCACCCGGTTCATCCGGCTGAGGTCCAGCACCACGTCGGCGGACTCCGGCGGCCGGCCCCAGGTGAGCTTGGTGCCCTGGCCGCGCGGGACGACGGTGAGCCCGGCGGCCGCGGCGGCGCGCAGGACGGCGGCGGTCTCCTCGGTGGAGCCGGGCCGGGCGACGAGTGCGGCGGGCACCCCGTCGACGGCGTCGGCGGGCGTGGCGTCGGTGATCTCCCCGCAGGCGTCGGCGAGGGCGGTACGGGCGCTGTCGAGGTCGACGGTGGTCATCAGAACGCGTCCGCCAGACCGGCCTCGACCAGCGGGTGCGCCTTCTTCCGCTTGCCGGGCACCTCGCCGCAGAGCCGCGGGGTCGGGAAGACCTTGCCCGGGTTGGAGATGTTGCCCGGGTCGAAGGCGCACCGGACCAGCTGCATGGTGTCCAGGTCGTCGTCGGTGAACATCTTCGGCATGTAGGCGGCCTTGTCCACGCCCACCCCGTGCTCGCCGGTGATCGCCCCGCCGTGGGTGATGCAGAGGTCCAGGATCGCGCCGCTGACCTTCTCCGCGGCCTCGCCGGCGCCCTCCTTCTCTCCGTCGAAGAGCACCAGCGGGTGCAGGTTGCCGTCGCCGGCGTGGAAGACGTTGGCCACCCGGACGCCGGAGGACTCCGACAGCTCGGCGATCGCCCGGAGCACCTCGGGCAGCGCGGTCCGCGGGATCACGCCGTCCTGCACGATGTAGTCGGGGCTGATCCGGCCCACCGCGGCGAAGGCGGACTTGCGGCCGCGCCAGATCAGCGCGCGCTCCATGGCGTCGGTGGCCAGCCGCAGCTCGAAGGAGCCGTTCTCCTGGCAGAACCGCTCGACCAGGGCGTACTCGTGCTCGACCTCGGCCGAGGCGCCGTCGAGCTCGATGACCAGCACCGCGCCGGCGCCGTCCGGGTAGTTGCAGTGCACGGCGGCCTCGGCGGCCTCGATGGCCAGCGCGTCCATCATCTCGATCGCGGCGGGCAGGACGCCCGCGCTGATGATCGCCGAGGTGGCGGCGCCGGCGTCGTCGGTGGTGTGGAACCCGACGAGCAGGGTGCGGACCTCCTCGGGCAGCCGCACCAGCCGGACGGTGGCGGTGGTGGCGATGCCGAGGGTGCCCTCGGAGCCGACGACGGTGCCGAGCAGGTCGTAGCCGGGGGAGTCCGGCGCCAGGCCGCCCAGCTGCACGACGTCGCCCTGCGGGGTGATCAGCTCGGTGCCGAGTACGTGGTTGCTGGTGAACCCGTACTTCAGGCAGTGCGCGCCGCCGGAGTTCTCGGCCAGGTTGCCGCCGATGGAGCAGATCTGCTGGCTGCTGGGGTCGGGGGCGTAGTAGTAGCCCTCCGGGGTGGCGGCCCTGGTGACGTCGAGGTTGATCACGCCGGGCTCCACGATCGCGCGCTGGTCGGCGCGGCGGACCTCGTGGATGGTGCGCATCCGGGAGGTGACCAGCAGGACGCCGTCGGCCCGGGGGAGTGCACCGCCGGACAGCCCGGTGCCCGAGCCGCGGGCGACGAACGGGACGCCGTGCTCCGAGCAGGCCTTGACCACCGCGGCCAGCTGCTCGGTCGTCTCCGGGAGGACCACCAGTGCGGGGGTGACCCGGTAGTGGGCCAGGCCGTCGCACTCGTAGGTGCGCAGCTGGGTCGGGTCGGCGATCACCCCGGTCTCGGGCATCAGCTCGCGGGCCACCCGGCCCACGGCCGCGATGCCCGCGGCGTTGTCCCCTGCCTCACCGGTGGCCGACGTGGCCTCGGGTGGGGTGTCGCCGAGGACCGGGCCGGCCGTCGTCTCGGTGCCGTGCATGCCGCTCATGAGGTTCCGCCTTCGTTGCCGGACCTGCTGTGACGTGCGATCTGGTGCGGTCCCCGCTGACCACCGAAATGGCCATTTCGGTGGTCAGCGGGGGTGTGCCCCTGGGGGCCAAAATAGCGACTTTGGCCCCCAGGGGCGGAGATCAGGGCATGCGCTCGTAGGCCGGGACGGTCAGGAAGTCGTTGTACTCGTCGCCCAGGGCCATCTCGGTGAAGAGCGCACGGGCATCGTCCCATCGGCCGGAGGAGTACGCATCTCCCTTGGCCTCGGCGATGGCGGCCATCTCCTCCTCGATCACCCGCTGCACGAGCTCGGTGGTGACCTGCTGGCCGTCGTTGAGCGACACCCCGTTGTGCAGCCACTGCCAGACCTGGCTGCGGCTGATCTCGGCGGTGGCGGCGTCCTCCATCAGGCCGTTGATGCCGGCGGCACCCGAGCCGCGCAGCCAGGACTCCACGTACTGGATGCCGACGCTGACGTTGGCCCGGAGGCCCGCCTCGGTGACCTCGCCCGGGGTGGCCTTCACGTTGAGCAGGTCGGCCGCGCTGACCGACACGTCCTCACGCAGCTTGTCCAGCTGGTTCGGCCGCTCGCCGAGCACCTTGTCGAAGGCGTCCATCGCGGTCTGGACCATGCCCGGGTGGGCCACCCAGGAGCCGTCGAAGCCGTCGTTGGCCTCGCGGCTCTTGTCCTCGGTGATCTTGTTGAACGCGAACTCGTTCTTCTCCGGGTCCTTGCTCGGGATGAACGCGGACATGCCGCCCATCGCGTGCGCGCCGCGCTTGTGGCAGGTGCGCACCAGCAGCTCTGTGTAGGCCCGCATGAACGGCACGGTCATCGTGATCGAGTTCCGGTCGGGGAGGGTGAAGTCCTCACCGCGGGTGCGGAACGTCTTGATCACGCTGAAGAGGTAGTCCCAGCGGCCGGCGTTGAGGCCGGAAGAGTGCTCGCGCAGCTCGTAGAGGATCTCCTCCATCTCGAAGGCCGCCGGGTAGGTCTCGATCAGGCAGGTGGCCCGGATGGTGCCGCGCGGGATGCCCAGCTGGTCCTGCGCGAGGTTGAAGGCGTCGTTCCAGAGCCGCGCCTCGAGGTGGCTCTCCATCTTCGGCAGGTAGAAGTACGGGCCCTGACCGCGGTCGATCTGCTTCTGCCCGCAGGCGGAGAGGTAGAGCGCGAAGTCGACCAGGCTGCCCGAGGTCTGCTCACCGTCGACGGTGATGTGCTTCTCCGGCAGGTGCCAGCCGCGGGGGCGGACGATGATCGTGGGCAGCTCGTCGTCCGGCTTGAGCTCGTAGCTCTTGCCCTGCGGGCTGGTGAAGTCGATGGTGCGGTCGATCGAGTCCATCAGGTTGAGCGGACCGTTGACGACGTTCTCCCACAGCGGGGAGTTCGCGTCCTCCTGGTCGGCCAGCCAGCACTTCGCGCCGGAGTTGAGCGCGTTGATGGTCATCTTGCGGTCGGTCGGGCCGGTCATCTCCACCCGGCGGTCGACCAGGCCGGGGGCCGGCGGGGCCACCCGCCAGGAGTCGTCCTCGCGGACCGAGGCCGTCTCCGGCAGGAAGTCCAGCGTGCCGCCGTCGGCGAGTGCCTGCACCCGCTCCGTGCGGGCCTGCAGCCGCTCCAGCCGGCGGCCGTTGAACTCGCGGTGCAGCAGCGCGATGAGCTCCAGAGCCTGAGGCGTCAGGACCTCGTCGAACCGCGGGCCCATCGGGCCGGTGATCTCCACGCCGTCGACGGTGCTCATTGCTCTCCCTGGGGGTCGGTGCCGTCCGGCAGCGCCACCGAGGCGTTCCCCGGGCCGGCGGGACGGGCCGTACGAGTGGTGTCACCTTCCGAGAAGCGGAAGGTTCCATCTGTGATGTGGAAAACGTATCCTCGGTCACCAGTGGGGTCAAGACGACCGCGGGCGCTCCGGTGCCCGGCGGCCGTGCGGCCCCGGGTTCCCGGGGAGCGAGCACGGTGGCGGGCCCCGGGTGCGCGGGACGACGGAGGAGTGGCATGGCCGAGACCGGCGGCGCGATCAGCGGTTCCGACGGGGGCGTGCAGTCCCTCGAGCGGGCCTTCCTGCTCCTGGAGCTGATGGCGGAGGACGGCGGCGAGGTCGCGCTCTCCCGGCTCGCGGTGGACAGCGGCCTGCCGCTGTCCACGATCCACCGGCTGGTCCGCACGCTGGTCGCCCGCGGGTACGTACGCCAGCTCCCCTCCCGGCGGTACGTGCTGGGCCCCCGGCTGATCCACCTCGGCGAGAGCTCCTCGCGGACGCTCGGCACCTGGGCCCGGCCGCACCTGAGCGACCTGGTCGACTCCACCGGGGAGACGGCGAACCTGGCGATGCTGGACGGCGACCGGGTGGTGTACGTCGCTCAGGTGCCCTCCAAGCACTCGATGCGGATGTTCACCGAGGTCGGCCGCCGGGTGCACCTGCACTGCACCGGGGTCGGCAAGGCGCTGCTGTCCCAGCTGCCCGTCTCGACCGCCCGTGAGCTGCTGGAGCGCGGCGGCATGCCCCGCCGCACCGACAAGACGATCACCGACCCCGACGAGCTGCTGGCGTTGCTGCCGCAGATCGCCGCGCAGGGCTACGTGCTGGACGACGGTGAGCAGGAGATCGGCGTCCGCTGCGTCGCCGTCCCGGTGCCCGGCGGCCCGGCGCAGACCGCGATCTCGGTCTCCGGCCCCGAGGGGCGGGTGCCGATGGAGAGCGTGCCGGCGATCGTGGCGCTGCTGCAGCGGACCGCCGCCGGGCTGGCCGCCGAGCTGCGGGAGGACGGCGCCCGCGCGCTCAGCGGCCGGTCCAGCTGACCTGTCCACGGTCCACGAACGCCCGCACGCCGGCCCGGAAGTCCGCACTGCCGAACACCTCCCGCACCAGGTCGTCGCCGTCGGGCAGGTCGGCCCGGCGCAGCCGCGCCACCGCCTGGCCGGCGGCCTTCATGCTCAGCGGCGCGTGCCCGAGCAGCGTCTCGACGAGCGACGCCAGCGCCGGGTCCAGCTCCCCGTCGGGCACCACCTCACCGACGAAGCCGGCGGCGGCCGCGTCGGCGGCGGACAGCAGCTTCGCGCGCAGCAGCATGTCCAGCGTGCGACCGGGGCCCAGGTGGTGCACCAGCAGCGAGTAGGTGTTCATCGACAGGCAGTTGCCCAGCGTGCGGGCGATCGGGACGCCGAACCGGGACGACGCCGTCGCCACCCGCAGGTCGCAGGCGGCGGCCAGGGCGAGCCCGCCGCCGACACAGGAGCCCTCGACCGCGGCGACGGTCGGCACGGTGACGTCCTCCAGGCGGTTGACCACCCGCTCGATCCGGGCCTCGTAGGCGATCCCGTCGTCCCCGCTGGTGAACTCCAGGAACTGGGCGATGTCGGTGCCGGCCACGAAGGCCCGGCCGCCGGCGCCGCGCAGCACCAGCACCCGCACCGACTCCTCGGCGTCGGCCCGGGCGCAGGCCTCCTCGAGCCCCTCGTACATCGCGAAGGTCATCGCGTTGCGGGCCTCGGGGCGGTTGAACAGCACGGTCAGCACCGCGCCGTCCTGGGTGACCTCGAGCTCGCTCATGCGTCGTCCTCTCGGCTGGATGGGGCGACGGCGTCGACGACGTCGGCGGGGACGCCGTACCGGGTGAGCACCGCGCGGGTGTCGGCGCCCAGCGGGGGGCCGGCGACGCCGCGGACGGCGGGGGTCCGGGAGAACCGCATCGGCGAGCCGATCTGCCGCACCGGCCCGAGCGTGGGGTGCGGCGCGTCCCAGAAGAACTCCCGGGCGTTCAAGTGCTCGTCGGTGAACACCTCGCCGTAGTCGTTGATCGGGGCGCACGGCACCCCGGCCGCACCCAGCGCGGTGAGCAGGTCGGCGGTGGTGCGGGCCCGGGTGCGGCTCTCCACGACGTCCAGCAGCTCGCCGCGGCGGGCGTGCCGGCGGCTGGCGTCGGCGTAGCCGGGGTCGGCGAGCTCGTCGGCCATGTCCAGGGTGGCGCAGAGCCCGGCCCAGGTGTTGGGGGTGTTCGCGCCGATGGTCACCCAGCCGTCGGCGGTCTGGAACGCCTGGTAGGGCGCCTGGCTCTGGTGCGCCGAGCCCAGCGGGCCGCCCACCTCGCCGGTGGCGAACCACTTGCCGGCCTCCCACACCGCGAGGCTGACCCCGGCCTCGAACAGCGAGACGTCGATCGACTGGCCGACGCCGGTGCGGTCCCGCTCGCGCAGCGCCGCGGTGACCGCGAGCGCCAGGTAGAGGCCGCAGACCAGGTCGCAGACCGGGACGCCGACCTTGACCGGCTCGCCGCCCGGCGTGCCGGTGATGCTCATGATCCCGCTGCGCGCCTGGGCCATGATGTCCAGCCCGGGGAGCGGGGCGAGCGGCCCGTCCTGCCCCCAGCCGGACCCGGAGGCGTGCACCACCCGCGGGTTGACCGCCCAGATCCCCTCGGCGTCCAGCCCCAGCCGGGCCATCGCGCCGGGCCGCAGGTTCTCGATCACCACGTCGGCGGAGGCGACCAGGTCGAGGAACGCCTGCTTGCCGGCGGGTGACTTCAGGTCCAGCGCGACGGACTCCTTGTTCCGGTTCAGCCGCAGGTACGGCGAGCTCTCGCCGTCGACGAACGGCCCGCTGGCCCGGACCGGGTCACCGGACCGGGGGTCCTCGACCTTGACCACCCGGGCGCCCAGGTCGGCCAGCTGCATCGCGGCGTACGGCGCCGCCATGAAGACGCCGACCTCCAGCACGGTGATGCCGGTCAGGGGCGGCTGGTCGGGCGGTGCGGGTGTGCTCACGTCTGCCTCCGCGGGTGGTGGTCTCGTCGTGGTCGGGATGTCGGGGTCCGGACGTGACCGCGCCCCGGCGGCTGGGTGCCGACCGGGGCGCGGGTGGTGCGGGTCCTGCTCAGAGCCAGCCGGGCACGATCAGGATCAGCCAGGTGATCGGCGGGATGAGCGCGACCATCGAGAAGCCCCAGACGGTCAGGTTCCGGAAGGTCCGGTCCCGCTCGGCCTCGGTGGCGTTGGCGACGACGAGGGCCCCGCTGGTGGAGAACGGGCTGGAGTCGACGATCGAGGAGGACATCGCCAGTGCGGTGATCAGGCCGATCGCCCCGATGGCGTTGTCGCCCTGGAGGAAGGGCACGGCCAGCGGGATCAGCGCACCGAGGATGCCGGTGGTGGAGGCGAAGGCCGAGACGACGGCACCGATGTAGCAGATCAGCAGGGCGGCGATCAGCGGGAGGCCGAGCTGGGCGACGTTGTCCCCGAGCCAGCCGGGCACGTCCTGGTCCTGCATGAGACCGACGTAGGTGACGATGCCGCAGATCAGCAGCACGGTCGGCCAGGCGATCTGGCCCACGGCGCCCTTCGCGCCACGGGGCGCGACCACCGACAGGATGACGCCCACGGTGATGGCCATCAGGCCGATGTCCAGGCCCAGGGGGAGCAGCGACCCGACGACCAGGATGACCAGCCCGATCAGCGTCAGCGTGCGGTCCCGGTCGAGCGTGGTGACCGGGTCGGGCGCGTTGTCGACGGCCAGCGCGGTGGTCTGCAGCGCCTTCTGGTCGGCGCGGTCCTCGACGTGGGAGTGCTGGTGGCCCGGCTCGCCGTGCCGCGCCTCGGTGACCCGGCCGCCGGAGACCGCCGCACCGGCGGTGCCGGTGCTGCCGATGGCCACGCCGCGGGCAGGGCCGCCGGGGATGTCCTCGCCGGTGTCCTCGGTGGCGTCCCCGGCGACGGAGGCCGCCACGAAGTCGTCGTCGCGCCTGTCGGTCAGGTCGACCCGCCCGCCGCCGAGCAGCTTGCGGCCGCCGAACAGGAAGAAGACGGCGATGGAGAGCAGGATGTTGATGACGATCGAGGCACCCCAGAGGAACAGCGGGCTGCCCTCCAGGCCGTTGTCGGCGACCACGGTGTTGGTGATGACACCGAAGATCGACAGCGGCGAGAACCCGCCGGCGGTGGCGCCGTTGATGATGAACAGGCCCATCAGCACCGGGTTGATCTGGTAGCGCCGCGCGAAGGACATGCCGACCGGGGCGATGATCGCCACCACCGCCGGCACGACGCCGCCGATGGCGGTGAGCACGCCGGTGACGGCGAACATCGCCCACGGGATGGCTGCGAGCCGGCCGCCGGATGCGGTCACCGCGGCGTGCACCAGCCAGTCGACGGTGCCGTTGTTCTTCGCGATGGCGAACAGGTACGTCACCCCGACCAGGACGATGAACAACGACCCGGGGAAGAAGCCGAAGACCGCGTCGTCGTACGTCGGGTCGCCGTCGGTGCCGTAGATGAAGTAGCCGGCGATGAACGCCGCCACCAGCGCCAAGGCGCCCATGTGCACGGGCATCACCGTGGCGATCAGGAACACCACCAGCAGGATCGAGATCAGCACGAGCTGTACGGACACCGGCGTCCCCAGGGTTCGGTCGAGGCGGGTGTCACCCGCCGGTCAGGCGCTTCCGCGATACGGAACCGCGCTTTCGCTAGCGGGGATTAGATGGCGTGGCGCGGCCAGTGTCAAGGGTCACAGGACGTCCGAGATGTCTCTGCGCCAATCCGCCTGCCGGTAGTAGCCTCCCGCATGGTGGACTTCCGGTGTCGAGCCGGGGATCCGGACGAGAGGGCCACACCCATGGAGGCACGGGCATGTCAGTGACGACGACGACCGGCGGGCGCCACTTCCTGCAGATCCCGGGGCCGACCAACGTGCCCGACCGGGTGCTGCGGGCGATGTCCGCCCCGACCATCGACCACCGCGGCCCGGAGTTCGCCGCTCTCGGCCTGGAGGTCCTCGAGGCCGTCAAGCCGGTCTTCGGCACCACCCAGCCGGTGGTCATCTACCCCGCCTCGGGCACCGGGGCCTGGGAGGCGGCGCTGACCAACACGCTCTCGCCCGGGGACAAGGTGCTGGCCTTCGAGACCGGCCACTTCGCCACCCTCTGGCAGGACATGGCCAGCCGGCTGGGCCTGCAGGTCGAGTTCGTCCCCGGCGACTGGCGGCACGGCGCCGACCCGCAGGCCGCGCAGGAGCGGCTCGCCGCCGACACCGGCCACGAGATCAAGGCCGTCATGGTGGTCCACAACGAGACCTCCACCGGCGTGACCAGCCGGGTCCCCGAGGTGCGCAAGGCCATCGACGCCGCCGAGCACCCGGCCCTGCTGCTGGTCGACACGATCTCCTCGCTGGGCAGCATCGACTACCGGCACGACGAGTGGGGCGTCGACGTCACCGTCGCCGGGTCGCAGAAGGGGCTCATGCTCCCGCCGGGGCTGAGCTTCAACGCGGTCAGCGAGAAGGCGCTGCAGGCGTCGAAGACCGCCGGGCTGCCCCGGTCGTTCTGGGACTGGCAGCCGATCCTGGCCGCCAACGAGCGCGGCTTCTTCCCGTACACGCCGGCCACGAACCTGCTGTACGCGCTGAAGGTGGCGCTGGAGATGCTGGACGACGAGGGCCTGGCCAACGTCTACGCCCGGCACACCCGGCACGCGGAGGCCACCCGGGCCGCCGTGCGCGGCTGGGGGCTGGAGGTGCTGGCCCTGGACGAGCGGGAGTACTCCGGTTCGCTGACCGCCATCTACCTGCCGGACGGCGGAGCGGACGCGATCCGCGAGGTGATCCTCCGCGAGTACGACATGTCGCTGGGTGCCGGGCTGGGCAAGCTGGCCGACAAGGTCTTCCGGATCGGGCACCTGGGCCACTTCAACGACCTGACCCTCGTCGGCACCCTGGGTGGCGTGCAGATGGGCCTGGTCCGCAGCGGCGTGCAGATCGACCCGAACGGCATCCAGGCGGCCCTCGAGCGCCTGCAGCAGGCATGACGGCGGCCCCGGAGCGCCCCCGCGTGGGGGTGGCGGACCTCGAGCAGGAGCTGACCCGGGCGCTGGACGGCGAGGTCGCCTTCGACGACTACACCCGGCACCTGTTCAGCCAGGACGCTTCGATGTACACGATGACCCCGGTCGGGGTCGCCTACCCGGCGCACACCGCCGACGTGGTGGCCGCGGTGCGGCTGGCCCGCGAGGCCGGCATCCCGGTGCTCGCCCGGGGCGCGGGCACCAGCCTGGCCGGGCAGACCGTCGGCCCGGGCCTGGTGCTCGACCTCTCCCGGCACATGCACCGGATCACCGAGCTGGACCCCGAGGCCCGCACCGCCCGGGTCGAGCCGGGCGTCGTCCAGGACGACCTGAACCGGGCCGCCGCGGCCGCCGGGCTGATGTTCGGGCCGGACACCTCGACGTCCAACCGCGCCACCATCGGCGGGATGATCGGCAACAACTCCGCCGGCAGCGGCTCGGTGCGCTTCGGCATGACGATCGACCACGTCGAGGAGGTCGACGTCGTCCTGGCCGACGGGTCGACGGCCACGTTCGGCGTCGTCGACGAGGCCGAGCGCGCCCGCCGGGCGCAGGGCGACACGCTCGAGGCGGAGATCTACCGCCGGCTGCCCGAGCTGGTCGCGGAGAACGCGGAGGCGATCGCCACCGGGTTCCCGTCCTTCTGGCGCCGGGCCGGGGGCTACCGGCTCGACCGGCTGGCCGAGGGGCAGCCCTTCGACCTGGCCAAGTTCCTGGTCGGCTCCGAGGGCACGCTCGCGATCATCACCGCCGCCCGGGTCGGGCTGGTGCCCAAGCCGTCGAAGCAGGTCTTCGCGGTGGGCCACTTCGAGACGGTGCAGGCGGCGATCAACGCCACCGAGGACGCGCTGACGGTCGACCCCGCCCAGGTGGAGCTGCTGGACCGCACGATCCTCGACCTCTCCCGGCAGAAGATCGAGTACGCCGGGCTGGGCAAGATCCTGCAGGGCGACCCCGACGCGCTGCTGTTCGTCTCGTTCACCGGGGACGACGAGGCCCAGTTGGTCGAGTCGATGGACCGGCTGATCGAGCTGTGGGAGCGCAACGGGCACGGCTACCACACGCTGCGGGCGGTCACCCCGGCCCAGCAGGGCGCGCTGCTCAAGGTGCGCAAGTCCGCCCTGGGCCTGCTGATGGCCAACTCCGTGGGCGCCCGCCGGCCGCTGGCGTTCATCGAGGACACCGCGGTCGACCCCAAGCACCTGGCCGAGTACACCGCCCGGTTCAAGGACGTGCTGGACCGGCACCAGCTGGAGGCGGGCTTCTACGGGCACTGCTCGGTCGGCTGCCTGCACATCCGCCCGTTCGTCGACCTGAGCCAGCCCGGCCAGGTCGAGGTCATGCGCTCGGTGGCGGTGGAGATCAAGGACCTGGTGCGTGAGTACGGCGGGGTGAACTCCAGCGAGCACGGCGACGGCCTGGCCCGCAGCGAGTTCAACCGCGAGCTGTTCGGCGACGACCTCTACGAGGCGATGCGGCAGGTCAAGGGCCTGTTCGACCCGCAGGGCACGCTCAACCCCGGCAAGATCGTCGACTCCCCGGCGATGACCGAGCACCTGCGGGACGCGAACCCGCCGACGCCCGGCCCGCTGCGCACCCGGCTGCAGTTCGACGTCGTCGGCGGGATGTTCGGCGCCGCCGACCGCTGCATGAACATCGGGCTGTGCCGCAAGTCCACGACCGGGGCGATGTGCCCGTCCTACATCGCCACCCGGATGGAGGAGCACTCCACCCGCGGCCGGGCCGGCGCGCTGGTCAAGGCGCTGAGCGAGGGCGACCCGCACACCGCGCTGGCCGACGAGCGGCTGCACGAGGTGCTCGACCTGTGCCTGATGTGCAAGGCCTGCAAGAGCGAGTGCCCGCTCGGCGTCGACGTCTCGGCGATGAAGAGCGAGGCGCTGGCGGCCAAGCACGACGTGCACGGCACCCCGCTGCGGTCGCGGGCGTTCGGGGCGATCCGGACGCTGAACCGGCTGGGCTCGGCGACGGCGCCGCTGTCCAACCTGCCGCTGCGGATCAAGCCGCTGCGGGCGCTGATGGACTCCCGCCTCGGGATCGCGCGCCAGCGGGACCTGCCGGTCTTCCACCGGACGACGCTGATGCGCTGGTTCAAGCGGCACGAGGCGCCGGCGGCGCTCACCCAGCAGCCGGTCACGATGCTGGCCGACTCGTTCACCAGCTACACCGAGCCGGGCATCGGCCAGGCCGTGGTGCGGCTGCTGGAGGCCGCCGGGCACCCGGTGCGGCTGGAGAGCAAGGGCTGCTGCGGCCGCGCGAGCATCTCCAAGGGCCTGCTGGACGACGCCCGGGGCAAGGCGCAGAAGCTGGCGGCGAACCTCTGCGAGGGCTCCGAGCCGGGTTCGCCGATCGTGGGCTGCGAGCCCTCCTGCATCCTCACGCTGCGCGCCGAGCACGTGGAGCTGCTCCCCGACGACCCGAACGTCCGGGACGTCGCGGCGCGGGTGAAGCTGCCGGAGGAGCTGCTGGTCGAGGCGATCGACGACGGCCGGCTGCAGTTGCGGGCGGACAGCTGGCTGGCCGGGCGGACGGTGGTCTTCCACGGCCACTGCCACCAGAAGGCCGAGGCCGGGACGGCGGCCACGGTGGCCCTGCTGTCGCGGATCCCCGGGGTCACCGTGCAGGAGCTGGACGCCGGCTGCTGCGGCATGGCCGGGTCGTTCGGTTTCGAGTCCGAGCACTACGACGTGTCCCTGCAGGTGGGGGAGGACCGGCTGTTCCCGGCCGTCCGGGCCGCCGCGCCCGACGCGGTCATCGCCGCGACGGGGGTGTCCTGCCGCCAGCAGATCTTCCACGGCACGCAGCGCACCGCCTGGCACCCGGCGGAGCTGGTGCTCGAGGCGCTGCAGGTGTCGGCCTGACCCCAGGCTGAGCGAGTACCGCCGGACGGGCGGCGACCGGACCCCAGAGGTCCGGTCGCCGCCCGTCCTGCTTCCGGGAGACGCGGCTCACCGGACACCCTTGTTGCATGCTGCAACAAACGGGTGCACGATGGTTGCTGTCTACATGTACCGGGTTCCCGGCGCGCGGGGCCGATCGGCCACCGGACGGCGCTCGCCCCCGTACTCGCAACGTCCAGGAGAGCCACGGATGAGCAGCTCCGCACCGCCCCGGCCGGCCGCCGGGGCGACCGCCGGCTCGGCGGCGCCCGGCCCCGCCGAGCAGCAGGGCCGGATGACGCACCGGCAGATCCTCAGCGCGCTGTCGGGGATGTTGCTGGCGATGTTCGTGGCGTTCCTGTCCTCGACCGTCGTCTCCAACGCCCTGCCGACGATCATCACCGACCTGCGCGGCTCGCAGAGCCAGTACACCTGGGTGGTCACCGCCACCCTGCTGGCCTCGACCGCGTCCACGCCCATCTGGGGCAAGCTCGCCGACCTGTTCAGCAAGAAGCTGCTCATCCAGATCGCGATCGTGGTCTTCGTCGTCGGCTCGATGCTGGCCGGGCTCTCGCAGTCGCTGCCGACGCTGATCGGCTGGCGGGTGCTGCAGGGCCTGGGCCTGGGTGGGCTGCAGGCGCTGGTGCAGATCGCGATGGCGGCGATGATCAGCCCGCGGGAGCGCGGTCGGTACTCCGGCCTGCTCGGCTCGGTGATGGCGGTCGCCACCGTCGGTGGCCCGCTGATCGGTGGCCTGCTGGTCGACACCAGCTGGCTGGGCTGGCGCTGGTGCTTCTTCGTCGGCGTCCCGTTCGCCCTCGTCGCCCTGGTGCTGCTGCAGCGGACCCTGCACCTGCCGGTCACCAGGCGTGCGGTCTCCATCGACTACCTGGGTGCGACGTTCCTGACCGCCGGCGTCTCGGCGCTGCTGATCTGGGTGACCCTGGCCGGGGACAGCTTCGCCTGGGCCTCCCTGGAGACCGCGCTGTTCGTCGGGGGCGGCGTGCTCGCCCTCGTCGCGTTCGTGGTCACCGAGCTGCGTGCGGAGGAGCCGATCGTCCCGCTCCGGTTGTTCCGCGACCGGACGACGACCCTGGCGATCATCGCCAGCGTCGCCATCGGTGTCGCGATGTTCGGCTCCACGGTGTTCCTCGGCCAGTACCTGCAGATCTCCCGCGGCTACTCGCCCACGGCGGCCGGGCTGCTCACCATCCCGATGGTCGGTGGCCTGCTGGTCTCCTCGACCGTCTCCGGGATCCTGATCACCCGCACCGGGTTCTGGAAGCGCTACCTGGTCGCCGGTTCGTTGCTGGTGGCCCTCGGGTTCGGCCTGCTGGCCACGATCGACCACGCCACCAACATGGTCGTGCTGGGCGTCTTCCTCGCCGTGCTCGGCGTCGGCATCGGGATGACCATGCAGAACCTGGTGCTGGCCGTGCAGAACACCGTCGCCGCCACCGACCTGGGGGCGGCGAGCTCGGCGGTCGCGTTCTTCCGCAGCCTCGGCGGCACGATCGGCGTCTCGGTGCTCGGTGCGGTGCTCTCCAGCCGGGTGGGCACGCTGATCCGGTCCGGGCTGTCCGACGTGCCGGGCGCCTCCGCGGCGGCCGGATCACAGGAGATCGGGCTCGCCGACCTCGCCGACGCGCCGGCGCCGATCCGTGCGCTGATCCAGGTCTCCTACGGCGACGCCACCGGGCGGGTCTTCCTCATCGCGGCGCTGCTGTCGCTGATCACGATCGTGGCCGTCCTGCTGATCCGGGAGGTCGCGCTGCGCACCGAGACCGGGGACGAGCGGCTGCGCAGCGAGGACGGTGCCACCTCGGGCGGTACGACCGCCGACGTCGACGCCCAGCTCGCGGGCCGACGCGGCTGACCGCCAGGATGCGCAGAGGCCCGTCCCCCACCGGGGAGACGGGCCTCCGTGCGTCACGGCCCCCCTTCAGGGGCCCACCCTGAGCGTGCGAAGGGTGGGGGGAAGGGGGGTCCTTCCTCAGAGGAGCGCGGCGTCCAGGCTGATGTCCACGGCGGCCAGCGCCTTGCTCACCGGGCACCCGGCCTTGGCGGCCTGGGCTGCCTTGTCGAACCCGGCGGCGTCGAGCCCGTCGACCTCACCGCGCACGGTCAGCGCGATGGCGGTGATCGTCGGGGCGCCGTCCTGCTGGCCCAAGGTCACGTCGGCGCTCACCTCGAGCGACTGCGTCGTGCCGCCGGCCTTGCCGATCTCGCTGGACAGCGCCATGGCGTAGCAGGACGAGTGCGCGGCGGCGATGAGCTCCTCGGGACTGGTGGTGCCCCCGGCCTCCTCGGCCGCCCGCTTCGGGAAGCTGACGTCGAACGTGCCGACCTTCGAGCTGGACAGCTCGACCTGGCCGGAGCCCTCCTGCAGGGAGCCGTTCCAGGCGGTGCGTGCGGTACGGGTGGGCATCGGACCTCCTCTTCGTCGGTGGCGGTCGCGGCGCAGGTCTGCGTCGGGACCGGACACCGGTTCTGACGGGGTCAACCGTTCCGGGCCGCCGGTGTTCCCGCCACCGGACCGGCCCCGCAGCCGACGCGGCCGTCCGGCCCCGCTGCAGGGTCCCGCCGCGAGCTCGCGACTGGTGGGGGGCAGCGGGCCCTTCCTCAGGCGGAGGCGCTCGCACGGGTGTCGGCGACCCGGTCGGTGATCAGCCGCAGCTGGCTCTTCAGCTCGTCGAACTGCTGCTGGTTGAGCGCCAGGGCGTCGATCATCTCCGCGGAGATCGCGCACGCCGGGGCCTCGAGGGCCCGGCCCGCGTCGGTGAGGCGGACGGAGACGGACCGCTCGTCGTCGGCCCGGCGGTGCCGGGTCACCAGCCCCGCGGCGGTGAGCCGCTTGAGCAGGGGGGACAAGGTGCCGGAGTCCAGTGCCAGGCGGGTGCCCAACTGGCCGACGGTCTGCCCGTCCTCCTCCCACAGCAACATGAGGACCAGGTACTGGGGATAGGTGACCCCCAGCTCGTCCAGCATGGGCCGGTAGCGGGCGGTGACCGCCCGCGAGGCGGCGTAGAGCGCGAAACAGAGCTGATCGTCGAGAGCGACGCTCGGCGACGGGGTGTCTGTCATGGGGCAAGAGTAGGGCGCGATCCGGCGGCAAGCAGCCATGTGGTCCTCCTCGTCGGCTTTTCTGCCAGGGGCGAAGGTCCCGGAAGGCTGCGGGGCGGCCCTGGACGTGTCCGGGTTGAGTGGAACAGACTCAAGTCCTGGTCCGTTGGACTCCACGAACCGTCCCGTGTCGCAGGAGAGGACAGACCCACCCGCCATGCAGAGCAAGCTCACCACCCGTTCGCAGGAGGCCGTCGCCGCCGCTCAGCGGCTGGCGGTCGACCGGGGCCAGGCGGCCCTCGAGCCCCTGCACCTGCTGGTCGCCCTGCTCGAGCAGGCCGACGGCATCGCCGGGCCGCTCCTGCAGGCCACCGGCGCCGACCCGGGCGACGTCCGGGCCAAGGCCGACGCCGCGCTGCGCCGGATGCCGAGCGTCAGCGGCTCCACCGTGGCGGCCCCCGCGCCGTCCCGGGAGCTGCTCCGGGCGATCAACGCCGCCGGGGAGCAGGCCAGTGCGCTGGGCGACGAGTACGTCTCCACTGAGCACCTGCTGGTCGGCCTGGCCACCACCGACGGTGAGGCCGGCGCCGTCCTGACCAGTGCCGGGGCCACCCGCGACGCCCTCGTCGCGGCCTTCCGCACCGTCCGCGGCAACCGCAAGGTCACCAGCCCCGACCCGGAGAGCACGTTCCAGGCGCTGGAGAAGTACGCCGTGGACCTGACCGCCCGCGCCCGCGAGGGCCGGATGGACCCGGTCATCGGGCGGGACACGGAGATCCGCCGGGTGGTGCAGGTGCTCTCCCGGCGCACCAAGAACAACCCTGTCCTCATCGGTGAGCCCGGCGTCGGGAAGACGGCGATCGTCGAGGGCCTGGCCCAGCGGATCGTCGCCGGCGACGTGCCGGAGAGCCTCAAGGGCAAGCGGCTCATGGCCCTGGACCTGAGCGCCATGGTCGCCGGGGCCAAGTACCGCGGCGAGTTCGAGGAGCGGCTCAAGGCCGTGCTCCAGGAGATCACCGAGGCCGAGGGGCAGGTCGTCACCTTCATCGACGAGCTGCACACCATCGTCGGGGCGGGGGCCAGCGGCGACTCGGCCATGGACGCCGGCAACATGATCAAGCCGATGCTGGCCCGCGGTGAGCTGCGGATGGTCGGCGCGACCACGCTCGACGAGTTCCGCGAGCACATCGAGAAGGACCCGGCGCTGGAGCGCCGCTTCCAGCAGGTCTACGTCGGGGAGCCGTCGGTCGAGGACACGATCGGCATCCTGCGCGGCCTCAAGGAGCGCTACGAGGTGCACCACGGGGTGCGGATCACCGACGGCGCCATCGTCGCGGCGGCCACCCTGTCGGACCGGTACGTCACGGCCCGCTTCCTCCCGGACAAGGCGATCGACCTGGTCGACGAGGCCGCCAGCCGGCTGCGGATGGAGATCGACAGCCGGCCGGTCGAGGTCGACGAGGTCGAGCGGGTCGTGCGCCGGCTGGAGATCGAGGAGATGGCGCTGGCCAAGGAGGACGACCCGGCCTCCCTCCAGCGGCTGGCGGCGCTCCGCGAGGAGCTCGCCGACCGCCGCGAGGCGCTCGGCGAGCTGACCGCCCGCTGGCAGCAGGACAAGACCGCGATCGACCGGATCCAGCACACCAAGGAGGAGCTCGAGGGGGTGCGGCTGGAAGCCGAGCGCGCCGAGCGGGACGGCGACCTGGCCCGGGTCGCCGAGCTGCGCTACGGCCGGATGCCGGCGCTGGAGCGGGCGCTGTCCGAGGCCGAGGCGTCGGTGGCGGCCAGCGACTCGATGCTCAAGGAGGAGGTCGGCGCCGACGACATCGCCGAGGTCGTCCAGGCCTGGACCGGGATCCCCGCCGGCCGGCTGCTGGAGGGGGAGACGCAGAAGCTGCTGCGGATGGAGGAGGAGCTCGCGAAGCGGGTCGTCGGCCAGCCCGACGCCGTCCGCGCCGTCTCCGACGCCGTCCGCCGGGCGCGGTCCGGCGTCGCCGACCCGGACCGGCCGACCGGCTCCTTCCTGTTCCTGGGGCCCACCGGCGTCGGCAAGACCGAGCTGGCCAAGGCGCTGGCGGAGTTCCTGTTCGACGACGAGCGGGCGATGGTCCGCATCGACATGAGCGAGTACTCCGAGAAGCACTCGGTGGCCCGGCTGGTCGGCGCCCCGCCCGGGTACGTCGGCTACGAGGCGGGTGGCCAGCTCACCGAGGCGGTGCGCCGCCGCCCGTACACGGTGGTGCTGCTCGACGAGGTGGAGAAGGGGCACCCCGACGTCTTCGACGTGCTGCTGCAGGTGCTCGACGACGGCCGGCTCACCGACGGGCAGGGCCGCACGGTTGACTTCCGCAGCACGCTGCTCGTGCTGACCTCGAACCTGGGGTCGCAGGTGATCGCCGACCAGTCGGTGCCCGACGAGCAGAAGCAGCGGGCGGTGCAGGACGTGGTGCGGGCGCACTTCAAGCCGGAGTTCCTGAACCGGCTCGACGACGTCGTCACGTTCCGCGCGCTGGGCTCCGACGAGCTGGTCGGGATCGTCGACATCCAGGTCGAGGTGCTCGCCCGCCGGCTGGCTGCCCGCCGGCTCACCCTGCGGGTGACCGACGCCGCCCGGGAGTGGCTGGCGCTCAACGGCTTCGACCCGGTCTACGGGGCACGGCCGCTGCGCCGGCTGGTGCAGTCGGCCATCGGTGACCAGCTCGCCCGGGCCCTGCTCGCCGGGGAGATCCGTGACGGCGACGACGTCGTCGTCGACTGGGCGGCCGACGTGGCCGACGGCGACGCCGGGCTGACGGTCACCCGGGCCTGACCACACCCCGTCCGAGCCGAGTGTCGCCCGGTCGCCGTCCACTCCCCCCGAGGACGGCGACCGGGCTCGCTCGGACCGTGCCGCCTGCCGCCTGCCGCGCACCGCACGTCGTCCGCTCGGGTGACGGGGGCGGCCCGGGAGCGCCTGCGACGGGCCCGGCAGGCGGACGATGAGGTGCCGGGTGGCCTGGGTAGACCATGATCATCCGGAATCGCAAGCCAGAGGTGACCCGAGGAGCCGTCATGACGTCAGGACCGCAGGACCCGCAACAGGGCGGGTACGGGCAGCAGCCGCCGCAGGGCGGGCCGCCCCAGTACGGGCAGCAGCCGGGCTACGGGCAGCAGTCCGGCTACGGGCAGCAGTCCGGCTACGGGCAGGGCGGGCCGGAGCAGCCTGGCCAGTACGCCTACCCCGCCGCACCCGGCGCCCAGTACGGCGGCGCCCCGGAGGCCCCGACGGAGCGACCGACCACCGTCAAGGCCGGGATCGGTGCGTTCCTGGCGAACACGATCCTCGGGCTGATCGCCTCGATCATCACCTTCACCAGCCTCGACTCGCAGATCGACGACCTGGTCGTCGACCAGGCGCTCACCCGCGACGAGGCCTCGGCGGCGCTCACCATCGGCGCGGGCATCGGCCTCCTCCTGACGGCGGCCTACCTGCTGGTGCTGTTCTTCGCCTGGAAGGGGCGCAACTGGGCGCGCATCGTCCTCTGGGTGCTGGGCGGCCTGAGCGTGCTGTTCAGCCTGCTGGGGGCAGGATCCCTCGGCTTCCTCGGCCTGCTCGGCCTGCTGCTCACCATCGCCGGGATCGTGCTCCTCGCGCTGAAGCCCTCCAGCGACTGGTACAAGGCGGAGACGCAGCGCCGGAACCGCCTCTGACCCCCGTCAGCGGGAGGTGCGGCTGCGTGGGCCGGACGAGGCCCACGCAGCCGTCGTCCGCGCCAGCAGGCTGGTGGCGGCGGCCGCACAGAGCACGAGCACCAGCAGCGACGAGGCCGCCACGCCCCCCGTCAGGAAGGTCGCGCCGAGGGTCAGCAGCCCCAGCGGCAGGCTGACGGCCAGCCCGGTCCACCGCGCCCACGCCCGGCCGCGGGCGAGGAAGACCGCGGAGACGGCGGCCAGCACCCCGAAGACCACTGCCTGGACCAGGTTCAGGAGCACGGCCCGCTCGGCGTCGGAGCGCGGCGAGCCCGGCTGGGCATCGGCGAGGGTGTCGATCACGGTGTCCCGGACGACGAACGTGAGCAGTGCGTTGAGCAGGAGCAGCAGGGCGAGCGCCGCGAGCACCCCGATGGAGACCTTGACCGAGACGGGGGTCTCCGGGCGGGCCGGACCGGAGGGCGGAGGGCTGCTGCTCACCGCGACAGGGTGGCACGCCGGGACGGCAGCTCGGTCGCCCGCCGTGCCGGATGCGATGCTGGCAGCGGCCTGACCAGCGGGCCAGGACCACCGTGCATGTGGTGACCGAGACCAGGAGGACAGCCGCAGTGATGGCCCCCCGGCAGACCCGAGCCGCCGTCCCGTCCCGGATCGGTGGGCTCCTCGCCGTCCCGGTCCTCCTGGCCGGGCTGGCCGGCTGCAGCGGGTCCGACGACGAACCGACCGCGCGCGCCACCCCCAGCGCCACGGCGGCCGAGACCAGCGCCGAACCGACACCGGAGGCCGCTGCGGCGCCCACCGGTCCGATCGGACCGGGCTGCGAGCAGGTCTTCCCCGCAGCCGGCGGTGCGCCGGCGGACCTGGCCACCCAGCCGGTGAGCGCGGCGGTGGGCGCCAACGCCCAGCTGAGCACCCTCACCGCCGCCGTGGGCGCGGCCAACCTGGTCGACGTGCTCAACACCCGCGAGGAGGTCACCGTGCTGGCGCCGACCAACGCCGCCTTCGACGCGCTGGGCCCGGATGCGGTGCCCGCGCTGCTCGGGGACGTCCCGCGGTTGACCTCGCTGCTGACCCACCACGTCCTGCCCGGTCGGCTGGCGCCGGCCGACCTCGTCGGCGACCACGTCACGCTCAACGGGGACCCGATCACCGTCGCCGGGACGGCCGAGGCGCCGACGGTCGCCGCCGAGGGCACCCTGGCCGGCGCCGCCCCGGCGACCGTGGTCTGCGGCAACGTGCCGACGGCCAACGCCACGGTCTACGTCATCGACCAGGTGCTCGCCCCCGTCGGCTGAGCCGTGCCGGGCCGAGCGGGGGTCCCGGTCACCGGCACCCGCTCCGCCGGCCTCAGTAGGGTCAGCGGGGTGAACGCCCCTGCTCCGGCCCACCCCGACCGCGACCGGCTGCTCGAGCTCATCGTCGACCTCGCAGTGGTGCACGGGAAGGTGACCCTCTCCTCCGGCCAGGAGGCCGACTGGTACATCGACCTGCGCCGGGTGACGCTGCACCACGAGGCCGCCCCGCTGGTGGGCCGGGTGATGCGCCAGCTCACCGGCGACCTGCGCTACGACGTGGTCGGCGGGCTCACCCTCGGCGCCGACCCGGTCGCTGCCGCGATGCTGCACGCCGCCTCGGACGGCGAGGGGTTCCTGGACGCCTGCGTGGTGCGCAAGGCGACCAAGGCCCACGGGATGCAGCGGCGGATCGAGGGGCCCGACGTCGCCGGCCGCACGGTGCTCGTGGTCGAGGACGTCTCCACCACCGGCGGCAGCCCGCTCACCGCCGTCGAGGCGCTGCAGGAGGCCGGCGCCGAGGTGCTGGGCGTGGCCGTGATCGTCGACCGCGGCGCCCGCGCAGCCGTCGAGGCGGCCGGCCTGGAGTACCGCGCGGCGTTCGAGCTGGCGGACCTCGGCCTCTCCTGAAGCACCCTGCGGCGGGCCGGAGGGGACGGCGGCGTCGTACGGTGGCGACGTGACCGCCCTCACGACGACGTGGGTCCGCGAGCTCCAGGACGCCCTGGGCCCGGACAGCGTGCTCACCGACCCCGACGTCACCGCCGCCTACGCACGCGACCAGGCGATGCTCGCCGAGGCGGGGCTGCCGGCCGCGGTGGCGCTGCCGCGCAGCACCGAGGAGGTGTCGGCGGTGCTCCGGCTGGCCAGCCGGCACGGGGTGCCGGTGGTGCCGCGGGGCGCCGGCTCCGGTCTGGTCGGTGCGGCCAACGCCGTCGACGGGTGCATCATCCTGGCCCTGACCCGGATGGACGCCGTCCTGGAGGTGGCCCCGGCCGACCGGCTCGCCGTCGTCCAGGCCGGCGTGGTGAACAAGACGCTGCGCGACGCCGTCCGGGAGCACGGGCTGTTCTACCCACCGGATCCGGCCAGCTACGACTGGTGCACCCTCGGCGGCAACCTGGCGATGAACTCCGGCGGGCTGTGCTGCGTGAAGTACGGCGTCACCACCGACTACGTGCTCGGCCTGGAGGTCGTGCTCGCCGACGGCCGGGTGCTCCGCACCGGACGGCGCACCGTCAAGGGCGTCGCCGGGTACGACCTGGCCCGGCTGTTCGTCGGCTCCGAGGGCACGCTGGGCGTGATCACCGAGGCGACGCTCGCCCTGCGGCCGGCGCCGCAGCCGCCGGTCACCCTGGTCGCCAGCTTCGGCACCAGCGCGCAGACCGGCCAGGTGGTCGAGCGGGTGGTCACCAGCGGCCTGGTGCCCAGCATGCTCGAGGTGATGGACCGCACCTGCATCCGCGCGGTCGACGACCTGATGAAGGCCGACCTGGACCGGGACGCCGCGGCGCTGCTGCTGGCCCAGTCCGACAGCGGGGGGGACGTGGCGCTCGCCGAGATCGCGGCGCTGACCCGGCTGTGCGAGGAGGCCGGGGCGGACTTCGTGCACTCCACCGACGACCCGGCCGAGGGCGACCTGCTGATGACCGCCCGGCGGATGGCGCTGCCGGCCCTGGAGCGGCTGGGCAGCAGCCTGCTGCTCGACGACGTCGCCGTCCCGCGGTCGCGGGTGGCCACGTTCATCGACGGCTGCGACGCGATCGCCGCCACCGCCGGGCTGGTGGTCGGGGTCGTCGGGCACGCCGGTGACGGCAACATGCACCCCACCGTCGTCTTCGACGGCGCCGACCCCGACCAGTGCACCCGGGCCTACGCCGCCTTCGACGCGATCCTGGAGCTCGGCCTCTCCCTCGGCGGCACCATCACCGGTGAGCACGGGGTGGGCACGATCAAGGCCGACTGGCTGGAGCGGGAGATCGGCCCGGTCTCCCTCTCGGTGCACCAGGCGATCAAGCACGCGCTGGACCCGGCGGGGGTCCTCAACCCGGGCAAGGTGTTCCGCCGCGCTGCCGGCGGCGACCTGGCCGCCGTCTCCGGCCTGGTCGGCGGCTGAACCGCCGTGCCGGTGGGAGGCTGCGGGACATGACCGAACGACTGGTGGTGGTCGGCGGCGACGCGGCCGGGATGTCGGCGGCCGCCCAGGCCCGGCGCCTGCGCACGGCGGCCGAGCTGGAGATCGTCGTCCTGGAGCAGAGCGACGTCGTCTCCTACTCCGCCTGCGGCATCCCCTACTGGGTCGCCGGGCAGGTGGGCGACCGGGACGACCTCATCGCCCGGACGCCGGCACAGTTCGCCGCCGCCGACATCACCGTGCACATCGGCACGCGGGCAGAGGCGATCGACCTGGACGCCGGTGAGGTGCACGCCCGCGGGGGCGCGCGGTTCGGCTACGACCGGCTGGTCGTCGCCACCGGCGGCCGGCCCAGCCGGCCCCCGATCCCCGGCCTGGACGCCCCCGGGGTGTTCGGCGTGCACCGGCTGGACGACGGCGCGGCCATCCGGGCGGCGATCGACCGGCTGCCCGCCGACGGCCCGCGGCGCGGGCTGGTGCTCGGCGGCGGCTACATCGGATTGGAGATGGCCGAGGCCCTGCAGGACCGGGGCCTGGAGGTCACCGTCGTCCTGGCCGACCCGCTGCCGATGGCGCTGCTGGACACCGACATGGGGGAGCGGGTCTGCGCCGCCCTCGGGGCGATGGGGATGACGGTGCACGCCGACCAGGCGGTGCGGGAGGTGCTCGTCGACGCCGACGGCCGGGCCTGCGGGGTGCGCACCGACGTCGGCACGTACGAGACCGACCTGATCGTCCTGGGGCTCGGCATGGGGCCGGAGGTGTCCCTGGCCGCCGAGTCCGGGCTGGCGATCGGGCCGACCGGCGCGGTCGACGTCGACCGGAGCCAGCGCTGCCGGGACCACCCGGAGGTCTTCGCCGCCGGTGACTGCGCGCAGACGTTCCACCGGGTCACCGGCGAGGTCGCGCACGTCGCGCTGGGCACGCACGCCAACAAGCAGGGCCGGGTCGCGGGCTCGGTGATCGGTGGCCGGCCGGCCCGGTTCGCCGGGGTGCTCGGCACCGCAGTGACCAGGGTGCGCGAGCTGGAGATCGGCCGCACGGGCCTGTGCACCACCCAGGCCGAGGAGGCCGGGTTCGCCTACCGCACCGACGTCATCGAGGCGACCACCCGGGCCGGCTACTTCCCCGGCGCCGAGGAGATCGCGGTCAAGCTGGTCACCGAGGCGGGCTCCGGGCAGCTGCTCGGGGCGCAGGTGGTCGGCGGGCCGGGGTCGGCGAAGCGGATCGACGTGCTGGCCACCGCGATCTGGGCGGGGATGACCGCCGAGGAGATGGCCGGCAGCGACCTCTCCTACGCCCCGCCGTTCTCGCCCACCTACGACCCGGTGGTGGTGGCCGCCCGCGCCGTCAGCCGGATCGAGCAGGGCTGAGGAGCCCCTCCTCCGCACCCTCGCGACCCCCGGGCGGTGCCCCGGAGGGGCCGATGAGCGGTGCGCCCGGTGGCGGTCGGCTCCACTAAGGTGCGGGCATGCCGATCGCGACACCCGAGGTCTACGCCGACATGCTCGCCCGGGCGAAGGAGGGCGGGTTCGCCTATCCGGCGATCAACTGCACCTCGTCCGAGACGATCAACGCCGCGCTGCGCGGCTTCGCCGACGCCGGCAGTGACGGGATCATCCAATTCTCCACCGGGGGTGCGGAGTTCGGCTCGGGCACCCGGGTGAAGGACATGGTGACCGGTGCGGTCGCGCTGGCCGAGTTCGCCCACGTGGTCGCCGACAAGTACCCCGTCCAGGTGGCGCTGCACACCGACCACTGCCCCAAGGACAAGCTGGACAGCTACGTCCGGCCGCTGATCGCCCTCTCCCAGGAGCGGGTGGACGCCGGCAAGGAGCCGCTGTTCCAGTCGCACATGTGGGACGGCTCGGCCGTCGAGCTCACCGAGAACCTGGAGATCGCCCAGGAGCTCATCGAGAAGTGCGCGGCGGCCAAGATCGTGCTCGAGGTGGAGATCGGCGTCGTGGGCGGCGAGGAGGACGGCGTCGCCCACGAGATCAACGAGAAGCTCTACACCGCCGACGGCGACTTCGTGCGCACCGCCGAGGCGCTCGGGCTCGGTGAGAAGGGCGTCTACCTGCTGGCGGCGACCTTCGGCAACGTGCACGGGGTCTACAAGCCGGGCAACGTGAAGCTCCGCCCCGACGTGCTCGAGCGCGGCCAGGCCGTCGTCGCCGAGCAGTTCGGCCTCGGGGACGGCGCCAAGCCGTTCAACCTGGTCTTCCACGGCGGTTCCGGCTCCGCGCTCGAGGAGATCCGCGAGGCGCTCTCCTACGGCGTGGTGAAGATGAACGTCGACACCGACACCCAGTACGCGCTGACCCGGGCGATCGCCGGGCACATGTTCAGCAACTACGACGGCGTCCTCAAGGTCGACGGCGAGGTCGGCGTGAAGAAGACCTACGACCCGCGCACCTACATGAAGCTCGCCGAGGCGAGCATGGCCGACCGGATCGTGGAGGCCTGCGAGCACCTGCTGTCCGCCGGCCGGTCGCAGGCGGCCTGAGCCATGACCCACGCACACCACAACCTGCTCGGCGAGCCGCCGGCCACCCTGCTGCCGGGCATCCCGGAGGCCGACGACGCGCTGGCTGCCGGCGCCGACCCGGCCGAGGTCGCGGCGGGGCACCCCACCTCCAGCGCAGCCTGGGCCGCGCTCGCCGAGACCGCGCTGGAGGCCGGCCGCACCATCGAGGCCTACGCCTACGCCCGCACCGGGTACCACCGCGGGCTGGACGCGCTGCGCCGCAACGGCTGGAAGGGCTACGGCCCGGTGCCGTGGTCGCACGAGCCCAACCGCGGTTTCCTGCGCTGTGTCACCGTGCTGGCCACGGCGGCCGGGCGGATCGGCGAGGTCGACGAGCAGGAGCGCTGCACCCAGCTGCTGCGCGACTGCGACCCGACGCTCGCCCCCTGACCCAGGGGACTCCAGCAGGTAACGGATCTTGTCCGTCCCGATGACGGGACGCGGCAGTTCCGTTACCGTCTGCCCTCCGGTCGGCGCCACGGGGCGTCACCTCGGGAAGAGAGGCTGATCATGGTCACCCTGCTCTGGATCCTCGCCGTCGTCCTGGTCGTCGCGGGGATCGTCGCGGTCGTCCGCAAGCAGATCGTGTGGGGGGTCGTGTTGATCGTCCTCGGGCTGCTGGTCGGCCCGGGGGGCGTCAGCATCTTCAACTGAGCTGCCCCTGGTGGGGCCGAGAGAGCCTCTCGGCCCCACCAGGAGGCGTCAGGGCACCAGGATGGCGCGGCCGCGCACCCGGCCGGCGTCGAGGTCGTCGATCGCCGACTGGAAGTCCTCCAGCGCGTACTTCGCGGTGTGCAGCGTGACCTTCTGCTGCGCCGCCAACGCCATCAGGTCGACCAGGTCGTTGTACGAACCGACCAGGTTGCCCAGCACGTTGATCTCCGCGGAGACCAGGTCGATCGTCGGGACGTCGACGTTCTCCCCGTACCCGACCACCAGGTAGTCCCCGGCCCGCCGGGTCATCGCCAGGCCCTCCTTGGTGGAGCCGCCCTCGCCGACGAAGTCGATCACCACCTCGGCGCCGTGCCCACCGGTGAGCTCGCGCACCTGCTCGACCTGGCTGCCGGCGGCGACGATCCCCCGGTCGGCACCGATCGACTCGGCCAGCTTCACCGCGTCGGGGTTGCGGTCGACCACGATCAGCTCGGCCGGGGAGAGCGCCTTGAGCACCTGGATGCCGATGTGCCCGAGCCCGCCGGCGCCGATCATCACGCACCGGAACCCCGGCCGCAGCCGGCGGGCCGCCTTGGCCACCGCGTGGTAGGCGGTGAGCCCGGCGTCGGCCAGGGCCGCGACGTCCGCGGGCTCCAGCGAGTCGTCGATCCGCACCACGCTGCGGGCCGTGGTCCTCAGGTACTCGGCGTACCCGCCGTCGCTGTCGATGCCGGGGAACTGGGAGTTCTCGCAGTGCACGTCGTCCCCGGACCGGCAGGCGCGGCACAGCCCGCAGGTGACCAGCGGGTGCAGGATCACCTTGTCGCCCTCGGCCACGTGGGTGACCGCGCTGCCCACGGCCGCCACCCAGCCGGCGTTCTCGTGCCCGATCGTGTACGGCAGCGCGACCTGGGACTTCTCCGCCCACTGCCCTTCCAGGATGTGCAGGTCGGTGCGGCAGACCCCGGCGCCGCCGATCTTCACGACGACGTCGTGCGGGCCGGTGACCTCCGGCTGCGGGACGTCGTCCAGCCGGAGCGGCTCGTGGTAACCGGTGACGCGGACGGCTCTCATGACAGGACCTCCAGGGGGAGCGCGGGGCGGGTCGGACCGGGCAGCGGGACGTCGTCGACGCTGGGCCGGGGCGTCTGGTCGGTCTCGGCGCCGGGGTAGCGGGTGGCGAGCAGACCGCGGCAGAAGTGCGCGTTGCCGTCGACGGAGATCCGCACCGACCGGGCCCGGCGCAGGAACAGGGCGGCCTCGCCGACCGACGGGCGGGTGCCGTCGGCGGCGACGAGCACGGCGGCGTCCGGGTCGATCGGCAGGCCGAGCGCGGCCCGCCGGCGCAGCAGCGCACCGGTGGTCGGCTCGTCGGCCGGCAGGTCGCCGAGGGTGGTGCGCTGCAGGTCGGCCTCGGTGAGCGACCGGTCGGCACGGAGCAGGGCGGTGAGCGCACGCTCCATCGCCGCGGTGTGCCCCTTGCGGACGAAGACCGCCCGCAGCTCGTCCAGCGACTCCTCCGCCTCGTGCCCGAAGGTGCCCCGGTACCCGGCCCCGGCGGCGAGGCCGCGGTTGATCAGGTCGGAGTCGTGGTGGTCGTCGAGCTCCACCACCACCCGCTCGACCCCGGGGACGGCGGAGACCGCGTCGTGGGCGTCGGAGCACATCAGCCAGGCGAAGTTCGGTGCGCAGAACGACGTGGGCAGCCGCAGGTGCACCGCCACCTCCGGCCCCTGGACGGCCACCGACCGGACGAAGCCGAGGTCGGTGATCGGCTCGTCGAGCTCCGGGTCGACGACGGTGCCCAGCGCAGCACGGACCTGCGCCTCCGTCACCTCCGTCAGCAGGGTCGCCGTCATCAGGACATCGCCAGGTCGGCGGCGTCCGGCTGGCGGGGTCCGGTGGCCGGCTCGTCGGCGTCGGGCAGTCGCAGCCGCTCGGGCACCGGGATGTCGTAGAGCTTCGCGGCGTTGAGCCCGAGCACCTTCTTCTTCACCTCGGTGGTCAGCGGTGCGTACTCGGCCAGGTCCTCGGGGATCTGGAAGTCCACGAACCGCTCGACCAGCCACGTCGGCGTCCAGAGCGCGTAGTCGCTGGAGAAGAGGATCCGGTCCTCCCCGAGCCAGTAGACGAGCTCGCCGATGATCTGGGCGAAGTACCGCGGTCGGGTGTGGATGAACGGCAGCGCCACCGCCAGGCCGGCGTGCACGTTGGGCTCCTGGGTGGCGATCCAGCAGAAGTCCTCCAGCCGGGGCAGGCCGCAGTGCTCGACGATGAACTGCAGGTCGGTGAAGTCGGTCGCCACGTGGTCGACGTCGGCGACGTCGAAGGCGTCCCGGTCCAGCGGGCGGATCGTCGGGCCCTTGTGGACGTGGATGTTGGTGATCCCGAGCTCCCGGCAGAGCTCGAGGTACCGGTAGGCCATCGGGTCGGTGAGCTTCCAGCCGCGGGACTCCCCGTGCCAGTCGGCGGTGTAGAGCTTCACGCCCTTGAGCCCGAAACGCTCGGCGTCCGCCCGCAGCTGGTCCAGCCCGTTCTCCCCGTCCCGGGGGTCCCACCAGTGGTTGTAGGTGAGCTGGTCGGGGTGCTGCTGGGTGAGCGCGAACGCCTCCTCGGTCTGCCCGAACCCCCGGTGGTAGAACTCGCCGAGCCGGGCCGGCTGGAAGATGGCGTGGTCGACCATGCCGCCGGCGAAGACGTCGCGCATCAGCCGCTCGCCGCCCTGGTAGAGGTACTCCTCGTACGGCCAGACCTCGGACTCCGGGCTGAGGTTGCGGTGGTAGTCGTAGAAGCAGTCGATGAACTGCTTGCCGTGCACGTTCCGCTGGTTCTCCGGCCGCGCGTCCCAGAGCGCGATGTGCGCGTCGACCACGAAGTAGTCGACGCCGTCCTTGCTGTACATGGGGTCCTCCTCGACTCCTCCCGCCCGCGTCGTTGCGGGCCGGAGCACCTCGGGATCGACGGTAGGTGTGGTGTGGACCACAATGAGGGGGTCTGCTGTCTCACTTTGAGACACCTCGGGCCCGGGTCCCCCGCCGGCCGCAGCCGCGCCCGAGCCCCGTCGACCGGCCGACACCTGCAGGTCCGCCCGCCAGCGTCCCGAGGAGGGTCGCCGTGTCACCTCCACCTCCGGACCGGCTGCGGCCGGCCGGTGCCGTCGGGCTCGACCGGCCGAGCAGCCCGGCCCGGGTGCGTGCCTCCTGGCAGCGCAGCGAGCGCTACGGGGTCACCCCGGAGGAGGTGGTGCCGGTCTACGTCGACGGGGTGCCGACCGACTCGCTGTTCTACGAGTGCGGTGCGGAGGTGGTCCGGGGGCTGCACGGCACGCTGGCCGGCGAGCCGGTCGGCTTCATGCTCACCGATCCGCAGGGCCTCGTGCTGGCCCGCTGGTGCGACGACGAGACGATCAACCGTTCCCTGGACCGGGTGCACCTGGCGCCCGGCTTCTACTTCGGCGAGCAGACCGCCGGCACCAACGGTCTGGGCCTGGCCCTCGCCGACCGGGTGCCGACCCTGGTCCGCGGACCGGAGCACTACGTCGCACCGTTGCGCCGCTACACCTGTGCCGCGGTGCCGGTGCTGGACCCGCGCACCGGTGGGCTGGTGGGCAGCATCAACCTCACCACCTGGTCCGACGCCTCCTCGGAGCTGTTGCTGGCGCTGGCCCAGGCCGCCGCGGGGAACACCGCGGCGCTGATGCAGGTGCGGGCCGGTGGCCAGCTGCTCCGCGCGGCGCCGCGCGGTGAGGTGTTCCACGTGCTGACCGGCCGGCTGGTCGACGGCGTCGCCGACGACCCGTGCGTGTCCCCGGCCTGGCAGACGGCCGTGGGGGCGGTGCGCGACGCGGTCACCGGCGGCCGGCTGGTCGCCGTGGTCGGCGAGCCGGGTGCCGGGCGGACGACGGCGACCTCGCTGGCCCGCCGCGCCACCGGCCTGCGGGAACGGGTGCTGGTCGCCCGGCCACCCGAGCCGGCCGAGGTCGGCGAGTGGCTCACCCTGTGGACGCCGGAGCTGCACGCGCCGGACACCTGCGTCGTGGTCGCCGAGGTCGACACCTTGCCGGTCTGGGCGGCCGAGCAGCTGGCCGCGGAGGTCGCCGCCGTGCCGACGACCACGGGCGCGCCGGGCCCCCTGGTGCTCACCGGCTCCTCCTTCACCGCCCTCCCCGGCCCGCTGGCCGCACTGGTGGAGGCGGTCGTCGAGGTGCCCGCCCTGCGCGACCGGCCCGCCGACGTCGAGCCGCTGGCCCGGGCCTTCGCCCGGCAGCTCCGGCACCGCGACGTCGAGTTCACCGCGCGTGCGCTGCGGGCGCTGGCCGCGCACGGCTGGCCGGGCAACGTGCGGGAGCTGCGGGCGGCGGTGCGCGCGGCCGCCGCCCGGACCGACCTCGTCGACGTCGCGCACCTGCCGCCCGGGGTGCTGTCCGACGGCAGCCGGACGCTCGGGCGGCTGGAGCAGCTGGAGCGGGACGAGATCGTGCGCTGCCTGAGCCGCCCCGGGACGACGGTGGTGCACGCCGCCACCGAACTGGGCCTGTCCCGGGCCACCCTCTACCGGAAGATCGCCCAGTACCGGATCACCGTGTAGCCCGCGGCCGCCCGCTCAGCGGTCGCGCTGGGCAGCCCGCAGCGAGTCGCCCAGCCGGGACAGCTCGTCCCCGCCGGCGACCAGCCGGGTCAGGTCGTGCACGTCGACGTCCTCCCGGGTCAGGTCACCGGCCACCCGCCCACCGCCGAGCAGCAGGAAGCGGTCGCCGACCAGGTGCGCGTGCTGCGGGCTGTGGGTCACGAACAGCACGGCGAGCCCCGCCTCACGGGCGGCCACCACCGACTGCAGCACCAGTGCCCGCTGGGCCACCGTCATCGGTGCCGTGGGCTCGTCGATGACCAGTGCCCGGGCACCGAAGTGCAGGGCGCGGGCGATCGCCAGGCTCTGTCGCTCCCCGGCCTTCAGCGCGCTGGCGGCCTGACCGGGGTCGAGCCCTGGGACGCCCACCCGGGCCATCGCCCGGGTGGTGATCTCCTCGGCCCGCCCGACGTCCAGCCGCCGGAACGGCCACAGCCCGCGGGTCGGTTCGGCGCCGAGGAAGAAGTTGCGCCAGACCGACATCAGCGGCGCGATCGCCAGGTCCTGCCAGACCGTGGCGATCCCGCAGGCGCGAGCCTGCTGCGGCGACCGGAAGCGCTCGGGCCGGCCGTCGACCAGCAGCTCGCCCTCGGCCGGCTGCTGCAAGCCGGAGAGGACGGCGACCATCGTCGACTTGCCCGAGCCGTTCTCCCCGAGCACGCAGACCACCTCGCCGGCCCGCAGGGCCAGCGACACCCCGGACAAGGCCGGCACGCTGCCGAAGCGGACCGTCACCCCGCGCAGCTCCAGGACCGGCGCCGGGGAGCCGTGCGCGGACAGGTGGGCGGCCGTGCTCATGAGCGGGGCACCGAGCGGAGCCGGCGGCGGACCACGCCGTTGACCAGCAGGGCCACCAGCAGCAGCATCCCGAGGAAGGCCTGGAACCAGCGCGGGTCCCAGTCGGCCAGCGAGAGGCCCTCCCGGGCCACGGCGTACAGTAGCGCCCCCAGTGCGGCGCCCACGGTGGAGCCGTACCCGCCGGTGAGCAGGCAGCCGCCGATCACCGCGACCACGATGAACTCGATCTCGTCGCCCAGGGCCGGGTCGACCTGCACGCCGCCGAGCCGGACCAGGGTCAGGGTGCCGATCAGCCAGCCGGCCGCGGCGGTGCCCAGGAACAGCAGGACCGTCGTGCGCGCGACCGGGACGCCCAGCTCCCGGGCCGCCCGGCTCGCGCCGCCGCTGGCGAAGACGGCGTTGCCGAAGCGGGTGCGCCACAGCAGCCAGGTGGTCAGGACGGTGGCCAGCAGCCACCAGAGCAGCGAGATGCGGAACCGTCCGTCACCGAGCTGCGCGGTGGCCCCGAACACCGCCAGCGCCGACTCCCAGCCCGGTGCGTCCGCCAGCCCGGTGATCCGCGAGGACCCCGCGATCGCGGCGGCCCCGGCGAGCGAGGCGCCCTGCAGCACGAGGAACGTCGCCAGCGTCACCAGGAAGCTGGGCAGCCCGGTGGTCACCACGAGCAGCCCGTTGGCCGCCCCGACCAGCAGGGCGGCGAGCAGCGACACCAACAGGGCCGGCCAGATGCCGAGGCCGAGCTGGGTCACCAGCAGCGCGGTGACCAGGCTGCTGCCCACCGCGACGACCCCGATGGACAGGTCGAACTGGCCGGCGACCAGGAGCAGCGCGACCGCGACGCCGCCGATGCCCAGCGGGGCGGCGATGTCGAGCACGGTGGCCAGGCCACCGGAGCTGATCAGCCCCGGTGCCTGCAGCCCGAAGAAGACGGCGAGCACCAGCACCCCGAACAGCGCGCCGATGCCCGGGCGGGCGAGCAGCCGGTCCAGCACCCGGCGCCCGGCCGAGCGTGGGGCGACGGGCGCCACGGGGCCGAAGCCGGCCGGGCGCTCGGTGCTCACCGGGGACTCGGCCGAGAAGGGGTGCAGGGGTGGCACGGCGACGCGGGACCTCCTCGAGCGGGGCGGAGTCCCCAGTGTCCACGATCGCCGGCGGCCGGACCGTCGCCCGTCAGGGGCGCAGGCGCCAGCGCACCCGGTCGTCGGCGTACCAGGTCCACTTCGTGACCTGGCGGTCGAACGGCACGCCGTCCCGGCTGACCTGGGCCGGGTCCGACGCCATCTGCAGGGCCCGCCCGACGGCCCGGCGCACCGGGCGCAGCGGCAGCGTCACCACCGTCACGCCGATCCGGTCCACCGCCGTCCAGTCCGGTCGGACGTCGATCCGGGTGATCGAGCCGTCGGCCACCCGGGTGTCGTCGCAGTACGCCCGGGCACCGAACCGGCGGGCCAGGAGGCGGCGCGACGCGCCGTGCGCGGTCACCAGGCCGGTGTGCAGCAGCACCCCGCCGTGGTCGTCGCGGACCAGCGGAAGCTCCCGCTCGGCCCCGGCGCCGACGCCCAGGGAGCGGGCCAGCCCGGTGGACGCCGGGTCGTCCGCGGGTTCCCAGCTCACCGGCACAGCGGGCAGCCGTTCGGTCTTCCACAACCGCGTCAGGACGGCGGACAGCGCCGGCACCGGGCCCAGCACGTGCACCGCCTCGGCGCCGTCCACCACCGAGGCGACGTGCCGGCGCGACGGCGGCTGGACCGCCGCCAGGCCGCGCAGGTCGAGCTGAGTCGCGGGCATGCCGATACCCTGCCACCTGGCCAGCCGGGAACCGCCGGTGTCTTGGGCAGACGCGACGAACGAGGAGAACCCCCCGATGCCGGCAGTCGTGCTGATCGGCGCCCAGTGGGGCGACGAGGGCAAGGGCAAGGCCACCGACCTGCTGGGCGGCCGCGTCCCGTACGTCGTGCGCTACCAGGGTGGCAACAACGCCGGCCACACCGTGATCACCCCGGACGGCGAGAAGTACGCGCTGCACCTGATCCCCAGCGGGATCCTCACCCCGGGCTGCACGCCGGTCATCGGCAACGGCGTGGTCATCGACCCCGAGGTGCTCATCGGCGAGCTCGCCGGCCTGGAGGAGCGCGGGGTGGACACCTCGCGCCTGGTGATCTCCTCCGACGCGCACCTGATCATGCCGCACCACCGCGCCCTGGACCGGGTCACCGAGCGGTTCCTCGGCCAGCGGAAGATCGGCACCACCGGCCGCGGCATCGGCCCGGCCTACGGCGACAAGGTGGCCCGCACCGGCATCCGGGTGCAGGACCTGCTCGACCTGTCGATCCTGCGGCAGAAGCTCGAGGGCACGCTGCAGGAGAAGAACCAGGTCCTGGTCAAGGTCTACAACCGCAAGGCCATCGACGTCGACGAGGTGGTCGAGGAGTACGCGGCCTACGCCGAGGCGCTCAAGCACCGCATCGTCGACACCCGGCTGCTGCTGGGCAAGGCCCTCGACGCCGGTGAGTGGGTGCTGCTGGAGGGCTCGCAGGGCACCCTGCTGGACGTCGACCACGGCACCTATCCGTTCGTGACGTCGTCCAACCCGACTGCCGGCGGCGCGGCCGTCGGCGCCGGCGTCGGCCCCACCCGGATCGAGCGGGTCGTCGGCATCCTCAAGGCCTACACGACCCGCGTGGGCTCCGGCCCCTTCCCGACCGAGCTGCACGACCAGTGGGGCGAGTACCTGCGCAAGCACGGCGGCGAGGTCGGCGTGACCACCGGCCGCGACCGGCGGTGCGGCTGGTTCGACGCCGTGGTCGCCCGCTACGCCAGCCGGGTCAACGGCATCACCGACTACTTCCTCACCAAGCTCGACGTCCTCTCCGGGCTGGAGACGGTGCCGATCTGCGTCGCCTACGACGTCGACGGGGTGCGGCACGACGAGATGCCGATGACGCAGACCGACTTCCACCACGCGAAGCCGATCTACGAGGAGATGCCCGGCTGGTTCGAGGACATCACCGCCTGCCGTCGCTTCGAGGACCTGCCGGCCAACGCGCAGGCCTACGTGCGCCGGCTCGAGGAGCTCTCCGGCGCCCGGGTCAGCGTCATCGGCGTCGGCCCCGGGCGGGACGAGAACGTCGTCCTGCACGACCTGATCGACTAGATCGCGACCCTCCGGGCCGCAACGCGGCCAGGAGGGGTGCCCGGCGGACGTTGTCGCTCGGCGGTGGCGGACCTGTGTCAGGCGGGCTCGGGGACGCCGCCGGTGTCGCCGCCGGGGTCGTCGGGCGTCGACTCGATCGGCGGGGGCGGCAGCGTGTCCGGGGTGTCCGGCAGGAGCTCGCCGGCGTCGTCCGGCACCGGCTGGTCCGGGTCGAGGGGTGAGTCCGGTTCCGGGATGGCCGTCATGCCGCGAGTCAACCAGCGCATGATCGCCTCCGCCATCGACCGGGTCGGTCCCGCCCGGCCGCCGGCAGCGCTCAGACCCGGGGGCGCACCGGGGCCATGGCGGCGGCGGAGAGCTCCGCGCGGGCCCGGTGGGCGGTCTCCGGCGCGTCGGTGATCACGCTGTCGACGCCCAGGGCGAAGAGCAGCCGGGCCTCGGTCTGGGCGTCGCCCAGCCCGCGGGGGTCGCCGCCGCGGCGCAGGTGGCTGGGGAGGAACACGTTCTCCGGCCGCAGCGTCCACGGCTCGACCGTGAGCCCGGCCCGGTGCGCCTGGGTGATCAGGTCCGAGACGCCGACCAGCCCGCCGTCGGCGCCGTGCAGCAGGATCCGGCCCTTGTGCGGCGCGATCCCGTCGGCGTAGGTGGAGACCTCGCGCAGGCCCGAAGGGGTGACGAGGGCGTCCTGGCGGCCCTCCTCCTCGATCAGCTGCACCAGCCGGGGGCCGTCGCTGCCGAGGTCGGCCCGCAGCTCGCGCAGCGCCGACTGCTCGAAGGCCATGACGACGACGGAGCCGTCGGACCGGGTGGCGTCCAGCCGGCGCAGTTCCGCGGCGACCAGCTCGGTCATCGGCAGCCCCTGCGCGGCGAACCAGGCCGGGCACTTCAGTTCCGCCTGCACCCGCACCTCGCGGCCGGGTGTGGAGCGGCGCCGGACCACCTCCACGACCTCGGCCAGGGTCAGGATGCCGAACCGGCCGTCGTAGGCGGTGTTCATCGGCCGCATCCCGGGCAGCCGCTCGACCGCGCGCAGGGTGCGCAGCTCGGCGAGGGTGAAGTCCTCGCTGAACCAGCCGGTCAGCTCCTCGCCGTCCACCTCCTGGGTGCGGCGGCGGTCGGCGAACTCGGGGTGCTGGGCCACGTCGGTCGACCGGGAGAGCTCGTTCTCGTGGCGGGCCACGAGCTGGCCGTCCCGGGTCACCACGACGTCGGGCTCGATGAGGTCGGCGCCCAGGTCGATCGCCAGCTCGTAGCTGGCCACGGTGTGCTCGGGGCGGTAGCTGGGGGCACCGCGGTGCCCGATGATGCGCGGTGAGCGCTCCTGACGGGGCGAGTGAACGGCCTTCAGGCCGGTCTCCTGCATGGCTCCAGGGAAACCCAGTTCGCTGTCCGGGGTCTGAACGCGCGCCGACTTCATGAGGACAAATCGGGGGACAGCGCCCTCACCTGGAGACGAGCATGACCCCTGTGAGGGATCTCTCAGCAGGACCAGGTGTAGGACAGCACGTCACCGGCCTCCCCGACGAAGGGGAGGTGGCCCGGGTGGCGCGGGTCGACCGGGGCCGGCTCACCGTGCTCACCGCCGAGGGTGAGCGCCGGGTCAGCTGTGCCGGCGCGGTGCACGCGGGGACCGCGCCCGCGGTCGGGGACTGGGTGGCGCTGCGCGGCGAGCAGGCGGTGCAGGTGCTGCCGCGGCGAACCGCCTTCGTGCGCACGGCGGCCGGCCGCGGGTCCGGTGCGCAGGTGGTCGCGGCGAACGTCGACGTCGTCCTCGTGGTCGACGCCCTGGGGGCCGAGGCGAGGTTGCGGCGGATCGAGCGGTACCTCGCCGTCGCCTGGGCCAGCGGGGCGACGCCGGTCGTCGTCCTCACCAAGGCCGACCTGTGCGCCGACGTGCCGGCGGCGGTGGCGCAGGTCGCCGAGGACGCCGTCGGCGTCGACGTCCTGCCCGTCAGCGCGGTCACCGGCAGCGGGCTGGCCGCCGTGCGGGAGCTCGTCCCGGCCGGGTGCACCGCGGCGATGGTCGGCCCCTCCGGCGTGGGCAAGTCCAGCCTGCTCAACGCCCTGGCCGGCCAGCCGGTGGCCGCGGTCGCCGGGATCCGCGGCGACGGGCGCGGCCGGCACACCACCACGGCGCGGGAGCTGCACCCGCTCCCCGGCGGCGGGCTGCTGATCGACACCCCCGGGATGCGCGAGCTGGCGCTGGCCGACGGCGAGGGGCTGTCGGCGACCTACGCCGACGTGGCCGACTGGGCGGCCGGGTGCCGCTTCCGGGACTGCGCGCACCGCACCGAGCCCGGCTGCGCGGTGGCGGCCGCGATCGACCGCGGCGACCTGGACCCGGCGCGGTTCGTCGCCTGGCGCAAGCTGCAGGCCGAGGCCCACCGGCAGGAGCTGCGCGCCGACGCCCGGGCCCGCGCGGCCGAGTCGGCCCGGCTGCGGGCGCTGCACCGGCAGCTGCGCGCCCGGCCCGGGCGGTGACCTCCCCACGAAACGGCCGTTGTGGTGCCTCCGGCGCCGGTGGGTAGGTTCGCCCGGTGCGCGTCCTCGTGATCGGTTCCGGTGCCCGGGAGCACGCCCTGTGCGTGGCTCTGCAGTCCGACCCCGCCGTCACGGCGCTGGCCTGTGCACCAGGGAACGCCGGCACCGTCACCCTGGCCCAGGCGTTCCCGCTGGACGCCGCTGACCCGGTCGCGGTCAGCGCCCTCGCCGTCGAGTGGCAGGCCGACCTGGTCGTGGTCGGCCCGGAGGTGCCGCTGGTCGCCGGCGCCGCCGACGCGGTGCGCGACGCCGGGATCGCCTGCTTCGGTCCCTCGGCCCAAGCCGCCCAGATCGAGGGGTCCAAGGCCTTCGCCAAGCACGTGATGACCGCCGCCGGGGTCCCGACGGCGCAGTTCTGGGCCGTCGGTGGCACTCCCGAGCTGGAGACCGCGCTGGACGAGGCGGGCGCCCCCTACGTGGTCAAGGACGACGGGCTGGCGGCCGGCAAGGGCGTCCTGGTCACCACCGATCGGGCGGCGGCCGTCGCGCACGGGCGAGCCGTGCTGGACGCCGGGCACTCGGTGGTCATCGAGGAGTTCCTCGACGGCCCGGAGGTGTCGCTGTTCGCGCTGTCGGACGGGACGACGGTGGTGCCGCTGCTGCCCGCCCAGGACCACAAGCGCCGGGACGACGGCGACGGCGGGCCCAACACCGGCGGGATGGGCGCCTACGCGCCGCTGCCCTGGGCGCCGGCCGGTCTGGTCGAGCAGGTCCGCGCCACCGTCCTGCAGCCCACGATCGACGAGATGGCCCGCCGCGGGGAGCCGTTCAGCGGCCTGCTCTACGCCGGGCTGGCGCTGACCTCGCACGGCGTGCGGGTGGTGGAGTTCAACGCCCGGTTCGGCGACCCGGAGACCCAGGTCGTGCTGCCGCTGCTGGAGACCCCGCTGGCCGGGCTGCTGTACGCCGCGGCCACCGGCACGCTGGCCGAGCACCCGCCGCTGCGCTGGCGGGACGGGGCGGCGGTGACCGTCGTCGTCGCCGCCTCGGGCTACCCCGAGCGGCCGCGCCTCGGCGACCCGATCACCGGTGCCGACGGCGAGGGCGTGCTGCACGCCGGCACGGCGCTGGGCGCCGACGGTCTGGTGCACTCGGCCGGGGGGCGGGTGCTCGCGGTCACCGCGGTCGGCGACGACCTGGCCGCGGCACGGCAGACCGTCTACGAGCGGCTGGCGTCCGTCCGGCTGGCCGGTGCCCACTGGCGCACCGACATCGCCCTGGCCGCCGTCGAGGGCCGCATCACGGTGTAACCGGTGGGGTCGAGCCGCGTGACCGACGGTGGGTCCACGTCCTGACGCGCGGTCCGACCGTCGGCGGGCCGGCTCAGCCCCGTCGATGACCGGGCTCACCGAGCGGTGACCGGTCGGCGGGCGCGGCGGGTGTCGGGTTGGGGTGGCCGGGGTCCCTCGTGCCGCCGGGACAGGTAGGTGCCCGCCACGTTGCCGCAGGCGATCACCGGGACGGCGATGAGCGCACCGAAGATCCCGCCGATCAGCAGCCCGGCGGCGATGCCGAGCACCACGGCCAGCGGGTGCACGGAGACCGCGCGGCCCAGCAGTAGCGGCTGCAGCACGTGGCTCTCCAGCTGCATGATCAGCACGATGATCCCCAGGGCGATCAGCGCCCGGACCGGTCCGACGGCGACCAGGGTGACCAGCACCGAGACCGTGCCGGCGAGGAACGACCCGATGATCGGGATGAAGGCGCCGAGGAAGACCAGCGCGGCGAGCGGCACGACCAGCGGCGTCCCGAGGAAGACCAGGCCGATGCCGATGAAGACGGCGTCGAAGGCGGCCACCCCCACGGTGGCCCGCACGTAGGAGATCAGCGTGCGCCAGGACCGGCGGGCCGCCTCGTCCAGGTAGGCCTGGGAGTTCGCCGGGGTCAGCCCGACCACCCACAGCCAGATCTGCCGGCCGTCCATCAGGAAGAAGAACAGCGTGAACAGGGTCAGCAGGGCGCCGGTGAGCACCTCGCCGACGGTCGCGGCGGTGGTCAGCGCGCCGGAGGTGAGCACGTCCTGGTTGTCCGCGACGGCCTGGCTGGCGCTCTCGAGCGCGTCGGTGATCTGGCCGTCGGTGACCGGGAACGTGCGGGTGACGAAGTCCTGGACCTGGGTGAGCCCCTCGTCGACCTGGGAGACGAGGTCGGCGTAGCCGGCGACGAACTCCTCGACCACGAGGGTGACGATCCCCGCGACCACGCCCACGCCGACGACGAGCATGGTGAGCGCGGCGAGTGAGGTGGGCCAGCCCCGGTGCCGCAGGAAGGCCGCGCCCGGCTGGAGCAGCGCGGCCAGCAGCAGCGCCACGATGACCGGCACGATGGCGACGGCGACGTATCCCGCCGCGCGCAGCAGCAGGTACAGCGCCGCCACCACGGCCACCGTCCGCCACGACCAGGCCGCGGCGACCCGCAGGCCGTAGGGGACGTCCCGCTCCACGGCCCGGGGAGCGGACTCCGGGGCCAGCAGGCTGCCCCGGCTGCGGTCCCGGCCGGGCGCCGGAGGCGGGCCACCCGGTGCCGGGGGGCCGCTGACCCCGCCGGGGACGTCGACGTCCGGGGCGTCGGGGTGCGGGCTGCCGGGAGCGAGGGGAGCAGCGTCGCGGACGGGGGCGCCGGTGGCCTGGTGGCCGTCACCCGGGTGCGGCTCCTCGACGTGGTCGACGACGGCGCGGCTGCCGTCCTCCAGGACCAGCACGGTGCCGTCGGGCCAGGCGTGCGGATCGTGCTCGGCGGCGGCCCGGATGCGCTCCCGCGCCCGGTCGACCACGCGTCTGGCCCGCTGCAACATCGAGTCCTCCGAGCTGATGGGGGCCCGCTCGCAGCGGTGCGAGAGGATGGGGCCGTGGTGCGACGAGCTGACCGGTCCGAAGCGGTGCCCGCATGATCGACAGGTACACCCTGCCGGAGATGGGCCGGGTCTGGAGCGATCAGCACAAGTACGACCTGTGGTGCCGGGTCGAGACGCTGGTGCTGGAGGCGCACGCGGCCGCCGGGCGGGTGCCCGCCGACGTCGTCGAGCCGGTGCGCAACGCGCCGCCGCCCACCCCCGAACGGGTCGCGGAGATCGAGGAGACGACGCAGCACGACGTCATCGCCTTCCTCACCGCCTGGGCCGACAACACCGAGCCGCGCTCGGCCGCGGCCTACGTGCACCACGGCATGACCTCCTCGGACCTGCTGGACACCGCGCTCGCCGTCCAGCTCACCGACGCCACCGACGTGCTGCTGGCCAAGGCCGACCGGCTGGTGGTGGCGCTGCGCGACCACGGGCTGGCGCACCGGGGCACGATCAAGGTGGGCCGCACCCACGGCGTGCACGCCGAGCCGGTCGTCTGGGGTCACCGGGTCGCCGACCTGGCCTTCGCGATGGCCCGCTCCCGGGACCGGCTGCGCCGGGCCCGTTCGGCCGTCGGCGTGGTGGCCATCTCCGGCGCCGTCGGCACCTACTCCCTGATCGACCCCTCGGTCGAGGTCGCCGTGGCCGAGGCGCTGGACCTGCGCGCCGCCGACGCGTCCACCCAGGTGGTGCTGCGCGACGGCATCAGCGAGTGGGTGTCCGCGCTGGCCGTCATCGCCACGGTGTGCGAGGCGATCGCCCTGGAGGTGCGGCACGGCCAGCGCACCGAGGTGCGCGAGCTGTCCGAGGCGTTCGGCAAGGGCCAGAAGGGCTCCAGCGCCATGCCGCACAAGAAGAACCCGATCCGCTCCGAGCGGATCGCCGGGCTGGCCCGGGTCGTGCGTGCGGCGATCGTGCCGGTGATGGAGGGCATCCCGCTGTGGCACGAGCGGGACATCTCGCACTCCTCCACCGAGCGGGTGTTCCTGCCCGACGCGGCGATCACCACCGACTACCTGCTGGACCTGACCGCCGGCCTGGTGGAGAACCTCGTCGTCGACGCCGACCGGATGCGCGCCAACCTGGAGTCCACCGGCGGGCTGATCTACACCTCGTCGGTGCTGCTGGAGCTGGTCGAGGGCGGGATGAGCCGTGAGCAGTCCTACGCGCTGGTGCAGTCCGCGGCGATGCGCACCTGGTCCGACGGCACCCCGTTCCGGCAGACGCTGCGCGAGCGGGCGACCGAGGACGGCGTGACCCTCGACGAGGCCCGGCTGGACGAGATCTGCCGGCCGGAGCAGTACGTGGCGAACCTGGGCCCGCTGTTCGACCGGCTGGCCGCGCTGTCGTGAGCCTGCCCTTCGAGCTCGTCGCCCAGGGCAAGGTCCGCGAGGTCTACGCCGTCGACGACGACCGCTTGCTGCTCGTCGCCAGCGACCGGGTCTCCGCCTACGACCACGTGCTCCCCACCCCGATCCCGGACAAGGGGCGCGTGCTCACCGCGCTGTCGGTGTGGTGGTTCGAGCAGCTGGCGCCGGTGCTGGCCGAGCACGGCGCCGAGCACCACCTGCTGGCCGCCGGTGACGACCTGCTCGCCTCCGGCGTCCCGGCCGAGCTGACCGGCCGGTCGATGCTGGTCCGCCGGCTGGAGATGCTCCCGGTGGAGTGCGTGGCCCGCGGCTACCTGTCCGGGTCGGGCACGGTCGAGTACCAGCGCACGGGTGCGATCGTCGACGTCCCGCTCCCGGCCGGGTTGGTCGAGGGCTCCCGGCTGCCCGAGCCGGTGTTCACCCCCTCGACGAAGGCCGAGGTGGGCGAGCACGACGAGGCGATCGGGTTCGCCCAGGTCGTCGACGCCGTCGGCGCCGACCGGGCCGAGGTGCTGCGGTCGCTGACCCTGGCGCTCTACCGCCGCGGCGCGGAGATCGCCGAGCAGGCCGGGATCGTGCTGGCCGACACCAAGTTCGAGTTCGGCACGGCCGCGGACGGCCTCGTGCTGGCCGACGAGGTGCTGACCCCGGACTCGTCGCGCTTCTGGCCGGCGATGACCTGGTCGCCGGGCGCGCCGCAGCCGTCCTTCGACAAGCAGTACGTCCGGGACTGGCTGACCACCTCCGGCTGGGACCGGGTGTCCCCGCCGCCGGACCTCCCGGAGGACGTCGTCGCCGCCACCCGCGACCGCTACGTGAGGGCCTACGAACAGCTCACCGGCCTGCCCTGGAACTGAGCCGCCCGAGCCCCCGTCCCCACCAGAATGGCCGTTCTGGTGGGTCAGTAGATGGCGGTGATGCCGCGGGCGCGGGCGTTGCGCAGCGCGGTGAAGACGTGCGAGCGGATCAGGTCGGCGGCCGGGTCGGGCAGGTCGACGAAGCGCAGCGACCACTCGTGCAGGTTGTCCTGCCGGGGCCTGCGGCGGACCAGCGCCACCTCGGTGACGAGCTCGTCGGAGTAGAGGTCGAGCGAGAGGGTCAGTGACTGGTTCCTCGTCGGGAACGGGACGCCCACGCCCAGGTCGCCGTGCGGGCGGAAGACGGCGAGCAGCCCGCCCTCGCTGAGGTCGGCGGTGCTCCCCACCAGGGTGGCGCGGTCCCAGGAGAGGGTCACCGACAGCCCGATGGGGGCGCGGACCGCGTCGCGGCGCTGGATCTTGCTGGCCGGGCCGGTGATCCTGACCTTCCACAGGCCGTCGTCGGTGACCGCGACCGCGTCGGCCGGGACGGACCGGAGCCCGTCGTCGGCCTGCCAGGACAGCTCGAGCATGTCCCGCTCGACGAAGGGGGTGGCCTCTCCGAGGGCGTTGCGCGGTGCGCTGAGGTAGAGGTGCGACTCGCTCTCCCGGCGGACCCGGGCGGTGAGCGCCTCGTCCTCCCCGAGGGGGAGGACGCTGAGCGCGGTGGCGGCGGCCGGGTGGTCCACGTTGGGCACTCCGGCGACCATCCCGTGCTCCTCCGTCCACCACGCCGACCGCCGGGTGGCGACCGTGTCCGGGCCCATCATCGGCAGGCGGAGCCGGTTGTCCAGCACAACGGTGCAGGTCGGTGACCCGTTCGGATGAGCACCGGTCGGAGGACTCCGGACAGCGGGTGACCGGTCCTGCACGACCGGTCCGCCGACCGGTGTGGTGTCGGCGCCCATCGCCCAGCCGGTACCCTCATCGGCGTGTCCCAGGTGGTCGTCGACGTCGTCCTGAAGCCAGAGATCTCCGATCCCCAGGGGCAGGCGGTGCTCGGCGCCCTCGGGCGCCTCGGCCACACCGGCGTGCGCAGCGTCCGTCAGGGCAAGCACTTCGTCCTCGAGGTCGACGGCGAGCCCGACGAGGCGGAGCTGCGCCAGATCGCCGAGACGCTGCTGGCCAACCCCGTCATCGAGGACGTCGAGCTGCACCTCCCCGCTCGCACCACCGACTGAGAGAGACCCAGTGCGCATCGGTGTCATCACCTTCCCGGGTTCCCTGGACGACGTCGACGCAGCGCGCGCAGTGCGCCTCGCCGGCGGCGAGCCGGTGGCGCTGTGGCATGCCGACCACGACCTGAAGGACGTCGACGCCGTCGTCCTGCCCGGCGGCTTCTCCTACGGCGACTACCTGCGGGCCGGCGCCATCGCCGCCCGCTCGCCGCTGATGGCCGACGTCGTGGCCGCGGCGCGCGGCGGCCTGCCGGTGCTGGGCATCTGCAACGGCTTCCAGGTGCTCTGCGAGGCGGGGCTGCTGCCCGGTGCGCTCACCCGCAACGGCCACCTGCACTTCCGCAACCGTGACCAGGGGCTGCTGGTCGAGCGCGCCGACACCGCGTGGACGTCGTCGTTCGAGCAGGGTCAGCGGATCGTCGTCCCGGTGAAGAACGGCGAGGGCCGCTACGTGGCGGCACCGGCCGAGCTGGACCGGCTGGAGGGTGAGGGCCGGGTGGTGGTGCGCTACGTCGACGGCAACCCCAACGGCAGCTCCCGCGACATCGCCGGGGTCACCAGCGCCGACGGCCGGGTGGTCGGGCTGATGCCGCACCCGGAGCACGCGGTCGAGGAGCTCACCGGCCCGTCGGTCGACGGCCTGGGCTTCTTCACCTCGGTCCTCTCCGCCCTGGTGGTCGCCGCGTGAGCGCCACCGAGGGCCTCTCCGAGCTCGACACCGCCCCGGGCCGGACGAACCGGCTGGACACCGTCGCGCTCGCCACCGAGCAGCCCGACGACGCGCAGCCCTACGCCGAGCTGGGGCTGAAGGACGACGAGTACGCCCGGATCCGGGAGATCCTCGGGCGCCGGCCGACCACGGCCGAGCTGGCGATGTACTCGGTGATGTGGAGCGAGCACTGCTCCTACAAGTCCTCCAAGGTGCACCTGCGCCGCTTCGGTGACCTGCCGAAGAGCGACGCCCTGCTGGTCGGCATGGGCGAGAACGCCGGCGTGGTCGACGTAGGAGAGGGCTACGCGGTCACCTTCAAGGTCGAGTCGCACAACCACCCGAGCTACGTCGAGCCCTACCAGGGCGCGGCCACCGGGGTCGGCGGCATCGTCCGCGACATCCTCACCATGGGCGCCCGCCCGATCGCCGTCATGGACTCGCTGCGCTTCGGTCGCGCCGACGCCCCCGACACCGCCCGGGTGCTGCCCGGCGTGGTCGCCGGGGTCGGCGGCTACGGCAACTGCCTGGGCCTGCCCAACATCGGCGGCGAGCTGCTCTTCGACGACTGCTACGCCGGCAACCCGCTGGTCAACGCGCTCTGCGTCGGCGTGCTGCGGCACGAGGAGCTGCAGCTCGCCAAGGCCGAGGGCGTCGGCAACAAGGTGGTCCTCTTCGGGGCCCGCACCGGCGGCGACGGCATCGGCGGCGTCTCGGTGCTGGCCAGCGAGACCTTCGACGCCGAGGGCCCGGCCAAGCGCCCCGCCGTCCAGGTCGGCGACCCGTTCACCGAGAAGCTGCTGATCGAGGCCTGCCTGGAGATCTTCGCCGCCGGCCTGGTCACCGGCATCCAGGACCTCGGCGGGGCCGGCATCTCCTGCGCCACCAGCGAGCTCGCCGCGGCCGGCTCGGGTGGCATGGCGATCGACCTGGACGCCGTCCCGCTGCGGGACTCGACGCTCACCCCCGCCGAGATCCTGATGAGCGAGTCGCAGGAGCGGATGTGCGCGATCGTCGAGCCGGACAAGGTGGAGGCCTTCCTCGCGGTCTGCGCCAAGTGGGACGTGCTGGCCACCGTCATCGGTGAGGTCACCGACGGGGACCGGCTCACCATCGACTGGCACGGCGAGCGGATCATCGACGTCCCGCCGCGCACGGTCGCCCTGGAGGGGCCGCGCTACGAGCGACCGATGTCCCGCCCGGCCGACCTGGACGCGCTGCAGGCCGACACCCCGCCGTCGTCCTCGGCCGACCTGCGGGCCGACTGGCTCGCCGTCGTCTCCAGCCCGGACGGCGCGGACAAGAGCTGGGTCACCGAGCAGTACGACCGCTACGTGCGGGGCAACACCGTGCTCGCCCAGCCCGAGGACGCCGGCGTCCTGCGGATCGACGAGTCCAGCAACCTGGGCATCGCGCTCTCGCTGGACGGCAACGCCCGCTACGCCCGGCTGGACCCCTACACCGGCGCCCAGCTGAACCTGGCCGAGGCCTACCGCAACGTCGCCGTCTCCGGCGCGAAGCCGCTGGCGGTCACCAACTGCCTGAACTTCGGCTCCCCGGAGAACCCCGAGGTGATGTGGCAGTTCGCCGAGGCCGTCCGCGGCCTGGCCGACGGCTGCCGCGAGCTCGGCCTGCCGGTCACCGGCGGCAACGTGAGCCTCTACAACCAGACCGGTGACGTCGCGATCAACCCGACCCCGGTGATCGGGGTGCTGGGCGTGCACGCCGACGTCACCCGCCGGGTGCCCACCGGCTGGCGGGCCGACGGCGAGTCCGTGCTGCTGCTGGGGGAGACCCGGCCGGAGTTCGGTGGCTCGGCCTGGGCCGCGGTCGTCCACGGCCACCTGGGCGGGCTGCCGCCCCGGCTGGACCTGGCCGCCGAGCGCTCGCTGGGCGAGGTGCTCACCTCCCTGGCGGCCGACGGGCTGGTCAGCTCGGCGCACGACCTGGCCGACGGCGGGTTGGCGCAGGCGCTCACCGAGTCGGCGCTGCGGTACGGCACCGGCGCCCGGCTGAACGTGACCGGCGACCCGACGGCGGCGCTGTTCGGCGAGTCGGTGGCCCGCGTCGTGGTCACCACCGCCGACCCCGCCGCGGTGCGGGCAGTGGCCGAGGCGGCGGGCGTGCCGGTCACCGAGCTCGGGACGACGGGCGGCGACGCCCTGGTGCTGGACGGTCTGCTGGAGCTGCCGCTGGCCGAGCTGCGGGCGGCGTGGACGGCGACCCTGCCGGCGCTGTTCGGCAGCCCGGAGGTCGCGGTGGGCACCGTCCCGGCGGGCACCGTCCCGACGAGCTGACCTCGTGTCCGCTGTGCTGGTCCCGGTCCCGCGCTGATGGCCGGGGTCGCGCCGATCTCGGCCGAGGACCTGCGGGCGGCGCTCGCCCCCACGGCCGGCTGGCTGGCCGGGGAGGCCGAGCAGCCGCCCCGCGCGGTGCTGGGGGCTGCGGTGAAGACCTCGGCGCGCTGGCTGGCCCAGCACGTGCCCGGGCGCTCGGTCGAACTGCGGGTGCCGCCGTTCGTGGCGGTGCAGTGCGTGCCCGGGCCGCGGCACACCCGCGGCACCCCGCCGAACGTGGTCGAGACCGACGCCGCGACCTGGCTGCGGCTGGCGACCGGCGCGCTCTCCTGGGCCGAGGCGGTGGGGGAGGGGCGGGTCAGCGCCAGCGGCAACCGCGCCGACCTCTCCGAGCACCTCCCGCTGCGCCCGGTCCGAGCCTCCGGGCCGCATCCCTCCCCGGGTTGATCATCGGCGGACGGCAGCCCGCCACGCCGATGGGCGCCGCCGTCCGCCGATGACCGACTGTGGGTGCGGGTGGCCCCAACGACAGCGCCCCTCCTGCCGGTGGCAGGAGGGGCGCTGTGCTGCGTGGTGCGGGTGGGTCAGCCGCCGAAGAGCGCGCTGGCCGCCTTCACCGTGTTGTACAGCCCGTAGGCCAGGGGGACGCCGACCAGGGCCCAGGCGAAGGCGACGAGACCGGTCGGGGTGTGCGTGGTGGCCTGCTGGTCACCGGTGCGCTGTGAGGTGCTCATCGCGAGAGGCTCCGATCTCCGGTGGTGGACGCGGTGGTGGGGGCGTCGGTGTCCTTCGGCTCGAACCACTTCTCGGCGACCGGCTTGATCAGCAGGTTGGCGACGAAGCCGACGGCCAGCAGACCGACCATGATGAACAGCGCCGGACGGTAGTCACCGGCGGTGAGCTGACCCGGCGTGCCGCGGGCGTCGAGGACGCCGTTGATGATCAGCGGGCCGGCGATGCCGGCAGCCGCCCAGGCGGTCAGCAGCCGACCGTGGATCGCGCCGACCTGGTAGGTCCCGAAGAGGTCCCGCAGGTAGGCCGGGACCGTGGCGAAGCCACCGCCGTAGAACGAGATGATGATCGCGGCGAGGATGACGAAGACCCAGGTGGCGGTGCTGCCGACGGTGGCCAGCAGGACGTACAGCACCAGGCCGACGCCCAGGTACACCATGTAGATCGGCTTGCGGCCGATGTAGTCCGAGGTGCTGGACCACACGAACCGGCCGCCCATGTTGAACAGCGAGAGCAGCCCGACGAAGCCGGCCGCGGTCGCCGCGGCGACCGCAGAGGTCTCCCCGTTGCGGAAGAAGTCCTGGATCATCGGCGCGGCCTGCTCGAGGATGCCGATGCCGGCGGTGACGTTGCAGAACAGCACCGTCCAGAGCAGCCAGAACTGCGGGGTCTTGATGGCGTTGTTGGCGGAGACGTTCTCCGTCGTCACCAGGGACTTGGCCTTGACCGTGGACGGGTCGAAGCCGTCGGGGCGCCAGTCGGGTGCAGGGACGCGGATGATGAAGGCGCCGAACATCATGAAGGCCAGGTAGACGATGCCCAGCGTGACGAACAGCTGGGCGACGGCCGCGCCCGTGGGCGTGGTGCCGATGGTGCCGTCGTAGGTCGGGTCGTACCAGTTCATCAGCTGGCGGGACAGCGGCGAGGCGATGAGCGCGCCACCACCGAAGCCCATGATCGCCATGCCGGTGGCCAGGCCCGGCCGGTCCGGGAACCACTTGATCAGCGTGGAGACCGGGGAGATGTAGCCGATGCCCAGCCCGATGCCGCCGAGGACGCCGTAACCGAGGTAGACCAGCCACAGCTGCTCGGTGGAGATGCCGAGGGCGCCAACCAGGAAGCCGGCGGACCAGAAGCACGCGGCGGTGAACATGGCGGCACGCGGGCCGTTCCGGTCGACCCAGGTGCCGAAGACGGCGGCGGAGAGGCCGAGCATGACGATGGCGATCGAGAAGATGATGCCGATCGCGGTCAGGCTGGAGTCGAAGTGCGAGACGAGCGCGGCCTTGTAGACGCTGGTCGCGTAGGCCTGGCCGATGCACAGGTGCACGGCGAGCGCGGCTGGCGGGATGAGCCAGCGGTTGAAGCCCGGACGAGCGATGATGCGCTCCCGGGCCAGGAAGCTGGGTACTGCCACGGAACGACCTCCGAGGTACGGGAACGGCGCGCCCGGCGGACGCAACCCGGTCGCGGCCCGTTCACAGGTGTGACACAGGTCGCGGCCGAGGGCACCGTACGACGCTGTGACGATTTCGGCTGCACGGCGGACCCCAGCCGGGTGAGGCTGAGACCAATTCGTTGCACGCACAACCGTCGTTTCCACGGTGCGGGAGCGGGGAGCGGAACAGCCGTCCCGTTCCCTAGGCTGGCGACATGCCGTACGAGGTCAAGGGCGTCGTCGCCCTGAGCAAGGGTGCTCCGGTCACCATCGAGACGATCATCGTCCCCGACCCGGGGCCGGGTGAGGCGGTGGTCGACGTCCAGGCGTGCGGGGTCTGCCACACCGACCTGCACTACCGGGAGGGCGGGATCAACGACGAGTTCCCGTTCCTGCTGGGCCACGAGGCGGCCGGCCTGGTCTCCGCGGTCGGCGAGGGCGTCACCAACGTGGCCGTCGGCGACTACGTGGTGCTGAACTGGCGCGCGGTGTGCGGGGAGTGCCGGGCCTGCGCCAAGGGCAAGCCCTGGTACTGCTTCAACACCCACAACGCCGCGCAGAAGATGACGCTGGCCGACGGCACCGAGCTCTCCCCGGCGCTGGGGATCGGCGCGTTCGCCGAGAAGACGCTGGTCCACTCCGGGCAGTGCACGAAGGTCGACCCCGCGGCGAAGCCGACCGCGGCCGGGCTGCTGGGCTGCGGCGTGATGGCCGGTGTGGGTGCGGCGATCAACACCGGCGGGGTGGGCCGCGGCGACTCGGTCGCCGTCTTCGGCTGCGGTGGCGTCGGTGACGCCGCGATCGCCGGCTCCCGGCTCGCCGGCGCGGGCACGATCATCGCCGTCGACATCGACGACAAGAAGCTCGAGTGGGCCAAGGGCATGGGCGCCACGCACACGGTCAACTCCTCCGAGACCGACGCGGTGGAGGCCATCAAGGCGCTCACCGGTGGGTTCGGGGTCGACGTGGCGATCGACGCCGTCGGACACCCGGCGGTCTACGAGCAGGCGTTCAACGCCCGCGACCTGGCCGGCACCGTCGTCCTGGTCGGTGTGCCGAACCCGACGATGACGATCGAGCTGCCGCTGATCGAGGTCTTCGGCCGCGGTGGCGCGCTCAAGTCCTCCTGGTACGGCGACTGCCTGCCCAGCCGGGACTTCCCGATGCTGATCGACCTGTACCTGCAGGGCCGGTTCGACCTGGACGCGTTCGTCAGCGAGACGATCGGGATCGAGGACGTCGAGGCGGCCTTCGACAAGATGCACGCCGGTGAGGTGCTGCGCTCCGTGGTCGTGTTCGAGGGGGCCGGCCAGTGAGGGCCCGGGTCGAGCAGGCCGTCGTCAGCGGGGTCTTCAGCCTCGACGGGCAGGACTTCGACGTCGACAACAACGTCTGGCTGGTCGGGGACGACGACGAGGTGCTCGTCATCGACGCGCCGCACGACGCCGCCCCCATCGTCGAGGCGATCGGCGGCCGCCGGGTGACCGGGATCGTGCTCACCCACGGGCACAACGACCACATCACCGCGGCGGTCGCCCTGCGTGAGGCCACCGGGGCACCGATCTGGCTCAACCCCGCTGACCGGATGCTCTGGGACGTCGTCCACCCTGACACCGAGCCCGACCACGACCTGGTCGAGGGCACCCGGTTCGGCGTGGGCGACGTGCAGCTGCACGCGCTGCACACCCCCGGGCACTCTCCGGGCAGCACCTGCCTGCACGCGCCGGACCTGCGCACCGTCTTCACCGGCGACACGCTGTTCTGCGGCGGCCCCGGCGCCACCGGGCGGTCGTTCAGCGACAAGCCGACGATCCTGCGGTCGATCACCGACCGGCTGATGACGCTGCACGGTGACACGGTGGTCAGGACCGGTCACGGCGACGACACCACGATCGACGCCGAGCTGGGCAACATCTCCTAGCCGGTCCTCCGCCGTCCCCTCCCGAGTGAGCGGTCCCACCCGGGAGGGGACGGCGCAGCCGGTACGCTCGCACCCGTGCCTCGCGGTGATGGACGGCTGACGCACGACCTCGACCCCCACGACCCTGGTCCCCAGGACGCCTGTGGCGTCTTCGGGGTCTGGGCCCCGGGGGAGGAGGTCGCCAAGCTGACCTACTTCGGCCTGTACGCTCTCCAGCACCGCGGTCAGGAGGCGGCCGGCATCGCGGTGTCCGACGGCTCCTCCGTCGTGGTCTACAAGGACCTCGGCCTGGTCAGCCAGGTGTTCGACGAGCCGACGCTCGGCAGCCTCCGTGGTCACATCGCCGTCGGCCACGCCCGGTACTCCACCACCGGGGCCTCCACCTGGGAGAACGCCCAGCCGACGTTCCGCACCACCGGGGCGGGCACCGGGCTGGCGCTGTGCCACAACGGCAACCTGGTGAACACCGCCGAGCTGGCCAGTGCCGCGGCCGACGAGGGCGTGGCCGGGGCGTTCGTCGCGACCAACGACTCCGACTTGGTCACCTCGCTGATCGCGGCCAAGCCCGACATGTCGGTCGAGGCGGCGGCGATGGAGGTGCTCCCGCGCCTGCGGGGGGCGTTCAGCTTCACCTTCATGGACGAGGACACCCTCTACGCCGCGCGTGACCCACAGGGCGTGCGGCCGCTGGTCCTCGGCCGGCTGGAGCGGGGCTGGGTCGTCGCCAGCGAGACGGCGGCGCTGGACATCTGCGGTGCCTCGTTCGTCCGCGAGGTCGAGCCCGGTGAGCTGATCGCCATCGACGAGGACGGGCTGCGCAGCCAGCACTTCGCCGTCGCCGACCCCAAGGGCTGCGTCTTCGAGTACGTCTACCTCGCCCGGCCGGACACCACGATCTCCGGCCGCGGCGTGCACGCGGCCCGGGTCGAGATCGGCCGCCGGCTGGCCAAGGAGCACCCGGTCAAGGCCGACCTCGTCATCCCGGTGCCCGAGTCGGGCACGCCGGCTGCGGTCGGGTACGCCGAGGCCTCCGGGATCCCCTACGGGCTGGGCCTGGTCAAGAACTCCTACGTCGGGCGCACCTTCATCCAGCCCAGCCAGACGATCCGGCAGCTGGGCATCCGGCTGAAGCTCAACCCGCTGCGCGACGTCATCCGCGGCAAGCGTCTGGTGGTCGTCGACGACTCGATCGTGCGGGGCAACACCCAGCGCGCGCTGATCCGGATGCTGCGTGAGGCCGGCGCCCTCGAGGTGCACGTGCGGATCGCCTCACCGCCGGTGAAGTGGCCGTGCTTCTACGGCATCGACTTCGCCAGCCGGGCCGAGCTGGTCGCCAACGGGCTGGACGTCGACGGCGTGCGCGCCTCGATCAACGCCGACTCGCTGGGCTACGTCTCCGAGCAGGGGCTGATCGCGGCCACCGAGCAGCCGGCCAACCGGCTGTGCACGGCCTGCTTCACCGGCGAGTACCCGATCGCCCTGGGCCAGCCGGAGGTGCTGGGCAAGCACCTGCTCGAGGGCATCGGCCGCCGGGCGCTGACCGAGGAGGCCTCCGCGGTCACCGGGTGGACCGGCCAGCAGGCCGGCAGCCCGATGGTCCCCGGCGGTGCCGACGACGCGCTGAGCCGGCCGTGACGACCCACGAGGGCGACCTGACCTACGCCGCCTCCGGGGTCGACATCGACGCCGGCGAGCGAGCGGTCACCCTGATGCGCGCCGCGGTGGAGAAGACCAACCGTCCGGAGGTCGTCGGTGGCCTGGGCGGGTTCGCCGGGCTGTTCGCCCTGGACACCGCCAAGTACCGCAAGCCGCTGCTCGCCTCCTCGACCGACGGCGTGGGCACCAAGATCGCGCTGGCCCGGGCCCTGGACCGGCACGACACCGTCGGGATCGACCTGGTCGCCATGGTCGTCGACGACCTGGTCGCCTGCGGCGCCGAGCCGCTGTTCCTGCAGGACTACGTCGCCTGCGGTCGGGTCGTGCCGGAGCGGATCGCCGCCATCGTCACCGGGATCGCCGACGGCTGCACGCAGGCCGGAGCCGCGCTGGTCGGCGGGGAGACCGCCGAGCACGGCGACCTCATGGGTGCCGACGACTACGACCTGGCCGCCACCGCGGTCGGGGTCGTCGAGGCCGATGCGGTGCTGGGGCCGGAGCGGGTGCGGGCCGGTGACGTCGTCGTCGCCATGGCCTCGTCCGGGCTGCACTCCAACGGCTACTCGCTGGTGCGCCGGGTCATCGACCGGGCGGGGCTGGACCTCACCGGCACCCCGGCCGGCCTCGGCCGCCCGCTCGGGGACGAGCTCCTCGAGCCCACCCGGATCTACGCCCGGGACTGCCTCGCGCTGGTCGAGCAGCTGGGCGTGGAGACGGTGCACGCCTTCGCCCACATCACCGGTGGCGGGCTGGCCGGCAACACGGTCCGCGTCGTCCCGGCCGGGCTGGAGGCGGTGCTGGACCGGAGCACCTGGGCGCTGCCCGCGGTGGTGCGGCTGCTGGAAGAGCACGGGGTGCCGCGCGCGGAGTCCGAGCGGGCCTTCAACTGCGGCGTCGGCATGGTGGCCGCGGTCGCGCCCGAGCACGCGGACCGGGCGGTCGAGCTGCTCCTCGCCCGCGGCGTCCCGGCCTGGGTGGCCGGCACGGTCGGGCCGCACGACGGAGACGCCTCGGCGCGGCTGGTCAGCTCCTACCGCTGACGGAGGGCCCCCGGCTCCCACCGCTCGCTCGCGGCGGGACCTGCCGGGGGTCGGGACGCACGGCGACACCGCTCCCCCCGGAGGAGGAGCGGTGTCGCCGTGCTACAGAGGGCTGGGTCGCCGGTTCAGCGGCTGGCAGCCCAGTCGTCATCTTCGTCGTCCTGCGACCAGCTCCCGACGTGCGTGTCGTCCTCGTCGTCGTCCTTCGGCCCCCGGGAGGGGAACGACGACGGCTGTCCAGCCAGTTCGCGCTGGAGGGCAGTGAGGTCGGTGTTGGGTGAGCTGTACTTGAGCTCACGGGCCACGCGTGTCTGCTTGGCCTTCGCTCGGCCGCGCCCCATGGCTCGACCCCCTCGTGACGGAGTGCGGGTCGTCTCCAGCACTGGGCTGGACGGCCCGTGTGGCGACCCCGACTGAGTGACTGTGTCCTTGGCCGAGCTTACGACACGGATCGGTCACGGGCACGCAGCCCACCCCCCGGCTGCCCCATCCGGAGGTGGATGTGACCGGGGTCTCACCCGTTTCGGCTGCAGGAGCCGGTCATCGGGGCAGTCGGATGGTCGCCAGTCGCCCCACCGAGCTCATCCGCTCCTCGGCGAGTCGGTCGGCGGCCACGGCCGGGGAGACGCCCTCGGCATCGGCCGCGGCGAAGACCCGCAGCGCGACGTCGAAGATCGAGGTCGCCTTCGACTCGGCCCGGGGGAAGGAGAACCCGTGCCGCTCGTCCTCGACCTGGATCACGCCGCCGGCGTTCACCAGGTAGTCGGGGGCGTAGAGGACGCCCCGGCCGCGCAGCAGCTCGGCGGTGCCCTCGTGGGCCAGCTGGTTGTTCGCCCCGCCACAGACGATCTCGGCGGGCAGCACGGCCACGGTCTCGTCGTCCAGGGCGCCACCGAGGGCGCAGGGGGCGTAGACGTCGTGCGGCGTGCGCACCAGGGTCGCGGTGTCGGCGACCGCCTGCACCGCGGAGTGCCGGGCCCGGACCCGGGCGACCGCGGCCGGGTCGACGTCGGTGACGACGACGGACGCGCCGTCGGCGATCAGCCGGTCGACCAGCCAGCTGCCCACCTTGCCCACCCCGGCGACCGCGACGGTGCGGCCGGCCAGCGTCGGGGAGCCCCAGCGGTGCTGGGCCGCGGCGCGCATCCCCTGGAAGACGCCGAAGGCGGTGAGCACCGAGGAGTCGCCGCAGCCGCCGAAGGCCTCGGACCGGCCGTGGGCGAAGCGGGTCTCCCGGGCCACGACGTCCAGGTCGGCGTTGTAGGTGCCGACGTCGCACGCGGTGAGGTACCGCCCGCCGAGGCTCTCGACGAAGCGCCCGTAGGCGCGCAGCAGCGCCTCGGTCTTGTCGGTGTGCGGATCCCCGATGATGACCGCCTTGCCGCCGCCCAGGTCGAGGCCGGCCAGGCTGTTCTTGTAGGCCATCGCCTTCGACAGCGCGAGCGCGTCGGCCACCGCGGCCTCCTCGGAGGCGTAGGGGAAGAAGCGGGTGCCGCCGAGCGCCGGGCCGAGCGCGGTGGAGTAGACCGCGATCACCGCGCGCAGCCCCGACCCGGGGTCGGAGCAGAAGACGACCTGTTCGTGCCCGGAGCCCATCACGTCCACGACCTGCAGCCTAGGCAGCCGCGGGCCTGTCCGCCGCGTGCGCGCGCCCCCGCGGGGGCGCTGTCGCCGCTCCGCGGACGGCGCAACGGCAACGACCGGGTCTCGTCGAGGAGGTCCGTGCCGTGTCCGCCTGCCGCGGCGGGCATGATCAGAGGTGGACCACAGGCGCCGGCCGACCCCGGTGCCGCACACTCCTCTGGGTGGCCCGAGTCGGGGCCGACCGGTGGAGGACACCAGCGGGGCATCGCAGCGCCGCCACACAGGAGGACACGCACACGATGGCTCGATCCAAGCGGCTGCTCGCACTCGCCCTGGCGGCACCCCTGTTGCTGAGCGCCTGCTCCACGGAGAACTCCGGCGGTGGCGACGAGGGCGGGGACGGCGGTGGCACGGCCGCCTCCGGTGACCTCGACTTCGCCGTCGTCACCCACGGGGCGGCCGGTGACGCCTTCTGGGACGTGGTGCAGAACGGCGCCGAGGCCGCCGGGGAGGACCTCGGCGTCGGTGTGGACTACCAGAGCGACGGCGACCCGCAGCGGCAGTCCCAGCTGATCGAGGCCGCGGTCAACCAGGACGTCGACGGCATCGTGGTCTCCATGGCCAACCCCGACGCGCTCGAGGACTCGATCAGCGCCGCGACGGAGGCAGGCATCCCGGTGGTGACGATCAACTCCGGCGCCGAGCGTTCCGCCGAGTTCGGCGCGATCGGGCACGTCGGGCAGGACGAGACGATCGCCGGCATCGGGGCCGGGCAGCGGCTGGCCCAGGACGGCGCGACGAACGTGCTGTGCGTGGTGCACGAGGCGGGCAACATCGGCCTCGAGCAGCGGTGCGACGGCGCCTCCCAGGGGCTGGGCAGCGACGTGCAGCTGCTGCAGGTGGACATCAACGACCTGCAGGCGGCCCAGTCGACGATCACCTCTCAGCTGCAGAGCAACCCCTCGATCGACGCCGTGCTGACGCTGAACTCCGCCGTCGCCTCGGTGGCCGCCTCTGCCGCTGCCGACGCCGGCTCCGACGCCGCGATCGCCACCTTCGACCTCAACGCCGACGTCATCTCCGCCATCCAGGACGGCACGATCTCCTTCGCCGTCGACCAGCAGCAGTACGAGCAGGGCTACCTGCCCATCGTGATGCTCAAGCTGTACGCGGAGAACCTCAACACCGTCGGCGGCGGCCAGGCGGTGCTGACCGGCCCGGGGATCGTCGACGCCGAGAACGTCGACGAGATCGCCGACCTCGCCTCGGCAGGGACCCGCTGAGCACGACCCGGGAGGCGCCCGTCGACGGGCCGGCCCGCGCGGACGAACGCGTCGCCCGGGTCGGTCCGTGGCGCCGGCTGATGGTCAAGCCCGAACTCGGCTCGCTCATCGGGGCCGTCGTCATCCTGGGGTTCTTCTCCGCCCAGTCCGACGTCTTCCGGTCGCTGGCGGGGGTGGCCAACTGGCTGGACGTCGCCTCGGTGCTGGGGATCATGGCGGTCGCCGTCGCCCTGCTGATGATCGGCGGGCACTTCGACCTCTCGGCCGGCGTGATGACCGGCACCACCGCGCTGACCGTGGGCATCGTCGCGGTCGAGCTGCAGCAGAACATCTGGGTGGCGATCGCCGCCGCGCTGGTGCTGGCCCTGGGGATCGGCGCCTTCAACGGCTGGCTGGTCACCCGCACCGGCCTGCCCAGCTTCATCATCACGCTGGGCACGTTCCTGATGCTGCAGGGGCTGAACCTGGGGCTGACCAAGCTGTTCACCGGGACGGTGATCGTGCGCGGGATCGCCGACGCCCCCGGCTACCACTCGGCCGAGTTGGTGCTCGCCTCCACGATCGACGTCTTCGGGCAGCCGTTCCGCGTCGCCGTCCTCTGGTGGCTGCTGGTCACGGCGGTGGCCAGCTGGGTGCTGCTGCGCACCCGGTTCGGCAACTGGGTCTTCGCCACCGGCGGTGACGAGGTGGCCAGCCGCAACGTCGGGGTCCCGGCGCAGCGGACGACGATCGTGCTGTTCATGACCACCGCCACCGCCGCGTGGCTGGTCGGTTCGATCACCGCCGTCCGGCTCACCTCGGTGCAGGCCAACACCGGCACCGGGCAGGAGCTGATCTACATCGTCGCGGCCGTGATCGGTGGCTGCCTGCTCACCGGCGGGTTCGGCTCGGCGATCGGCGCGGCCCTGGGTGCGCTCATCTTCGGCATGACCCAGCAGGGGATCGTCTACCTGAACTGGGACGCCGACTGGTTCTACTTCTTCCTCGGGGCCATGCTGCTGCTCGCGGTGCTCACCAACCGGCTGGTCCGGCGCTACGCCGAGGCGGCCCGGCGATGAGCACCGCGACCGACGCGCCAGGTGGCGCCCCGCTGCTGGAGCTGCGCGGCATCGGCAAGGACTTCGGCTCGGTGATCGCCCTCGAGGGCATCTCCACTGCCGTGCGCGCCGGGCAGGTCACCTGCGTGCTCGGCGACAACGGCGCCGGCAAGTCGACGTTGATCAAGGTCCTCTCCGGGGTGCACCGGCCGACCCGGGGCGAGCTGCTGCTGGACGGCGAGCCGGTCGACTTCGGTGCGCCGCGCGACGCGCTGGACGCCGGCATCGCCACCGTCTACCAGGACCTGGCGATGATCCCGCTGATGTCGATCTGGCGGAACTTCTTCCTCGGCTCGGAGCCGACGACCGGGTGGGGCCCCTTCCGGCGGTTCGACCGGGCGACCGCCAAGGAGGTCACCCGGCGTGAACTGGCCGCCATGGGCATCGACATCCGCGACCCGGACCAGCCGGTGGGCACGCTGTCCGGCGGGGAGCGGCAGTCGGTGGCCATCGCCCGGGCGGTGCACTTCGGGGCGCGGGTGCTGATCCTGGACGAGCCGACGTCGGCGCTGGGGGTCAAGCAGGCCGCCGTGGTGCTGCGCTACATCGCCCAGGCGCGGGACCAGGGGCTCGGCGTCGTCTTCATCACCCACAACCCGCACCACGCGCACCCGGTGGGCGACCGCTTCCTGCTGCTCAACCGTGGCCGGAGCATGGGGGACTTCGCCAAGGGCGAGGTGACGCGGGAGCAGCTGACCGAGATGATGGCCGGCGGGGACGAGCTCACCCGGCTCGCCGAGGAGCTGGGGCGGCCGGGCGGCGCCTGAGCTGAAGCGTCGACATGATGACCGGACCGGGGGACGACCGGACGACTTCATGACGGCTCGCGGTTGCTGCGCGTGTTGACCGTGTGACTCGTGGTGCGACTGGGACGCTCGTCGAGCCCACCCGTCCATCCCTCTTCCCCAGGGAGCGACCATGACGCAGCACGTGCGGCGCCCGGCCTCGGCGGCCGTCCGCCGGGTCCGCGCCGGACGCCGCCGGCCGTCCCGACTGCTGGCCGGTGCGCTGACCGCAGCCGTCGCGACCGTGCTGGTCGGGGCCGGCGGCGGCATCGCGCACGCCGAGCCGGTGAACCCCAGCGACGAGCAGCTCACCGGCGCCCAGACGGCGCAGGACGCTGCCGCAGCCGAGGTCGGCCGGATCGCCGGGCAGGTCGCGGCCGCCGAGGCGCAGCTGGAGCAGGTCCAGGTGCTGGCCGAGGCCGCCGGCACCGCCTACCTGGCGGCGGAGGAGGCCCGGGTGCTGGCCGAGGCCGTCGCGGCACGGACGGCGCAGGACCTGCAGGCCGCGGCCGACGCCGTCGCCGCCGCCCAGACGCGGATCGCCGAGTTCTCCCGGGACACGTACAAGAACGGCGGCGAGCTCACCAGCGAGATGGCCCTGCTGGACGTCGGTGGGCCGGCCGAGCTGGTGCAGAAGGCCGCGATGCTGTCCTACGTCGGCGACCACCAGGTCGACGTCCTGGGCGTGATGGAACAGGCCCGGGTGCAGCAGGCCCAGGCCGACGCGGCCGCCCGGGCGGCCCGCGACGAGAAGGTGGCGGCCGAGGTGGCGGCCGAGGGCGCCCGCGTCGAGGCCGAACGGCAGCTGGCCAACCAGCAGTCGGTGTACACCCAGGTGACCGCGGAGAAGGCGGCGCTGGACCAGCAGCTGCAGGACGCCCAGGTGCAGCTGCTCACGCTCCAGGGAGCGCGCAACGCCTACCAGGTGTGGCAGCAGCAGAAGGCGGCCGAGGAGGCCGCGGCCCGGCTGGCCGAGGAGCAGGCCCGGGCCCAGGCGCTCGCCGACGACCAGCAGGCGCTCCAGGCGGACGCCGCCGCCGCCACCGGGTCCGGCTACGCCCGGCCGGCCGTCGGCATCACGAGCAGCTGCTTCGGCGCACGCTGGGGGGTCACGCACTTCGGCGTCGACATCGGCGCCCCCATCGGCACGCCGGTGCGCGCGGCCACCGCCGGGGTGGTCCAGCGGGCGGGGCCGGCGACCGGCTTCGGGTTGGCGGTCTACCTCCGCGGGGACGACGGCGCGATCACCGTGTACGGCCACGTCAACCGGCACTTCGTCCGAGCCGGGGAGCGGGTCGCGGCCGGTGACCAGATCGCCGAGGTGGGCAACCGCGGTCAGTCGACCGGGCCGCACCTGCACTTCGAGGTGCACCCCGACGGGCAGATGCACAGCGGCCAGGTCGACCCGGTGCCGTGGCTGCGTGCCCGGGGCATCACGATCCGCGGCTGCGGCTGACCCGGGCGACGACGGCGCGGCACCGACGCACTGCGGCCCGGCACCCTGGGGAGGGGGCCGGGCCGCGGTGCGTCGTCGGCTCAGGCGTTGTCGCAGTTCTCCGTGAGCCAGGTGTCCAGCCGGGTCTGGGCGTCGGTCGCCCCGGCCTCGAGGCCGGCGAGCTCCTCCTCCACGCTGGCCTGCCCCTCCGGGGTGGTCAGGTCGACGTCGGCCACGGCCTCTCGCACGCCGACGAACGTCTGGACCAGGACGTCCCAGTCGGCGCTGATCTCGGCCGGCGGGTCCAGCTGGTCCAGGTCGGCGATGGTCCGGTCGAGCGCCTCCTGCTGGGTCAGGCCGGCATCCGGGGGTGTGGTGAGCACGGTCTCGGCCTCGGTGCAGAACGCCTGGACCTCCTCGTCGGAGGTGGTGGCGGGACTGCTGGAGCTGCTGGAGCTGCTGGAGCTGCTGGTGGTCGACGCGGCATCGGGCTGCTCGTCGTCGCTGCCGCACGCTGCCAGCAGGACGACGGCGGCTGCGGCGGAGAGTCCGGCGCGGAACGGGGTGGTGAGAGCGCGCATGCTCTCGACGGTAGCCGCTCCCGGCGGCGGCCACCGGGGCCCACCGTGCCCGCTACCGTGCTGCCGTGACCGCCCCCGTCGACCCGCGGACCAGCTGGGCGCTGCCGGCACCCGGCACGATGGCGCCGGTTGCGGCCCCCGAGCCCCTGGTCACCCGGGTGCTGGCCCCCAACCCCTCGCCGATGACGCTGGACGGCACCAACACCCACCTGGTGGGCGAGCCGGGCTCGGGCCAGGCCGTCGTCGTGGACCCCGGGCCGGACGACCCCCGGCACCTGGCCGCCGTCGAGGCGGCGCTGGCCGCCCGGGACGCCCGGGTGGTGGCCGTGCTGGTCACCCACCACCACGCCGACCACGCCGAGGCGGCGCTGCCGTGGGGGCGGCACTTCGGTGCGCCGGTCGCTGCGGCCACCGGTGAGGTCGCCGGCCCGGGCGGCCGGTTGCTCCGGGCGGGGGAGCGGCTGCAGCTGGCGGGCACGACCCTGGACGTCGTCCCGACACCCGGGCACACCGCTGACCACCTGGCCTTCCGGCTGGCGTCGGGTGCCGTGCTGGTCGGCGACCACGTGCTCGGCCGGGGCACCTCCGTGGTCACCCACCCCGAGGGCGACGTGCTCGCCTACCTCGAGTCGCTCCGTCGCGTGCACGACCTGGGCCCCTCCGCGCTGTACTGCGGCCACGGGCCCGAGCTGACCACCGACCCCGGGGCGGTGCTGCGGTTCTACCTGGCGCACCGGACGTACCGCGAGCAGCAGCTGCTCGACGCCCTCACCGAGGGGCCCCGGACGGTCGAGGAGCTGGTCGCCGTCGTCTACGCGGCCGTGCCGCAGGCGGTCTGGCCGGCCGCCGCCCAGTCGACCCGGGCCACCCTGGCCAAGCTGGTCACCGAGGGCCGGGTCGAGCCCGACGGGGACCGGGTGCGACTGTCCTGAGCCCGCCGCCGTCCTAGGGTCCCGGGGGTGGAGCTCGCGGGGGAGTGGGACGTCGTGGTCGTCGGTGCCGGGTCGTCGGGCTGCGCGCTGGCCGCCCGGCTGGTCGACGCCGGCCGGCGGGTGCTGGTCCTGGAGGCCGGTGCCGACCACCCGCGCCCCGAGGACTTCCCGGCGACGATCCGGGACGCCGCGACGATGGGTGCCGCGACCCCCGGGCACCCCGCGAACTGGGAGCTCACCGGAGAGCTCACCGACGACCTGCGCTGGCCGGTGCCGCGGGGGAAGGTGCTGGGCGGTTCCAGCGCGCTGAACGGCACCTACTTCATCCGGGCCACCCGGGCCGACCTGGACGGCTGGGCCGCAGCGGGCAACGACCTGTGGTCGGCGGACGCGCTGCGCCCGGCCTTTGTCCGCTGCGAGAGCGACGCCGACTACGGCGACCGCCCCGGCCACGGCTCGACCGGCCCGCTGCCGGTCACCCGGGTGCACCGGCAGCACCCGCTCACCGACGCCTTCACCGGTGCCTGCGACGCGCTGGGCTTCCCGGCCGAGCCGGACAAGAACGCCGACGGCCCGCCCGGGCACGGGCCGGTGCCGTTCACCGTCGCCGACGGCGTGCGGGTCAACACCGCGATGGCCTACCTGTCCCCGCGCCGGGAGTCCCCCGGCCTCACCGTCGTGGGCGGGGTCCGGGTCACCCGGGTGCTGGTGGAGCGCGGCCGGGCGGTGGGCGTGCAGACCGACCGTGGCCCGGTGCGTGCCGCGGAGGTCGTGCTGTCGGCCGGTGCGGTCGGCTCCCCGCACCTGCTGCTGCTCTCCGGGATCGGCCCCGCCGACCACCTGCGGGCGGCCGGTGTCGCCGTCGTCGCCGACGTGCCCGGGGTGGGTCAGGGCTTCAGCGACCACCCCGACGTCTACGTGACCTACCGGCCGGCCCGGCGCACCCCGATGCCCCGGGGGCTGCTCCCGCTGGCCACCGCGCTGAACACCGCCGACCACCTCGAGGTCATGCCCTGGCTCAAGCCGTTCCGGCAGGTGATGCTGTTGCGGACGTCGGGTCCGGCGCTGTCCGGCGTCACGGAGGTGCTGCGCCGGCCCGCGGCGACGCTGCGGGCGCTGCGGGGCGCCTCGGTGTCCCGGCTGCTGGACTCCGCCCGTCGGCGGGACGACCTCTACCTGGCCGTGGCGCTGCAGCAGGAGGAGAGCCGCGGCCGGATCAGCCTGACCACCGCCGACCCGCTGGTGCAGCCACGGATCCAGTACCGCTACCTGACCGCGGACGCCGACCGGCGACGGCTGCGGGCCGGCGTCCGGCTGGCCGCCGAACTGCTGCGCACCCCCGCCTTCGCGCCGCTGGTCGCCGAGCGCACCGGCCTGCCCGACGCCGTCCTGGCCGACGACCGGGAGCTGGACCGGTGGACCCGGGCCCACCTGGCGACCGCGGTGCACCTGGCCGGCAGCGCCCGGATGGGGCCGGCCACCGACCCCGGGGCGGTCGTCGACCAGCACCTGCGGGTGCGGGGGATCGTGGGCCTGCGGGTGGTCGACACCTCGGTGATGCCGACGGTGCCCTCGCGCGGACCGGCGGCGACGGCCGTGGCGATCGGCGAGCGGGCCGCCGAGCTGATGACCGGTGCCCGTTGGAGGACCACCCTGTAGGGCGGCTCAGCGCTGGGCGTCGGCCACGGCGAAGGACCGGTCCAGGTAGACCGCGTTGCCGGACAGCAGTCGGTGCAGCTCCCGGAACGACCGGTCCAGCACCGCGGCGGGGTCGGTGTCCGCCGGGTCCGGGTCCGGCGCCTGCCCGGCCATCTCGGCCAGCCCGACCGACGCGTCGGCCAGCGTCGGCCACAGGTGGGCCCACTGCCAGAACTCGTAGGTGGCCGGCCCCACCAGGGCGGAGGCGGGCGTCCCGAGCAGCCCGATGCCGTCGACGCCCGGCCGGTCGGGCGGCTCGCCCAGCCCCAGCAGCAGTGACTGCACCCGGTGGGTACGGGCGAACTCGGCGGCCGGCTCACTGCCGGGGACGAGCTCGGCCACCAGCCCCCGCTCGATCAGCGTGTCGAGCACGAGGTCGCAGTCGGGGACGCCGGCCTCCTCGGCTGCCTCGCGCACTGCGGTGCGGGTCCACGGGACGCCGTCCCGCACCCGGCTGGGCACCCCGTGCGTCAGCGTCCACACGTCGGCGGTGGTCTGGTCGCCCAGCAGCGGGCTGTCCCAGCCCAGCCGGACCACCCAGTAGCTCGGCGGCTCCCCGCGGTGCTGGTGGAAGGCCCCCATGGGATGGCCGAGGGGGAAGACGAGCGCCTCGTCGGAGGAGGGCATCAGCTCACCGCCCAGGTGTCCAGGTGGACGGCGTTGGGGGTGAGGAGCCGGTGCAGGTCCTCCAGCAACGACGTCAGCAGCGCGTCGGGATCGGTGGCGAGGGTGTCGGCGATGCCCACCCGCGCGGCGGTGGCCGCAGCGCCCTCGCAGGCCCGCCAGAGGCTGGTCTCCATGTGCGCCCACTCGAACAGGTCGTAGGCGGCGGCCGACAGCACGGCGAGCGGGCGGCCGGGCAACCCGACCGCGTAGGCGTCCGGCGCGGCGGCGCTGTTCCCCAGGCCCAGCACCAGGGGCACCATCCGGACCCGTCGGGCCAGGTCGCGGGCCGACTCGGTGCCGGGCGCGGCCAGGGCGACGAGCCCCTGCTCCTGCAGCCGGTCCAGCCGCTGCGCGCAGTCGGGAACGCCGACCGACTCGGCCTGCGCGGCCAGCGCGTCGGGGGTCCACGGGCGCGGTACGTGGTCGGCGGGCCCGTGCGCCATGGCCCAGACCCCGAACTCGGCCGAGGTGAGGCTGTGCAGGGCTGCGCCGACCCGGACGTCGAACTGGTCCACGACCGCGCGGACGCCGATCAGCTGACCGATCGGGTAGACCTGCAACGCGGTCGAGTCGCTGGTCATCGCGGGCGAGCCTAACCGGGGTCGGGAGTCCGACGCCGGGCCGCCGGGCCGGTGTCGGCCGGTCCGGGGGGCCCGGGGAGGCCGCCGCCCAGGTCAGCTCAGCGGACGGTGCGGATCTGGGTGCTGGTGGTCGACAGCGGTGCCCACGGGTCGGGGTGCGGCTGCCCGGCGTCGCTCGCCCAGCCCGGCGCGCGGCTGCCCGTCGTGCTGCCCCGGGTGGCCGGGCGGGCGGACAGGTGCACGATCAGGAAGAGCAGGACGAGCAGCCCCACGAGAACGCCGGCGATGTTCAAGAGCGTCGAGAGCATGCAGCTGAAACTAGTGGTGCGGATTGGTCCGTGTCCGGCGTTCCACTGGGCACAAGTAGCCGAAGTCGATCACCAGATGCGGGACATCTGACAGTGGACGTCGACATGTCGACCAGGATTGGACGATCCGACCCGGCAGAGTCTGCCAGTGCACACGGATTCGCGACAGCCCCGCCCAGCGCCGTCCCCACCCCTCACCACCAAAATGGCCATTTCGGTGGTGGTGGGGAGAAGGCCTCAGGCGTCGAGGGGGAGGCCGGTGTAGTTCTCGGCCAGCTCGCGGGCGGCGGCCTCGGAGGAGCAGACCCGGCGGAGCTGGGAGAGCTGCAGCTCGGCGTCGAAGTCGTCGCCGGAGCGGTGCAGCATCGACGTCATCCACCAGGAGAAGTGGGTGCAGCGCCAGACCCGGGCCAGCGCCCGGTCGCTGTAGCCGTCGACCAGGTCGGTCTGCTTCTCCTGCAGCAGGCGGACCAGTGCGGTGGCGAGCAGCGTGACGTCGGCGACGGCGAGGTTGAGACCCTTGGCGCCGGTCGGCGGGACGATGTGCGCGGCGTCGCCGGCGAGGAACAGCCGGCCGCGGCGCATCGGCGCGCTGACGAACGAGCGCATCGGCAGGATGGACTTCTCGGTGACCGGGCCGGTCTCCAGCTCCCAGCCGTCGAGGGCGAACCGGGTGGACAGGTTCTCCCAGATCCGGTCGTCGGACCAGTCCTCGATCTTCTCGTCCGGGTCGACCTGCAGGTAGAGCCGCGACACCGACGGCGAGCGCATCGACAGCAGCGCGAAGCCGTCGGGGTGCCAGGCGTAGACGAGCTCGTCCTCCGACGGGGCGACGTCGGCCAGGATGCCCAGCCAGGCGTAGGGGTAGGTGCGCTCCCACAGTCGGCCGGAGGTGCCGGCGGTGACCACCGGGCGGGAGACGCCGTGGAAGCCGTCGGTGCCGGCGATGACGTCGCACTCGAGCACCTGGGGCACGCCGTCGGCGTCGGTGAACCGGATGCGGGGGCTGTCGGTGTCGACGTCCTCGGGGGTGACGTCGGAGACCTCGAACAGCAGCGGCGGGCCGTCGTCGAGCTGGGCGGCGATGAGGTCCTTGGTCACCTCGGTCTGCCCGTAGACCCACACCTTGCGGCCGCACAACTCGGGGAAGTCCAGGTGGTGCCGGGTGCCGGGGTACTGCAGGAAGATGCCGTCGTGCGGCAGGCCCTCGCGCTGCAGCCGGTCGCCCATGCCGGCGTCGATCAGCGTGGAGACGGTGTGCTGCTCCAGGATCCCGGCCCGGATCCGGGCCTCGACGTAGTCGCGGGACCGGTTCTCCAGGACGACGGTGTCGATGCCCTGCAGCTGCAGGAGCCGGGACAGCAGCAGCCCCGCCGGGCCGGCTCCGATGATCCCCACCTGGGTGCGCATCGCCCGAGTGTGACCCCGGCCGCCGACCTGGGGCGACCTCCCCCTCCCGCTGGGCGGAAGGATCAGCGGAACTGCTCGGTGCGCGCCAGGGCCCGGCCGATGCCGCGGGCGGCCACCTGCAGCACCGGGGCCAGCCGGGCGACGTCGCGACGGTGGGCCGGGACGACGATGCCCAGCGCGGCGACCACCATCGGCCCGGCCAGCCGCTCCACGGTCACCGGGACGGCGACCGACGCCGCGCCCAGGCTCATCTCCTCCGCGGTGCGGGCCCAGCCGCGGCGGCGCACCTCGGCCAGCTCCCGGCTCAGCAGCCCGGCGTCGACGACGGTGTGCCGGGTCTCCCGGGTCGGCTGCCGGAGCACCTGCTCCAGGACGTCGTCCGGTGCGGAGGCCAGCAGCACCTTGCCCACCCCGGTGGCGTGCAGCGGCAGCCGGCTCCCGACCTGGCTGACCACGGGCACCGACTCCCGGCCGGAGATCCGCTCGACGTAGAGCGCCTTGGTGCCCTCGCGCACCGCCAGGTGCACCGTGTCGCGGGTGGCGGTGTGCACGTCGAGCAGGAACGGCGAGGCGACCTGGCGCAGCTCCAGGTCGACCGGGGCGAGCAGCCCGAGGTCCCAGAGCTTGCGGCCGATCTCGTACCGGCCGTCACTGCGGCGGACCAGGGCGCCCCAGGCGGCCAGTTCGGCGAGCAGCCGGTGGGTCGTGGTCAGCGGGGTGCCCGACCGCTCGGCGACCTCGGAGAGGCTGAGCCGGGGGTGGGCGGCGTCGAAGGCGTCCAGGACGCCGAGCGCACGGGAGGTCACCGAGCGGCCGGCCGCGGCAGCACCACCGGCCATGGCGTCCTTCTTTCTGCTCAGTGGAAGACGTTGCTTGGGCAGCGTAGTGCCGGGTCGTACGGTCCCGGCATGACCGGGACCACATCTCGCGAGCCGCGACCGGCGTCGGACAGCGCCCTCGTGTTGCCCCGCTACCTCCGGGAGCCCGCCGAGCGGCGCACCCCGGTGGCCTACGCCGGTTACAAGAGCACGGGGCTGCGTGCGCCGCTGCGCACGCCGGTCGACCTGCCGCACCGGCTGACCGAGATCACCGGCCCGGTGTTGGGCGAGGACATGGTCACCGCCGCCGACGCCGACCTGACGCTGCGCCAGGGCGGCGAGGCCCAGGGTCAGCGGATCATCGTCTACGGCCGGGTGCTCGACAGCGACGGCCGCCCGGTGCCGCACGCACTGGTGGAGATCTGGCAGGCCAACGCCGCGGGCCGCTACCGGCACGTGGTCGACAACTGGCCGGCCCCGCTGGACCCGCACTTCGACGGGCTGGGCCGGGTGGTGACCGACGACCTGGGGCGCTACGAGTTCACCACCATCAAGCCCGGGGCCTACCCGTGGGGCAACCACCACAACGCCTGGCGGCCGGCGCACATCCACTTCAGCCTCTTCGGCCAGGCGTTCACGCAGCGGCTGGTCACCCAGATGTACTTCCCGGACGACCCGCTGTTCGGGCAGGACCCGATCTTCAACTCCATGCCGACGACGGCGCGGCACCGGGCGGTCAGCCGGTTCGACCTGGAGCGCAGCCAGCCCAACTGGGCCCTGGCGTTCCAGTGGGACATCGTGCTGCGTGGGCAGGACCAGACGCCCTTCGAGACCGACGACGACGGAGACGTGGCGTGAGCGCGGACCGACTGCCCCCCCAGGTGCTGGCCGCCGACGAGAGCAACGACCGCCGCCAGGGCACGCCACGGCGCGGCACCGGCTTCCTGACCGAGCCCTTCCGGCTGGGCACCACCCCGAGCTCCACCGTCGGGCCGTACCTGGCGATCGGGCTGACCTGGCCCGACGGCCCGGACGTCGTCGCCGAGGGCACCCCGGGCGCCATCTGGCTGCGTGGCCGGGTCTTCGACGGCAACGGCGACCTGGTGCCCGACGGCATGATCGAGACCTGGCAGGCCGACCCGGACGGCCGCTTCGCCCACCCGGACGACCCGCGCGGCGCCGTCACCACCCCCGGGTTCCGTGGCGTGGGGCGGTCGCACACGGTCCCGGGCGGTGAGTACGCCGTCCGCACGCTCAAGCCCGGCCGCGTGCCCGACGGCGAGGGCGGGCTGCAGGCGCCGCACGTCGACGTCTCGGTCTTCGCCCGTGGCCTGCTCGACCGGCTCGTCACCCGGATCTACTTCGCCGACGAGGCCGCCGCCAACGCCGAGGACGCCGTGCTGCGCAGCCTGCCGGACGACGCCTCCCGCGCCACGCTGATCGCCCAGCCCAGCGCGGACGGCTACGTGCTCGACATCCACCTGCAGGGCTGCACGGCCAAGGGCATGGACGAGACCGTCTTCTTCGCGGTGTGAGCGCCGGCCACGCGGGGGCACCCGCCAGGATGGGCGCGTGATCCTCGACGCGACCTTCGCCCGTGGCCCGGTCTCCGCCGGCACCTCCGGGGACGCCTGGCTGGTGGCCCTGCTGGAGGTGGAGGGTGCGCTGGCCCGCGCCGCCGCCCGGGTCGGCCTGGTGGCCGGCACGGCCGCGGACGAGGTGAGCCGGGTGTGCGCCGACCCGGCCGCCCTGGACCTCGCGGCGGTGTACGCCCGGGCCGGGGACGCCGGCAACCCGGTGCCCCCGCTGGTCCGGGCGCTGCAGGACGCCGTCGGCCCGCACGCCGCCCGCGCCGTGCACGTCGGCGCCACCAGCCAGGACGTCGTGGACACCGCGGCGGTGCTGCTGGCCCGCCGCGGCCTGCAGCTGATCGACGCCGACCTCGCCGCGGCCGCCGAGGCCTGCGCCCGTCTCGCCGGGGCGCACCGGGACGACGTGCTGATGGGCCGCACCCTGCTGCAGCAGGCGCTGCCGATCACCGCCGGCCTCAAGGCCGCCACCTGGCTCGCCGGGCTGGACGGCGTGCGCGCCCGGATCGCCGCGGTGACGGCGGCGCTGCCGGTGCAGTACGGCGGGGCGGTGGGCACGCTGGCCGCCAGCTCCGGCTCCGGGGTGGACCTGCGCCGGGAGCTGGCCGCCGAGCTCGGGCTGGTCGCCACCGAGGTGCCCTGGTTCACCGTGCGGCTGCCGATCGCCGACGTCGCCGGCGTGCTCGGTGCGGCGGCCGGGGTGGTGGCCACGATCGCCCTGGACGTCGTCCTGCTGGCCCAGACCGAGGTCGCCGAGGTGGCCGAGGTGGCCGAGGCCCGCGGCGGCTCCTCGGCGATGCCGCACAAGAACAACCCGGTGGCCGCGGTCTCCGCCCGGGCCTGCGCCCGCCGCGCCCCCGGGCTGGTCGCCACCCTCTTCGCCGCGATGGAGCAGGAGCACGAGCGCGGCGCGGGCACCTGGCACGCGGAGTGGCCGACGCTCACCGACCTGCTCGGCACGGTCGGTTCGGCGGCGTCCTGGCTGGCCGAGTGCCTGGCCTCGCTGCGGCTGGACCCGGAGCGGATGGCGCGGACGGTGGCCGCGGCCGGCGACCCCCAGCTGGCCGGTGCGCTGGCCGAGGCGCTCGCCCCGGCCCTGGGCGCGGGCCCCGCGCACGACGCCGCGG
>NZ_JPMX01000059.1 GCF_000761485.1 Modestobacter caceresii
TGGACGCCGCCCACCGCGACCGGCTGGCCTACATCCGGATCTGCTCCGGCGTCTTCGAGCGCGGCATGGTCGTGACCAACAGCTCCACGGGACGCCCGTTCGCCACCAAGTACGCCCAGCACGTGTTCGGCCGCGAACGGGAGAGCATCGACCTCGCCCACCCCGGCGACGTCGTCGGCCTGGTCAACGCCGCTGCCCTCGGGGTCGGCGACACCCTGTTCACCGGCCCTCCGGTCACCTACCCACCGTTGTCGACCTTCGCGCCCGAGCACTTCGCCGTGGCCCGGGCGATGGACACCGGCCGGCACAAGCAGTTCCGGCGGGGGATCGACCAGCTGGAGTCCGAAGGGGTCGTGCAGGTCCTGCGCTCGGACCGCCGCGGCGACCAGGCACCCGTGCTCGCCGTCGTCGGCCCCATGCAGTTCGAGGTCGCCGCCCACCGGATGGAGCACGAGTTCCACTCACCGGTCGCGCTGGAACCGCTGCCGTACACGGTCGCGGTGCGCACCGACGCCGACTCCGCCCCCGCGGTCGCCGCGGCGCGTGGCGCGGAGATCCTGGCGCGCGGGAACGGGGAGCTGCTGGCACTGTTCCGGGACAAGTGGGACCTGCGCTCGCTCCAGCAGCGCAGCCCCGAGCTCACCCTCGAGCCCATGGTGGCCGCACAGCTCGACTGAGCCGCGCGACCGCGACACCCGTCCACGAGCAGCCGACGACGCCTGCCCTGTCTGCGCCGCAGACCCACCAGCCGCAGACCCACCAGGAGAGGCACTCCCACGTCCCGCTCGGTTCCCGCCCGCTCGCGTTCCACGACCCGCAGCCCCCGCCGGGACGGCCCCCGTGGACCCGAGGGCTTCTACGGCTGGCACATGGTGGGCGTCTCGGCGGTCGCGCTGGCAGCCACCGCGCCCGGGCAGACCGCGGCGATCTCCGCGTTCATCGACCCGATGACCGAGAACCTGGGCATCAGCCGGTCGGCCATCTCCACCGCCTACCTGATCGGCACGCTGATCGGCGCTGCGGCCATGCCCCTGGTCGGACGGGCACTGGACCGGTTTGGCACCCGGGCGACCATGGCCGTCATCGGCGCCGTCTTCGGCACGGTGCTGCTCGGCCTGGCCGCGGTCTCCGGCCTGGTCGGCCTGACCGCGGGCTTCGTCGGCGTCCGGATGGCCGGTCAGGGTGCCCTCGGGCTCACCGCGACGACCGCGGTCGCCGTCTGGTTCACCCGGCGCCGGGGGCTGGCGCTCGGACTCGTCTCCGCGACCGGTGCGGCGTGCATCTCCCTGGCGCCGATCGGGCTCGAGGCGCTCATCTCCGCCACCAGCTGGCGGACCGCGTGGGCGGTCGAGGGTGTGGCCGTGTGGCTGATCGTCGTCCCGCTGGCGCTGTTCGGCGTGCGCAACGACCCGGCGTCCCTCGGTCAGCGCCCGGACGGCGAGCAGGTCACCGATGCCGCCGCACCGGCGGCACCGGTGGGCCGCACGCTCGGCGAGGCGGTCCGGACGCCGTTCTTCTGGGTGGTCGTCTCGGGGGTCGCCGTCTCGGGGATGCTGTCCACCGCCGTCGCCTTCCACCAGATCGACCTGCTCGGCGAGCGGGGGCTGAGCGCTGGTGCCGCCGCGGCGAACTTCCTCCCGCAGACCGTGGCGTCCCTGCTGGCCACCTTGGCGATCGGTGCCCTCGTCGACCGGGTCAACAGCCGCTGGCTCACCAGCGCCTGCATGCTCGCCCTCACCGCCGGCCTGCTGTGGGGGACGTCGGTCGACCCGGGCTGGTCGGCGATCGGGTTCGGCGTGCTCATCGGCGCCTCCGGTGGCGCGATCCGCACCCTGGAGGCGGGCGCCTTCCCGCGCTACTTCGGGACCACCCACCTGGGCACCATCCGCGGGGTCGTGGCCGCGGTGAGCGTCGGCTCGACCGCCTTCGGGCCGGTGGCCTTCGCGGTGGTGCACGACGCCACCGACGGGTACGGCGCGGCCCTCCTCGGCGGAGCGGCCCTCCCGCTGCTGGTCGCACTGGCGGCCCTGGTGCTCCCCACGCCGACGCTGCCGGCACCCCCCGCCCCTACGCCGGAGGACGGCCCGATGCCGCCGGTGGACGCCGCACCCACGGTCGACCCCCTACCGCCGGTGGACGACTCGCCCGTCGTCACGGAGGAGTTCGGGTCCGCGCCTGCCACCGCCGGTCGCCCCCAGGCCGAGCCGGGCTGAGCGCCGTCCCGGGCCGACGCCCGATGGTCGCTGTGACCAACCACCCGTCGTGGTGATGCAACAACTACCTCACGTCAGGGTTAGATTGTCCCGGGCGTTCGCGCGGAGGAGCCCGCGCTCGGGTCGCTGTCGACCTGCGACCGATGCCCTCCCGACCCTCGGTGCACCGCCGCACCAACCCCTCGTAGGCACGCGCTCGCGCGGACCCCCGCGCCGACGGCGCACGACCCGAAGACGGTGGCATGTCCCTCCCGACCGCACTCTCCGCACTCGGCCGCCCCGCGTGGCTGGCGCCGAAGGTGGCCCGCACCGAGATCCTCGCCGGGATCGTCGTGGCCCTCGCGTTGATCCCCGAGGCGATCAGCTTCTCCAT
>NZ_JPMX01000060.1 GCF_000761485.1 Modestobacter caceresii
AGCCTGCGCCGGTCCCGGCGCCCGAGCCGGAGCCCGTTCCGGCACCTGAGCCTGCGCCCGTCCCGGCACCCGAGCCGAGCCCGGAGCCGGCCGTGTGCGGCACCGAGTTCGAGCCGGTCGTCGTCGACGTGGTGGACGGCACCGGTGACCCGGTCCTGGTCGAGGCGGTGACCCGGGTCCTCACCGACGCCGGGCTCACCCTCGGCACGGTCAGCAGCGCCGAGGTCACCGACTCGGCGATCGAGCACCTGGAGGGTCAGGAGGAGCCGGTGCGGCAGCTGGCCGAGGCGCTCGGCGCCGTCTCGCTGCTCCGGCCGGCGACGGGGGAGAACCTCACCGTCGTCCTGGGCTCCGCCGACGCGGCTCCGCTGGTCGGGGAGCTGGCCATGCTCACCGACGAGCAGTGCGACACCGCCCCCGCCGAGGAGACCGACTGACCGGCGGCGACACCCAGACGTTCTTCGGCTCCCGCGCCGCCGCCTGGGAGGAGAAGTTCCCCGACGACGGGCCCCGGTTCGAGCGGGCCGTCGCCGAGCTGGGGGTGCGCACCGGGGACGCCGTCCTCGACGCCGCCTGCGGCACCGGGCGTGCCCTGCCGGTGCTGCGCGCCGCCACCGGCCGGGCCGGGCTGCTCGTCGGCCTCGACCTGACCGCCGAGATGCTGGCCGAGGCCCAGCGGCGCGGTCGCGGGGAGCTGGCGCACCTGGTGCGTGGCGACGTCACCGGGCTGCCGTTCGGGGCACGGTCGTTCGACGTCCTCTTCGCCTCCGGGCTGGTCTCCCACCTGCCCGATCCCGAGGCCGGCGTGCGGGAGCTGGCCCGGGTCGCCGCCGACGGTGCGCGGCTCGGCCTGTTCCACCCGGTCGGCCGGGCAGCGCTGGCCCGGCGGCACGGCCGGGAGCTGACCCCGGACGACGTGCGCAGCGAGCCCCGGATCCGGGAGCTGCTCACCGGCACCGGCTGGCGCGTCACCGAGGTCGACGACGCCGAGGACCGCTGGCTGGTGGTGGCCGTCCGGCGCGAGGGCGCGTAGCCGACCGCCTCGCGCCTGCCCGGGGGAGCGGTGTCCGCGTGTCACCCTGTGCGGCGTGCTGCACCGGACCCCGCCTCGCCTGACGTGAGCGTCGTGTTCGTCGCGGTGGTCGCCGGACTGGGCGGAGCCGTCACCGGCCGCGTCGTCGACGCGCTGGCGCTGGTCGCGCCTCGTCGGGTCGGGGCCGGCGACGGTGCGGTCGCGACCCGCGTCGACCGGCAGGGCCGCGCGATCGGGGCCCCGTGGCCGGAACTGACCGGGGCGCTCTGCGCCGTCGCGGTCACCCTCCGGTTCGGCTGGACGGCGCAGCTGCCCGCGTGGCTGTGGTTCGTCGCCGTCGGCCTGCTGCTCACCGTCGTCGACCTGCGCGAGCAGCTGCTGCCCAACCGGGTGCTGCTGCCGGGGCTGCTCGGCGGCCTCGCCCTGCTGGCCGTCGCCGCCGGGGCCGACGGCGACTGGTCCAGCCTGGGGCGCGCCGCGCTGGCCGGGGGAGCCGCGTTCGCGGTGCTGCTGGTGATGGCGCTGGCCGCCCCGAGCGGACTGGGCATGGGCGACGTCAAGCTGGCCGGGCTGCTCGGCCTGTACCTGGGCTGGCTCGGCTGGCCGGTCGTCCTGGTCGGGTTCTTCCTCGGCTTCCTGCTGCAGGCCGTGGTCGGGCTGGCGCTGCTCGCCGCCCGGCGGGTGGGGCGCCGGACCGGGCTGCCGTTCGGGCCGGCGCTGCTCGGCGGTGCCCTGGTCGCGGCTCTGTTGACCGAGGACTGGGTCCTGCTCCTGCCGTGACCGGCGGTGGCCGTCGGGCTGGCTGCCGCCGAGCCGGGCTCGATCATCCTGGTCGACCTGGACGTGCAGTTCGGTGACGTCGCCAGCGCACTCGCACTGGTGCCGGAGTACACGCTGCCCGACACCGTGCACGGCGCGGCGACCAACGACCCGCTGGTGCTCAAGACCTTCCTCAGCCGGCACTCCACCGGCCTGCACGTCGTCGCCGGCAGCGACTCGCCGGCGGCCGGTGACGCGGTCACCCCCGCCGACGTCGGCCGGTTGGTCGACATGCTCAGCCGGGAGTTCCGCTACGTCGTGGTCGACACCGCCCCCGGGCTCACCGACCACACGCTCACCGCGCTGGGGCGGGCGACCGACCTGGTGATGCGGGGCAGCATGGGCGTGCCCGGCGTCCGGGGCCTGGCAAGGAGCTGGACGTGCTCGGTGAGCTGGGCCTGGTGCCCGCTCGGCGGCACCTCGTGCTCAACAACAGCGACGGCGGCAGCAGCGGCCTGGACCTGGCCGACGTGGAGCAGACCGTCGGCGCCCCGCTGGAGCTGGTGCTGCCACGGCACTCCACTGTCCCGCTGTCGACCAACACCGGCGCCCCGCTGCTGCAGAAGGGCGGCAAGGACCCGGTCACCCGGGGCCTGCAGACGCTCGTCGGCCGGATCCCGCCCGTCGCGGCGCCGGTCCGCGGCCGGCTGGGCCGCCGTCGGGCGGCTGTTCGATGAGCCTCACCGACCGACCGACCGGCTGGCCCGGTCCGCGGCGAGCAGTCGAGCGGATCGGGGAGCGTGACGACCGACGAGGTCCGCCTGGTGCCCGTCCAGGACCGGCCGGCACCGTGGACACCCTCACCCGGCTCAAGGACCGCGCCTGCCGGGCCCTGTTCGAACGCCTCGGCGGCCGGCTGACCAGCACCACGTCCGGCCTGGCGATGCTCGCGGTCGCCGGCCTGCTGAGGATGGTCGACGCCGTGTGGGTGCGCCGCGTCGTGACCCTGAGGCTCTGGTGCTGCCGGCGGCGTTCGCCGCCCAGGTGGCGCTCTCCCGTCCGGGTCGGGCGGCCGTCGCCGCGCGGCAGAACCTGACCACCGGGCTCGTCGCGCCGGCCTTCGAGGCCGGGACGCTGGAGGCCCGCCGGACCGGCGCGGGTGCTGTGCTCCGCACGGGTGACCGCCGAGTCCTCGGCCCGCCGGATCCGGCGCATGCTCGACACCGCGGGTCGCCCCGCGGGCTTCACCATGACCCGGCTGCTCTGGGCCAAGCTGTGGCTGCCGGTGCTGGCGGCCGGCGCGCTCTGGCTGGTCGAGACCCCGAGCCCCGCCGGCGTGGTCGCCGTCCTGGCCGCCGTCGTGCTCGCCCACCACCTGCCGGAAGCCGCGCTCCTCGGCCGCGGGCAGGAGCGGCAGGAGCAGATCGGCCGCGAGCTGCCCGACGTGCTCGACCAGATGATGATCGCCGTGGAGGCCGGCCTCGGCTTCGACGCTGCCTTCGCCCGGGCGGCGGCCACCGGTCGCGGGGCGCTGACCGATGAGCTGGTGCGCACCCAGTACGACATCGCCGCCGGCCGACCGCGGCGCGCCGCCTACGAGGCGCTCGCCACCCGCACCCAGGCCGCGGACCTGCGGCGGTTCGTCGGTGCGGTGAATAAGGCCGAGGCCTACGGCATCCCGCTCGCCGACGTGCTGTGGGTGCAGGCCGACGAGATGCGCGTCAAGCGTCGGCAGCGCGCCGAGGAGCAGGCGATGAAGGTGCCGGTCGAGGTCACCTTCCCGCTGATGGTCTGCATCCTGCCGGCGCTGCTGATCATCGTCGTCGGGCCCGCCGCGATGGGCGTGCTGGAGTCCCTGGGCTGACCTGGGGCGCCCGCCGGATCAGGACGCGTCGATCGGCAGGCCGACGTAGAGCATGCCGATCAGCGCACCGGCGGCGGAGCGCACGCTGGTGTAAGCGGTGAAGTACGGCTTGCCCGCGACGGTGGCCGGGCCGGTGTAGACCCGTCCGTCGAGCACCGCGGCGAGCACCGGGTTGCGGCTGCCGTCGGCGCCGGTGGGGGAGAGGCAGGTGCCGATGTTCCGTCGGCCCTGCGGGTTCACCACCGAGGTCGCCACCCGGACCATGCCGCCGGCGTCGTCGAGCCGCTGGAACAGCGTGCAGGTACCGCCGACCTGGGCCACCACGTCGTCGACCAGCGCCGAACGGTGCCGCGGGTCGTCGTTCCAGCTCAGCACCTCCCCGCCGAGCAGCAGCTCGGGCAGCCCGACGGAGCGCGTCGCCGAGGTCGCCTGGTCGGTCACGGTCACCGTCCGGTGCCCACTGCCCAGGTCGATGCCGCCGGCCTCGTCGAGCAGGTCCTCGGCCAGGGTCAGCGCGCGCCGGACGTAGACCAGCCGCTGGCTGTCGGCCAGCTCGGCGACCGCCTGGGTGATCCGGGCCGACCCGCTGGCCGCCCGGTCGACGTTGTCCACCACCCGGTCGGTGGCGGCGCGCTGCTGCTCGACGGCGGCGGCGATCGCGTCCTGCGCATCGGCGATCGAGCCCAGCGTGCCGGTGATCCGGCCGATCGCGGTGACCGCCTGCCGGGTCTCGGACTGCACCGCCTCGATCTGCGCGCCGATGTCCTCGGCGGCCTGGGCGGTGCGGCTGGCCAGCGCCTTGACCTCGTCGGCCACCACGGCGAAGCCCCGGCCCACGTCGCCGGCGCGCGCCGCCTCGACGTAGGCGTTGAGCGCCAGGAACCGGCTCTGCTGGCTGATCGCCGAGATCAACCGCACCATCTGGGTGATCGACTCGCTGGCCTCCTGCAGCGCGGCGATCCGCTCGTCGACCGCGCGGGCGTCCCGCACGGCCTCCTCCGCGACCGCCGAGGCCTGCGTGGTGCGCGAGGAGATGTCCGCGATCGCCGAGCGCAGTTCGGTCAGCGACTCGGCGGCCTGCTGGGAGGTGCCGGACACCTCGCGGCTGGCCGAGGAGAGCACACCGGCCTGCTGGGCGGCCGCGGCCATGCTGTCGTCCTGCTCGGGCTTGCGGCGGGCACGCGCGGGCGCCGCCGGACGCGGGGCGACGGTCGCCGGCTCGTCGGCCGGGGGCGCGACGGCGCCGGGCACCGCTGCGGTGCCCCGCGGGGACGGGAAGCGCACGACTCGGACTCCTCTCGGACGCGGACCCGTGCCCGCCTCGCGCGGTCAGCCTAGGGGGCCCCGAGGGCGGGAACGCGCTGGTGAGAGCGGCGCGCCGGGAGTCCGGTCGGGCGGGAGCGATTGCACGCCGGGTCGGGCACCGCGCGGCGTCAGGTCAGCGCAGCAGCGTCGTCAACCGCACGGACAGCCCGTCCCGCCCGTCGACGACGTCCACGTGGTCGCACAGCTGGCGGGCCAGCCACAGGCCCATGCCGCCGTGGGAGAGGTCGTCCCCGTGCGCGGGACCGTAGCCGGCGAACGGGTCGTCCATCCCCGAGCCGCCGTCGCTGATCCGGCAGACCACCCGGTCGGCCGACGCCCACAACCGCAGCTGGACCGGCGGCCCGCCGTGCCGCACCGCGTTCGCGCTCATCTCGTCGATCGCCAGGTGCAGGTCCTCCAGCGCGTCCCGGGAGCCCTGCAGCTGCGTCAGCCGGGCACCGACCGCATGCCGCAGCCCGGCGAAGTCCTTGGCGTCGACGACCTGCAGCAGCGGCTCGGTGGCCTCCAGCGGCTCGTCCGGGACCGGCAGGGCGCGCAGGTAGTCGGCCGGCTCGGTGAAGTGCGGGTTGGGTCGGCGGCCGCCGGCGCTGACCAGGTGGGTGTGCGTGCGCAGCCCGCACTCGACCAGCTCCGGAGGGAGCTCCTCGACGTTGAAGGCACACAGCCCCCAACTCGGCCAGGAGCGCATCGCCTCGTTGACCACGGCTTCGTAGCGCTGCCACTCCAGCCACTCGCGCGGCGTCCTGCCGAAGTCGGTCTCACCGACCACCCGCAACTGGGTACGGCCGCGGGCGGTCTCCCGTTCGACGAGCCGGCGGACCGCTGTGATCGCCGTGGGGGTGCGGGCTCTGTACACCTCGTGCCGGGGCACCACGTGCACCCGCTCGTCGTCGCCCAGTGCGTCCCGGAGCATCGCGGCCGCAGGGTCGTTGATGGTGATGACGGCCGAGTCGCCGGCCTCCAGCCCCGCCCGCAGGAAGGGGACGGCGACGGCGGCCAGCTCCTCGGCGGAGCTGTGCAGGACCAGGTCGTGCCGGAACGTGGCCGGACCCAGTTGGTCTGGCGGTGCGTTCACGTGTCGGGTCCTCTCGTTCGTCGGGGCAGGGTCTGGCCGGGGCGTGGGGCCCACGGTAGGCCGATGTCGGTGCGGCAGCTGCGTGTGTGCCCCGCCGGGGGTCCCCCAGCCCGCCCTCAGCGCCCCGCCGGGTCGTCCGGGACGACGTCGGGCACCCGGTTGGGGCCGGCCTCCGTCGGGCGCGGGCGGTCCTGCCGGTGCAGTCGCACGGCGACCACGGCGACGTCGTCCTCGGGCTTGCCGTCGACCAGCCGCTCGATCAGCTCGTCCAGCAGCTGGCCCAACGGGAGGTCGGCCAGCTCGGTCAGGTGGGTCCGCAGCCGGAGCAGGCCGGTGTCCAGGTCGGCGTCCCGGCGTTCGATCAGCCCGTCGGTGTAGAGGAGCACCGTCGACCCGCGGTCCAGGGTGACCACCGACTCGGTCCGCTCGACCGTGGCGTCGACGCCGAGGAGGAGGTCGGCCTTCCAGTCGGCGAGCACCGCGACGCTGCCGTCGGGGTTGAGCGCCAGCGGCGGCAGGTGCCCCGCGTTGGCCCAGATCATCCGGGTCACCCCGCGCTCCAGCTCGTCGGCGGTCTGCTCGAACCGGGCCACCGCGGCGGTGGCCAGGGTGTCCAGCTGGAGCAGCGTCATCGCCGAGTCCAGCCCGCGGAGGACCTCCACCGGCCCGGCGTCGCTGTAGGCGGCGATGCCGCGCAGCAGGCTGCGCACCTGGCCCATGGCCGCGGCTGCGGCCGTGTCGTGCCCGACGACGTCCCCGATGACCACCATCGTCGAGCCGCCGGGCTGCAGGAAGGCGTCGTACCAGTCACCGCCCACCCGGGCGACCTCGGCCGCGGGCAGGTAGCGCACCGCGATCTCGGCGTGGTCGGGCTCCGGCGGATCGGTGAGCAGGCTGCGTTGCAGCACCTCGGCCATCTGCTGCTGCTGGTCGAACAGGCGCGCGTTGTCCAGCGCCAGACCGGCCCGGTCGGCGACGTCCTGGGCCACCGCGACGTCCGCCTCGGTGGCGTCGTGCCCGTCGGCGTAGGCCAGGGTCAGCAGCCCCAGCGTGCGGCCGCGCGCCCGGAGCGGGATGGCCACCTCGGCCCGGGGCGCCAGCACGGTCAGCAGGTCCCGCGCCTGCCCGGGCGGCAGCAGCTCGAGCACCTCGGCACCGGCGAAGGACACCGCCTCGACGGCGTGCAGAGCGCGGCCCACCGGCGCGGCGATCGGCATGGCGTCCAGCCGCACCTCGGCGTACCGCTCCAGCACCGACCGGCTCGCGGGGTCGACGTGCCAGCTGCCGACGTCGCGGGGCTGGCCGTGCGCGTCGATGACCGTCACGATGCACCAGTCGGCCAGCGCCGGGACGACCAGCCGGGGCAGCCGGGCGGTCGCCGACTGCACGTCCAGGGTGCCGGCGAGCTCGGCGCTGACCTGCGCCAGCAGCGCCAGCCGGCGGGCGGACCGTTCGGCCTGCTCCTGAGCCTCGCGGCGGGCGGTGACCTCGATGGCGTAGACGGACAGCCCCTCCGGCGTCGGCCAGGCACGCACCTCGTACCAGCCGTTCAGCGGGGCGGGGTAGTGCGCGTCGAACGCGACCGGTTCACCGGTGGCGACGGCCCGGCGGTAGTTCTCCTCGATGGTGCTGCCGACCGCGGCCGGGAAGGCCTCCCAGATGACCCGGCCCAGCAGGTCGTCACGGCTCTGCCCGATCAACCGCTCGGCCTCGGCGTTGACGTGCACGAAGCGCCAGTCGGCGTCCAGGGAGTAGAAGCCGGCCGGCATCGCCTCCAGGAGGCGCACCACCCGCGCCTCGGCGGCGAGCTCGGTGGTCGCGTCGTAGGCCACCCCGATCAGCCGGGCCGACGTCCCGTCGGGGCCCCCGAGCGCCCGGCCACGGGCCGAGACCCACCGGGTGTGCCCGCCGGGCAGGACGATCCGGTACTCGGCCTCGAACTCCCCGCACGTGTCGATGGCGCCCTGCAGCGCATCGCCCACCCGGGGCAGGTCGTCGGGGTGCAGGCGGGCGTTGAACGCCTCGATGCTCTGCTCGAAGCTCGTCCGGTCGTAACCGAACATCTCGACCAGCCGGTCGTCCCAGACCAGCCGGCCGCTGCGGAGATCCCAGTCGAACGTCCCGATCCGCGCGGCGTCGATGGCCAGCTGCGCCCGGAGCCGGTCGCCCTCGACGTCGTCCGCGAGGTCGCCGACGTGTGTGGGCTCTGCCACTGACACCCACTCCACCTGGTCGCCCGACATCCGGGCCGGGAGCCTCGTCGCTCACTGTTGAGCCGCAGGAGTTATGTCACGCGCCACCGAGTTGGGGCAAGCACCCCGACGCAGATCACGTCGCCGGACCGGGCACCGGTGTCCGCTCCGTCGCCCCGTTGTGCGATAACACCTGCCATGGACACGCGCACGGCTCCGGCATGACCAGTTCGTCCCCGGCGCCGCTCGCGCCGCCCCGCGCCGAGGGTGCGGCCGTCGACAAGGGCCTCAAGACCGGCGCCCTGGGACTGGTCTCCTCGATCGTCCTGGCCGTCTCCTCGACCGCCCCGGCCTACGCGCTGGCCGCGACGCTGGGGTTCGTCGTCATCGTCGTCGGGGTGCAGGCCCCGGCGATCATGCTGCTGGCGTTCGTGCCGATGTGGCTGACCGCGGTCGCCTACTCGGAGCTCAACAAGCGCGAGCCCGACTGCGGGACGACGTTCACCTGGGCCGCCCGGGCCTTCGGACCTCGTGCCGGGTGGATGGGCGGCTGGGGGATCATCGCCGCCGACGTCATCGTGATGGCGAACCTCGCCCAGATCGCCGGCTCCTACGGCTACCGGCTGGTCGGGCTCGACGGGCTGGCGGAGAGCGCCGTCTGGACGACGGTGGCCGGCGTCGCCTGGATCGCCGTCATGACCTGGGTCTGCTACCGCGGCATCGAGCCGACCGCACGCCTGCAGCGGGTGCTGCTGTCCGTCGAGGGCGTCGTGCTGGTGGCCTTCGCGGTGTACGCCCTGGTCAAGGTGTACGCGGGGACGGCGCCCGAGGGCTCGCTCACCCCGTCCCTGTCCTGGCTGTGGCCCTCCGGGCTCGGCTGGCCGGCGCTCACCGAGGCGGTGCTGCTGGCGATCTTCATCTACTGGGGCTGGGACTCCGCCGTCGCCGTCAACGAGGAGACCGCCAACCCGACCCGGTCGCCCGGGCGGGCCGCGATCATCTCCACGGTGCTGCTGGTCGGCATCTACACGGTGGTCTCCGTGGCGACCGTGGCCTTCGCCGGCGTCGGGACCGAGGGCATCGGGCTGGGCAACGAGGCCAACGCCGAGGACGTGTTCGTCGCCCTGGGCGCGACGGTCTTCGGGGACGACGTCCTCGGCCGGGCCTTCGAGGCGCTGCTGATCATCTCCGTGCTCACGTCGGCGGCGGCGTGCACGCAGACCACGATCCTGCCCACCGCCCGCGGCACGCTGGCGATGGCCGCCTACGGCGCACTGCCCCGGTCCTTCGCCCGGATCCACCCGCGGTACCTCACGCCCACGGTCTCCACGGTCTGGATGGGGATCGTCTCGATCGCCTTCTACGTGGGCCTGACGGTCGTCAGCGAGAACGTGCTGATCGACTCGATCACCGCCACCGGGATGCTGATCGCCTTCTACTACGGGCTCACCGGCTTCGCCTGCGCCTGGCAGTTCCGCCGGGCGCTGCACGGCCCGCGGGACATCGTCATGCGCCTGGTGCTCCCGCTGCTCGGCGGGCTGTTCATGCTCGCCGTCTTCGTGCTGGCCTGCGTCGAGTACGCCGACCCCGGCTACGGCGAGACGGTGATCGGCGGCGTCGGCGGGGTGTTCGTGGTCGGGGTCGGCGCCCTGCTGCTGGGGCTGCTGCTGATGGTGGTCTACAGCCGGGTCGCGCCGGCGTTCTTCCGCGGCGAGACGATGCTCGACGGCGCCGAGGGCCTGGTGCTCGAGGAGGGCGTCGCGACCGTCGCACCGACCAGGCCCGACGACCGGCCGTCCACGCCTGGGCTGTGATCCGGCGCGGGTGCCGGCTCGGCGAGCCGGTGCTGGGCCGGCAGGAACGCCAGGACGACGGCCGCCCCGACCCCGCTGGCCACGGCGCACACCCACGAGCCGGCGACGACGCCGTCCAGGAACGACTGCTGGACCGCCGTCACCGCACCACCGGGCAGCTGCCCGGCCACCGCGAGCCCGGCGAACACGGAGTCCGCCGCGCTCTCGGCCGCCCGGGCCGGCGCGCCGGCCGCGGTGAGCCCGTCGACGGCGGCCGGGCCGTAGACCGTGCTCAGCACCGAGCCCACCACGGCGACGCCGAGGGTGCCGCCGACCTCGCGCACCGTGTCGTTGACCGCTGAACCGGCCCCGGCCTGGTCGCCGCGCAGCGCTCCCATCACCGCCTCGGTCGCCGGGCTGGTGACCAGCCCGAGGCCGGCGGCCATGAGCACCATCGCGATCACGATCCGGCCCCAGTAGTCGGACTCCAAGGTGGTGCCGGTGGCGACGGCGAACCCGACGGCCATGGTCAACAGTCCGGCTGCGACCACGAGCTTCGTGCCCACCGCCCGCATCGCGACGATCGCCAGCGGCGCGGTGACGCCGATGACGGTGGCGAAGGGGAGGGTCGCCACGCCGGCGGTGAGGGTGTCGTACCCGCGGACCGACTGGAAGTACTGGGTGATCATGAAGATGAACCCGAACAGGCTGAAGAAGGCGAGCGCGGTCGCACCGCTGCCCACCGACACCCGCGGGTCGCGGAACAGCCGGACGTCCAGCAGCGGCTCGGCGGTGCGCAGCTCGTGCACGACGAAGCCGGCGAGCACCAGCGCCGCGACCGCGTAGCCGCCCAGCGTGGTCGCCGATCCCCAGCCGTGCCCGGGGGCCTCGATCGTCGTCCAGACCAGCAGGCTGATTGCGAGCACCGAGGCGGCGGCGCCGGTCAGGTCGAAGCGGTGCGCCCGCGCCGCGCGCGCCTCGGGGACCACCAGCCGGCCGGCGACCAGGGCGACCGCCGCGATCGGCAGGTTGACCAGGAAGACCGAACCCCAGGCGAAGTGCTCCAGCAGCAGGCCGCCGGTCACCGGGCCGATGGCAACCGACAGGCCGGTGACCCGCGGACCAGACGCCCAGTGCGGTGGCCCGTTCCCGGCGGTCGGTGAACGTGGTGACCAGCAGCGCCAGGGTGGCCGGGTAGATCGCCGCTGCGGCCACGCCCATCGCGGCCCGTCCGGCGATGAGCTGGTCGGTGCTGGTGGCCGCCGAGGCGAGCGCTGAGGTCAGGGCGAAGCCGACCAGTCCGGCCTGGAGCACCCGCCGCCGGCCGAACCGGTCACCGAGCGCACCGCCGAGCAGCAGCAGCGCGGCGAAGGCCAGCGTGTAGCCGTCGACGACCCACTGCAGGTCCCGGGTGCTGGCCGACAGCTCGCGGCTGATGGTCGGCAGCGCGACGTTCACGATCGTGTTGTCGATGCTGACCGGCAGCACGGACAGGCAGAGCACGGCGAGCACCCACCACCGACGGGTGGCGAGGGCGGGCGGGGGAGTGGTCATCGCGGCCTCCGGTCTGTAGAACAACGTGCCAGAACAGTAGGACGACGTTATACAAGAGGCAAGCAGGATCCGTGCAGGAGGATGAGGTCGTGACAGACGTCAGGTCCGGCGCCGGGCGCACCCCCAGCCGCGCGGTCGAGCAGGCGCTGGTCGACGCGGCCGAGCGGGTGCTGGTCCGGGACGGCCTGGGCGCGGTGACCGTGCGGGCCGTCGCCACCGAGGCCGGCGTGGCGCCGATGGGCGTCTACAACCGCTTCGGCAGCAAGGACGGGTTGATCGCCGCCGTCCTGGTCCGCGGCTTCGACGGGCTGCGCGCCGCGGTCACCGAGGACGCCGACCCCGACCCGATCGCCCGGCTGCTGGCCAGCGGACGCAACTACCGGCGGTTCGCGCTGGCCCAGCCGCAGCACTACGGGGCGATGTTCGGCGGGCGACCCCTGCCCACCGAGGGCGCCGACGAGCTGGTCGCGTACGCCGCTGCCGCCTTCGAGGCGCTGGTCGACCACGTGCGCCACGCGATGGCCCGCGGGGCGTTGCGCGAGCAGGACCCGACCGAGACCGCCCAGCTGATCTGGAGCTCGGTGCACGGGGCGGTGAGCCTCGAGCTGGGCGGGGCGGTGCTCACCCCCGACCCGGCGGTCACCTACGAGTCGCTGCTGCACCTGCTCGTCGACGGACTCCGCCGACCACCCCCTTGAGGGTGAGCTGACGCGCCGTTCGCCGCGACGACGCTCCAGCGCCCCGCCGTCCCTGCCGACACCAGCAGAGACGAAAGGGGCCGGTCATGATGACTCTGGCGTGCAGTGCAGTGGCTCAGGCAGGGATGGCAGCGACGACGGCGTCGCTGGACGACACCCCCGCGGAATCGTTGATGTTCGTGGCCGGGTGGCTCACCACGGCCACCGACCTCACCGCGCAGGCGATGCTGCTCCGCGACCTCGGCGCGAGCTTCGACGTCCTGATCTGAGAGGACCCCCTTCCTCCCCACCCCTCGCACGCTCGGGGTGGGGCCCTGGAAGGGGGCCGTTCCAGCACCTCACCTGCTGGGCAAGGACCGGCGGTTCGACCCGAGGTCCGCCTGGTCCGCGGCGCGCCGACCGGCGTGCCAGCCGGCCGGGTCGACCGTGCTGCCGCCGCGACGGCGCAGCGACGGGAACAGCTCCTCGACCGCCCGGTCGACCGCGGCCGACCGTTCGGCCAGCACCGGCGCCAGCTCGGCGCCGTAGTCGGCCCGGGCCTCCGCGGTCGCCTGCTCGCGGGCCTGGGTGAGCCGCTCCTCCAGCCGCTGGGCGAAGGAGTAGAGGAAGCCCCGGCGGAACGGCGTCGACCGCGCCCGGGCCCCGCCGCTGGAGGCTGCGTCGGCGAGGGCCCGGGCCGCCTGCAGCAGCAGTGAGGTGACCAGCAGCTCGACCAGGTCCACGTCGTCCCGGAAGCCGACCAGGGTGGCGATGCCGAAGCTCGGCAGCAGCACCACCCGGACGCCGTTCGCGGTGCCGACGGCCTGCACCACCGCCGCCTTCGCCTCGGTGTGCGGGTCGTCCAGGTGCAGCCGCCGGGCGACCACGCCGGCCGGGGAGCCGTTCCCCCGCTGCGCGAGCACCGCCGTGTCGATGGCGTGCCGGGCCATCAGCGACTGCGCCTTGGCGGTGAGCGCCTCGGCCTCCTCGGCGAACTCCGTGGACTCCGCCTTGGCCAGCAACGACCGGATCCGGTGCAGCACCTTGCCGTCGGCCTCGCTGCCCGGCGCCTCCACCGGCCATGACGCAGCCGACCAGCCGCTGGGCGGGGTGAGCAGCTGCTCCAGCCTCGGCAGCGTCCGGAACAGCCCGATCAGCCGCAGCACGTCACGCCAGGCCGGTCCGGGCTGGATCCGTTCGGCCCGCCACCAGTCGGCGACGGAGCGGACGTCGGTGGCCAGCGCGTCGAGCTGGGCGGTCCAGGCCTCGGGCACCTGACCGGCAGCGGCCGACCCGGACTCGGCGGTGATGACCGCGGCCGCCAGCCGGGCGGCCCGTTGGCTCACCCGGCGGCGAGCCACGTGCACGACGTCCACCGGTTGCCAGCCGCCCTCCCACAGCTGCGGCAGCGCCGCGGTGAGCGTCTGCTGTGCCTGGCCGCCGCTGTCGACACCCGGGTCGCGCCGGGTCAGCCGGGCGACCACCGGGTCGAGCTCGGCGGCCTGCACCCCGGGCTCGGCGGCGAGCCGGGCGCCGGCCAGCAGCAGCATCAGCACCTCGTCGGTGGTCATCGGCGGTCCTCTCCTCGTGCGTGCGCCGGACCAGCGTGGCGGCGGGTGGGCCGCACCGGGGGCGATCCAGGCGGTTGTGGACCGGGCGTCCCGTTGTGGACGCCGGCGGGCGGCTCAGGCGCGGGGGTGCACCCGGGAGGCCGCCTCGCGGGCGGTGGCCCGGGCGGCGTCGACGTCCTCGGCGCGGGCCAGCGCCACGCCCATCCGCCGGCGGGCGAAGCTCTCCGGCTTGCCGAACAGCCGCAGCTCGACACCGGGCAGCGCCAGCGCCTCGTCGACCCCGTCGAAGGTGACCCCGGTGGCCTCCACGCCGCCGTAGACGACCGCCGAGGCGCCCGGGTTGCGCAGCGTGGTGTCCACCGGGAGTCCCAGCAGGGCGCGGGCGTGCAGCTCGAACTCGTTCTGCCACTGCGTCGTCATCGTCACCATGCCGGTGTCGTGGGGCCGCGGGCTCACCTCGGAGAACCACACGTCGTCCCCGCGGACGAACAGCTCGACGCCGAACACGCCCAGCCCACCCAGCTCGGCCGTCACCGCCGCGGAGATCGCCTGCGCGCGGTCCAGCGCCACCGCCGACATCGGCTGCGGCTGCCAGCTCTCCACGTAGTCGCCGGCCTCCTGGCGGTGGCCGATCGGCGCGCAGAAGCCGGTGACCGTCCCCCCGTCGCGCAGCGAGCGCACGGTCAGCAGGGTGATCTCGTAGTCGAAGTCGACGAAGCCCTCGACGATCACCCGGGTGCCGGCGACCCGGCCACCGGCCATCGCGTACGCCCAGGCGCCGTCCACGTCGTCCGGGCCGTCGAGCTTGCTCTGGCCCTTGCCGGAGGAGGACATCACCGGCTTCACCACGCACGGGAAGCCGACCTCGGTGGTCGCGGTGCGCAGCTCGTCGAGGGAGTCACAGAACCGGTAGGGGCTGGTCGGCAGGGCCAGGTCCTCGGCGGCCAGCCGGCGGATGCCCTCGCGGTCCATGGTCAGCCGGGCGGCCCGCGCGGTCGGGACGACGCGCACCCCCTCGGCCTCCAGCTCCACCAGCGTCTGGGTGGCGATCGCCTCGATCTCCGGGACGACGACGTCGGGCCGCTCGGCCTCGATCAGGGACCGCAGCTGCGCCGGGTCGCTCATCGTCAGCGTCCGTGCGTGGTGGGCGACCTGGTGGCCGGGGGCGTCGTCGTACCGGTCGGCGGCGATGGTCTCCACCCCGAGGCGCTGCAGGGCGATCAGCACCTCCTTGGCCAGTTCGCCGCTGCCCAGCAGCAGCACGCGGGTGGCCGAAGGAGACAGCGGGGTGCCCAGGGAGACCATGCGGACAGGCTAGAGAGGGGCGCTGAGCACCCGGTCGCCGTCGCGGCCGGGAACCGCCAGTCAGCCGGCCGTTCCGTCGCTACGTTGCCCTGGTGACCGATCTCGCCACCCGCGCCCGCACCCTCCTCGACCTGCACCGCCCACCGGAGCTCCTGGTGCTGGCCAACGTCTGGGACGTCGTCTCGGCCCGGGTCGTCGCTGCCACCCCCGGCGTCCGTGCGCTGGCCACCGCGAGCCACGCGATCGCGGCGACGTTCGGCTACGAGGACGGCGAGCAGATCCCGCTCGACCTGCACCTGGACATGGTGGGCCGCATCGCCCGCGCCGTGGACCTGCCGGTGTCGATGGACCTGGAGGCCGGCTACGGCGATCCGGGGGAGACCGCCCGCCGGGCGATCGGGGTGGGCGTCGTCGGCGGCAACCTGGAGGACCAGCTGCGGCCGCTGGACGACGCGGTCGCCGCCGTCGAGGCGGTGCTGCGCGCCGGCCGGGACGCCGGCATCGACTTCGTGCTCAACGCCCGCACCGACGCCTTCTTGCTGGCCGAGCCCGGGGCCGACCGGGGCGCGCTGCTCGCCGAGGCCGTGCGGCGGGGGCAGGCCTACCTGGCCGCGGGCGCGCCGGTGGTCTTCGTGCCCGGCGTGGTCTCGCGGGAGGAGATCGCGGGCCTCGTGGCCGGCCTCGGCCGCGGACGCGTCTCGGTGATGAGCGTCCCGGCGGCCTCTCCGCCGGGCCGCGAGCTGGCCGAGCTGGGCGTCGCCCGGGTCTCCACCGGGCCGTTCACCCAGCGGGTCGCGCTGACCGCGCTGCAGGACGCCGCCGCGGAACTCGTCGCCGGCGGCACCCTGCCGGGCGCGACCCGCTCGCTGAGCTGACATGGCCGCCGATGCCTCCGCCCGGCTCTCCTGGGCCGCGCACGTCGCCGACCCGGGGCCGGGGGAGCGAGTGCTCGAGGTGGGCTGCGGACACGGTGTCCTGCTGTCGCTGCTCGCAGCCAGGCTGACCACCGGATCCGTCCTCGGGCTGGACCGCTCGGCCACCATGACCACCGCCGCGGCCGTGCGGAACGCGGCGGCGGTGGCGGCCGGCACGGTCGCGCTGCAGACCGCCGCCCTGGCCGACGCCGACCTGCCGGACGCGGCCTTCGACCTGGTGGTCGCGGTGCACGTCGGTGCCTTCTGGCGGGCTCCGGCGGAGGAGCACGCGGTGGTGCGCCGGGTGCTCGCCGGAGGTGGCCGGTTCCTCCTGGTCGACCAGCCGCTGCAGCCGGGACGGGCGCAGACCCGGGCCGACCAGGTCGCCGCGCTCGCCGCGCCGCACGGGCTGGTCGTCACGGCGGTGCACACCGGCGACACCCCGCCCCGTCCGTCGATCGCGGTGGAGCTGCGACCGCACCACGGGTGACCTGGGACACCCTCGGTGGCTGGGGCGGGAGTTGGGGCGCAGCATCGGGGGCAGGACGTCGAGGACGACGAGAGAGAGAAGGCACCGCCGCCATGACCGATCTGCTCCTGCCCGCCGACTTCTTCGGTTTCCAGTCGCTGCTGTCCGACGACGAGCAGAAGGAACTGCTCGCCCTCCGGGAGTTCCTGGAGTCGGAGATCAAGCCGCACGTCAACGCCGCCTGGGCGTCGGCGGAGTTCCCGCACGACCTGATCCCCAAGTTCGCCGAGGCCGACATCGTGGGGCGCTCCTACGACTGGGAGGGCCGCCCGCGCGCCTCCCGGCTCTACACCGGCTTCCAGGCGATGGAGCTGTCCCGGGTCGACCCGTCGATGGCCACCTTCCTGGGCGTGCACAACGGTCTGGCGATGGGCTCGATCATGATCCTCGGCTCGGAGGAGCAGCGGCAGCGCTGGATCCCCTCGATGATGCAGATGCAGACCATCGGCGCGTTCGGGCTCACCGAGCCCGAGGGTGGTTCCGACGTCGCCCGCGGCATGCGCACCACCGCCCGGCGGGACGGCGACTCCTGGGTGCTCAACGGCGCCAAACGCTGGATCGGCAACGGCACCTTCGCCGACGTCGTGGTGGTCTTCGCCCGGGACGAGGCCGACGACCAGGTGAAGACCTTCGTCGTGGAGAAGGGCACCCCCGGCTTCACGGCCACCAAGATCGAGGACAAGTTCGCGCTGCGCACGGTGCAGAACGCCGACCTCACCTTCACCGACTGCCGCATCCCGGCGGAGAACAAGCTCGAGGACGGCAACACCTTCAAGGACGTCAACAAGGTGCTCAAGGTGACCCGGGGCGGGGTCGCCTGGAGCGGCGTCGGCTGCCAGCTGGGCGCCTACGAGGTGGCGGTTGCCTACGCCAAGGAGCGCCACCAGTTCGGCAAGGCGATCGGCTCCTTCCAGCTGATCCAGGACCTGCTCGCCCGGATGCTGGGCAACGTCACCGCCAGCCTGGGGATGACCGTCCGGCTGTCCCAGCTGCAGGAGACCGACGAGCTGCGCGACGACCAGGCCGCGCTCGCCAAGAGCTACGTGACCGCCCGGGGCCGGGAGACCGTCGGCTGGGCCCGGGAGCTGTTCGGTGGGAACGGGATCGTGCTGGACTTCGACGTCGTCCGGTACTTTAACGACGCCGAGGCGCTGTACTCCTACGAGGGCACCCGCGAGATGAACACCCTCATCGTCGGCCGCTCGATCACCGGGATGAGCGCCTTCGTCTGAGCCCTGGCGGGCTCACCCCTTCGGGGCGGTGGGCTCGGGCTGGGGTGCAGAGCCGTCCGTCTGCGGACGATCACCAGCACCGGACGCCGGAGTGGCGTCCGGTGCTGGTGATCAGTCGTGGGGGGAGGGGTCGTGCCGGGTCAGTCCGTGCTCGTGGTCGAGGACACCGACGAGATCCGTGAGCTCGTCGTCACGGTGCTCCGCCGGGCCGGGATGGACGTGCGCGAGGCCGCCACCGGTGCCTCCTGCCTGGCCGAGGTGCGCCGCGAGGCGCCCGACGTCGTCGTCCTCGACCTCGGCCTGCCCGACGCCGACGGCACCGAGGTGTGCCGGCAGCTGCGCGCCGAGACCGACTGCTACGTCCTGATGCTGACCGCGCGGGCGGAGGAGGTCGACCTGCTGATCGGCCTCGCCGTCGGGGCGGACGGCTACATGGCCAAGCCGTTCTCACCGCGGGAGCTGGTGGCCCGGGTGCAGACGATGCTGCGCCGGCCGCGCACCGCGGCTGTCCCGGAGCCACGCGCCTCCGTGGAGGACCCCGTCCGGCGGCTGGCCGACCTCGAGGTCGACCCGGACAGCCGCGAGGTCCGGGTGGACGGCGCTGCCGTCGACCTGACCCGCACCGAGTTCGACCTGCTCGCCGCGCTGGTCTCCCGGCCCGGCCGGGTCCTGCAGCGGGAGACGCTGCTGCGCGAGGTCTGGCAGACCGACTGGGAGGGCAACCTCCGGCTGGTCGAGGCCCACATGTCCAACCTGCGGCGCAAGCTCACGGCCGCAGGGTTGAGCCACCCCGAGATCAAGACCGTTCGGGGGGTCGGCTACCGCTTGGTGGCCTGAGGAAGGGCCAGGACCGCACCCGGTCCTGGGCAGGACAGCTGCATCCGACGACGAGGCCCGGCCCCCTGTGGGGACCGGGCCTCGTTGTCGTTCAGGCGGCCGGGCCGCGCCGCCGGGTGGCCGTCCGGGCGATCGCTGCGTCGACGACCTGCACCAGCCCGGCGAGGTGGTGGCGTCCGGTGGTCGCGTCGGCGGCCGAGGCGAGCTCGCCGCGGCGGTGGGCGTCGTCCCGGCGGGCCGCCGGCCCGGTCAGGCCGGTCAGCTGGGCGAGCCGCTGGTGGGCCAGGACCCCGCGGCGGGCGTCGGCGGCGATCGCCTGGCACACGCCGGCCACCTCGGGGTGACCGAGCTGGCCGGACGTGCCGGCGAGGGCGTGCGCCGCGGCCGCGACGGCGCGGGGGTCCCCGGCGCGGACGCTGCGGGAGATGGCGGACAGCCGGGTGGGCAGGGCGTCGGCGTACATGGCCTGCAGCCGGTCCTGCAGGTCGGCGTCCAGGTCGGCGTCGTGCAGGTCCTCCACGTCCACCAGGTCGTGGGCGCCGGCCTCGTCGGCTGGGGCGGCGGTGCGGCTGCGCACCAGGTCCACCAGCAGTCGGGCGTCGACGGGCGCGGCGAGGCAGGCGAGGGCGCCGGCGGCGGCGGCTGCGGCGCGGACCTCGTCGGTGGGGTCGGGGGTGACGACCAGGAAGTGGGCGGTGCTGCCGGCGCGGCGCAGTTCGGTGAGCAGGCCGGGGCCGTCGACGGCGCCGGGCACGGTGGCGGAGGTGACCACCAGGTCCAGGGCGACCGCGCTGCTGAGCCAGCGGGCGTCCTCGGCGTCGGCGGCCTCGTGGACGCCCCAGCCGGCCAGCTCGAGCAGGCCGGTGACCTGCTGTCGCGCGGCGGGGGAGGCGTCGATCACGAGGGCGGTCAGCATCGGACGGTCCCTGTCTGTGAGGACACCGCGGTCCAGCCGTAGCGGGTCAGCGCGGTGACGGTGAATGTGTAGCTGCGGTTCGTCTGGTAGCCGGAGACCGACGTGCTCGTGGTCGTGGCGCCGGTCTCCGCCACCACGGTCGAGCCGCCGCCGGCGGCCTGCGCGGTGACCCGGTAGCCGATGACGTCGGGGGAGGTGCTCGGGGTCCAGCTGACGCGGGTGCTGAACCAGATGAAGCACCATGTGTCGCTGGTGGTGACCTTCGTCGGCGGTGCGACGGTGGCAGTGCCGACCGAGGCGCTCAGGGACGCCGAGTCGTCGAACGCGGCCTGGGCGGCGGTCGCGGTGCCCGCCAGCACGGTGGCGACCACGACGGCGAGCAGCAGGACCCCGCGGCGGAGGCCGGTCACGGCTGGACCTCGCTCTCGTCGTCCTCGCGGACCTCGGTGGCCGGGCGCCAGATCGACAGCAGCAGCCAGCCGGCCAGCAGGGCGGGGGCGCCGTACACGAGCGCCTGGCTGACCACCGGGGTGCGCAGGGCCTGGATCGCGTGACCGAGCTCGGGGACGACGGCCCGGACCTGGTAGGCGGTGTCGCCCTGCAGGACGGCCTGCCACGGGTCGACCGCCTCGTTGGCGTCTCCCTTGGTCTCCACGGTGACCGTCCCGTCGGCGCCGTGCTCCACGGAGACGACGCGGTGGCTGACGAGATGGTGGTCGTCGATCGGGATGTGGTAGGCGATGATCATGCCCTCGGTGACCTCGCCGACCGGCAGCGGCGTCACGATAGTGACGTCACCCGGGTCGATGGCCGGGGACATGCTGGCGGTGAGCATCGTCATCGTCCGGTAGTCCAGGACGTGCGGCCCGACGGCCAGCAGGCCGAAGGCCAGGACGGCGACGGTGACCAGCAGCCGGAGGGACCAGCGGAACGTCCACCCGGCCACGCGCTTCCCGAGGCCGGCGGTGCGGCCCGATCCGGTGGACTGCTGCGCCGGACGCCGGGCGATCGCGGTGTCCGTGAGGGGTGCGGGGGAGGCGAGCAGGGCGGTGGTCATGGCGGTTCCTCCGGGGCGGGGTCAGCAGGTGAGCAGGGGCAACCGCCTCAGCGGTTGGTGCCGGTCTGCTGGGTGCCGGTGAAGCTGAGCGCCAGGGTGGAGGTCTTGCCCTGGAAGGTGTTGTCGGCGGTGGTCGGCAGGCTCAGGGTGACCACGAGGTGGTCGGTGCCCTTCGGCGCGAGGCTCGCGGCCTTGGCGAAGCCGACGTTGGTCACGGCCGGGCCGGTGGCCACCGGGGTCTTGACGCCGCTGCAGGTGTAGGTGGCGACGCCGTTGACGACCGACTCGGTCCAGGTCACCGAGCAGGAGGTGACGCTCAGCTGCAGGCCGTTCGCCTGGTCGGTGTCCAGCACGCTGGAGACGGTGGCGCTCGAGGTGAGCTGGATGCCGGCGAAGCCGAGGTCCCCGCTGTTGACCAGGTCGACCGAACGGCTGATCGAGTCCCCCGGGACGAAGCCGGCGGCGTTCATCGGCAGCGTGGCAGTGCTGTTGACCGAGTTGAGGTCCAGCGACAGGGTGCCCGAGGCGACCGAGGCGTTCAGCGGGGCGGTGCTGTCGGTGAACGTGCCGAAGGTGCCCATGCCGGCGACGGCGGCAGCGGCGCCGACGATGCCGAGCGAGCCGATGACCTTGCGGGCGGTCCGGGTGCGGGTGGTGGCGGTCATGTCTGCGTCTCCCTGGTCTGGCCGTGTCGGCGGGTGCTCCCGGCGACGGACACGACTCTGGAGGGCCATCCGCAGGGCTCCCACCAGCGATCCGCAAGAGAACCGCAAGATGCGGCGGGGGCCGTCAGGCCGGCAGGGGCAGCGCGAGGGTGAAGGTCGTCCCGCGTCCTTCGGCGCTCACCACGTCCAGCGTGCCGCCGTGCGCGGTCGTGATCGCCTTGGTGATGGTCAGGCCCAGCCCGACCCCCGGGACGGCGTTGCGCCGGGCGGTCGAGGCGCGGAAGAAGCTGGTGAACAGCCTCCCCTGTTCGCTGTTCGGGATGCCGACGCCGGTGTCGCTGACCGACAGCAACGCCACCGGGGTCGCGCCCGCAGCGGGGACGTCGACGAGCGCACCGTCCGCGTCCCGCCAGGCCGTCTGCAGCCGCAGGGCGACCCGTCCGCCGGCGGGGGTGAACTTGACGGCGTTGGACACCAGGTTGTCGCAGGCCTGCCCCAGCCGGAGCGCGTCGCCGGAGACGACCAGCCCGCCGTCCGGGACGTCGACGGACATCGCCACCCCGCGCGCCGTGGCGGTGACCCGGGCGCTCTCCTCGGCGGACCGGACGATGTCGGCCAGGTCGACCTCCGCGGGCTGCAGGGTGAACCGGCCCGCGTCGACCTGGGCGGTGAACAGCAGGTCGCCGACCAGCCGCAGCAGGCGCTGCGCGTTGCGTTCGACGGTGCCCAGGTACTGCCGCTGGTCGTCGGTCAGCGGCTGCTCCGGGTCGTCCAGGACGAGTTCCAGGTACCCCAGGATCGAGCTGAGCGGGGTGCGCAGCTCGTGGGAGATCAGGCTGACGAACTGGTCCTTGAGCCGTTCGGTGGCGCGCACCTCGGTCATGTCGGTGCCGACGAAGTTCCAGCCGGTCTGCTCGCCGTCGTCGTCGGTGCGCGGGGTGATCGCCACCGACACGGTCAGCCGTCGTCCGTCCGCGGTCAGGTAGGTCCAGTCCCGGACGTCGCTGCCCTGCTCCCGGGCGACCTGCACCAGGGTGGCGAACGGGGTGCCGCCCCCGGCGTCCAGTTCCTCGGGTGTCAGTTCCTCCGGGGCGTGGAAGTCGATGATCGACCGGGTGCGGACGACGTCGGCCCGGGGGAGCCCGAGCATCCGTTCGGCCCCGGGGTTCCACACCCGGACGAGACCGTCCCGGTCGGTCCCGATGATCGACTGCTCGGTGACCGCGTCGATGACGCTGGTCATGGTCTCCGCCCGGGCTCGCAGCATCCGGGTGGCGACCTCGAGCTCGTCCGCGGTCGACTGACGCTGCGAGAAGAGGTCCAGGCGCTGGGCCTCCAGCACCCGGGCGGCGGTCTGTTGCCGGTGCAGTCGCCACGTCAGGTCGGCGACGGCGAGCAGCACGACGGCTCCGGCCAGCAGGACCAGGGGGAGGGCGGGACGGACGACGAGCGCCAGGACGCCGGCGGCGGCCGCGGCGGCGGCTCCCAGCCCGGCCACGCCGGTGCGGTGGGCCGGCCCGGTGGCGCGCGCGACGGGATCGGCGGTCGCGGTCACGCGCGGTGCTCCGCGGTCAGCAGCTGGACCTGCCGGACCAGGCCGGCGACGGTGAAGGGCTTGGGCAGGTAGGCGTCCGCGCCCGTCGCCAGACCGCGGGCCACGTCGTCGGGGGAGGCGCCGGCCGACAGCAGCAGCACCTGGCAGTCGGCGGTGGCGGGGTCGGCGCGCAGTGCGAGGCAGACCTCCAGACCGGTCGCCTCCGGCATGGAGACGTCGAGGACCACCAGGTCGGGGCGTTCGGCGCGTGCCACGGTGAGGGCCTGGGCGCCGTCGGCCACCGCAGCCACGACGGTGCAGCCGGCCGTGCCGACCGCGAGGGCGACGAGGTGCCGGATGTCCTCCTCGTCGTCGGCCACCAGCACGCGTGCGGGTGCGTCCACCGCGGTCGCTCCGTCCTCTCGGCCGGCTCCGCCCCGAGCCGGGGACGCAGTCCGTCCTGTCGGGGAACGGCGCACGCCGGGCCGGGCTGGAGCTCCCCGGTGGGGTGCTCACCCGATCAGGGGGCGTTCTCACCGGGCTCGAGACGCACGACGGGCCCCGGTGCAGCTGCACCGGGGCCCGTCGGGGAGTTGCCGTGGATCAGGAGGAGGACTTCTCCTGGACCTTCTGCTTGGAGTCCTGGGCCTGGCCCTTGACGTCCTTCGCGGCGTGCTGGCCCTCGTCCTTGACCTCCTTGGCGCCCTCGGCAGCCGTGGAGAGGACCGAACCTGCAGCGCTCACGGCGGCCGGCTTCAGGTTGCTGCCGATCTCCTGGGCCACGTTCTTGGCCTGCTGCACGGCCTGCTCCTTGAGCGGCTCCGAGTGCTCCTTGAGCGCCGACTCGGCCTGCGAGGCGAGCTGCTTCTCCTTCTCGCTGGTCGGCATCAGGGAGGAGACGAGCCAGCCCACACCGAAGGCGATGAGCCCCGCGGCGAGCGGGTTGCCCTGCGCCTGGCGCTGGAGGGTCTCGGGGGCCTGCTGCACGGTGTCCATGGCGCTGTGCGCGGCGTCCTGGACGCTGCCCGCAGCGTTGTGAGCGGCGCCCTGGGCCTGGCCCTGGGCGTTCGACGCGTGGCCGCTCACCTGGTCACTGGTGTCGTGCGCTGCGCCGAAGACCTTGTCCTTCAGGCCGGACATGCCGCTCTTGGCCTTGCCGACACGGCGGTCGACGACCCGCGTGGGGTTGACCTTCTCGTTGAGCGCGTCCACGTCGTAGCTCAGGTTGGCGCGGGTGTCCTCGATCTGGCGCCGGATCGCATCCGGGTCACTGCTGGTCATGTCGTTCTCCTCTGCGGAGTAGCTGTGTGGGAGGTCAGTTGGGCTTGAGCGCGCCGGGGACCTGCTGGAGCGTGTCGACCGTCCGCTCGGGCTTCGGGTTGATCGTCTTGAAGCGGCTGAGGTCGACCTGCTTGAACCGCGTCAGGTCGACTTGCGTGACCCGCTTGGGGTCGACCTGCTTGAGCTTCTTCTTGCCCATCGCGGCCAGGACGGCCGCTGCGATGCCCCAGAGGACGGCGACGACGAGCGTGGCCCAGCCGAGGCTGTCGAAGAGGTCGGCGAGGGCCCACATCAGGGCCAGGCTCAGGAACAAGACCAGCATGAAGCCGGCGAAGGCGGCGCCACCGAGCATCCCGGCGCCCTTGCCGGCCTTGGCTGCCTCTTCCTTGGCGATGCCGCTGGCCTTGTTCGCCTCTTCCTTGGCGATGGCGGTGGCCTTGTTCGCCTCTTCCTTGGCGATGGTGGTGGCCTCGGTCGCCTCCTGGCGGAGCTCCGCCTTGGCGAGCTCGAGCTCCTGGCGCATCAGCGTCGAGAGGTCCTTGCTCACCTCGCCGAGGAGCGTGCCGACCGAGACGTTCTCCACCTCGGGGTGCCCCTCGTCGGTCATCGGCTGCGCCGTGTTCCCGACGTGCTGGGCGTCGTAGTCGCCGGGGACCGGCGGGGCCGCGTAGCCGGTGGCGCCGCTCTGTGCGTACCCGGTGCCGGGCTGCCCGTAGGGCTGTGCGCCCGGAGCGTTCGACTGGGTCATCGCAGGCCCTCACCCGGTGTGCGGGCCGGGTCGTCCCAGCCGGCTGCGGTGGTCGGGGGCACTGCGGCGCCCTCCGGGGGGACCGTGCCGTACGGCGGCGGCGGGACCGTGCCGGTGGTCGCGTAGCCGGCGGCGGGGGTGCCGGCGACGTAGTTCGTGCCGGCGGCCTCGGTCGCGTGGGTGTCCGGGGAACCGGAGCCGATGCGCTGCTGCTGGCCGCCGTTGCCCGAGGAGCTCTCGCTCTTGTGGGACGCGACGACGCCGGTGGTCAGTCGACCCGCGACGACGCCGGCCAGAGCCGCGCCGAGCATGAAGGCACCCGGCTTGCGGCGGGCGAAGCTGCGGACCTCGGCGACGAGGTCGGCGGGCTCGCGGTCCTTCAGCCAGCCGGCGAGCTCCTCGACCTTGTCCCCGGCCTGGCGGACCAGGTCGGCAGCCGGGCCGGACGGGGTCTTGTCACTGCCGTCGACCATGATGCGCAGCTGCTGCGCGATGTCGCTCAGCCCCTGGCCGGCCTTCTGCGTCCCGCCGCGGACCTGGTCCTGGAACTGGGAGACGCCCTGCTGCACGAGGTCCTGTGCCTGCTGCTTGGTCTCCTGGGCGACCTGCTTGGCCTGGTCGGCCGCAGTCCCGGCGACGTCGCTGCCGGCCTGCTGGGCGGTCTTGCCCACGTCGCGTGCCTGGTCCTTGGCGACGTCGGACTTCTTGGGCGCGCCGGAAGCGTCTGATGCGCCGCTGGTGCCGGACTGCCTCGGTGTGTCGATGGAGTGGGTCATCGTTCCTCCTCGTCCTGCATGGGCTGTTCGTGGTCTGTCGTCGATGCCTGGGCATCCGTGCCCATCGACCACGCCCGCTCCAGCGCACGGTCCACCACCGGCCCACAGGGTCGGGTGGTCGTGCGAGGTGGCGGGGCGGCGTGTGGGCACCCGCGTGCCCTGGTCGAAAACGCTCGGTGGGTCCCACCGTGGCCTCGGTGGGGCGCCGTTCCGCTGGACACCTGTTACCCCTGTTGGGCCCGCGCACAAACGGTCATTTCCGGATTTCGTCGATCTTGCGAACAGGGTCGGGCTCGTGGTCGTGTCGCCGCGTAGGGTGCCGACCGGAGGCAAGGCAAGCCTTCCCTGACCAGAGGAGGCCGTCGTGACCAGTGCGACGAGGAACGAGCGGGTCCGCCGTCCCCGGGTGGCCCGAGTGGGCGAGGTGCTGCGCACCTCGCGCCTGACCCCGCACATGATCCGGGTGGTCCTGGGCGGCGAGGGCCTGGCCGGCTTCCCGGCCGGTGAGTTCACCGACCACTACGTGAAGCTGCTCTTCCCACCGGCCGAGGCGCCCTACGGCGTCCCCTTCGCCCCGGAGCAGGTGCGCGCCGAACTGCCCGCCGAGCTCTGGCCGGTCACCCGCACGTACACCGTGCGCTCCTGGGACGCAGCCGCCGGCGAGCTGACGATCGACTTCGTGCATCACGGCGACACCGGCCTCGCCGGGCCGTGGGCGGCGAACGCACAGCCCGGCGACCGGATCCAGCTGCTCGGTCCTGGCGGCGCCTACGCCCCCAGCCCGGACGCCGACTGGCACCTGCTGGTCGGGGACGAGAGCGCGCTGCCGGCGATCGCTGCCGCCCTGCCCCGGCTGCCGGGAGGCGTGCCGGCGTTCGTCTTCCTGGAGGTCGCCGGGCCGGCGGAGCAGCAGTCGGACCTGGTGCTCGGTGACGGGGTCACCGTCGTGTGGGTGCACCGCGAGGGCAGGGCACCGGGGGAGGCCCTGGTGGCCGCGGTGAAGGCGGTCCAGCTGCCGGCCGGCACCGGCCACGTGTTCGTGCACGGCGAGGCGGGCCTGGTCAAGGAGCTCCGGCTGCACCTGCGCGGCGAGCGCGGCCTCGACCCGGCGTTCACCTCCATCTCCGGCTACTGGCGGAAGGGCCGCACCGAGGACCGCTGGCAGGCCGAGAAGCCGGGATGGAACGCCGAGGTCGAGGCGGCCGAGCAGGCGCTCGCCGCCGGCTGAGCGGTCCTGCCGCTCAGCCGAGGGCGTCGGTGTCGAAGGTGTCGCACTGCGCCGGGTCGCCGGTGGCGTAGCCGGTGCTGAACCACTGACGCCGCTGCTCGGACGAGCCGTGGGTGAAGGCGTCCTGGTCGACGGTGCCGCCGCCGAGCTCGGTCTGGATGAAGTCGTCGCCGATCCGCCCGGCGGTGTCCAGTGCCCGGTCGATGTCGTCGTCGGTGACGTCGGCGATCAGCGGCGCACCGGAGTCGTCGGGCACCGACTCGGCGTGGTTCGCCCAGGTGCCGGCGTAGCAGTCGGCCTGCAGCTCCAGGCGCACGGTGCCGCTGGCCGGCCCGGTCCCGGCCGGGGCGACCAGTCGGCTGGTGCCCAGCAGGTGCTGCACGTGGTGGCCGTACTCGTGGGCCAGCACGTAGGCGTTGACGAAGGCACCGCCCGCGGCGCCGAACCGGGTCTGCAGGTCGTCGAAGAAGCTCAGGTCGATGTAGACCTGCTCGTCGGCCGGGCAGTAGAACGGGCCCGACCCGCTGGTCGCCCCGCCGCAGCCGGTCTGCACGGTGCCCGCGAAGAAGACGGTGTCCGCGGGGCGGTAGTCGGGTCCCAGGACCGCGCCCCAGTGGTCCTGGATCGACTCGATGTCGGCGACCAGTGCGCACTCGACCGAGGCGTTGGCGTCGGCGCCGGTCCGGCAGTTCGCCGCCAGCTAGCAGCACTCTGCCCAGGGCGGAACCGCTGCGCACGCTGACGCGGTGCGGTCGCTTGGTCCCGGGTCCTAGGGTCGGGTCATGCCCGTCGAAGGTGAGTACGAGCCGAGTCCGGAGAAGTGGGTCCGCGACCAGGTGGAGGTGTACGAGCGCACCGGCGGGAGAGAGGGCAACACCCTGCCCGGCCGCACCGAGCCGGTCGTCGTCTTCACCACCCGCGGCGCCAAGAGCGGCAAGGTCCGCAAGAACCCGTTGATGAAGGTCGCGCACGACGGCGTGTACGCGATGGTCGCCTCGCAGGGCGGCGCGCCGAAGCACCCGACCTGGTACTTCAACCTCAAGGCCCACCCCGAGGAGGTCACCGTCCAGGACGGTGAGCACGTCTGGGACGGGGTGGCGCGCGAGGTCGACGGCGACGAGTACGCCCAGTGGTGGGGACGCGCGGTCGCCGCCTACCGCGACTACGCGGACTACCAGCGCAAGACCGATCGGAAGATCCCGATCGTCCTGGTCGAGCCGAAGAGCTGAGCGGCGACCGTCCGGTCGTCGTCGTCACCGGTGCCAGCGACGGCATCGGTGCGGCGGCCATCCGCCGGCTGCACCGCAGCGGCGCCCGGGTCGTGGTGGTCGGCCGGTCGCCGGAGAAGACCGCCGCGGTCGCCGCCGAGCTCGGCGGTGTCCGGTCGGCCACCGTCGACCTCGCCCGGCTGGACGACGTCCGGCGGCTGGCCGCGGAGCTGGCCGAGCTGCCGCGGATCGACGCGCTGGTGCACAACGCCGGCGCGTCGTTCGCCCGGCGGGAGCTGACCGTCGACGGGCACGAGCGCACCGCCCAGGTCGACCACCTCGGGCCCTACCTGCTCACCCGGCTGCTCGAGCAGCAGTTGCGGGCCTCGCGGGCGCGGGTGGTGACGACCTCGTCCTTCATGCACTGGGTCGGTGGCGCCCGGCGCGGTCACCTGCTCGACAGCGCCGGCCCCCACCTCGCCACCCGTGCCTACGCGCGGGCCAAGTGGTGCAACGTGCTGTTCACCCGGGAACTGGCCCGACGATGGGCGCCGCAGGTCACCGCCACCTGCTTCGACCCGGGGGCGGTCGCCTCGTCCCGGTCGCCGACCTGGACGGCGCCCTCGGCCCGGGACGACGTGCGGGCCGGCGAACTCTGGGAGCTGTCGGCCCGGCTGGTCGGTCTGCCGGCCTGACCCGGAGCCCCGCCGGGTCAGGAGAAGCCGACCACCGCGTGCGGGGTGTAGGGCTCCTCGAGCCGGGCGATCTCCTCTGCCGACAGCTGCAGCTCCACCGCCGCCACCGCGTCGTCCAGGTGCCGGTCCTTGGTGACACCGACGATCGGCGCGGTCACCACCGGCTTGCTGAGCACCCACGCCAGGGCCACCTGCGCCCGCGGCACCCCGCGGGCTCCGGCGACCTCGGCGACCCGCTCGACGATCACCCGGTCCTCGTCGTTGTACAGCCTGCTGCCGAACTCGTCGGTCTCCGACCGGTTGGTCTGGGAGTCCCAGTCGCGGGTCAGCCGGCCACGGGCCAGCGGGCTCCACGGGATCACCCCGATGCCCTCGTCGGCGCAGAGCGGCAGCATCTCCCGCTCCTCTTCCCGGTTGAGCAGGTTGTAGTGGTCCTGCATGGAGACGAAGCGGTGCCAACCGTGCTCGCCGGCCACGTGCAGGGCCTTGCTGAACTGCCACGCCCACATGCTCGAGGCGCCGAGGTAGCGCACCTTGCCCGACCGCACGGCGGAGTCCAGGGCCTCCAGCGTCTCCTCGATCGGCGTGGCCGGGTCCCAGCGGTGGATCTGGTAGAGGTCGACGTAGTCGGTGCCCAGTCGGGTGAGGCTGGCGTCGAGCTCGGCCAGGATCGCCTTGCGGGAGAGTCCGGCGCCGTTCGGCCCCGGCCGCATCCGGCCGTGCACCTTCGTGGCCAGGACGACGTCCTCCCGGTCGGCGAAGTCGCGGATCGCGCGGCCGGTGATCTCCTCGCTGGAGCCGGCCGAGTAGACGTTCGCGGTGTCGAAGAAGGTGATCCCGGCGGCCAGCGCCTTCTCGATGACGGCCCGGCTCTCCTCCTCGGGCAGGCTCCACGGATGACCGCCGCGGGCGGGGTCGCCGAAGCTCATCATCCCGAGACAGAGGCGGGACACCTGCAGGCCGGTGCTGCCCAGACGCGTGTACTCCATGGCGCTGCCGTGCCCTGCCGGTGTGCCGGGCAACCGTCAGGGGAGCGCCGCGTACCGCTCGTGCACCGCGGCGAGCAGGTCGGCGGGCAGCTCCCCGAAGGGCTCCAGTTCGATCGGCCGGGCCTTCCCGCGGCCGGCCCGCCAGACCGCGACGGCCCGCCCGCCGCTGACCACGGTGGCCCGGAACACGCCGTTGCCGCAGGGCACGATCCGGTCGGCGAACTCGGCCGGCACGGTGCAGCTGCGGTCGGCGTAGCCGAGCACCAGCTCGTCGAAGCCGGGCAGCAGGTGCACGGCCGCTGCCTCGTCCCGGGCCGCGGCGAGCCGCTCGGGCGTGGTCGGGTCCATCCAGTGCTCGGTGCCGTCGACGACGAGGCGCTCCAGCTCCGGCGCGGCCAGCGCCAGGCCGGCCTTGACGTCGCGGACCAGGACCCCGGCCCAGCGGACGAGGTCCTTGACGGTCGCCGGGCCGTGGGAGGAGAAGAAGCGCCGGGCCAGCTCGCCGAGGGCCTGCTCGCGCTCGAGCCGGCGGGGGCTGGGCACCCACTCGTCGAGCAGCACGAACTGCTGGTCGCCGTCCCGGGTGGGGCCGAGGCAGGTCAGGCCGGTCTGGGCCAGCCACCAGAGCAGGTGGTACCCGCGCTGCCCCTCGGTGGGCACGCCGCCTCCGGCCAGCGCGGCGACCAGCTCGGCCCGGCCCATCCGACGGCCACCGGCCAGCGCGGCCGCGGCGACCTCGCGGGCGCGCACCACGTCGGAGTCGGTCAGCCCCACGGTCGCCCGCCGGCCCGCCGCCCCGGCCAGCACCCGGGAGCTGAGCAGCTCCAGCATCCAGGGCAGGTCCTCGGCGGCGGTCAGGTGCAGGGTGCCGCGCATGGGCCAGGAGCGGACCACCTCACCGGCATCGAGCGCGTCCGTCACCGCCGCGCGGGTGCACCCGGCGCGCAACGCCACCGACAGCAGCGCGCCGGGCAGGTCCTGGCCCTGCACCGCGGTCAGCCACCGGACGGCGTCGGCCGGGGTCTCGGCAGGCGGGCCGATCAGCCGCTGGGCGGCCAGGCGCAGCAGCGCGGGCTCCGGGGTCACGCACCCACCCTGGCAGGAGGGGCTGACGATCGGCGGTCAGCGCAGGCGGCGCAGGTAGAGCATGCCCTCGGCGTCGGGCCCCTCGGTCAACGGTTCGAACCCGGCCGCCCGGGCCACCCCCAGGCTGGCGGCGTTGTCCGGCTCGATGCCCAGCACGAACTGCGCCACGTCGGCGAGCTCGTCGGCACCGAGGAGCGCGCGCAGCGTCGCCGAACCGATGCCCTGGTCCCAGCGGTCCGGGTCGACCACGTAGGCCGCTCCCATGGCGCGGCCCTCGTAGGTGGCGGTGACCCGCTCCGCGGCCGGGTCCCAGACCGTCCAGCGGTCGTAGACGTCGCCGCCGATCTGGGCCACCGCGGCGCCGTCGTCGGCCAGCGCGACCCAGCTGTGGGCGCGCAGCACGCGGGCCCCGCGGAACTCCTCGTCGCGCGCCGCGGTGCGCAGGGCGAACTCCCGTTGCGGCCAGGCGCGGCCACCCAGCCGGCGCTGCACCTCGGGATGGTCGAACCAGGGCAGGACGGACGGGAGCAGCTCGGGCTCCAACGGCACCAACCGGAGCGTCGCGGAGGCGGTCACACCTCCACCCTGCGGCCCCGTCCCAGCGGTGTCATCCGGAGGCGACGACCAGCCCCTGCGGGAGCGGAGGGACACCGTCCCCGCCGGCCGAGGTCGTACCGTGCTCCCCATGATGGGGATGGGCAACCTCGGTCCGGACGGACGCCGCCGGCAGCGGGTGGTCGCCGGCGTCATCGTCGCGGCGATGCTGCTGGCCGCCGGGGCGGTGCTGCTCGGGTCGGTCCTCTGACGATGGACGTCGACGCCTGGTTCGCCGCTGCCGGGGACCGCGCCGAGGAGCTGCGCCGGGTCGACGCGCTCGTCCAGGCCGCGGCACCGGGCATCGACCGCCAGCTGGTGCCCAGCGGCTCCGGCGCCATGCTCGGCTACGGGATGACGCCCTACCGGCCACGGTCGGCGAAGGAGACGACGACGTGGCCGCTGATCGCGCTGGCAGCGCAGAAGCGCCACCTTTCCCTGTACGTGTCCGCCGTCGTCGACGGCGAGTACCTCGCGGAGTCCCGGGCAGCGCAGCTCGGGGACGTCTCCTGCGGCAAGAGCTGCATCCGGTTCACCTCGCTGGACCGGGTCGACACCGTGGCGCTCGACCAGCTGCTCCGGGACGCCGTCGCGACCATCCGCGACCCCGGCTGAGCTCGCGGCGTCACCGGCCGCGCAGCAGGTCGAGCACCTCGTCGTCCTCGGTGGCGCGGAAGTCGGCGTAGGCCTGGCCGACCGAGCGGAAGCCCGGCGGGCTGCTGAGCACGACCAGCTCGTCGGCCGCCGCGGCCAGGGCCGGGACCGCGTCCGGGGAGCAGACCGGGACGGCGAGCACCACCCGCGCGGCGCCCTGGGCCCGGGCGACCGCGCAGGCGGCGCGGGCGGTGGAGCCGGTGGCGATGCCGTCGTCCACCAGCACGACGGTGCGGCCGGCCAGCGGTACCCGCGGGCGCACCTCGCGGAAGAGCCGGACCCGCCGGTCGACCGCCGCCTGTTGTTCTTCGCGGACGCGCGTGAGGTCGGCGTCGACCACGTCCGCCACCCGGAGCACCCGCTCCTCGAGCACCACCACCCCGCCCTCGCCGACCGCGCCCATGGCGAGCTCGGGCTGGCCGGGCACCCCGAGCTTGCGCACGACGAGCACGTCCAGCGGTGCGGCGAGCGCGGCGGCGACCGGGGCGGCCACCGGCACCCCGCCCCGCGGCAGGCCGAGCACCACGGGCCCGGCCGCACGCACCTGGTCCAGCCGGCGGGCCAGCTGGGCGCCGGCATCGGCGCGGTCACGGAAGAACACGGCCACCTCCGGAGTGCGGTCCCTGCCCCGATGCTGCCGCGTCCGAGCGGAGCGCGGACCGGGTCCTAGGTCCCTGGTGGTCCCGCCCCCGGTGCGGGCAGTCTGGTGCCGGAGCAGGACCCCGGGGGACGGGCCGGTCAGCGGCACGCGGGGCACGAGCACCGGAGGGCCCACGATGCCGTTGGCCGCGCTGCACACCGTCGGACCCGACCCGGCCGTCGACCTGGCCGTCGTCCGGCTGGCCGAGGAGCTCGGGCAGCGGCCGCAGGTGGTCCGGCCGGTGGTGCAGGAGTGCCGGCAGCAGCTCAGCGGCGCCCCCGCCGGGGCGTTGCCCGAGCTGGTCGAGCGGCTGGCCCGGCACCGCCTCCGGGCACCGGTGGACTGACCTCCGGGGGACCGGGTGGCGCGCTCGGCGGATGATGGCGGCATGGGCTACGTCGACGTCACGGGGATCCGGTTCACCCTGCCGGACGGGCGGGTGCTCCTCGACGACGTCGCCTTCCGGGTCGGTGAGGGCGCCTGCGCCGCGCTGGTCGGGGAGAACGGCGCCGGCAAGACCACCATGCTGCGGATCATCAGCGGTGACCTGACGCCGGATGCCGGCTCGGTGGCGCTCATCGGTGGGCTGGGCATCATGCGCCAGTTCATCGGCTCGGTGCGCGACGACACCACCGTCCAGCGGTTCCTCGTCGACCTCGCGCCGCCCGCCGTCCGGGAGGCCTGGGACGCCGTCGAGACCGCCGAGCTGCGGATGATGGAGGACGACGACGAACCCACCCAGATGGCCTACGCCAACGCGCTGGCCCACTGGGGCGACGTCGGCGGGTACGACGTCGAGGTCACCTGGGACACCGTCACGGTCGCCGCGCTGGGCGTGCCCTACGACGGCTGCAAGTACCGCGAGCTGAACACCCTCTCCGGTGGCGAGCAGAAGCGGCTGGCCCTGGAGTGCCTGCTCCGCGGCCCCGACCAGGTCCTGCTGCTCGACGAGCCGGACAACTACCTCGACGTCCCCGGCAAGCGGTGGCTGGAGGAGCGGCTGATCGAGACCCGCAAGACGGTGCTGTTCGTCAGCCACGACCGGGAGCTGCTGGCCCGGGTCGCCGACCGGGTGGTCACCGTCGAGGGCGGGACGGCGTGGGTGCACGGCGGCAACTGGGCGAGCTACCCCGCGGCGCGGACCGCCCGGCACGATCGGATGGCCGAGCTGCGCAAGCGCTGGGACGAGGAGCACGAGCGGCTGGTCGACCTGGTGCGCACGCTGCAGCAGCAGGCGAAGAACTCCCCGGACATGGCCGCCCGCTACCACGCCATGCAGACCCGGCTGGCCAAGTACGAGGCCGCCGGGCCGCCGCCGGAGCGGCCACCGGACCAGCACGTGACCATGCGGCTGCGCGGTGGCCGGACGGGGGTGCGGGTGGTGATGGCCGAGCAGCTGGAGCTGTCCGGCCTGATGCGCCCCTTCGACGTGGAGGTCGAGTACGGCGACCGGGTCGCCGTACTGGGCTCCAACGGGGCCGGCAAGTCACACTTCCTGCGGCTGCTGGCCGGCCAGGAGGTCGCGCACACCGGCGACTGGCGGCTTGGGGCGCGCGTCGTCCCCGGGTTCTTCGCCCAGACCCACGCCCATCCCGAGTGGCTGGACCGCACGCTGGTCGACCTGCTGTGGCACGGCGAACCGGGGCGACCGGGCGTCGACCGCGGGCGGGCGATGGCGGCGCTGCGCCGGTACGGGCTGGCACCCTCCGGGGACCAGCTGTTCCGGTCGCTCTCCGGCGGTCAGCAGGCTCGGTTCCAGGTGCTCCTGCTCGAGCTCTCCGGTGCCACCCTGCTGCTGCTCGACGAGCCGACCGACAACCTCGACGTGCTGTCGGCCGAGTCGCTGGAGGAGGCGCTGGACGCCTTCGACGGCACCGTGGTCGCGGTGACCCACGACCGCTGGTTCGCCCGCACCTTCGACCGCTTCCTGCTCTTCGGCGCCGACGGGCACGTGCGCGAGGTGCCCGAGCCGGTGTTCGACGAGGGCCGGGTCCAGCGCGCCCGCTGACGCCGTCCGGCTCGCGGGGCGGGGGACGCCGTCAGCGGACGACGAACGGGACCTCGGGGACGGCGATGGGGGAGAGGACCCGCTGCCAGACGGCGACGTCGGCGTCCACCCGCGCGGCGCCCTCGGCGACCCGGGTCTCCGCGGCCAGCGCGGCGCGGTCCGCGCGGTCGCCGCGCACCGCCACCACCGCGATCCCGGTGCCGGCGAGTGCGAGGCCCGCGCCCACCCAGATCGGGGCGGTGTAGCCTAGCCCGGCCGACAGCACGCCGGCGCCGAGAGCAGCGCCCAGCGCGTTCGCCAGGTTGAACGCAGCCTGGTTCGCCGCGGACACCAGGCTCCCGCCGGGGACCCGGGCGGCCTCGATGACCCGGTTCTGCACCACCGGGCCGAGTGCGAAGGCCAGCGTCCCGAAGAGCACGAGCACCGGGACGGCGAGCACCGCGGTGTCGACGACGAGCGCGAAGAGCGCCAGCGCAGCAGCGGTGGCGACCAGGCCGACGGCGACGAAGGAGATCCCCCACCGGTCACCGAGCCGGCCGCCGATCAGCGTGCCCACGGTGGTGCCGACGCCGAAGAGCGCCAGCACCGGGGTGACCCAGCCCTCCGACAGGCCGGTGAGCTCGGTGAGGATCGGGCTGACGTAGCTGTAGACGGCGAACAGCGCGGCGAACCCGACCATGGTCAGCCCGAGCACCAGCCACACGCCGGGCCGGCGGAAGGCGCCCAGCTCGCTGCGCAGGTCGGTGGGCTCACCGGCGACGCCGGGCATCCAGGCGAGCAGCCCGGCGATGGTGACCAGCCCGATGACGGCGACCCCGGCGAAGACCACCCGCCAGCTCAGCTGCTGGGCCACGAAGGTGCCCAGCGGCACGCCCACGACGTTGGCCAGGGTCAGCCCGGTGATCATCAAGGAGATCGCCTGGGTGGCCTTCTCCTTGGGCACCAGCCGGCGGGCGGCCACCGCCCCCACGCCGAAGAACGACCCGTGCGCCAGCGCGGCGAACACCCGGGCGGCCACGAGCGTGCCGTAGTCGGGGGCCAGCGCGGACAGCAGGTTGCCGATCGTGAACAGCACCATCAACGCGACCAGCGTCTGTCGCGGGGTGAAGCGCACCCCGAGGGCGGTCAGCGTCGGGGCGCCGATCACCACGCCGATGGCGTAGGCGGAGATGAGCAGCCCGACGGCGGAGACCGAGACGTCCAGCCCCTCGGCGATCTGGGGCAGCATCCCCATCACGACGAACTCGGTGGTGCCGATGCCGAAGGCACCGATGGCGAGCGCGATCAGGGCGCGGGGCAAGTCGGGACTCCTCGGTGGACTGCGCAGGGGAGGCGCCCGGACGTCGGGGCCTCCTCCAGCCAAGGGCAGGAGGGCCCCGGACCCTGCCTGCGCCGGGCATGAGACTGGTCACGTCGTCCCACCCGGCCGCGTGCGACGGGCCGCGCACCGGTGCTGGACCGGTGCGCGGCCCGTCGGCCGGAGCGGGGTGGATCAGGGCTGGAGCAGCACCTTCACCGCGCCGTCCTGCTTCTGCCGGAACGTCTCGTAGGCCTGCGACGCCTGCTCCAGCGGCACGTGGTGGGTGGCGAAGTCGTCGACGCCGAGCGGGTCGGCGTCGGTGAGCAGCGGGACAATGTCGGGCACCCAGCGCCACACGTTGGCCTGGCCCATCCGCAGCTCGATCTGCTTGTCGAACATCCGCATGAGCGGCATCGGGTCGGTCGCCCCGCCGTAGACGCCGGACAGCGAGATGGTGCCGCCGCGGCGGACCGCCTCGATCGCGGTGTTGAGCGCGGCCATCCGGTCGATGCCGACCACCGTCATGACCTTCTCCATGATGGCGTCGGGCACCAGGGCGCTGGCCTTCTGCGCGAACTTCGCGCCGGGGGAGCCGTGCGCCTCCATGCCGACGGCGTCGATGACGGCGTCCGGACCGCGGCCGTCGGTCTTGTCCCGCACCCAGGCGACGACGTCGGCCTGGTCGGTGGAGTCCAGGACGTCGATCCCGTTGGCGCGGGCCCGGGCCAGCCGCTCGGGCACGGTGTCGGACGCGAGGACCTGGGCGGCACCGAGGTGCTTGGCGATCCGGGTGGCCATGTCGCCGATCGGGCCCAGGCCGAGGACCAGCACCGACCCGCCGGGGACGACGCCGGCGTACTGCACGGCCTGCCAGGCGGTGGGCAGCACGTCGGAGAGGTAGACGAAGCGGTCGTCGGCCGGGCCCTCGGGGACCTTGATCGGCAGGGTGTTGCCGAAGGGCACCCGCAGGTACTCGGCCTGGCCGCCGGGCACCTGGCCGTAGAGCTTCGTGTAGCCGAACAGGGAGGCGCCGAAGCCCTGCTCCCGGTTCTGCGTCGTCTCGCACTGGCTCTGCAGCCCCTGGTCGCACATCCAGCAGGTGCCGCAGGAGATGTTGAACGGGACGACGACCCGGTCGCCTGCCTTGAGCTCGGTGACCGCGGGACCGACCTCGCGGACGATGCCCATCGGCTCGTGGCCGAGCACGTCGCCGACGGTCATGAACGGCGCCATGACCTCGATCAGGTGCAGGTCCGAGCCGCAGATGCCGCTCGAGGTCACCTGGACGACCACGTCGGTGGGGTCCTTGATCTCCGGGTCCGGGACGGTGTCCACCCGGACGTCGTCCCGGCCGTGCCAGGTCACTGCGCGCATGGGGGTGCTCCTCGGGTCTGGGGTGCTCCGACGGCCGCGACGGGGTCAGCAGGCCGTTCACCGGGGCGTGACGTTCCTCGCCCCTACCCATCACGGCGAGTTCGATTCCTGACCCGCGCGCAGTGATGACGTGACAGAGGGTGCCCATTTGGCACTAAGTGTTGTGACCTCCGCCACTTGACCGGGTGTGCTCACCCGGTCGTCCACATCACGAACCGATCACGGCGTGTTTACATGGGCCCCGCCCGAATGGCCCTCGACGGAAAGACAGGTGCATGGACCCGCAACACCTCGCCCGGCTCGACGACGAGGGGACGGTGCTCTCGACCGGCACCGCCGGCGGTTCCGCCGCCGCCACCCCGCCGTCCGACCGCCCCGAGGTGCTCGCCTCCGTGCTGCCGTTCCGCCGGGCCGTCCGTCGTCCGCGCCGCCCCCTCGGTGCCGCCTCGACGCGCACCGCGTCGGTCACCTGCCCCGTCTCGGCCGGCACCTCGCCGGTCACCGGGGCGGAGCAGTGGCCGCTCCCGGTCGAGGGGGCCGACCCGGTGCTCGTCGACACCTGGCCGCTCGGGCCGGCCGGCACCCCGCTGTCCGCAGCCGCCGCACCGGCCGCCGAGGTCGCGACGAGCTCCCGCCGCCGGCTGACGCTCCCGTCCGGCCGGCCGGCGCTGTTCGTGGCCGCGGCGATCATCGGGGTGGTCGGACTCGGGCTCACCGCCGCCGGCGCGCCGTCCCCGGTCGCCCGGGCGGCGGCCGACGAGCCGGTCAGCGTCGCCGAGGAGCTGGGCATGGTCC
>NZ_JPMX01000061.1 GCF_000761485.1 Modestobacter caceresii
CCCCGCCGGTCACGCCGAGCCCCGGACCCCCAGCCGCAGCACCTCGGCCCGCTCGGGGGCGGGCGCCGGGGCGCCGTCCAGCGCCGCGGCGACGGCGGTGGCGATGGCCCGGGCCTGCACTCCTGCGTCCTGGGCGACGGTGGTCAGCGCCGGGTCGCTCAGCCGTGCGGCGGGGACGTCGTCGACCCCGATCACCGCGACGTCGCCCGGTACCGACAGCCCGCAGCCGCGCACGCCGGCGACGACCGCGAGCGCCACCTCGTCGTTGTAGGCGGCCACCGCGGTGACCCCCGCGCTCCGCCAGGCGCGGACGGCGGCGGTGGCCGAAGCGACGTCCAGGTCGACGTCCTGCACCACCGGCGCGGCCAGCCCGCGGCGCGCGCACTCGGCGCGGACCCCGCTGAGCCGCCGCTCGGCGAAGTCGGCGAGCCGGGGCTCGACGGGTGCGGCCCAGCCGAGGTGGACGTGCCCGGTGTCGGCCAGGTGCCGCACCTGCAGCTGTCCGACCCGGGTCTGCGGGACGGCGAAGACCGCGCGCGGGTCCTCGTCGAGGGAGGTGTTGAGCACCTGGATCCCGGCCCGGCGCATGGCGTCGGCGTCCTCCGCCCCGAACTCGGTGAAGCCGACGACGGCGCGCGGGGTGACCGCCCGCCAGAGCTCCGCCAGCGGGCGAGGCCCCCGGCCGTGGTGCACCAGCACCGACAGCTGCCGGTCGGCCAGCTCCCGGGTCAGCTCGTCGAGGACGGTGTCGAGGACCGGCCCCACCGTCCAGTTCGGCAGCACGCAGAGCACCAGGTCGCTGCGGCCGCTGCGCAGCGTCCGGGCAGCGGCCGAGGGGGAGTAGCCGAGCCGGGCCGCCGCGGCCAGCACCCGTTCCCGGGTGTCGGCGGAGATCATCGCGCCGTGCTTGTCGTTGAGCACGTAGCTCACCGTCGTCCGGCTGACGCCGCTCTCCAGGGCGACGTCGGCGCTGGTGACCCGTGGCACGTCTCTCCTCCCGCCCGCTGTGGTGCCGTGATCGTGCCGCACCGGTCGCGCGCGGAGGAGCATCGCGCCCGCGACGACGACGCCCGTCCCGGTCGGTGGACCGGGACGGGCGTCGTGGGTCAGGGGCCGGCCGGTGGGCGACGGCATCCGCCCACCGGCCCGGAGTCACGTGCCGGCGCGGGAGAAGCGCTTCAGGCTGTCCAGCGCGATGGCGATGATGATCACCACGCCCTTGATGATCAGCTGGTAGAAGAAGGGCACGTCCAGCAGGATCAGGCCGTTCGACAGCACCCCGATGATCACTGCACCGACCAGCGTGCCGAGGATCCGGCCGCGGCCACCCGCCAGGGAGGTGCCGCCGAGCACGACCGCGGCGATGGCGTCGAGCTCGTAGCCCTGGCCGGCGGTCGGCTGAGCGGACAGCACCCGGGCGGAGAAGATGAGGCCGGCGACCCCGGCGGCCGCCCCGGCGAGCATGTAGGCCGACAGCAGCACCCGCTTGACGTTGATCCCCGCCAGCCGGGCCGCCTCCATGTTGCCGCCGACGGCGTAGACGTGGCGGCCGAACCGGGTCCGCTCCAGCAGGAACCAGAAGATCGCGTAGACGACGACCATCACGACCACCGGCTGCGGGATGCCGGCCACGCTGCCGTTGCCGATACCGCGGAAACCCAGGTCGCTGGCGACCAGCGGCTGGCCGTCCAGCAGCGAGTAGGCCAGTCCGCGGAGGTACGTCATCGAGCCCAGGGTCACGATGAACGCGGGCAGGGCGAGCCAGGCGACGAACGCGCCGTTGAGCGCGCCGGCGACGGCACCGATGAGGATGCCGCCGAGCAGCGCCAGCGGCGTGGGCACCCCGTCGACCGCGAGCAGGACGCTGCCCACCCCGGCCACCGCGAGGATCGACCCCACGGACAGGTCGATGCCCGCGGTCAGGATGACCACGGTGAGCCCGGCGGCCAGGATCGCGTTGATCGAGACCGACCGCGCCACGTTGATGGCGTTGTCGACCGAGAGGAAGTTCGGCGCGAGGGCGGCCATCAGCGCGATGAGGATGAGCAGCACCAGGAAGATGCCGACCCGGTCCCACCAGTGGGCGATGACGGACCCGCGCCGGACCGCCGCAGGCTCGGGCTTCGTGTCCGGGAGGGGGTTGTCCGGGGTGGTGTCGGTGATCGGGTTCATCGGGCAGTCCCAGCGGTCTCGTTCGTGGTGGCGCCGTCGTCGTAGACGCCGGTGGCGTGTTGCATGACGCTCTCCTCGTCCGCCGTGCGGGCGTCGAGGGTGGCGACGATCCGGCCGTTGCGCATGACCAGCAGCTCGTCGCTGATCCCCAGGGCCTCCGGGAGGTCCGAGGAGATGACCAGCACGGCTGCCCCGGTCCCGGCGATCTCGTTGATCAGGCGGTAGATCTCGCTCTTGGCGCCGATGTCCACCCCGCGGGTGGGCTCGTCGAGGATCAGCAGCTTGGGCTTCTGCAGCAGCAGCCGCCCGAGCACGAGCTTCTGCTGGTTCCCGCCGGACAGTGCCCGCGACTCGAGCTTCAGCGCGTTGGACCGCACCTTGAGCTGGTCCATCACGCCGCGCACGGCCGTGAGCAGCGACCCGTTCCGGACGACGCCGGCGCTGCTGTGGTCCGGCAGCGTCGACATGCCGATGTTGTCCTTGACCGACAGGTCCAGGAACAGCGCCTGGTCCTTGCGACTCTCCGGCAGCAGCCCCACCCCGGCCTTGATGCCGTCGATGGGGTTGCGCACCTCCAGCGGCTGGCCGTCCAGGGTCACGGCCCCCCCGGTGCGGCGGTCGGCGCCGTAGATCAGCCGCGCCACCTCGGTCCGTCCGGCACCGATCAGGCCCACCATCCCGACGACCTGGCCGCCGCGCACGTCGAAGCTGACCGGTCCGATGTCGCCGGGCCCGGTGAGGTCCCGGACGGTGAGGCGGACCTCCCCGGACTGGTGGGCGTTGCGCACGTAGAGGTCGTCGATGTCGCGGCCGACCATCATCTTCACGATGTCGCCGGGCCCGACCTGCTCGGGCCCGCTCGCCCGCATGTCCCGGGTGCCGATGAGCTGGCCGTCGCGGAACACGGTGACCCGGTCGGCGAGCTCCCAGACCTCCTCCATGCGGTGGCTGATGTAGACCAGCCCCATGCCGCGCGAGCGCATCGACCGGATGAGCTCGAACAGCTGCTGGCTCTCGGTGCGGGACAACGCGGCCGTCGGCTCGTCGAGCACCAGCACCGTGGCGTTCTCAGCCACGGCGCGGGCGATCTCGACCATCTGCTGCATCCCGACGCTGAGCCGGCCGATCGGCCGGTTCGGGTCGATGTCCGCGCCGACCCGGGCCAGCTTCTCCCGGGCCTGCGCGACCATCGTCCTGCGGTCCAGCATCCCGAAGCGCAGCGGCTCGTTCCCGGTGGCCAGGTTCTCGGCCACCGTCATCTCCGGGATGGTGTTGAGCTCCTGGTGGATGATCGCCACCCCGACGACCATGGCGTCGCGGGGCGAGGCCATGGTCACCGGGGAGCCGGAGATCCTGATGGAGCCGGTGTCCGGCTGGTAGTTGCCCGAGATGATCTTCATCAGCGTCGACTTGCCGGCGCCGTTCTCGCCCATCAGGGCGTGCACCTCGCCCGCCCGGACGTCGAAGCTCACGTCCGACAGGGCGAGGGTGGCGCCGAAGCGCTTGCTGATCCCCTCCACCTCGAGCAGCGGAGTCGTTGACTCACTCACGAGAGTTCCTCCCACCAGCCGGTCGCGCCGTCACCAGCCTTCGTAGGAGCTCACGTTGTCCTTGGTGACGAGCGACGGCTCGAGCAGGGTGACCCGCTCGGCCGGGGCGTCTCCGGCGACGATGTCCTTGCCGACCTCGAGGGCCTCCAGCGCCATGCCGCCCGGGTCCTGCGCGGCGCTGGCGACGAAGTTCGACGCCGGGTCCTCCAGCGCGTTCACGGCCTCGGGGGAGCCGTCGACGCCGACGATCGTCACGCCGCTGCGGCCGGCCTGGGCCACGGCCAGGTCGGCACCGAGCGCCTCGGGGTCGTTGATCGCGAAGATCCCCTGGACGTCCTGGTTCGCGGTGAGCATGTCGGTGGTCAGGGCGAGCCCGCTGGCGCGGTCGTTGTTGCCGGCCTGGCGGGCCACCACGGTGATCCCGGGGTTCTCGGCGAGGACCTCCTCGCAGCCCTTCACCCGGTCCTGCGGAGCCGTCGTCGGGGTGCCCTCGATCATGAAGATGTTCCCTTGGCCCCCGAGGGCGTCCACCAGTGCCTGGCAGGACTGCCGGCCGGCCTCCACGTTGTCGGTCGTGACGGCGGCGGCGGCACCCTCGGCGTCCACGTCGACGGCGACGACCGTGATGCCCGCGGCCTCGGCCCGGGCGACCGCGGAGGCGATCCCGGAGCTGTCGACGGCGTTGAGCAGGATCAGGTCCATCCCCTGCTGGATGAAGGCGTCGATCTGGTCGTTCTGCGCGGCGAGGTCCTGGCGCCCGTCCTGCACGTTGAGGTCGAAGCCCTGCTCCTCGGCAGCCGCCTCCATGCTGTCCTGCATCGAGGCGAAGAACGGGTTGGAGATGTCCTGGAGCATCAGCCCGACCTTCTCCACCTCGCCGTCGCCACCGCCGCCGCCGCCCGTGCTGGTGTCTCCGTTGCTGCAGCCGCTGAGTGCCACTGCGCCCAGGATGATCAGGGCGGTGGACGTGGTCCGGGCCCGAGAGATCGACTTCATCGTCTGTTCCTCCGTTGGATCGTGCTCGAGTCGTGCACCGTAGGACGGTCCCGCCGTCCGGTGGACGGAGGGGACCGTGGACGGGCCGCCGGTGAAAGATAGCTTCGCTCACGACGCCCGCGAGGAGGGTGATGTCCGGTGTCGCCGACGGGAGGGGGCGGCTGCCGGGTGATCCCCGTCCGGGCGTCAGCGCGCCTGCCCGGTACGGGTCCCGTCACCTCCCGCCCATCGAGGAGCCTGCATGTCCCTCTCGCCGATCTCGCTACCCGGCAACCGACCACCGGACCGGTTCTACGCAGGCGGTGAACGGATCGCCGCGTTCCGTGGCGTGCCGTGGACCGGCGGCAACCTGCCGGAGGACTGGATCGGTGCCACCAACACCCTGCACGGGGAGGAAGAGCTCGGGCTCTCGGTCCTGCCCGACGGGCGCGTGCTGCGCGATGCGGTCCAGGCCGACCCCGTGGCCTGGCTGGGGGCGGCGCACGTGGCGCGCTTCGGCACCGACACGAAGCTGCTGACGAAGCTGCTCGACGCCGGCCAGCGGCTGCCCGTGCACGTCCACCCGGACACGGCGTTCGCCGCCCAGCACCTCGGGCGGGCCCACGGCAAGACCGAGGCGTGGGTGGTCCTCCGCGGGGGCAGCGTGCACCTCGGCTTCGCCCGGGCCCTGCCGCGCGCGGAGGTGCACCGGCTGGTGCGGGAGCAGGACGTCGAGCCGCTCCTCGCGGCGATGCACCGGATCGAGGTCGCCCCGGGCGACGCCGTCCTGGTGCCCGCCCGGATGCCCCATGCGATCGGCGAGGGCGTCTTCCTCGTCGAGGTCCAGGAGCCCGAGGACCTCTCCATCCTGATGGAGTGGCGCGGGTTCGCCATCGACGGCGAGCGCGACGGTCACCTGGGGCTGGGCTTCGACCTCGCGCTGGAGGCCGCCGACCTGACCGCTTGTTCCACCGAGCAGGTCGGTCGGCTCGTGCGGCGAGCCGAGGGCAGCGGCTCGGTCCTGCCCGGGCAGGCGGCGGAGTTCTTCCGGATCGACCGGATCGCTGCCGGCGCGGTGCTGGACCCCGGGTTCGGCGTCGTCGTCGTGACCGGCGGGGCTGGCCGGCTGCGGGCCAGCAGCGGGGCACAGACGATGCCGGTCAGCGCGGGACAGACGGTCCTGGTGCCGCACGAGGCCGGGGAACTGGTCCTGGAGGCCGACGGCGGTGACGTCGAGGCGCTGTGGTGCCGGCCGCCGGCTGCGGGCTGACCGGCCGGCCGGGTCGGTCGCTGGCGCCGCTCCCCTGCGGCGTCAGCGCGAGCAGGTCCATCACGATCGCCTCCTGGCTGCCGCGGGCGATCACCGCCGCTCGGACAGCTGGGCGGACAACAGGGGTCGGGGGTCGCCATGCCGCGGGTGCGGCCCGGCTCAGTCGTTGGGCAGCGCCGGGACTCGGGTCACCGCGGCGGGCGTCCCCGATCCGTCGCGGAGCCGGAACGCGGGCAGCGTGCGGTGCACCAACGGGCCGATGCCGAGCGCGTACAGCACGGTGCCGACGCCGACGTTGCCCCCGAGCGCCCAGCCGGTGGCCAGGACGCCGACCTCGATCGTCGTGCGGACGACCCGCAGCGACATCCCGCGCGCGGCCAGGCCGGTGCTGAGCCCGTCGCGGGGGCCGGCGCCGAGGCCCGCACCGATGTACGCGCCGGTGGCGATCCCGTTGAGGAGGATGCCGACCAGCAGCAGCGGCACCCGGACCGACAGGGTGGTCGGTGCGGGGACCAGGGCCAGCGTGGCGTCGAGGGCGACGCCGAGCACCAGCACGTTGCCGACGGTCCCGACGCCCGGCCGGAGCCGCAGCGGGACCCAGGCCAGCAGGACCAGCGCGCCGACGAGGATGGTCCAGGTGCCGATGGACAGGCCGAAGCTGCGGGACAGCCCCTGGTGCAGCACGGCCCACGGCATCTGCCCGAGTCCGGCCTGCAGCATCAATCCGGAGCTGAAGCCGTAGAGCAGCAGCCCGGCGAGCAGGAGCACCGCGCGGGTGGGGCGACGGTCGAGGGGCATCGGGTCGATCAGGAGCATGCCCTCACCCAAACCGAGCTTGGCCTTGTCCGAACAGGGCCAAGTGGCCGACGATGGCCCGGTGCGCACCGACCGGCTGGCCGACCTCCTGGCACCCTGGCTGGACGGCGGCCGGGCCTACGCCGGTGTGGCCGCCGGGATCCGCGGCCTCGCGCTCGACGGCCGGCTGTCGGTGGGCGCCCGGGTGCCGTCGGAACGGCAGCTGGCCCAGGCGCTGGGCCTGAGCCGCACCACCGTCACCGCCGCCTACGACGTGCTGCGTGGTGAGGGCTACCTGTACAGCGCGGCAGGCGCCGGGAGCCGGGTGACCCTGCCGTCGTCCGCGCCGGTCCGCCCGGACGCCGACCCGGGGGAGCCGGCCGTCGTCCGGGACCTCACCATCGCGGCGGCCCCGGCACCCGCCCAGCTGCTCGACGCCGTCGCCGGGGCCACCGCCGACCTGCGCCCGCTGCTGGCCGGCCACGGCCTGCACCCCTACGGCCTCCCGGCGTTGCGCACCGCGATCGCCGGGCACCTGACCCGTCGCGGCCTGGCCACCGAACCGGAGCAGGTGCTGGTCACCAACGGGGCACTGGCGGGCTGGGACCTGCTGCTGCGCACCGTCACCCGGCCCGGGCAGCGGGCACTGGTCGAACAGCCCACCTACCCGGCGGCGCTGGACTGCCTCGCGGCCCACCACCTGCGGCCGGTCGCGCTGCCGGTGGGCGCCGACGGCTGGGAGCTGCCGGGCGCCGCAGCCGACGTCGCGCTGGTGACCCCGGACGGGCAGAACCCGACCGGCCTGCTCGCCGACGACGGCCAGCGCCGGGCGATGCTGTCCGCCCTCGACGCCCCGGTGGTCGCCACGGACGAGACGTTCGCCGAGCTGGTGCTCGACGGCGCCCGGCCCACCGCGCTCGCCGCGCTCGACCGCCGGGTCGTGACCCTCGGCTCGATGAGCAAGGCGTACTGGTCGGGGCTGCGGGTGGGCTGGGTGCGGGCGGACCCGACGCTGCTGGCCCGGCTGGCCCAGGCGCGCGGCACGGTCGACCTCAGCAGCCCGGTGCTGGAGCAGCTGGTCGCCGCCCGGCTGCTCGCCGTCGCCGACGACGTGCTCGCCGACCGGGTCGCCTGGCTGACTGCCGCCCGGGACGGGCTGCTCGCCGCACTCGCCGCCCGACTGCCGGACTGGCGCGTCGAGCGGCCGCGGGCCGGCTCGGTGCTCTGGGCGCAGCTGCCGGGGGAGAGCTCCACCCGGCTCGCCGCGCACGCCCTCGACCTGGGCCTGCGGGTGACCCCGGGGCCGCGGTTCACCGTCGACGGCACCGCCGACCGGTGGCTCCGGCTGCCGCTGAGCGTGCCGCCGGAGCAGGCCGACGAGGTGGCCGCCGTGCTGCAGGCGGCCTGGGCGCGCACGGCGAGCGGGGCGAACAGCCGCCGCACGCCGTCCCGCTGGACCGCGTGAGACCCGGCTCAGCGTGGATCAGGTGACCTGATCAGACGCTGTCCGCCCGCAGCAACGCTGGTGCGGGGGGACAGCTGGTGGTGCAGGGGGACGGCGGCGGCTCAGAGCAGCTTGAGGGTGAGCGCCTGTCGGCCCTCCTCGGAGCGGGCGGTGGCCATCCGCTCGGCGCTCGGGGTGCCGTACTCCGTCGTCCGCTGACGGGCGGGCCGGCCGATCGCGGCGGCCATCGCCTCCAGCTCGGCGATGGTCTTCAGCGACCCGTTGCCCGAGCCGGCCATCCGGCTGATCGTCTCCTCCATCAGCGTGCCGCCCAGGTCGTTGGCGCCGCCGTCGAGCATCGCCTGGGTACCGGTGTCGCCGAGCTTCACCCACGAGGTCTGGATGTTGTCGATCCGTCCGTGCAGCAGCAGCCGGGCCACGGCGTGCACCGCCCGGTTCTCCCGGTTCGTCGGCCCCGGGCGGGCCACCCCGGCCAGGTAGATCGGCGCGTTGTGGTGCACGAAGGGCAACAGCACGAACTCGCGGAAGCCGCCGGTCCGGTCCTGGAGCGCAGCCAGGGTCCGCAGGTGCGCGACCCAGTGGGCGGGGGTGTCGACGTGGCCGTACATCATCGTCGAAGTCGTCGGCAGGCCCACGGTGTGCGCCGTCTCGACGATCTCCAGCCAGGTCGCCGTCGGCAGCTTGCCCTTGGTGAGCACCCAGCGGACGTCGTCGTCCAGGATCTCCGCCGCGGTGCCGGGGAGGGAGTCGACGCCGGCCTCCTTCGCCGCGGTGAGGAAGTCGCGGAACGACAGCCCGGTGCGGGCGGCGCCGTTCACCACCTCCATCGGCGAGAACGCGTGCAGGTGGATGTCGGGACGGCGGGCCTTCACCTCCCGGGCCAGGTCGAAGTAGGCGGTGCCGGGCAGGTCGGGGTGGATGCCGCCCTGCATGCAGATCTCGGTGGCCCCGCCGGCCCAGGCCTCGTCGACCCGGTCGCCGACCTGCTGCATCGACAGGGTGAAGGCGTCGGCGTCGGTGCGCCGCTGGGCGAACGCGCAGAACCGGCAGCCGGTGTAGCAGACGTTGGTGAAGTTGACGTTCCGGTTCACCACGTAGGTGACGTCGTCGCCGTTGACGTCCCGGCGGACCGCGTCGGCCAGCGCGCACAGGTGCTCGAGGTCGGTGCCGTCGGCGCCGAGCAGGGTCAGGTACTCGGCGTCGGAGAGCCCGGCCGGGTCCTGCTCGGCGTGCAGCAGCGCGGCCAGCACCTCCCGGTCGCCGACGGTCAGCGCGGTCGACGAGCCGTCGCGGGCGGCGACGGTGGCCTCGCGCAGCTCAGACCAGTCGCCGTAGACGGCGTCGAAGTCGCTGCGCCGGTCGCCGGTGCGGCCCACGGTGTCGATCTCGGTGTGCAGGTCGACCCGGCCGGAGGAGGTCCATGCCTCGTCCGGCTCCTGCCACGGCAGGCCCACCGGGAGCCGGCCCTCCACCGCCAGGCCGTCGGCGCCGGCGAGGGCGGAGACGTGCGGGCGCACCCGCGGGTCCAGCCACGGCTCGGGCTGGGTCACGTAGCCGGGCTGGGCGGCCAGCCGCTCGCGCAGCGTGAACCCGGCCTCGGCGCTCAGCGCGGCGAGCTTGTCGATGTTCGGCCACGGCCGCTCGGGGTTGACGTGGTCGGGGGTGAGCGGCGAGACCCCGCCCCAGTCGTCGACGCCGGCACGCAGCAGCAGGCCCAGCTCGGTGGAGTCGCTGAGGTTCGGCGGTGCCTGCACCCGGGCGGCCGGGCCCAGCATCAGCCGGCTGACCGCGACCGCGGCCACGTACTCCTGCAGGTCCAGGTCGTCGTGGGCGGCCATCGCGGTGCGCGGCTTGGCCCGGAAGTTCTGCACGATGACCTCTTGCACGTGCTGGTGCCGCCGCGCCGAGGCGCGGATCTCGGCGATCGCGTCGACCCGCTCGGCGTAGTTCTCCCCGATGCCCAGCAGCACGCCGGTGGTGAACGGGACGGCGGAACGGCCGGCGTCCTCCAGCACCCGCAGCCGGACGGCGGGCTCCTTGTCCGGGCTGCCGAAGTGCGGGCCGCCCTTCTCCGACCAGAGCCGGGTCGCCGTCGTCTCCAGCATCATCCCCATCGAGGCGGCGACCGGCTTGAGCCGCTGGATCTCCTCCCACGACAGCACGCCGGGGTTCAGGTGGGGGAGCAGCCCGGTCTCCTCCAGCACCCGGATCGCCATCGCCCGCAGGTAGCCCAGCGTCGAGTCGAAGCCGTGCGCCTCCAGCCATTCGGCGGCGACCGGCCAGCGCTCCTCCGGACGGTCGCCCAGGGTGAACAGCGCCTCCTTGCACCCCAGCGCGGCCCCGGCCCGGGCGACGTCGAGCACCTCGTCCGGCGACAGGAACGGCGCCTTGCCCTGCGCGCGGAGCTGGCCGGGCGTGGTCACGAACGTGCAGTAGTGGCACCGGTCGCGGCACAGGTGGGTGAGCGGGATGAACACCTTGCGGCTGTAGGTGACGACCCCCGGGCGGCCGGCCGAGGCGAGCCCGGCGTTCCGCACCCGGGAGGCCGCGGTCAGCAGCCGGTCCAGCGGTTCCCCCTCGCCCAGCCCGCGGGCGTGCAGCAGGGTCTCGGCCTCGGTGGCGTCCAGCGTCACCCCGCGCTCGGCGCGCACCAGGGCACGGCGGAGGGCAGAGGGCGACGGGGCGGGGAGTGACTGGCTCATCTCCGCTCCGACGCTATCCCCGTGGGCTGACACCCGCGCCCCCCAGCCCCCGGCCCGGCCACCCCCGTGACCACCACAATGGCCATTTCGGTGGTCACGGGGGTCAGGCGAGGGCGGTGACGGCGATGTCGGTGGCGCGGGCGATGAGTGCGTCGGAGTACTCGGCGTCCGCCTCGTCCCGGCTGGAGAGCACCGCGAGCACGATCGGGGCGCCGTCCGGTGGCCAGACCACGGCGATGTCGTTGCGGGTGCCGTGGCCGCCGCCCCCGGACTTGTCCGCGACCTGCCAGTCCGCCGGCACGCCGGCCCGGACGAGGGTGCCGCCGGTCGCGTTGTCCCGCATCCACCCGGTGAGCAGGTCGCGGTCGGCCGGGTCGAGGGCGTCCCCCAGCAGCACGGCCTGCAGGTCGGTGGCCAGGGCGCGGGGCGTGCTCGTGTCCCGCACGTCACCGGGGACGGCGGTGTTCAGCGCGGTCTCGGTCCGGTCCACCGACGTCACGTCGTCGCCGAGGTCGCGCAGCGCCTGCTCCAGGCCTGCCGGACCGCCGAGCCGGTCGAACAGCAGGTTCGCCGCGGTGTTGTCGCTGTGCTGCACCGCCGCCGCGGCCAGCTCGCGCAGCGGCAGGCCCGCGCCGACGTGTGCCTCGGTCACGGGGGAGTGGGTCACCAGGTCCTCGGCGGTGTAGGTGACGACCTGGTCGAGCTCGGCGTCGGTGGTCCGGTCCAGCACCGCGGCGGCCGACAGCGCCTTGTGCGTGGAGGCGTAGCCGAACCGCTCGTCGGCGCGGTGCGCGACGACCTGCCCGGACCCGGTGTCGACCGCGTAGAGCCCCAGCCGGGCGTCGAACTCGCCCTCCAGTGCCGTCAGCGCCTCCCCGACCGCCGGGTCGGGGGTGGCAGGGAGGCTGCTCGACGACGGGGCGGACGACGAGGACGACGGCGCCGCCACCGGACCTGGACCGCCCGAGCAGCCCGCGAGCGCCAGCAGCACCGTCAGCGCCACGGCCGCCCGCTGAGCACGCACCGGGAGACCCCGGTCAGCGCACGGTGGCCGCATCACGGCCGCCGCAGGGGTGCACCGACACCGTCGGCCCAGCGGCCGCGCAGTCGCACCAGCGGGTCGCCGTCCCCGAGCACCGGGACGCCCTCCACCGTCAGCAGCACCACGACGTGGCTGCCGGCCTCGACCACCGAGGCGACCGTGCAGTCCAGCGCCGCCAGCGCGCCGTCCAGCACGATCGCGTCGCTGACCGGGGCGCGGTGCCAGGGCACCGACTCCAGCAGGTGCCGGGCGCTGGGCCGCCCCGCCGAGGCGAACCGGCTGGCCAGGATCGCCTGGTCGGTGCTCAGCACGTTCACCGCGCCGCTGCCGATGCCCTGCAGCACCTCGGCCGGGTACCCGTCGGCGGCCAGCCCGAGGGCGATGAGCGGCGGGTCCGCGGAGACGCTCATCACCGAGGTGACCGTCGTCCCGACGTCGTCGATGTCGTCGCGCACCGTCAACAGCACGACCCCCGCGGCGTACTGGCGCAGGGCGGCGGCGTGGTCGGCGGGATCGACAGGCACGGGGGTCAGTCGACCACAATGCCGAGGTGACCACTGCGGAGCAGACGTACGACGTCATCGTCCTGGGTGCCGGATCGACAGGGGAGAACGTCGCCGACATCGCCACCCGCGGCGGGCTGAGCACGGTGCTGGTGGAGAGCGAGCTGGTGGGCGGCGAGTGCTCGTACTGGGCGTGCATGCCCAGCAAGGCGCTGCTGCGGGGCAGCGAGGCGCTGGCCCAGGCCCGCGCCGTGTCCGGCGCCGCGGCCGCGGTCACCGGCGAGCAGGACGTCGCCGCCACCCTCGACCGCCGGGACGGCTTCACCAGCCACTGGGACGACGCCGGCCAGGCGCAGTGGGTCGACAGCGCCGGGATCACCCTGGTGCGCGGGCACGGGCGGCTGGCGGGGGAGAAGCGGGTCGTCGTGGCCCAGGACGACGGCACGGAGCTGGTGCTGCTCGCCCGGCACGCCGTCGCCGTCTGCACCGGGTCCCGCGGCGCCGTCCCGCCGGTCGAGGGCCTGGCCGACGTGCAGCCGTGGACCCCGCGCGAGGCGACCAGCGCGAAGGAGGCGCCGGGCCGGCTGCTGGTGCTCGGTGGCGGCTACGTCGGCAGCGAGATGGCCACCGCCTGGCAGCAGCTGGGCTCCTCGGTGACCCTGCTGCAGCGGGGGAGCCGGCTGCTGCCGGCCCTGGAGCCGGCCGCCGGCGAGGCGGTCGAGGCGTCCTTGCGGGAGATGGGGGTCGACGTCCGGCTGGGCAGCGAGGTGCGCTCGGCGCGCCGGGAGGACGGCGGCGACGTGGTGCTCACGACCGCCGACGGGGAGTTCCGCGGCGACGAGGTGCTGGTCGCCACCGGCCGCGCCGCCAACACCGACGAGATCGGGCTGGACACGGTCGGCCTGGAGCCGAGCCGGTACCTGGACGTCGACGAGTCGCTGCAGGTGCCCGGCGTCCCGTGGCTCTACGGCGTCGGCGACGTCAACGGCCGCCAGCAGCTGACCCACATGGGCAAGTACCAGGCGCGCCAGGCCGGCGCCGCGATCGTCGCCCGGGCGCGCGACGAGCAGGTCGACCTGGCCGACTGGTCGCCGTTCGTCGCCACGGCCGACCGGCGGGCGACGCCGAGCGTGGTGTTCACCGACCCGCAGGTCGCCGCGGTCGGGCTGACCGCCGCCCAGGCCGCCGACGCCGGTGTCCCGCACCGGGTCGTGGAGTACCCGATCGGCAGCATCGCCGGCGCCTCGCTCTTCGCCGACGGCTACGCCGGGACGGCGATCGCCGTGGTGGACACCGAGCGCGAGGTGCTGCTCGGGGTCACGTTCGTCGGCTCCGGGGTGGCCGAGCTGCTGCACTCGGCGACGATCGCGGTGGTCGGCGAGGTGCCGATCAGCCGGCTCTGGCACGCCGTCCCGTCCTACCCGACGATCAGCGAGATCTGGCTGCGCCTGCTCGAGACCTACCGGGGCTGACGGGTGCACGACGGGAGCCGGATCGGCCTCGTGCTGCACCCGCACCGCGACTGCGTGGGCGCGGTGGCCCAGGTGCTGGCCTGGACCACGACGCACGGGGTGGAGCTGGTCGCCGCGGCAGCGGACGTCGAGCGGCTGCAGCTGCGCGGCGTGACGCCGGTGGACGTCGCCGAGCTGGCCAGCAGCTGCGACGGGATCATCGCCCTCGGCGGTGACGGCACGCTGCTCGGCGCGATGCGGATGGTGGTCGCCGACCCCGTCCCGGTGCTGGGCGTCAACTTCGGCCGGCTGGGCTTCCTCACCGAGGTCGAGGGTCAGGAGCTGGACGGTGCGCTCACCGCGCTGGCCGAGGGCCGCTCGACGCTGGAGTCGCGCAGCTGCCTGGTGGTGCGGGGGCCGGGCTGGGAGACCGTGGCCTTCAACGACGTCGTCCTGGCCCGGGTGCCGGGGGAGGGCATGGTCGACGCGACCCTGTCGGTGGCCGGCCGCCGTTACGGCCACTACCGGAGCGACGCGCTGATCATCGCCACCCCCATGGGGTCGACGGCCTACAACTTCGCCGCCGGCGGTCCGGTGATGTCCCCCGGGGCCGCGGGCGTGCTCGTCACCCCGTCGGCGCCGCTGAACGGCATCGACCGCACCGTGGTGCTCGGACCACACGAGCCGCTGCACCTGGCGCTGCCCGAGACCGCCGGGCACCCGGCCGTGGAGGTGGACGGCCTGGTGGTCGGTCGTCTGGGGCCGGGGGACGAGCTGCACGTCGAGGCCCGCGCGGACGCCGGGCTGCTGGTGCGGCTGGACGACTGGCTGGCCGCCGACCGCAGCCGGGTCAAGCTCTCGCTGCTGGACCTCCCGCTGTTGCCGGAGGAGCTGATGGAGCTGGTGCCCGAGGAGCTGCGCCGACGGACACCGGGCGGAGTGCCGGCCCCGGGCACCGGCCCGGCGCGCGCCCCGCAGGGCGCCCGCGGGCCCGGCGACGAGGTCGGCTGAGCCGGCCGGCGGCAACGGGGCGACGCCGGGGCCGGCCGGACCCCGTCACCCTGGCGCCCGGTGGGCCGTGGTGCAGTAGGGGACGTGCAACCGGGCAGTGATCGTCGGACGTGGCAGCGGTACATCGCGCTGGGGGACTCCTTCACCGAGGGCCTCAGCGACCCCGAGCCCGGGACGCCGGACTCCTTCCGGGGCTGGGCCGACCGGCTCGCCGAGCACCTCGCCGCAGCCTCGCCGTCGGGCACCGTCGAGTACGCGAACCTCGCCGTCCGCGGGCGGCTGCTGGCGCAGGTGCTGACCGAGCAGGTGCCGGTCGCGCTCGCCTCCGGACCCGACCTGGTGAGCCTGGTCGCCGGTGGCAACGACCTGCTGCGCCCGGGCGCCGACCCCGACCAGTTGGCCGCGGACCTGGAGTCCGCCGTCGCCTCCCTCCGCGCGGCCGGAGCCGACGTGCTGCTGGCCACCGGCGTGGACCCACGGCAGACACCGATCATCCGCCGCACCCGGGGCCGGGTCGCGGTCTTCAACACCCACCTGTGGTCGATCGCCGCCCGGCAGGGCGCCGTCGTGCTGGACCAGTGGGGCGCCTCCTGGGTCCAGGACGCGCGGATGTGGGACCCGGGCGACCGGATCCACCTGACGCCCGAGGGGCACCGACGGACGGCGTTGGCCGCCGCGGCCGCGCTGGGCGTCCCGGTGGCCGGCGACGACACGGACTGGCGCACCCCGCTGGACCCGGCGCCGCCGCTGCCGGTGCGGGAGGTGGTCGGTCAGGAACTCGCCTGGGTGCGCGGGTTCGTCCTGCCCTGGATCGGCCGCCGGTTGCGCGGTGAGTCCTCGGGCGACGGGCGGGCGGCCAAGCGACCCGCCGCGCTCCCGTTGCGCGCCGGCGTCGTCCCCGTGCCGGACTCCTGATCCGGGGGACGGACCCCTGACCCGGGGGACGGACGCGCAGGTCCGTTCCCCGGGTCAGCTGCGGCCGACCTCCGGCAGGTCGCCGGTGTCCAGGCCCAGCCGCTGCTGGAAGGACTCCAGCCACGGGCGCAGCCCGGAGAGGTCGGTCGGGTCGGCGGTCAGCGCCCGCAGGTCGCCCAGCTCCGCGGGCTCCCGCGGCCCGGGGACGCCCGGGGCGTCGGGGGCACCGTTGGCGGCCAGCAGCGCACGCAGTTCCAGGAGCGCGCTGGAGGGCCGGAAGACGCCCGGGTCGAAGGAGTCGCCCTGCGGTGACCCCGCCTCGGGCACCGCGTCGCGCACCGGGGCGTCGGCCGACGGCGTGGACGGGGGCTCCGACGTGGTCCCCGGGAGCTCGAAGGAGTCGAGCTGGGGGACGGCGGCGCTGCCCACGGCCGGGCCGGGCCCGTCGAGGTCCTGCTCGGCGAGCGCGGCACCCAGGTCGAACCCGGGTCCGGGCTCGTCGTCGTCCGATCCGGACCACTCCGGCTGAGGCCCGGCGGCGGAGCTGTCACCGGCTGCCGGGGCCGGGTCGGGCGTCGGGTGCACCGGCGGGTCGTCGAGGTCACCGAGCCGCGGGGGCGCCGGGTACTCGCCGAGCTCGCGGGCCGGCAGCGGGGCGGGCCGGCCGAAGGCGTAGCCCTGGGCCATCGCGCAGCCGTGCTCGCGCAGCCAGCGGGCCTGCTCGCCGTCCTCGATGCCCTCGGCGATCACCTGCAGGCCCATGCCCTGACCGAGCTGGAGCAGGCCCTGCACCAGGGCCGCGGTGGCCGGCTGGGCGACGATGTCGGCGACGAAGGAGCGGTCGATCTTCAGGGTGTGGATGGGCAGCCGGTGCAGCGCGGTGATCGCGGAGTAGCCGGTGCCGAAGTCGTCCAGCGCCAGGGTCACGCCCGTCTCGGTCACCGTGTCGACGGCGTGCAGCGTCGCGTCCGCGGCGAACAGCGCGGTCGACTCGGTGATCTCCAGCTCCAGCCGGTCCGGCGCCAGCCCCGACTCGGCCAGGGCGTCGGCGACGAGCTCGCTGAAGCCCGGCTCGGCCAGGTGCCGGGCGGAGATGTTCACGTGCACCCGGAGGGAGGGGTCCCAGCCGGCGGCGTCCCAGCAGGCCTGGTGCAGCACCCAGGCACCCAGCCGGGAGGTGAGCCGGTTGTCCTCGGCGGCGGACAGGAACGCGCCGGGGGGCAGCAGCCCACGGGTCGGGTGCTGCCAGCGGATGAGCGCCTCGTAGCCCAGCAGGTGCTCGTCGGACAGCGCGACGATCGGTTGGTAGAACAGCCGCAGCTCGCCGGCCTCCAGCGCGTGCCGGAGGTCGGTCTCCAGCTGCAGCTGGTCGACGTAGCCCTCGCCGAGCGCCTCGTCGTGCACCTCGATCCGGCCGCGGCCGCCGCTGGCCTTGGCCCGGGCGAGCGCGCTGTGTGCCTGCCGCAGCAGGGCCTCGGGGGCGAGGTCGGACCCCAGTGTCATGCCGACGCTGGCCGACAGGGTCACCTCGCGGTCGAGCACGTGGAAGGGCTCGTCGAGCACGCCGAGCAGGCGGTCGGCCAGGGTGTGCAGCCCTTCGACGTCCTCGACGTCCTCGGCGAGGACGAGGAACTCGTCGGCCCCGAAGCGCACGGCGGTGTCCTCCACCCGGGTGCTCCAGCGCAGCCGGTCGGCGACCTGGCAGAGCAGCTGGTCGCCGCCCTCGTGCCCCAGGGAGTCGTTCACGGCGGTGAAGCGGTCCAGGTCCAGGTGCAGCAGCCCGACCAGCGTCCCGCGCCGGCCGGACGCGGCCAGGGCGCGCTGCAGCCGCTCGGTGAGGGCCCGCCGGTTGGGCAGCCCGGTCAGCGGGTCGGTGAAGGTGCGCCGGACCAGGTCGTCCTCGACCCGGCGGCGGTCGGTCACGTCGACCAGGGTGAGCAGCACGAACTGCGGCTCGCCGTTGCTGTGGTGGACGAGCTCCTGGGTCTGCATCGCCCAGATGCTGCTGCCGTCCGCGCGGCGCAGCCGGCGCTCGCCGACGACCTGCAGCTGGGGGTCCAGCAGTGGGGTGCCGGGCACGTGCTCAGCGGCGCGGTCCTCGAGGGGGACGTCGTCGGGGTGGGTGAGCAGGTCCAGGTGCCGGCCGACGAGCTCGCCGGAGGTCCGGCCGGTCAGCTCGCACATCGCCGGGTTGACGACGAGCAGCCGGCCGTCCGGGTCGACGACGGCCTTGGCGACGGGCGCGGACAGGAAGAGGGCACGGAAGAGCTGGCCGCGGTCGGCCAGCAGCACATCGGCCGCGCTCAGTCGTCGCCCGGCAGCGCCGGCGGGCCCGGGGGCGCCTGGCGACTCGGGGGCGGGGGTGGTCACCCGGACAGCCTGGACCATGGCCCGCCCCCAGCCGGGGAACCTGCGCGGGACGATTGTGTTCGTGCCGTCACTTTCCGTGACTGGTTGACCTCAGTCGTCCCGCCGGTCCGCTGCGACACACCGACCCCGCCCGCGGCCCGTCACTCGGCGATGGTGACCTCCCGGGAGAAGGCGACGTAGCCGGCGAAGTCCTTGCCGACCCGGTCGACCGCGGACGGCTTGAGGTCGGGGTAGCTCCAGGCGCCGTCCTTGCGGGTGCCCTCCGGCGTGACCACGTCGAAGTACTGGGCCGGTCCCTTCCACGGGCAGGTGTAGGCCGTCGGGCTCTCGGTGAGCGTGCCGGCCGTGACGGCCGACGGCGGGAAGTACCAGTTGCCCTCGATGCGGACGAGCTCGGACTCGGGTGCCTCGGCGATGACGGTGTCCTCGACGGTCGCGCGCATGTGCCTGCTCCTCGGTTCGCTGTGGCTCTGGACACATCCGGCAACGCACGCACCGCTCCCGGTCATCCCACCCTGGCTCCCGGGAACACCCCCGGCCCCGCCGACGCTCGCCGCAGTGCAGACGACGAGAGGTGAGTGCAGTGGACAAGCGGATCGGTTTCCTGTCCTTCGGGCACTGGCAGCCCATCCCCGGCTCGCAGGTGCGGACCGGGCGGGACGCACTGGTGCAGAGCGTCGAGCTGGCAGTGGCCGCCGAGGAGCTGGGCCTCGACGGCGCCCACGTGCGGGTGCACCACTTCGCCCGGCAGCTCGCCTCGCCCTTCCCGCTGCTGACCGCCATGGGCATGCGCACCAGCCGGATCGAGCTGGGCACCGGCGTCATCGACATGCGGTACGAGAACCCGCTGTACATGGCCGAGGAGGCTGCGGCCGCCGACCTGCTCATCGGTGAGCGGCTGCAGCTGGGCATCAGCCGCGGCTCACCGGAGACGGCCCTGCGTGGTTCGGAGGCCTTCGGCTACGTGCCGCCGGCGGGCAGCAGCGACGCCGACCTCGCCCGGGAGAAGACGGCGCTGTTCCTGAACGCGATCAGCGGGGCCACCGTCGTGGACGCTGATCCGCGGATGACCGGCGGGGCGTCCGCGCGGCTCGCCGTCCAGCCGCAGTCGCCGGGGCTGCGGCAGCGGATCTGGTGGGGGTCTGGTACCCGGCAGACCGCGGTGTGGACCGCGCAGCAGGGGATGAACCTGATGAGCTCCACCCTGCTGTCCGAGGACACCGGGGTGCCCTTCGACCAGCTGCAGGCCGAGCAGATCGCGCTCTACCGCGCGGCCTGGGCCGAAGCCGGCTGGGCGCACGAACCGCGGGTCTCGGTCAGCCGCAGCGTGCTGCCGATCACCAGCGACCTCGACCGGCAGTACTTCGGCTCGGGTCAGGGCGGCGACGACCAGGTCGGCATCCTGGACGGCGTGCGGGCCCGATTCGGCAAGAGCTACGTCGGCGAGCCCGACCAGCTGGCCGAGGAGCTGGCCAAGGACGCCGCCGTCCGGGACGCCGACACCCTGCTGCTGACCGTGCCCAACATGCTGGGCGTGGAGTACAACGCCCACCTGCTGGAGACGGTGGCCCGGCACGTCGCCCCGGCCATCGGCTGGGTCGCCCGGTCGGATCGCCCCGCCGGCTGACGGCCGACGGTCAGCTGCGCGGCGCCACTCCCGTGCGGGCCGGCTCCGCAGCGACGGCGAAGAGCTGCGGTTGGTGTCCCTCCCGGCACCGATCAGGGCGATCTGGTCCCGTGCCCGTGACCTCGCCACGGGGCCGCCCTGGAGGCCTGCTCACTCCTCGCCGGTCAGCGCCTCCTCGGCCAGTTCCTCCGGCACCGGGACGCCGGTGAGCTCGAGCAGACGCCGCACGGTCTCCTCGACGAAGAGGTCCTCCGGCTCGTCGTCCTCGTCGTCCGGCGCCAGGAGGGCGGCCACGTCCTGTGGGTCCACCTCGCGCCCGGTCGCCAGCAGCGCCCAGTGGGCGAGCCCGTGGGCCTCGGCGTCGTTGTCCACCGGAGCGCTCGCCGTGGGGTCCTCGAAGTAGACCCTGGGCTGGAAGCCGAGGTAGCACCGGCCACCGGCGTCCCCGGTCGGCCGGTAGTCGATGGTCGCGATGTCGCTGTCGTGGACGTCGACGACCAGGTACGGCTCGCGACGGGCGTCCGGGGTGGTCCAGGCGCCGTCGCTGTAGGTGAACGTCCCGAAGAGCCCCATGGCGGGGCAGGCTATCGACCGACGTATCGACCAGCGGGCGCGCTACGACGGGCCGGCCCAGCCGGTGCGGTCGGAGGCTCTCGGCGGCCGAACCCGCTCGCTCGCGGCCGGGCGCCGCGAGCAACCGGCGGCTGAACGGTGAGAAGACTCTCTCGGCATCCTCGGGCGTGCCTCGCGCCGACCCCGCAGGCTGTGACCGCCCTGTGACATCAGCCGCGCAACAGACGGGTCGCCCACGCGCCCCCGTCGGCGAGATGTCCGAACCCCTCAACGCGATTGGAGCCCTCGTGCGCCCGTCCCGCATCGTGCTGGCAGCGCTGGTCGCGCTGCTCGCCACCGCCACCGCCACGCCTGCTGCCGCGGCCCCGACCGGCGGATCAGGCGGCCCGCTCACCGACCGCACGTTCCAGACGTTCACCGGTGCCGGGTACACCGCCCAGCACCACGTGTACGCGGCCGGGATCGACCCTTCCCAGCCGGTCGGGCTGCTCGTCTACGCCGACGGCACCGGCGAGTACGGGTTCGAGAACCCGTCGGCCAGCTACTCACTGGGTGGGGTCAACGGGGTCGTCGCCGTGGCGAAGCGGCACAACATGGTCCTGCTGGTGCCCTCCAGCCCCAACCGCGCCTGTCAGTGCTGGGAGCGGGGCGACCCGACCGGGTACGCCGACCACCTCGCCGCGCTGATCGACTCGGTCCACGGCCAGTACGACATCGACCGGGACCGCGTGTGGCTGGGCGGGTACAGCACCGGCGCGCAGCTGATGACCCGGTTCCTGTTCCCCCGGCACTCGGAGCTCTTGACCGGCGGCGGGACCATCGTGATCGGCGGGGGCGGCGCACCCGCGGTCGCTGCGGACGCGTTCCCCGCGTCGCTCAAGGCCAACGTGCACATGCACTGGGACACCGGCGAGCTGGACACCGACACGAACGGGTCCGCGCCTGGCGGCCTGAACTCGCTGAACGGTCCCTATGGGGCCAAGGTCGGCGAGGCCTGGTACGCCGACCGCGGTTTCCAGACGTCGCACGAGCACCCGGCCGGAGTCGGCCACGCCCGCAACGGTCAGTTCGGGACGATCATCGAGGGGGTCCTCAACCGGTACGCCACCCCGAGCGCCGGTTCCGAGCCCGCGGCCGGCCCGCAGCCGTGGGAGCACACCGTCACCCCGAGCCGCATCGGCGTGACCGTGTCCGCGTACGTCCCCCCGAACACGACGCGGACCACCCTCCGGGTCTCCGCCGCACCGTTCGGCTCGCAGACCGGCTTCTACACCTACCGCACGACCAGCAACGACGTCGTCCCACTGTCCATCACCCGCAGCCTTGCCCCGGACAGGTCCTACCACTACCAGCTGGAGACCGGGACGGACCGGACGGTGGTCGCCTCGGGCACCTTCCGGACGCTTCCCTGACACGGGCGCCGAGACGCCCTGCGCAGGCTGACCGTCCGGCCCGGCCCGTGCCGGGTCCCCCGGGCCTCGCCGCTCCCTGACGACGGCGGTGATCCGGGGTTGGCACCGCGGGACGCCGGGCATGTCGGCCGTGCGTACACCCGACGTCGGCCCTGGCCGATCGACCACGAGGAGAACGATGACCAGCATCTCCCTGCCCGCACGCCGCAACCGGTGGCGCTCCGCCGCCGCCGGTGTCGCCATCGCCGCTGCGTCGTTCACCATGACCGCCTGCGGTGGTGACGAGGAGGGCGGCGAGGACACCGGCGTGGTCGAGGACGGCGGCACGGTCGACGAGGAGGAAGAGGACGACGACTAGGAGTCGTCCGGTCGCGACGACCGAGTCGGTCGGCGGGGTGCGCGGTCTGCGCCCCGCCGACCGACCGCGTTCAGCCGGCTGATCGGGCCAGCCGGCGCCTGCGTACAACCGGGACGAGGGAGCCAGTGGCGCGCCCGGCAGGGATCGAACCTGCGACCAAGTGCTTAGAAGGCACCTGCTCTATCCACTGAGCTACGGGCGCTTGCGGCCAGATCATCGCATCGGCTGCGGGCGCCCGGTCGGGAACCCGGGGCGCTGCGCGCCGTAGCGGTGTGCCCCGACGGGACGGCGCCGGTCGTCCACAGCGAGCGGGCGTGTCCACAGTCGACCCGAGCTCCTGTCCCGCCGGGTCCGCGCGCTGGACGGTGGTCCCAGCCCGGCAGGTCGCCGGGGACAGCACCCTGAGGAGCACCGTGAACGACACCCCTCTGCACGTCGTCGGCAACGTGGTCGACGTCCCGCGCCAGAACCGCACCAGCAACGGGTCGGTGACCAACTTCCGGATGGCGTCCACGTCCCGCCGCTGGGACGAGGAGACCAAGGGCTTCGTCGACGGCGCCACGCTCTGGATCGACGTGGCCTGCTGGAACGAGCTGGGTGGCAACGTCGCCCGCAGCGTCACCAAGGGCGACCCGGTCGTCGTCGTCGGCAACCTGTCGACCGAGTCCTGGGAGAGCGAGGCCGGGCGGCGCAGCGCCAACCGGATCAAGGCCACCGCGGTCGGGTTGAACCTGGCCCGTGGGTGGTCGGACTTCACCCGGCCGGCTCGCGTCGACCGGTCTGCCGCCCTCGCGGCCCCGCCGACGCCGAGCGAGGAGACGGCGCCGAGCGAGGAGACGCAACCGGGCGAGGAGCTCTACCGGCAGCGGTCCACGGACTACATCGGAGGGGAGGAGACGTTGGACGAGACGGACTCCGAGGTCACGTCCGAGGAGCCGGCGGTCCCGGCGCTGACGTGAGCCTCCCCGGCTGGGAGGATCGGAGCTGAGAACGCAGGGGGCGGGGCCGGTGCCCGCCGAGCACGGCCGCCCCGCCCCGCCCCCACTCGCGACCTGACGGAAGGCTCCCACTCAGTGGCCCAGTACATCTACTCGATGGTCCGTGCGCGCAAGGCGCACGGCGACAAGGTGATCCTCGACGACGTGACGCTGGCGTTCCTGCCCGGCGCGAAGATCGGTGTCGTCGGCCCCAACGGTGCCGGCAAGTCGACCGTCCTGAAGATCATGGCCGGCATGGAGACCGCCTCCAACGGGGACACCGTGCTGGCTCCCGGCGCCTCGGTCGGCATCCTGGAGCAGGAGCCGCCGCTGAACGAGGACCTCGACGTCCGCGGCAACGTCGAGGAGGCGGTGAAGGACCTGCGCGCGGCGCTCACCCGCTTCGAGGAGGTCAGTGCCGCCATGGGTGAGCCCGACGCCGACTTCGACACGCTGATGGCCGAGCAGGGCGAGCTCATGGAGGTCATCGAGAACGCCGACGGCTGGGAGCTCGACAACCGCATCGAGCAGGCGATGGACGCGCTTCGCTGCCCGCCTGGGGACGCCGACGTGCGGGTGCTCTCCGGTGGTGAGCGTCGCCGGGTGGCGCTGTGCAAGCTGCTGTTGGAGGCCCCCGACCTGCTGCTGCTGGACGAGCCCACCAACCACCTGGACGCGGAGAGCGTCGCGTGGCTGGAGCAGCACCTGGAGAAGTACGCCGGCACCGTCGTCGCCGTCACCCACGACCGGTACTTCCTGGACAACGTCGCCCAGTGGATCCTCGAGCTCGACCGCGGCCGGGCCTACCCCTACGAGGGCAACTACTCCACCTACCTGGAGACCAAGGCCACCCGGCTCAAGGTCGAGGGCGCCAAGGACGCCAAGCGCGCCAAGCGGCTGAAGGACGAGCTGGAGTGGGTGCGCTCGGGTGCCAAGGCCCGCCAGGCCAAGAGCAAGGCCCGACTGGCCCGGTACGAGGAGATGGCCACCGAGGCGGACAAGTTCCGCAAGCTGGACTTCGAGGAGATCCAGATCCCGCCGGGTCCGCGGCTGGGCAACGTGGTCGTCGAGACGGACAAGCTCACCAAGGGCTTCGGTGACCGGGTCCTCATCGACGGGCTGTCGTTCACGCTGCCGCGCAACGGCATCGTGGGCGTCGTCGGGCCCAACGGCGTCGGCAAGACCACCCTGTTCAAGATGCTCGTCGGCGAGGACAAGCCCGACGACGGCGAGATCAAGATGGGCGAGACGGTCAAGGTCGCCTACGTGGCGCAGGACCGCAGCGGCATCGACCCGGCGAAGAGCCTGTGGGAGGTGGTCTCCGACGGCCTGGACCACATCAAGGTCGGCAACGTGGAGATGCCGTCCCGTGCCTACGTCTCGGCGTTCGGTTTCAAGGGCCCGGACCAGCAGAAGAAGGCCGGCGTGCTCTCCGGCGGTGAGCGCAACCGGCTGAACCTGGCCCTGACGCTCAAGCAGGGCGGCAACCTGCTGCTGCTCGACGAGCCCACCAACGACCTGGACACCGAGACGCTGACCAGCCTGGAGGGCGCGCTCCTGGAGTTCCCCGGCTGCGCCGTGGTCGTCAGCCACGACCGGTGGTTCCTCGACCGGGTGGCGACGCACATCCTGGCCTACGAGGGCGACTCGAAGTGGTTCTGGTTCGAGGGCAACTTCGACGACTACGAGAAGAACAAGGTCGAGCGGCTCGGCCCGGACGCCGCCCGCCCGCACCGCGCCACCTACCGGAAGCTCACGCGGGACTGAGCATGGACCCCTTGCCCCCGGCACGCGCAGGCTCGTACCGGGACCCGGCAAGGGGGCCGTTCCATCGCGTCACCAGACGGCCGGCCGGAGCTCTGTGCTCCGGCCGGCCGTCGCCGTCTGCGGGCCCCCGTCAGCGGATGCGGGGGCGCTCGGTCAGCGGATGCGGGGGGCGCTCCGTCAGGCGGTGAAGCTGGCGACGAAACGGGCCTGGCCGCGGGTCTCCACCGCGTGCCTGCGGTAGTGACCGCGCACGAACGCGACCGCCCGGGCCGGGGGGAGCCCGTCCAGGACCGCCAGGCAGGCCAGCGCCGTCCCGGTGCGCCCGGTGCCGCCCGAGCAGGCGACCTCGACCCGTTCGGTCTCCGCCCGCTGCCACAGCTCGCGCAACGCGTCGTGCAAGTCGACAGGAGCGGTGGGCAACCGGAAGTCCGGCCAGCACACCCAGCGGGTCGTCCACGGGACGGGGCACGGCGGGCGACCCAGCAGGTACAGGCCGAAGGCCGGGGGCGGGCTGCCGTCGGGCAACGGTCGCCGCAGGCCCCGACCGCGGACGCGGCGTCCTGACGGCAGCACCAACACGCCCGGCTCTGTCTCCGCCCACGGGTCCACGACGGCACCGTAGGCCTGCACGGCCCGGTACGGAACAGGGGCGGTGCGGACGGCGGCGGGCCATGAGGCAGGGTGACGGGTGTGAGGCACACCGTCGCCGTCCCGATGCGCTGGTCGGACATGGACGCCTACCAGCACATCAACAACGTGGCCTTCCTCGGCTACTTCGAGATGGCGCGGGTCGACCTGTTCTTCGACCAGCCCACCCACGACGAGAAGACCGGCCTGCGCCGGGGGATCGTGGTCGCGTCGCACGAGATCGCCTACAAGCGGCCGGTGCTCTACCACGCCGACCCGCTCCAGGTGCAGATCTGGGTCTCCGACGTCCGGGCTGCTGCGTTCACCTGCCACTACGAGCTCTTCGACCACGGGCAGCTGGCCGTCACCGGCAGCACCCTGCTGGTGACCTTCGACTTCGCGTTGAACCGACCGCGCCGGCTCACCCCGGAGGAGAAGACCTTCCTCGGTCGCCACCTCGACGGGCCCACCACCGAGACCTGACCTCCGTGGCGCCCGACCCCGCCGTCCCCGGTGCGCGCAGGCCGCTGGCCTCAGTCGGGGAGCGGGACGATCCGGGGCTCCGGGCGGCCGGCACCGGTCGGCGCCCCTCGCCGGGCGGCCTCCTCCTCCGACACCGGCCGGACGACGGCACCCTCGGTGATCTCCGCCCCGCCGAAGACGGCCGCGTTGATGCCGCCGCGGCGCACCATCGCCTTCACCAGCCGCGCCCCGGTGAGCCGCTCGAGGTGGGCGCAGGGTGGGCAGCGCTTCATGCCGAACAGCAGGGCGTCCCCGACCGCGAACCAGTGACCGACCAGCGCGGGCAGCTCCACCCCGGCCGTCACCAGGTTGCGGCGGGTGTCGCCGGGCGTCAGCGGCACGCCCGCCTCCGCGGCGACGGCAGCGACGTCCTCCCGGTCGATGAGCGTCAGCTGCTTCTCCAGGTCCGGGTACTGCGCCCAGGTGCCGCCGCCGAGGGCGTACCGGTCACCGTCCAGCCCCCGCCCGGCCAGCAACCGCGCGGCGGGCACCCGCTGCATCGGCCCGGCCGCCGCCGGGGTGCGCCAGATCTCGTGCAGGGCGCCGGACTCGGTCACGGGGTCTCCAGGGTGGGGGAGCGCCGGCGGCGCGGCGGGGGGACGTCGTCGGCCCCGCGGGCATCGAGCGCCTCGCTCACGTCGTGGGCCATCTGCAGCACCTGCACCAGCAGCGGGGCGATCGTCGTCCGCAGCGCACGCAGCCCGCGAGGCGACCCACCGCGGGCCGCCTGGGCGGCCCGGATCCGGTCGGCGCGCTCGATCAGCACCGGGATGAACCGGAGCGCCATGGTGATGGCCAGACCCACCCGCGCCGGCCGGACGCCGACCAGCCGCAACGGGGCGCACAGCCACTCGACCACCGCCACCATCGCGTTCACCCGGGTCGTCGCCGTCACCACCGCCGCGGCGAGCACCAGTGTCAGCAGCCGGAGGCTGACGTGCGCGCCGGTGCGCACGTCGGTGGTCAGCGCGTGCACGACGAGCAGCGCCAGCAGCCACCAGCGCACCGCGCGGGCCTGCCGGGCCAGGACGGCGACCGGCAGCCGCGCCAGGAGCAACCCCACGGCGAGCACCCCGGCCAGCGCCGCGCCGGCCGCGGTGAGCGTCGGCAGGGCGAAGAGCAGGACGGCGAGGACGGCCAGGCCCAGCAGCTTGACCCCGGCGTGCATCCGGTGGACGACGCTGCTGCGCGGGACGTACAGCGCCAGGGTCACCGGTCGGCCATCAGCGCGCGGTAGGCCTGCACGGCCGGGCCCGGAGCGGCGTCCTCGACGACACGGCCGCGGTCGATCACCAGCACCCGGTCGAAGCCGTCGAGCAGGTCGAGCTGGTGGGTCACCACGACGACCTGCTGCTCGAGCCCGACGACCAGATCGGCGATCCGGCGGGCGTTGACCAGGTCGAGCAGGGTCGTCGGCTCGTCGAAGACGATGCGAGCCGGCCGCATCACCAGCACCCCGGCGATGGCCAGCAGCTGCTTCTGCCCGCCGGAGAGCAGGTGGGCCGGGTGGTCGGCGTGCCCGGCCAGTCCGTGGCGGGCGAGCACCTCGGCTACGCGGACGGCGCGCTCCTCGGCCGGCACGCCCTGGTTCTCCAGCCCGTAGGCGACGTCCTCGGCGACGGTGGGGTGCACGATCTGCGCATCGGGGTCCTGGAACACGAAGCCCACCCGGCGCCGGACCGCCCGCACCTGGGTGCGGGTGTCCAGCCCGTCGACGAGCACCTGGCCCTCGCTGGGCACCACCAGCCCGTTGAGCAGCCGGGCGAAGGTGCTCTTGCCCGACCCGTTGGCGCCGATCACCCCGACCCGCTGCTCGCTCAGCGTGAGATCGATGCCGTCGAGCACCACCCGGTCGCCGTACCGTTGCCCGACCCCCCGCAGCTCGATGCCGCGGGTCGGGTCGGCGACGTCGACGTCGGTGCCGACGGCACCGGGACGACGGAACCTCACCGGGTGTCGACGGCCCGTCGTGGTCGCTCGATCACCGGGTAGCTGCGCCGGACGACGTCGGCGATGGCCGCCGCGGCGAAGGCCTTGACCAGGTCGCCGGGGACGAAGACGGCGGCGCCGCTCCACAGCGCGGTCTCCCACGGCAGGCCGGCGACGACCTTGAGCACCGGGACGCCGACCGCGTAGATGACGACGATGCCGCCGAGGACGTTGGCCAGCATGCCGAGGGCCACGTTGTAGCGGTCCCAGGTGCGTTCGGTCAGCCAGCCGATGACGGCGGCGGCGAGCGGCCAGCTGAAGAGGTACCCGGCCGAGGCCCCGGCGAAGGGCGCCAGGCCGCCGGCGCCGCTGGCCAGCAACGGCAGCCCGACCGCGACCAGGACGAGGAAGAGCAACACGGCGAGGAAGCCGCGGCGGGCGCCCAGCACGCTGCCGGCGAGCATGACGCCGAGGGTCTGCGCCGTGATCGGCACCGGACCGACGTTGATGGCGGGCAGGGTCCCGAGCACTGCGACGATGGCGGCGAAGAGGGCGATGTACGCCAGGTCCCGGGTCTTCACGGCGTCTCCTCCAGCCAAGCGGGCGGAGGCCCGCGTTCCCGGCGGAAGGTACCCGAGGCCGGTGCAGCGCCGACAGGCCGGGCGCGGTCACGACGGCGGCGGGGAGCGGTCTCGCCGGTGGTGGCTCGGTGGTTCACGAGCGTCCCGGGGGCTGTGTGCGCTCAGTGTCGAGGCGCTCACCTGCAGGTACATCAGCCGGTTTGCCGGGCCTGTCGGAGCCGTGTTGTCTGGGGTCCTGAGCCCCTCGGCGAAGGCAGGACAAGGGCAATGGCAACCGGGTGGTGGGCATCGCTGTGGTCGTGGTCGCGGCCCCCGCCGCAGGACGCACCTCCGGGGTCGCCGCAGCCGGGCCTGGTGCCCGACAACGGTGCCCGGCCGCACCACCCTGACGCCCCGCCCGCCGGCGACGAGGTGGCTCCGCACCGTGCTCAGCGCGGTGCGGCACCCGCCGGGGTGGCCCTGCCGCCTCCCCGGAGCCCCGTGCACGTCCGGACCGCAGGTCCGTCCGCTCGACCCGGGTCAGCCCCTGACCCGGTGCGCCGCAGCACCCCGCTGCGACCCCCACCGAGAACGACAGGAGCCTCATCCGTGGCACAGCTCGACAACGTCATCGCCGATCTCCTCGCGATCGAGGGCGCCAGCGGCGCCGCGATCGTCGACATCGACAGCGGCATGGCCCTCGCAGTCGGCGGTTCCCCCGGCTTCGACCTCAACGTCGCCGCCGCCGGCAACTCCAACGTGGTGCGCGCCAAGCTCCGCACCATCTCCGACCTCGAGCTGAACGACGAGATCCAGGACGTCCTGATCACGCTGGAGGGCCAGTACCACCTGATCAACGTGCTCAAGGGCCAGGGCAACGCCGGCCTGTTCATCTATCTCGTGCTCAACCGCGCGACGGCCAACCTGGCGCTGGCCCGGCACAAGCTGCGGGCGGTCGCCGGCGGCGTCAGCGTCTGACCCCGGCGTGGCGCCGCCTGCCCGGGCGGCGCCACCTGCCCGGGCGGCGCCACCTGCCCGGGCGGCGCCACCCGGCGCAGACCACCGATGCGGCTCCACCCTGCACCGCACACCCAAGGGCGTGGCCCGGTCGGCGTCCGGCCTCAGGCGGTGGCTGCCTCGACGATCCGGTCACGGACAGCGTCCGCTGCCAGCTGGGTGGTGTCGATCCAGCGCGCGACCCGGCCGCCGGACACGATGCCGACGCGGTCGCAGCACTCGGCCAGCTCGTCGGGGTCCACCGACACGACGACGACGGACGTGCCGTGCGCGGTGGCGTCGTCCAGCATCCGGCGCACCTGCTGGCGGGCCCGCACGTCCAGCCCTCGGGTGGGCTCGTGCAGCACGAGGACGTCCTGTGCGGAGGACGCCATCCACCGGGCCAGGGCGATCTTGTGCTGGTCGCCACCGGACAGCGCGCCGAACATCGTGCGGATGCTCAGCGTCTTGACGTCCATCTGGTGCACGGTCCGGATGACCGCGCGCAGCGTGGCGATCTCCTTGCGCACGTCGGTCAGCGCGCCCCACTGCTCCTGGGTGAGCGTCCGGGCGATCGTCTCCCCGGGGTCGACCCCGTAGGCGTCCTCGTCGGGGCGGTAGGCGGGCAGCCGCAGCAGCTCGTCGCCGGCCGCCGAGCCCAGCGACCGCGGTTCGCCGTGCAGCAGCAGCTCGTCGGTGATCGCCGGGAGCTCCCCGGACAACGCGCCGACGAGCTCACCGACGCCGGAGGAGCGGTGCCCGGTCAGCCCGATCACCTCGCCCCGGTGCAGCAGCAGGTCCACGCCCTCGACCGCGCCGGGCACCCGCAGGTTGCGCACCTGGAGCGCCACCTCGTCGGAGGCCACCCGCCGCGGGGGGAGCACGGCGGCCTCGTCCGCCGGCGCCGGCTGCGGCGTCACCCGCCGCGTGGGCAGCGGCACCTGCTCGCCCACCGTCTCCGCGGCCAGCTGCACCGGGTCCAGCGCGTCGGCCGGGCTGTCCAGGGCGATCCGTCCGTCGCGGAGCACCAGCACCCGGTCGACGACCGCGAGCATCTCCGGCAGCCGGTGGCTGATGTAGAGCACCCCGCGCCCCTGTCGGCTGAGCCGGCCGGCGACGGCGTGCAGGCCGTCCACCTCCACGGGCAGCAGCGCGGCCGAGACCTCGTCCAGCACCACCAGCCGGGTGTCCTCGGCCAGCACGCGGGCGATCTCCACCACCCCGTGCACGAAGTGCGGCAGGTCGCCGACCAGGGTGTCGGGGTCGACGTCCAGGGAGACCTCGGCGAGCAGCACCTGGGCCTGCCGGCGCAGGTCGGACTGCGGGCGCCCGGCCTGGGTGGTACCGCGGAAGACCGCCTGGGCGACGGTGAGCCCCGGGTCGATCCGGACGAGCTGTTCGACGACCCCGACGCCGAGGTGGCGAGCGTCCTCCGCCGACAGCGGGGCGTAGGGGTGGCCCAGCAGGGTCATGGCGCCGGAGTCGGCCGCGGTGATGCCGGCGAGGACGTCGCCGAGGGTCGACTTGCCTGCGCCGTTGGCGCCCACCAGCCCGACGATCTCGCCCTCGCCGAGGCTGAACGAGACGTCCCGCAGGACGCGTCGGGCCCCGAAGGACTTCGTCAGGCCCGCGACCTCCAGCAACGACATGGGCGGGCGGGCCTCCCCCGGAGAGCGTCCCCGGCACGGCCGGCGGACGACGGTTCCAGCGCCCCCGCGACGCTGTGTAACGACAGCGATGCTACCCGCTCGGGGGTGACGCGCCTCCCGAGACGGCGAGTCCCGGGAGGCACGCCGCGGGTCCCCTCAGAGGGTGTTGGGTATTTGATCGGCTACTTGTCGGAGTCGAGGTCTTCGGCC
>NZ_JPMX01000062.1:0-54623 GCF_000761485.1 Modestobacter caceresii
GCGCGACGTCGGCCGACAGCAGCGCCACGACCTCCGCCGCGCGCCGCCGGCCCACCTGCGCGGCGCCGTCGAGCAGCGCCCGGGCCAGCCGTGGGTGCGCCCCGACCGCGGTGAGCGCCCGGCCGCGCGGGGTGACCCGGCCGTCGTCGTCCACCGCGCCCAGCTGGCGCAGCGTCGACCGGGCGACGGTGAACGCGGCCTCCGGCGGTGCGTCCGGCAGCGCCAGGCCGGCGCCGTCCGGGGCGCCCCAGACCGCCAGCTCCAACGCCAGCCCGGTCAGGTCGGCCAGGGCGATCTCCGGTTCGCCCGAGGCGGGCAGCCGGTCGTGCTCGGCGGCCGACCACAGCCGGTACACCCGCCCGGGCGCCTCCCGCCCGGCCCGGCCGGCCCGCTGCACCGCCGAGGCGCGGGAGACCCGGACGGTGACCAGCGCGCCCATCCCGCGGGCCACGTCGAACCGCGGCACCCGCGCCAGGCCGGCGTCGACGACGGTGCGCACCCCGGGCACGGTCAGGCTGGTCTCCGCGACGTCGGTCGACAGCACCACCCGGCGCCGGGGGCCCGGGGTGAGCGCGGCGTCCTGCTGGTCGGCCGGCAACCGGCCGTGCAGCGGCCGGACGTCGGCGTCCACCCCGGCGAGCAGCCCGGCGACCCGGCCGATCTCGGCGGCGCCGGGGAGGAAGACCAGCACGTCGCCGGGGCCCTCGGTCAGCGCCCGGCGCACGGTGTCGGCGACGGCAGCCAGCAGCCGCGGGTCCACGGAGGAACCGTGCGGCGGGGCGACCGGGGGGCTCGGCGGGCACCAGACCGGCTCGACGTCGTGCAGCGAGCCGGTCGCCTCGAGCACCGGCGCTGGTCCGCCCATGAGCTCGGCCAGCCGGCCCGCCTGCGCGGTCGCCGACATCGCCAGCAGCTCCAGCTCCGGGCGCAGCGCGGCCCGGACGTCGAGGGTGAAGGCCAGCGCGAGGTCGGTGTCCAGCTGCCGTTCGTGGCACTCGTCGAGCACCACGGCCGACACCCCCGGCAGCTCCGGGTCGGCCTGCAGCCGGCGGACGAGCAGGCCGGTGGTGACCACCTCGACGCGGGTGGCGTCGCTGCGCCGGCTGTCCCCGCGCACGCTGTAGCCCACCGAGCGGCCCACCGGCTCGCCCAGCAGCGACGCCATCCGGCGCGCGGCGGCCCGGGCGGCCACCCGCCGGGGCTCGGCCACCAGCACCCGGCCGGGCAGCCGGCCGGCCAGCGCCAGCGGCACCAGCGTGGTCTTGCCCGTGCCCGGCGGGGCGACCAGCACCGCAGCGCCGGCGGCGGTCAGCGCCGCGTCGAGGGCGGGCAGCACCGAGCGGACCGGCAGGTCGGTCCCGGGCGTCCCCGACGGCGGCAGCACGACGGCCAGTCTCGCCTGGCCGGTCAGGCCCGACGCGCCGAGCCCTTGTGAGTGCCGCCCGCCCGGGCCAGGGTGGGCACCTGGGACGACGACGTCCGGAGGTCTGCGTGGCGACGCACAGCGGCAGCAGCAACCGAACCGGCGCGGGTGCACCGGCACCCCGCCCACCCGAGCAGGTGCGCAACGTGGCGCTGGTCGGCCGCGCCGGAGCCGGGAAGACCACCCTGGCCGAGGCGCTGCTGGCGGCTGCCGGCGCGTTGCCCCGCGTCGGCCGGGTGGAGGAGGGCACCACCTGCCTGGACACCGAGGAGGTGGAGGTCCGGCTCCAGCACTCGGTCTCGCTGGCCGCGGCCACGGTCGAGCACGCCGGCCACCGGGTCACCCTGCTGGACACCCCGGGTGCCCCGGACTTCGTGGGTGAGCTGCGGGCCGCGCTGCGGGCCGCGGACGCCGCGCTGGTCGTCGTCTCCGCCGTGGCCGGGGTGGACGCCGGCACCGTGCAGCTGTGGGACGAGTGCGCCGCCGTCGCGCTGCCGCGGGCGGTCGTGGTCACCCAGGTCGACCGGCCGCGGGCCGACGTCCCGGCGGTCGTGCGCAGCTGCCGGGAGCTGCTCGGCGCCGGGGTGCACCCGTTGCACGTGCTGGGCGACGACGGCGCGCTCACCTCCCTGCTGGAACCACTGCCCGGGAACCCGGAGCGCGACCGGCTGCGCGCCGAGCTGATCGAGGGGGTGATCGCCGAGAGCGAGGACGAGACGCTGATGGACCGCTACCTCGCCGGTGAACCGATCGGAGTCGCCGACCTGGTCGCCGACCTGGAGACGGCGGTCGCCCGCGGCGACTTCCACCCGGTGCTGTGCACCGCGGCGCCCACCGGGCTCGGGGTGGCCGAGCTGCTGGACCTGCTGGTGAGCGCCTTCCCCTCGCCGCTGGAGCGCCCGTGCCCAGCGGTCGCCCGGCTGGACGGCCGGCCGGCCGGGCACGTGGGCTGCGACCCGGCCGGGCCGCTCGTGGCCGAGGTGGTGAAGACGACGACCGACCCCTACCTCGGCCGGATCTCGCTCGTGCGGGTCTTCTCCGGCACCCTGCGCCCCGACGTCCCGGTGCACGTGGGCAGCCACGGCTCCGGTTGGGGCGAGCAGCACCCCGACCACGACGCCGACGAGCGGGTCGGCGCCCTCGCCAGCGTGCTGGGCAGCGTGCTGCGGCCGGTCGCCGAGTGCCCGGCCGGCGACCTCTGCGCGGTGGCCCGGCTGAGCAGCGCGGAGACCGGGGACACCCTCTCCGACCCGGAGCACCCGCTGGTGGTGCGGCCCTGGCCGCTGCCGGACCCGCAGCTGCCGGTGGCCGTCGAGGCGGCCTCGCGCAGCGACGAGGACCGGCTCGCCGGTGCGCTCACCCGGCTGGCCGTCGAGGACCCGGCCGTACGCGTGGAGCGGCGGCCGGACACCGGGCAGCTGCTGCTGTGGTGCGTGGGCGACGCGCACGCGGAGGTGCTGTTGGACCGGCTGCGCGGCCGGTACGGGGTCGCCGTGCAGACCCCGCCGGTGCAGGTGCCGATGGTCGAGACGCTCGCCGGTCCGGCCACCGTGACCGGGCGGCACGTCAAGCAGTCCGGCGGGCACGGGCAGTACGCCGTCGTCGTCCTGGAGGGGCGGCCGGGTGCGGCCGGGTCCGGGGTGACCTTCAGCCAGCGGGTGGTCGGCGGGGCGGTGCCCACCCAGTTCCAAGCCAGTGTGGAGAAGGGGGTCCGCGCCCAGGCCGCCCGCGGGATCAGCGGGAACCGCCCACTGGTCGACGTGGAGGTCGTCCTCGTCGACGGCAAGGCGCACTCCGTCGACTCCTCCGACGCAGCGTTCGCCGCCGCCGGCGCGCTGGCGCTGCGGGAGCTCGCCGCCGCCGCCGGCACCCAGGTGCTGGAGCCCTGGTGCGCCGTGGAGGTGACGGTCCCCGCCGAGCACGTCGGCCCGGTGCTGGGCGACCTCGCCGGGCGGCGGGCCCGGGTCACCGGTAGCGTCGCCGAGCCCACGCGGGAGGAGACGACGGTGCACGCCGAGGTGCCGGAGCGGGAGCTGATCGAGTACCCGCGTGCGCTGCGGTCGGTGTCGCACGGCACCGGCCGGTTCACCCGCCGCCGGCTGGGCCACGAACCGGCCCCGGCCGCCGTCGTCGCCGACCTGCAACCGGCCTGACCCGGGCCGGGGGCACCGGCCGAGCGACGAGGAGAGGACCCACCGTGGCACGACGGGCAGACCAGCAGGCACCCGCGGCGGAAGTGACCGACCGCAGCCGGCCCGCCACCGGCCGGGGCGGGGAGCAGGTGAACGTCACCGACACGTCGGTCCCACCCGGGCGCCAGTGGGCGGGCCGGATCGGCGGACCGGTCGCCGCGCTGGTCGTCTACTTCCTGCTCCGGCAGGACGACGCGCTGAGCACGGCCGGCCGGACGACGGCGGCGATCGGCGTGCTGCTCGCCATCTGGTGGATGACCGAGGCGCTCCCGCTGCCGGCGACGGCGCTGGTGCCGATCGTCGCCTTCCCGCTGCTGGGCGTGCTGTCGGTGGAGGAGGCGACCGCGCCCTACGCGAACCCCAACATCTTCCTGTTCATGGGCGGCTTCATGATCGCCCTGGCCATGCAGAAGTGGGAGCTGCACCGGCGGATCGCGCTGCTCACCGTCCGGGCGGTCGGCACCAAGCCGCCCCGGCTGATCGCCGGCTTCATGCTCGCCACCGCCTTCCTGAGCATGTGGGTGAGCAACACCGCGACCACCGTGCTGATGCTGCCCATCGGGCTCAGCGTGCTGATGCTCGTGCTGGACCGGGTGGCCGCCGGCAGCGCCGACGCGGAGGCCGTGGAGGCGGCCACCGGCACCGACGGCGGGACCGGCACCGACACCCCTGGCGACGGCGGTCCGGCGGTCACCGAGCTGATCCAGGACTCCGACACCCGCAACTTCGCCGTCGCCCTGATGCTGGGCATCGCCTACGCGGCCAGCATCGGCTCGCTGGCCACGCTGATCGGCACCCCGCCCAACCTCATCCTCGCCGGCTTCGTGGAGCAGAACTACGACATCGAGCTGGGCTTCGGCGAGTGGATGCTGATGGGGCTGCCGCTCGCCGCGGTCTTCCTGGTGCTCGCCTGGCTGGTGCTCACGAAGCTGACGTTCCGCTCCGGCCTGCGGGAGATCCCGGGTGGCCGGCAGGTGATCCAGTCCGAGATCGAGAAGCTCGGCTCCATGTCCCGGGGCGAGTGGACCGTGCTGGTGGTCTTCGTGACCACCGCCCTGCTGTGGGTGTTCCGCCAACCGCTGACCGGCTGGGGCGCGCTGACCGACGTGCTGCCGTTCGTGGCGAACCTCGACGACGCCACCATCGCCATCGCCGCGGCCGTCGCACTGTTCCTCATCCCGGTCAAGGCCCGGGAGGGCGTCTCCGCACTGGACTGGCAGCAGGCGCAGAAGCTGCCCTGGGGCGTGCTGCTGCTCTTCGGTGGCGGCCTGAGCCTGGCCGCCGCGGTGCAGGCGAGCGGGCTCGACGAGTACGTGGGCAACCAGGTGGGCGCGGTGGGGACGCTGCCGGCCATCCTCCTGGTGGTCGTGACCGCCGGGATCGTCCTGCTGCTCACCGAGGTCACCAGCAACACGGCGACGGCGGCGGCCTTCCTGCCGGTCCTCGGTGGGGTCGCCCTCGGGCTCGACCTCTTCCCGCTGGTGCTGCTGGTGCCCGCCGCGCTGGCCGCCACCTGCGCGTTCATGCTCCCGGTGGCCACCCCGCCCAACGCGATCGTGTTCGGCTCGGGCTACGTCACCATCGGGCAGATGATCCGCGCGGGCGTCGTCCTCAACGTGATCGGCATCGTGCTGATCACCGCCGCGGTCTACTTCCTCGGCGGGGTCGCCCTGGGCATCACCTTCTGAGCTCCCGCCGGACCAGCGGCCGGGACGGTGTTTCCCGACCGTCGGTTGCGGGGCACGGGGCCCCGGGGCACGTGACCGGCGCGTCGTCCCACGCCGTCCGAGCCGGGCGAGGAGGGCACCGTGGACGACCTGCACCTGGGGTACGCGCTGGTCGGCAGCCTGGCGGTGGCCCTGGCCGCGCTGTCCAGCAAGATGCGAGACCTGCCGTTCAGCGAGCCCCTGCTGGCGCTCGTGCTCGGGGTGGTCGTGGGCCCGCAGGTCCTCGGGCTGGTGGAGGTGGCCGACCCGCTCCGCACGCCCCTGGTGCACGAGATGGCCCGGGTGCTGCTCGCGATCTCGCTGATCGGGGTGGCGCTGCGCTTCCCGGTGCGCCGGCTGCGCGCGGTGGTCACCCCGACGACGGTGCTGGTGATGGCCGGGATGGCCGGGATGGCCGCGCTCTCGGCCGGCCTGGCCTGGCTGGTGCTCGGCATCCCGGTCGCCCTCGCCGTGCTCATCGGCGCCTGCATCACGCCCACCGACCCGGTGCTCGCCTCCAGCGTGGTCACCGGGAAGCCGGCCGAGGAGCACCTGCCGGCCCGCACCCGGCAGTTGCTGTCGGAGGAGTCGGGCGCCAACGACGGCCTGGCCCTGCCGTTGGTGCTGCTGGGCATCGCGCTGGTGCTCGCCGACTCCCTCGGGCACGCCGCCCTCGACGGCCTCTACCAGGTCGTCGTCGGCATCGTCATCGGGATCGTGGCCGGCCTGGTCGCCGGCCGCGCCATGAGCTTCGCGATGAGCCGCTCCGACGTCGACGAGGGCCCGTCGCTGGTGTTCACGCTGGTGCTGGCGGTCGCGGTGCTCGGCATCGCCCGGATCGCGAACTCCGACGGCGTCCTGGCCGTCTTCGTCGCCGGGCTGGCCTACAACTTCGCCGTCGCCCAGGACGAGGTCGGCCCGCAGAACACCATCGACGAGGGCGTGAACCGGTACCTGGTGCTCCCGCTGTTCCTGCTGCTCGGCATCCTGCTGCCCTGGTCGGAGTGGGCCGACCTCGGCTGGGCGGCGGTGCTCTTCCCGGTGGCCGTGCTGCTCCTGCGGCGCCTGCCGGTGCTGCTGGTGCTGGCCCGCCCGCTGGGGCTGCGGCTGCGGGACGCCGTCTTCCTCGGGTGGTTCGGGCCGATCGGGGTGAGCGCGCTGTTCTACCTGACCCTCAGCGAGGAGGACGGCGTCACCGATCCCCGGCTGTGGGCGGCCGGGACCCTGGTGGTCGCGGCCAGCACGGTCGCGCACGGGATCAGCTCCGCACCCGGCCGCCGGCTGTACCGCCGGGCCGCGGGCAGCTGACCGGCGCTCGCCGTGCGGTTGATCACCAGTGACGGTAGGCATGCGCCATGACGGTGATCGGCTTCCACAACTCCCACGAGCAGGTGCACCCCACCGACCTGCTGCGCGCGGTGCAGCACGCCGAGCAGGTCGGCTTCACCGCCGCCATGTGCTCCGACCACCTCGAGCCCTGGAACGAGCGGCAGGGCCAGTCCGGGTTCGCCTGGTCCTGGCTGGGCGCGGCGCTGGCCACCACCGGGCTGCCCTTCGGGGCGGTGAACGCCCCCGGCCAGCGGTACCACCCGGTGATCGTCGCCCAGGCGATCGCCACCCTCGGCGCGATGTTCCCCGGCCGGTTCTGGGTGGCCCTCGGTTCCGGCGAGGCGATGAACGAGCACGTCACCGGGCACGTCTGGCCGCGCAAGGAGCTGCGTGACGCCCGGCTGCGCGAGTGCGTCGACATCATCCGGGCCCTGCTGGCCGGCGAGGAGGTCAGCCACGACGGGCTGGTCACCGTCGACCGGGCCCGGATCTGGACGCTGCCCGAGCAGCAGCCGGCGCTCATCGCCCCGGCCGTCTCGGCGCGGACCGCCACCCGGCACGCCGAGTGGGCCGACGGGCTGGTCACCATCAACCAGCCGCACGACGTCCTCCGGGAGGTGATCGCCGCCTACCGGGACGCCGGTGGCCAGGGCACGCTGACCATCCAGGTGCACGTCTCCTACGACCCCGACGCCGAGCGCGCGGTGGCGATCGCGCACGACCAGTGGCGCAGCAACGTCTTCCCGCCGCCGCTGTGCTGGGACCTGGACACCACCCGCGCCTTCGACCAGGCCAGCCAGCACGTGCGACCCGAGGACATGGGCACGTCGGTGCGCATCTCCAGCGACCTCGGCCAGCACGCGGCCTGGCTCGCCGAGTACGTCGACCTCGGCTTCGACCAGGTCTACCTGCACCACGTGGGCCAGGAGCAGCTGCCGTTCCTGGACGCCTTCGGCGAGCACGTGCTGCCCCAGCTGGACGTCACCGCACCCGCCCCGGCCGTGGCGATCGACCCGCCCGGCCCTCCCCAGCCCCGCCGTCCGGCGCAGGCGCCCGAGCCCGCCGTCCTGGACTGAGGAGCAGACCGATGCGGATCACCGACACGTCCGACCTGTGGTGGAAGAACGCCGTCGTCTACTGCCTGGACGTCGAGACGTTCATGGACTGGAACGGCGACGGGGTGGGTGACCTGGAGGGCCTGGCCCAGCGGCTGGACCACCTGGCCGACCTCGGCGTCACCTGCCTGTGGCTGATGCCCTTCTACCCGACCGCCGGGCGGGACGACGGCTACGACATCACCGACTACTACGGGGTCGACCCGCGGCTGGGCACGCACGGCGACCTGGTGGAGATGATCCGGACGGCGAAGGACCGCGGCATGCGGGTCATCGCCGACCTGGTCGTCAACCACACCTCCGACCAGCACCCGTGGTTCCAGTCGGCCAAGGCCAGCAAGGACTCCCCGTACCGGGACTTCTACGTCTGGCGGGGCGACGAGCCGCCGGACACCAGCGACCAGGTGGTCTTCCCCGATGCCGAGGGCGGCATCTGGACGCACAGCCCGGAGACGGGGGAGTGGTACCTGCACCGCTTCTACTCCGAGCAGCCCGACCTCGACGTCACCAACCCCCGGGTGCGGGACGAGATCGCCAAGATCATGGGCTTCTGGCTGGAGCTGGGCCTGTCCGGCTTCCGGGTCGACGCCGTCCCGTTCCTGCTGGAGACGGACGGCGTGGACCCGGACGACGCCGCGCACTTCCCCGACCCGCACGAGTACCTGCGCGCGCTGCGTGCGTTCCTGGGCCGCCGCACCGGCTCGGGCGTCCTGCTCGGGGAGGTGAACCTGCCGTTCGAGCAGCAGGCGGAGTTCTTCGGCGGGCAGGACGGCGACGAGCTGACCATGCAGTTCGACTTCAACACCATGCAGCAGATGTACCTGTCGCTGGCCCGCGGTGACGCCGGGCCGCTGGCCGCCTCGCTGGCCGCCCGGCCGGCGATCTCCCCGGACAGCCAGTGGGGCACGTTCGTGCGCAACCACGACGAGCTCACCCTGGACAAGCTCGGCGACGACGAGCGGGCCGAGGTGTTCGCCGCCTTCGGGCCGGAGGAGTCGATGCAGGTCTACGACCGTGGCCTGATCCGCCGGCTGCCGCCGATGCTGGCCGGCGACCCGCGGCGGGTGCGGATGGTCTACAGCCTGCTGTTCTCCCTGCCCGGCACCCCGGTGCTCTTCTACGGCGAGGAGATCGGGATGGGGGAGGACCTCTCGGCCGGCAGCCGGCTGTCGGTGCGCACCCCGATGCAGTGGACCAGCGGCGCCAACGGCGGCTTCTCCGACGCACCGGCGAAGGAGCTGACCCGGCCGGTCGTCGACGGTGGTTTCGCCCCTGAGTTCGTCAACGTCGCCGACCAGCGCCGCGACCCGGACTCGCTGCTGTCGTTCATGAAGCTGCTCATCCGCCGCTACCGGGAGTCCCCGGAGCTGGGCTGGGGCGGCTTCCAGCTGCTGGAGCAGCCGCACGCCGCCGTCCTGGCGCACCTGTGCACCTGGGACGACGGGGCGCTGCTCGCGGTGCACAACCTCGGCCCGGACCCCCTGACGGTGCCGCTCACGGTGCCCGGCTGCGGGACCGGTCACCGGCTGGAGGACCTGCTCACCGCAGGCGGCGAGCAGCTCGCGGAGGACGGCTCCGTCGAGCTGGCGCTGGAGGGGTACGGGTACCGCTGGCTGCGGGTCGTCGCCGAGGACAGCCGGCGGCTGCTGTAGCCGACGCTCCGCCGGCACAGCTGACGCTGTGCCGGCGGAGCTGACGCTGTGCCGACGGAGTTGACGCTGTGGCCGCGGGGGACCACGGTGGGTCACTCCCCGCCGGTGTCCCGCGCGTCCCGCGCGCCACACCCGGGCACCTGCACTGGTTCGCCGCAGGGCCCACCTAGCGTCCGCACCCGAGGTGATCACACAGATGAGCGACGAGCAGGACGTGCTGGCGGCCGGACCGGTCGAGCAGGACGGACGACGGACGGACACCGGGTCGACGGCGGCGGCGGTGGTGCCCGGCCAACGGACGCAGGGTGAACCGGGGCCGGCCGTGCCGGAGACCGCGGACGAGGTGCCGCAGGGCGCACCGGTCGAGGCGGCTGCCGCTGCCGGGCCCGAGCAGGGGGAGGAACCGGCCACCGAACCACCGGCTCCTCCCCACCCGACCGCCCCGGTCGGCTTCAGACCTCGGCCGCGACTGCCCCGGCGCGGGGGACCGATGGTGCGGATGGGCCCCTGGGCCCCGGTGGCCGGCGCCGGGATCGGCCTGCTGCTGGGCCTGATCGTGGTGCTGTTCCTGGCGCCGGCGGTGGACACCTTCGACCAGCGGCTGTCCCTGGTGTTCGTCGTCCTCGGGCTGACGCTGCTGGGCGCCGGCGGCACCCTCCTGGCCGACGAGGTGCGGCTGCTCCGCCGCGGCGCCCAGGCCGCCGAGGTGCGGGCCTCGAACGCGGGGGTGATCGCCGGTCTGCTCAACGGCCTCACCCCGGCCCGGCTGCTGATCACCGCCAGCGCGTTCGTGCTGCTGCTGAGCGCCTACGTCACCAACGGCGGGGTCTGATCCCCGGCCCGGTCAGCGCTGTCCCCGCTGACCGGGCCACACCCAGGCCAGGCCCGCTGCGGCCAGCCCCAGCACCACCGTGAGCAGGGGGCTGGTGTGCAGCACCGCCACGTTGGTCACGGTCGCGCCCACCATCAGCAGGGCGAGGCAGACCGCCGCCGTCCGCGCCAGGCGGGGCACCAGGAGGCCGACCGCGCCGGCCAGCTCCAGCGACCCGACCAGGGAGCGCAGGCCCTGGCCTGCGCCGATGTCGTCGAACAGCTCGACCATCGTGGCGTCGCCGCCGAGCTTGGCCAGGCCCGCCGCCGCGAAGACCGCGACGAGCCCGATCCGCACGGTCCAGTGGGCCACCGTCCCGATGGTCGACCCGGGTCGCCGCCGGGTCCCGGTCGTCGTCATCGCCGGCTCCTCCTCGGCCCGGGATCAGCCGGCGAGCAGGGCGTCGAGGCGCTGGTAGCCCTGCCGCACCCCGCTCTCCATGCCGCTGGCCAGGAAACCGTCCCGGCCCTCGAAGGAGTCGACGAGCGAGGTGGCGGTGAGCCGGGTGCGCCCACCGGGGAGCTCCTCGAGCACGAGCTTCTCCAGCGCGACGCCGTCCGGGAAGCCCTCGTAGGTGAAGGTCTGCACGATCAGCTCGGGGGAGCGGACCTCGTGGAAGCAGCCGTGGAAGCCGTGCTCCTCGCCGCCCTGGACGTGCACGTAGCGGTAGGAGCCACCGGTGCGGCAGTCGTAGTGGTCGATCCGCGACTCGATGCCGTTCGGGCCCTGCCACTGCACGACCAGGGCCGGGTCGGTGTGCGCGCGGAAGACCTTCTCCCGGGGCGCGTCGAACTCGCGGGTGATCCGGACGAGCGGGACGTCCGGGTCGGCGACGATCTGGGTCTCTCGGGTGTTGGTGCTGGTCATGACGGGCCTTCCTGTCCAGTGGTGGGGGAGACGTCGTCCGGCATGGCAGCCAGGACGTCGTCGAGCCGGCGGTAGCGCTGCTCGGCTGCACGCCGGTAGCGCTCGATCCACTTCGTCATCAGGTCGAAGACCTGCGCCTCCAGGTGCACCGGGCGGCGCTGGGCCTCCCGGCTGCGGCTGACGAGGCCGGCGTCCTCGAGCACCTTGAGGTGCTTGGACACCGCCTGCAGGCTCACGTCGTAGGGGGCGGCGAGTTCGTTGACCGTGGCGTCGCCGAGGGCGAGCCGGGCCACCATGTCGCGCCGGGTGGGGTCGGCGAGGGCCGAGAACACCCGGGACAGGGGATCTGCCGCCACGACACCTCCTCTTGTTGTCAACCGATCGGTTGATGACGAGGGTGGACCTCCGTCGGAAACTTGTCAACCAGCTGGTTGAACAAATGCCCGGCACGCCGTCTGGCGGCGCCGGTCAGGAGCTGGTGTCCGCGGTCCGCAGCTCGGCCAGCGACAACCGGCCGGTCACGAGGTCGTCGGCGAGGTCGTCGACGACCCGACCGGCGGTGAAGGCGTGCGCCCGGAGCACGGCCAGGGCGTCGGCGGTGTCCAGGCCCAGGGCGACGTTCACCATGCCGGTCGCCTGCCAGACCCGCGCGCGGCTCGAGGCGTCCGGCCCGTCCCACCAGCCGCGTTGCGCCCCCGTCACCGGGGCGCCGGTCACGGTGGCTGCCATCGCCCGGGTCAGCGCCTCGGTCACCTGCACGACGTCGTCCCGGTCGGTGGCCGGCAGCGTGGCCGGCTCACGCACCCAGAGGTCGAGGACGACCAGGGGCCCCAGCGGCGGTGGCAGTGGCACCGACAGGACGCCGCGGAACGGCGTCTCGCCGACCAGCGAGGCGTGCAGCTCCGGCCAGTTGCGGGCGATGTCCGCCGCATCGAAGGCGATGACGCGGCCGTCGTCGTGCGCGCGCAGGCACGGGCCGGCCCCGTGGGTGAACTGCAGGCGCTCGGCCAGGGAGGCGGCCGGGTCGCTCGCGCCGATCGGCATGCGCCGGCCGTGCACGTCGTGGACGCTCAGCCCCGCGCCGTCGATCGGGAGGGCGGCGACGCACGCCTGGGTGAGCCGGACGGCGAGCATCTCCGGACCGCGCAGTTCGGGCGGGGGCAGCTGACCCAGTGCGGCGGCGAACCGCTGGGCCGCAGGGCTGGTGCCGGTCATGACGACTCCTGTCCGAGGGGTGCGGGCGGCGCACGGCCAGCCTGCTGCCCGCAGCCACGGCGCACCACCGGAGGGTGGTCAGTCGAAGGCGTCGAGCCCGAGGTGGACGGCGAGGGCCAGCCCGGCGACGGCGATCAGCCGGCGGAGCAGCGTCTGCGGCACCCGGCGGACCACCCGCGGGCCGAGCCGGCCGCCGAGCAGGAAGCCGATCGCCAGGGGGAGGGCGGCCAGCCAGGCGACGTCGGCGAAGAAGGCGTAGCCCACCGCGGCGACCCCGTTGGCCAGCCCCAGGACGACGTTCTTCAGTGCGTTGCTGCGCGGCACGCCCTCACCGGTGACCAGCAGGTACATCGCCAGCAGCACGACGCCGGCGGCGGCTCCGAAGTAGCCGGCGTAGACGGAGGCCCCGAAGGTGCCCAGCACCAGGCCCCAGTGGACGCGGTGCCGCTGCCCGGCTGCCGTACCCCCGGCGGCCAGCTCACGGGGCGGGCGCTGGACGAGGATGGCGACCGAGGCCCCGGCGATCAGGAAGGGCACCAGCCGCTCGAAGGCCGCTGCCGGGGTGAGCAGCAGCAGGACCGCACCGGTGACGCCACCGAGCAGTCCGGCGGCCCCCAGCCGGACCAGCCGGTCCCGTTGGCCGGTCAGCTCCGGTCGGGAGGCGCTCACCGCGCCGACGCCGCTGAGCACCAGCGCCACGGTGTTGGTCACGTTGGCCGCCACCGGCGACAGGCCGGTGGCCAGCAGCGCGGGGTAGCTGATCAGGGACGCCAGCCCGGCGATGCTGCCGATCAGCCCGGCGCCCAGGCCGGCCAGCGTCAGGAGCCCGAACTCCAGGAGGCTCATCGGCGGAGCAGCACCCAGATCGCGATCAGCCCGAGCACCACGATCGCGGTCCGCAGCAGCGCTGCGGGCAGCCGCCGTCCGAACGTCGACCCGACGTACCCGCCGACCAGTGCGCCGGCGGCGACCAGGGCGGCCGCGCGCCAGTCGATCCGCTCCGCCGCCACGACCACGTAGGCCAGCGCCGCGACCGCGTTGACGGCGAGGGTCAGCACGTTCTTGATCGCGTTGAGCCGGTGCAGCGGCTCGCGGAGCAGCAACCCGAAGATGCCGATCTGCAGCACCCCCTGGCTGGCGGCGAAGTAGCCGCCGTAGGTGCCGGTCGCGTAGGCGCCGGCGAACAGCCCGGCCAGCCGGCCGGGGCCGATCCCCTGCTCCTCCTCGACGGTGCCCGCGCGGGCCCGGCGCGCGGCCAGCCGGCGTTGCAGCAGCGGCTGGACGGCGACCAGCACGACGGCCAGCCCCACCAGCGCCGGGACGATCGCCTCGAACGCCGAGGCGGGCAGGTGCAGGAGCAGGAAGGCACCGGTGAGGGCCCCGAGCACCGACGCCGGAAGCAGCTGCAGCAGCAGCCGGCGCTGACCCTGCAGCTCCCTGCGGTAGCCGATCGCCCCGGTCAGGTTGCCGGGGACCAGGCCCAGGGAGTTGGTGATGGTCGCGGTCACCGGCGGCAGTCCGACGGCCAGCAGCACCGGGAAGGTGACCAGCGTGCCGGAGCCGACGACGGCGTTGATGCCGCCTGCGGCCAGCCCGGCAGCGGCCACCGCGACCATCTCCCACGCCGTCATGCCCACATCGACGCGAGGGTGTCACAGCGGCCTCGTGTGAGCCCGCGCACGGCCGTCAGGCCGGGGTGAGCGCTCCGGCGCTGACCGGCGGCGGGGAGCCGGCGACCCGCACCCGGTTCTTGCCCGCCGCCTTGGCGGCGTACATCGCCAGGTCGGCCTGCTGCAGCGTGCTGGTCCAGGAGGCGCCGGGCAGCACGCACGCGGCACCCACGCTGGCGCCCACCCGCGCCGTGCCGGCGCCCAGCTGGACCGGCGCGGACGCGACCTCGACCAGTCGCCGGCCCAGGGTCTCGGCCTCCCCTGCGTCGGCGGCGTGCACCAGGACGGCGAACTCGTCGCCGCCCAGCCGGGCGCACAGGTCAGGCGCACGGACGACACCGGCCAGCCGTGCGCCCACCGCGCGGAGCAGCTCGTCGCCCGCCGCGTGCCCCAGCCGGTCGTTGACCAGCTTGAAGTCGTCAAGGTCGACGAAGAGCACCCACGGGTCGCCGTCGGCGTCGGAGGTCGCTGCCGCCAGCGCGGCGGAGAAGGTGCTGCGGTTCGCCAGGCCGGTGAGGGCGTCGGTGCGCGCCTGCACCTCCAGCTTGCGGTAGGCGCTGGTCGCGCGCACCGCGAGGGCGGCCTGGTTGACCAGCGACTGGATCAGGGCCACGCCCTCGGGGTGCAGCACGCTGCCGCCCAGCAGGAGGTAGCTGCCCGGCTCGTCCGGCATCGGGATGGCCGCCCAGCATCGCGCCCCGCCGGACGACGCGATGAGCTGCTGGGGAGCCGTGATGCGCCGGGGCTCGCGGGCGGTGGCGGCAGCGGCCAGTCCGGCGGCGGCCGGGGTGCGGTCGAGGGTGTCGGGCAGCTGCCGGACCAGGCCGACGGACCGCTGCACGACCAGGTGTGTCCCGTCGTCATCGACGACGACCATGGACAGCCCGGGGGTGATCCGGCAGATGTGCTCCGCGGCCTCCCAGCCACGCTGCCTGATCTGCGCGACGTCGGTGACGCCGAGCAGTTGGGTGGTCAGCCGGGCGAGCGTGGCGTCCCAGGCCTGCGCCTGCCGGTGCTCCTGCAGCACCGCGGCCAGGTGCCGAGCGACCACGGCGAGCAGGGGCGCGATCGGGAGTGCGCCGAGCAGCGGGGCGGCCGGGGCAGCGCCGGCGTGCCCGGGGACGACCTCCCACAGCAGGAGCGCGGCGACCAGGCCGGCGCACTGGGCGGCCGTGTAGGCCCAGGTCTCCCACGTGCGGCCGTAGACGGCGCGGAACCACAGCGCGGAGAAGGTCACGCCGAGGGCCACCGCGGGCACCGGCGAGGCGAGGGCGAACACGCATACGGCCACCGCGTCGAGGAGGTCCAGGGCGATCGACCCGCGGCGGGCCGTGTAGCGGTGCAGCCAGGAGGCGAGCAGCGCGGCCACGGACACCGCGACCGCTGTCAGCTGCCAGGTGCCCGCGCCCGCCACGGCACCGAGCGAGGTGAGCACCAGGGAGACGACGGCGCAGGCCCCGAACAGCCAGCGGGTGCGCTCGACCAGGTCGGCGGGGCGACGGAAGACCGACCGGCGCATCGCCGGCCGCGTCGCCGGGAGTGGGGGCATGTCGGTCCTCGTCCTCGGGCCCGGCTCCGCTCGCCGGTGCGTCCACCCAGGTCTTCGGCGTCGGGGGGCGGGATCTGGATCACCCGTCCGGGTCCCCACGCCGACTGCCCGTGGCCGGCTGCCGGGTCGCGCGCCGGTGTGGACAGCCCACGCGCAGGTGAGCAGAGTGCCGGTCGTGGCTCGCCGACCGCCGTCCTACCGGTTCCACACCGTCTGGCGGGTGCCCGGCACGATCGCCGAGGTGCGGGCGGTGCTCAGCGACAGCGCTTCCCTGCCCCGGTGGTGGCCGGCGGTCTACCTCGACGTCGTGCCGGTCGCTGACGGCGGGCCGGACGGGGTCGGGCGCACGGTCGAGCTCTTCACCACGGGGTGGCTGCCTTACACGCTGCGCTGGACGCTGCGGATCACCGAGACGATGACCGACTCCGGGTTCGCCCTCGCCGCGGTGGGTGACCTGGTGGGCAGCGGCCGCTGGACCTTCGCGCAGGAGGGGCCGGAGGTGGTGATCACCTACGACTGGCAGGTGCGCGCCGCCAAGCCGCTGCTGGCCCGGCTCAGCTGGCTGCTGCGGCCGGCGTTCGAGGCCAACCACCGGTGGGCGATGGCTCGCGGCGAGGAGAGCCTGGCGCTGGAGCTCCGCCGCCGGCGCGACCCGACCGCCACCGTCCCACCGCCGCCCGGCCCGACCTTCCGGCGCCTCAACTCATCTCGCTCTTGAAGGACGTCTGACGGCTGATGCCTGGTGACCGGCACCACGACCTGCGATGTTGGCCCTGAGGCGCCCACGCAGGGACGACGACGTGCCCCCGAACTGCGTCATTGGGTCGGCGCCCGCGGTGATCATGGACCTGACCCGATGGCGGCGTTGGGGGGTGTGAACGGTCCCCATTCCACGGTGGCGGCACCCCAGATGGCGTTGTCGAAGGTCACGATGCCATCCGGGTCCCGTACCTCTCGAAAGCTCACGACACCACTGTCGAATCGTGCGCCATCGAATGAGACTCTCTTCCCACCAAGCAGTGCGCCATGGAAACGGACATCCCCGCCAGCGAATCTCACGTCAGAGAACCAGATTCGTGCATCCTCCTGAATCTCCGCTTTGTCGAAGGTGAAGACTCCCTGCACGAAGATGGCGTCATGAAAAGTCATGTGGCCGCTCGAGAGGCGGATTCTAGCCAAGTCGCCACCGTCGAAGACGGCGCTGGCCAGATTGAACTTGTGTCCATCCCATGAGGTCGCGGCCATGTCCTCGCGCAGGTGGTCCCGGATCACTCGAAGCGTTGTTCTCCGGACGGTGCGCTCGGCCTTGGTCTCGCCAGTCTCGTTGGGGCCAGGCGCATAGGGCAGTCGTAGATAGGCGCACAGCGCATCGATGCACTGCTGTCTTCTTTCATAGTCTTCGACGTCGTCAGCCAACCGCGCCAGGGCATAGAGCCCGGCCATGCGCGTTGGAGCTCGTTCATGCCCGAGCAACTCGGCGCCTTTGGCGTACCGCTCGTTGAATAGCTTGTTGTCCTCTCGGTATTCAGCAGCCTCTCCGTGGCGTTGCTTGCGGTAGGCGATGGTGAGAGCGAAGACCGCGCCAGTGCCCCCCACCACTGCCAAGACGAGTTTCAGGGCATCGATGAGTCCTCCGGTGTCCAGCGGGCCCCCGGTCAGTTCGGGCCGTCCAAGTACTGACCAGAAGAGCCAGGCGACGCCGACGGTCAGCAACATCCCAACGAGCAACAGCCAGGTTATGTGCGCCCACAGCCTCCGCGGCCACAGCTGTTTCGGTCGCGGGCGAGGGTCGTTGATCGAAGCGCGCGACTTCCCCATGGCAGCAAGTCCAGCGGGTCGTCTGGCGCCGTGGCAAGTCCACTGGCTGTACCGAGACCCTCCGCGCCTCCCACCGCCGCAGTGAGGTGCTTCCGGGCTCGTCAATCGATCCTCGTTGCGCGCAGCTTCGCAACGAGGTGATCCCGCAGCGGCTGGCGGCTTGCCCTCCATGTCGGGCTGGCCGGCGATGACGGGCATGAGTCCCGAGGACAGGCGCGATGGCCTGCTGTCGGTCGTCGAGGCCTCGAGACGCTCTCGATCCTCCGTGTATCTCCTGGGCCGCTGCCCTGGTGCGCGGTGCGCACACGTGCCCTCACGCCGCCTCCGGGGCGCGCGAAGGTTGCCCGGTGGCTAGAAGGGGGGCGGGTCGTCGGGCTGGGGCGGTGGCTCAGGCTCCGGCGGCGGCGTGGATGGTCGTTGGCCGGGTGGTCGGGTGGTCCTGGTGACGCCCGACGGGGTGGTGACGTGCAGGGTGCCGTCGTCGGCGATGCGGAACCGCCAGCCGGTGGCAAAGGTCTTGAGGCGGTGGTGGGAGCGGCACAGGCAGCAGAGGTTGGTGCAGTCGGTGGCCCCGCCGCAGGCGTGGGCGGTGACGTGGTCCAGATCGGTCCAGCCGACTCGTTGGCCACAGTTGGGGAACCGGCAGCGCCGGTCACGGGTGATCAGGAAGGACCGCTGCCGGTCGGTGGGCGTGTAGGCGTCGGTTGGTGGCGGCGGGCCGAGCACCGCGCAGCCGCACTGCTGGCCGGTTGTCGCATCCTTGCCGTCGCTGCCGGTGCCTCCGCTGCCGGTGTCACCGCGGCGGGTGCCCTTGCCGGTGTTGGGGTGGTGCGGGCAGCCGCGGCGGGCGAGGCGGGCCAGTTCGGCGGGGGTGGTGGTGGCCAGCAGCTGCCCGTCGGGGCCGGTGAGGGCGTAGGTCAGCGACCCACCCTCGGGGGTGGTGAGCCCGAGGGCGCCGACCCGGACGAGCAGGTCACGGAGGTGGGCGGCGGTGATGGGCAGCCCGTTCACCTCACCCGGGGTGCTACTGACGCCGGCCAACGCGTGCAGGTCGGCGGTGATCGTGACGTTCGCGGCCACGGCGGGGAGCCCGGGGTCGGCGGGGCGGCGGATCAGCGTGGACAGCACGTGCGCGCGCAGCGCCCCGATCCGGCGGTCGTCGCCATCGGCCTTGAGCATCCGGGCCAACTGGTCGACCAGGTCGTGGCACTCGGCGGCTTCGTCGGTGGGCAGGTCCGCGGCCAGCGTGGAGCGGCCGTCGGTGGGGGAGGAGTGCACCCGCACGTCGGCGTCCCTGGCGGCCTGCTCGCGGCGCTCGTCGGCTGCGGCGGCGTCGAGGCGGAGCAGCTCCTCGGTGGCGCGGGCGCGTAGCCGCGCCACCGAGAGCTCGCTCGCCTCGCGGAGCAGCGCGGCCTCGACCTGGCCGGCGACCTCGGCGTTCGTGTACTGCAGGACCTCGGCGAGCTGGGTGGCGCGGCGCTCGTCGAGCTGGCCGGCGCGGAGTGCAGCGAAGGTGGCGGGCAGCTTGGTCAGCCAGGTGGAGGCCCGGGCCTGGCGGTAGGCGGCGGTGCCCCGGCCGAGGTTGAGCACGGCGGACAGCTCGGCGGTGAAGAACTCGCTCACCCCGTCGTAGGCCTCGTCGACCGTCCACCCCGGTCGGCGACCACCCGGGGCACTGGCGGACGGGTCCTGCTCTGCCGGCCGGTGCTGCGCGAGCTGCAGGATCAGCTCGGCCTCGTACGCGGTGTCCGCCGCCCGCCGTGCCTGGACCCGTTGCAGCTCGACAGCCACCTCGTCATCGGACAGCCAGCCCACTGGCAGCCGCGGAGCAGCGACCCGGTGCTCCCACGCCAGGTCGACCACCAGGCGGTCCGCGTGTTTCAGCATGGATCGAACATACGTTCGAGGTCTGACAGTTCCGGGCAGTCGGCGCATTGCCGGCCCACCCGGACCCGGGTGGTCGGGGAGGTGGGCCAGGCCCCGTTCCGAGGAGGACGAGGTCGCCTCAGTCGCGGCGGCCGGCGTCGACCAGCCGCATCACCAGCACGCCCTCCTCGTCGGAGGCGTCCAGGTCGATCTCGGCGTCGAAGCCCCAGTCGTGGTCACCGGCCGGGTCGTCGAGGATCTGCCGCACCTGCCACAGCCGCGGCTCGGACTTGTCCACGATCAGCAGGGCCGGGCCGCGGGCGTCGCCGCCGGTGTTGAGGTCGGCGTGCTCGGCGAAGTAGGCCTGGACGACCTCGCCCCACCGCTCGGCGTCCCAGCCGGCGGCGGAGTCGAGCTCGCCGAGGTCGTACCAGCGCCGCCGGGCGATGAGCTCGACCCGGCGGAACAGCGCGTTGCGGATCATCGCGGTGAAGGCCCGCTCGTTGCCGGTCAGTGGGCGCGGCCGGGCCGGGACGGCGACCGGGGCGTCCAGCGGCTGGTCGGCGCTGGTCAGCTGCTCCCACTCGTCCAGCAGCGAGGAGTCGACCTGGCGCACCAGCTCACCCAGCCACTCGACGATGTCGGTGACCTCCTCGGTGCGGGCGTCGGCGGGCACCCCCGAGCGCAGCGCCTTGAAGGCATCGGACAAGTAGCGCAGCACCGCCCCCTCGGAGCGGGTCAGCCCGTAGTGGTTCACCAGCTCCCGGAACGTCATCGCCTGCTCCCACATGTCCCGGACGACGGACTTGGGGGAGAGCTGCGCGTCGCGCGCCCACGGGTTGCCGGCGGAGTAGATCTCGAAGGCGTGGTCGAGCAGCTCCTTGAGCGGCTGCGGGTAGGTGATCTCCTCCAGCAGCTCCATCCGCTCCTCGTACTCGATGCCCTCGGCCTTCATCTGCGCCACGGCCTCGCCCTTGGCCTTGTTCAGCTGCGCGGAGATGATCTGGCGCGGGTCGTCCAGCGTCGCCTCGATGACCGAGACGACGTCCAAGGCGTAGGTGTCGTTGCCCTCGGCGTCCGGGCCGGGGGTGAGCAGGTCGATCGCGGCGAGAGCGAACGTCGACAGCGGCTGGTTGAGCTGGAAGTCCGGCGGCAGGTCCAGGGTCAGCCGGTAGCGGCGACCGTCGGGCTCAGGCACCTCGAGTCGCTCGATGACCCCGGCGGTGACCAGCGACCGGGCGATGCCGATCACCTCGCGGACGTGCCGCAGCTGGCGGGAGCGGGGCTCGTGGTTGTCGGTGAGCAGGTGCCGCATCGCCGCCACCGGGTCGCCCGGCCGGGCCAGCACGTTGAGCACCATGCCGGTCGACACCCGGAAGTGGCTGCTCAGCGGCTCGGGGTCGGCGTTGATCAGCCGCTGCTGGGTCGACTCGCTCCACGGCACCATGCCGTCGGGCACCTTGCGGCGAACCAGCTTGCGGCGCTTCTTCGGGTCGTCGGCGACCTTGGCGAACTGCTTGAGGTTCTCCACCTCGTGCTCGGGCGCCTGGACGACGACGGTGCCGGCGGTGTCGTAGCCCGCGCGCCCGGCCCGCCCGGCGATCTGGTGGAACTCCCGGGCGTTGAGCAAGCGGGTGCGGGTGCCGTCGTACTTGCTCAGTGCGGAGAACACCACGGTGCGGATCGGCACGTTGATGCCCACGCCCAGGGTGTCGGTGCCGCAGATGACCTTGAGCAGCCCGGCCTGGGCCAGCTGCTCCACCAGGCGCCGGTACTTGGGCAGCATCCCGGCGTGGTGGACGCCGATGCCGTGCCGCACCAGCCGGGACAGCGTCGTCCCGAACGCGGAGGAGAACCGGAAGCCGCCGATCAGGTCGGCGATCGCCTGCTTCTGCTCCTTGGTGGAGACGTTCACGCTCATCAGCGCCTGGGCGCGCTCCAGCGCCGAGGCCTGGGTGAAGTGGACGACGTAGACCGGCGCCTGCCGGGTGTCCAGCAGCTCCTGGATCGTCTCGTGCATCGGCGTCGTCGCGTAGTAGTGGTGCAGCGGGACCGGGCGCTCGGCGTGGGCGACCAGCGCGGTGGGCCGGCCGGTCCGGCGGGTGAGGTCCTCCCGGAGCGTGGTGACGTCGCCGAGGGTGGCGCTCATCAGCAGGAACTGGGCCTTCGGCAGCTCGATCAGCGGCACCTGCCAGGCCCACCCGCGATCGGGGTCGCCGTAGAAGTGGAACTCGTCCATCACGACCAGGCCGATGTCGGCGTCCGGCCCCTCGCGCAGCGCGATGTTGGCCAGCACCTCGGCGGTGCAGGCGATGATCGGTGCGTCGGCGTTGACGCTCGCGTCGCCGGTGAGCATGCCGACGTTCTCCGCACCGAAGACGCCGCACAGGGCGAAGAACTTCTCGCTCACCAGCGCCTTGATCGGCGCGGTGTAGAAGCTGACCCGGTCGGTGGCCAGTGCGGCGTACTGCGCACCGGTGGCCACCAGCGACTTGCCCGACCCGGTGGGGGTGGCGAGGACGACGTTGGCGCCGCTGACCAGCTCGATCAGCGCCTCCTCCTGCGCCGGGTACAGCGTCGTGCCGGCGGCCTCGGCCCACTCGGCGAACCGGGCGAAGACCGCATCCGGGTCGTCGCCCAGGGCGAACAGCTCCGAGAGGTCGCCGGGGTCGGCGATCAGGGCCGGCGCGTCCGGCGAGGGCAGTGCGGCGGCAGGGGAGTCGGCTGGGGTCGAGTCGGTGCCGGCAGGAGAGAGCGTCATCGTGGTGGACAGCGTGCCCGACGCCCCGGACGTTCCCGCACGGACGCCGCCGTCCGACGGCCCGGTGCGGCCCAGGTCACAGTTCGGTCACGAAGACTCAAGCGCGGGACTGGAACCGGCCGATCCTGTTCACTGGGTGAACAACAGGTGAACGGAAGGTGGATCGGACATGCGTGAGAGTCGTTGCCCGGAGTGTCGTTGGGTGCCCGTCGTGGACGGTGCCGGTCGTCGTCACCTGGAGATGCGGTGGGACCGTCCCGGCAGTGCCGTCGTCGCGTTCCCCGGCTCGGGTCTGACCAGCCGGGCTGCCTGACGGTCGAAGAGGTCCGGTTCGTCGCTCCGCCGCAGGGGTAGGCGCGAGCACGACGCGGCACCGGGCCGGCGCGGAGGATGCGCCGGCTGCGTGAGCAGAGCGCTGGGGGTGCCGCCGCCCGGACCCGCAGGAGGTACCACCGTGTCGTCACCCCGCCCCGAGTCCCAGCCCGAGCAGCAGCAGACCCCGCCCGGCACGCTCGGCCAGATGGACCCCAAGCCCGACCACGGCGAGGAGAGCTACCGCGGCTCCGGGAAGCTGATCGGGAAGCGCGCCGTGATCACCGGCGGCGACAGCGGCATCGGCCGCGCCGTCGCGATCGCCTTCGCGCGCGAAGGCGCCGACGTCCTCATCGCCTACCTCGACGAGCACGAGGATGCCCGGGAGACCGCGAAGTACGTCGAGGACGCCGGCCGGAAGTGCGTGCTGGTGCCCGGCGACCTCGCCGACCGGGCCCACCAGGAGACGATCATCCCCAAGGCAGTCGAGGAGCTGGGCGGGATCGACATCCTGGTCAACAACGCGGCCTTCCAGATGAGCCACGAGTCCCTCGACGAGATCACCGACGACGAGTGGGACCACACCGTCGCGCTGAACCTGACCGCGATGTTCACCCTGATCCGCGACGCCGTGCCGCACATGCAGCCGGGCGCGTCGATCATCAACTCCTCGTCGGTGAACTCGGACAACCCGAGCCCCACCCTGGCGCCCTACGCGATGACCAAGGCCGGCATCGCCAACTTCACCGCCAGCATGGCCCAGCTGCTGGGGGAGAAGGGCATCCGCGCCAACAGCGTGGCGCCCGGCCCGGTGTGGACGCCGCTGATTCCGTCGACGATGCCGCCGGAGAAGGTCGCCGCCTTCGGGGGCGACACGCCCCTGGGCCGCGCCGCGCAGCCGGCCGAGCTGGCGCCGGTCTACGTGCTGCTGGCCAGCGACGAGTCCAGCTACGTCTCCGGGGCCCGGGTCGCCGTCACCGGCGGCCGGCCGATCCTCTGACCCGGTGGTCTTCGTCTGGGGCTGGGGCGGCGGGGGACCACGACGGCGGCGCCGCGGCCGGGGTCGCCCGCACCCGGGCTTCGGCCGGGGCTTCGGCCCGGGGTACGGCCGGGGCTACGGCCCACCGCGCGGGTACGGTGGCTACGGTCCCGGCCACGGGTACCGGCGCAACGGGTCGTGCCTGCAGAACCTGTTCTTCCTGAACACCGGGTGCTGCCTGGCCCAGGCCCTGGGCTGCGGGATGGACCTGCTGCTGGTGGCCCCGACGACGGTGCGCCGGCTGCGGGTCGAGAGCCCGGGCGGACGGCTGGCCGACCGGCTCATCGCAGCAGTGCGGGTGTACCAGCGGGAGGTCAGCCCGCGGCGCCGCCCGTGCTGCCACTTCACGCCGACCTGCTCGGCCTACGCGATCGAGGCGCTGGAACGGCACGGGGCGCTGCGCGGCAGCTGGCTGACCGTGCGCCGGCTGGTGCGTTGCCGGCCGGGTGGTGCCCTCGGGCAGGACGCCGTCCCGGTTCGCTGACGGCCCCGCTGCGGGGGACAGGTCACCGGACGGCGTCGGCGAGGGTGCGGACGTCGTCCGGTCGCACCCGGCAGCACCCACCCACCAGCCGGGCGCCGGCGGCCAGCCACCCCGACACGTCGCCGACGCCCGGCCGGCCGGTCCACCGGCGGGCGGTGGCGTCCCACGCCTCGCCGCTGTTCGGGTAGGCCACTCCCGGCTTCCCGCTGGCCCCGGCGGCGGTTACCGCGGCGGGCACCCCGGCCGGGTCGGTGCAGTTGACGCCGACGGCGATGACCGCGTCGACGTCCCGCGCCATCGCGCAGACCTCGTCCAGCCGCTCACCCCGCCGGGTGCGCGCCACCCCGTCCGGGCCGGTCGTCGAGGTCAGCGACAGCCAGGCGGGGACACCGAGCTCGGCCAGCTCGGCCAGCAACGCCTCCACCTCCGCGGCGGCAGGCAGCGTCTCGCAGGCCAGCACGTCGGCCCCGGCCTCGGCGAGCACGGCCAGCCGCGGCCGGTGGAACGCGCGCAGCTCGGCGACGGAGACGTGCTCGGCGTAGTCGCCGGTGTACTCCGAGCCGTCGGCCAGGAAGGCGCCGTAGGGCCCGATCGAGCCGGCCACCCAACCCTCTCGGTCGGCCAGGGCCAGGCCGTCGCGGGCCAGTTGCACCGAGCGGGCCATCAGCATGCGGGCCTGCGACCCGTCGATGCCCGCGGCGGTGAAGCCGGGGAAGGACGCCTGGTAGCTGGCGGTGGTGGCGACCTGGGCGCCGGCGCGCGCGAAGGCGGCGTGTGCGTCGGTGACGGCCGCCGGGTCGTCGCGCAGCAGCCGAGCCGACCACAGCGACGAGGTGACGTCGTGCCCGCGGGACTCGAGCTCGGTGGAGAGGCCGCCGTCGGCCACGACGGTCCCGGTGCGGAGTGCCTCGGCGAGGGTGGTCACCCCGCGATGGTCCTCCGGTCAGCTGGCGGTGCGGCGGCGCCGGTCGGCCGCCACGAACGTGACGGCCAGGGCCAGGGGGATGACGGCGGCCATGCCGGTCATGGTCAGGACGTCGGCGAGGCCGGCCGTCGACCGGGCGGAGGAGGACAGCAGGGCCCAGCCCAGGCCGCACAGCGGCACGGTGACCAACCCGGTGCCCAGGGCCAGCCGGATGCGGGCCGCGCGCCCGTCGTACCGGGCGACGAACCCGGCCAGCACGGCCGGCACGGCGACCACCGCACAGCGCGCCAGGAGGTCACCCGGCCCCTCGTAGCCGGCGAAGGAGGCCAGCGACACGGTGGCGGCCAGCGAGACCACGGCCGCCCCGCCGAGCAGCGCCCACCAGGTCTGGGCCGCGGTGGCCGAGCGCAGGGTCGCCGCCGGGCGGGTCAGCCGGCCGGCGGTCCAGACGCACAGGACCGCGCTGAGCAGCAGGAAGGTCACCAGCGACTGCGGGACGTCGGCGACCGCGCCGCCGTCGCGGGAGGGCAGCTGCCACGGCTGGCGACCCAGCAGGGCGAGGACGACGGTCAGCACCGTCCCGACCGCGACCAGACCGGCCGGGTGCGGCGAGCGGGGCGTGGTCTCCGCGGCGACCCGGGCGTCGAGGGCCTCGGCGCGGCGCAGCAGGTCGGCCATCACCGCGTTGTCGGTCTCGACCTCGGCCGGCCGGGCGCCGTCGGTGAGGGGCGCGACGGAGTTGCCGGTCACCAGGTGCAGCCGGGGGGAGGCGTCCTGAGTCACCCACCGAGCGTCACACGCAGTCACGGACTCGGCGAGGTGAACCGTCCGCGTTCACCGCACCGGGCGACCGCCGGAGTCCGCACCACCCTCCGGCGGCGCCGGGTTCACCCGACCGGGGTCACCTGTGCGCGCGGCGCCCGGGTGAGGACGACCGCGAGGACCAGGGGCAGCACGCCGAAGAGCCCGACGGTGTAGATGCCGCCGAAGAAGGAGATCAGGGCCCGGGAGTCGGAGGCCAGCGGCCAGCCCAGCGCGGACAACGGCAGCAGCAGGACGGCGAGGCCCAGGGTCGCCCGCAGGTGCACCGCCCGGCCGCCTCGGCGGGCGACCAGCCCGATGAGCAGCGTGGGCACGAAGGTGAACGCCCAGGCGAACACCGGGATGATCGGGCCGTCGCCCAGCGCGGTCAGGTGGAGGTCGTTCCAGATCAGCGCGAACCCGGCCGCGGCGGCCACCGCCCACCAGGTCGCCGTGACGGCGGCCCCGAGCCGGTGCGGTCGGGCGAGCACCACCGCGACGGCCAGGCCCAGCACCGCCGTGACGACCAGCAGGGTCAGCAGCGGCGCGGGGACATCGGCGACCTGCCAGCCGGAGCTGGTCCGCCGGGGCGCGGGCCAGTCCCCGCTGCCGACCAGCACCGCCAGGACGGTCAGCAGCAGCGCGGCGACGATCAGCCGGACGGCGGAGCGGACCCCGGACCAGCTCTCCTCGGGGGCGGTCATGGCGGGCAGGCTCCCACAGCACGGGCCGGATGTCGGTCGTCCTCCGGGCCGGCGTCGGGGAGACTGTGCGACGTGCCCGGGGACGACGCGTTCGGCGACCTGCCGGTGAGCGACCGTCTCGTCGTCCCGGCCGGGGCGCTGTCGTGGCGGTTCTCCCGGTCCTCCGGGCCCGGTGGGCAGGGCGTCAACACGGCCGATTCCCGGGTGGAGCTCGCGGTGTCGCCGTTGCAGCTGCCCGGGCTGACCGAGACCCAGCGCCGGCGGCTGGTCGAGCGGCTCGGCGACCGGCTGGTCGACGGCGTGCTCACCATCGCCGCCAGTGAGCACCGCCAGCAGCTGCGCAATCGGGAGGCCGCCCGGGCGAGGCTGGCTGCGCTGCTCCGCGGGGCGATCGCGCCCCCGCCGGCGGCCCGGCGGAAGACCAAGCCGACCCGCGGTTCAAAGGAGCGGCGGATCACGGCGAAGAAGCAGCGCGGGGAGACCAAACGCCTGCGCGGCCGGTGGGACTGAGCACCTCGCCAGGGCGTGGGCCGGTGCGCCCTCGGCCGTGCACGTCACGGTGGTCGGCTCCGTGCTGCTGCTCGCCTACGGGACGGCGGTGCACGTCGTCCACCTGGCCCTCGGTGGCCTCGACCCATACCCCGGGCTGCCGGACTGGCTGGCCGGGTACTTCATCGGCCTCACCGTTGTCGATCCGCTGGCCGCGGTGCTGCTGTGGCGAGGACGGCGCAGCGGTGTGCTGCTGACAGTGGCGGTGTTCGTCACCGATGCGGCCGCCAACGGTTGGGCCAACCACGTACTGGACCCGAGCGGCGGCGTGACCGCCGGCCGGGTCGGACAGGCGGTCATCACGGCCTTGGCCCTGGCGCTCCTGGTCATGACCCCACGGCTGTGGCGGCACGCTGGGGGAGGGTAGGACAGGCACATGCGCATCGACCGGATCGACCACCTGGTGCTGACCGTGGCCGACCTCGACCGGACCCTCGACTTCTACACGCAGGTGCTCGGCATGACCGCGGAGACGTTCGGGGAGGGGCGGACGGCGCTGCGGTTCGGCCGGCAGAAGATCAACCTGCACGTGCGCGGCGCGGAGTTCGAGCCGCGGGCCGCGCACGCCGGCACCGGCGCGGCCGACTTCTGCCTGGTCACCGAGGACCCGCTGGACCAGGTGCGCGACGAGCTCGCCGCGCACGGCGTGCCCATCGAGGTCGGCCCGGTGACCAAGCAGGGGGCGCTGGGGGAGATGCGCAGCGTGTACGTGCGCGACCCGGACGCCAACCTGGTGGAGATCTCCGCCTACTGAGCGGCCGTCGGAGGCGTCAGCGGCGGCGGCTCAGCCTGGTACCGACGAGGACGCCCATCAGCGTCCAGAAGGACCCCACGCCGACCCCGGCGAGCACCACCCAGAAGGGCACCCGCATCTCGTCGGTCGCCACCTGCACCAGCCGCTGCTCGGTCTGCTCGTCCACGGCGGACAGCCTGCCCCGGCGCCGGGACGCACACCACCCTTCCCGGCCCGGATCTCGATGGTGCGGCGGGCCGACGAGGCGTCAGTCCGATCCCGACTCGCCGATGACGTGCTCGACCGGCAGGCCGAAGGACCGCTCGATCCGGCTCGGCAGATCGGCTCGCAGCCAGCGGGAGACCCCCCGGCGCAGGGTCGACACCACGACCTCGTCGGCGGCGAACCGGCGCAGCGCCAGGCGTACGGCCTGCAGCGGATCGGGGTCGCCGACCTCGCCGTCCGCGGCTGCGCCGAGTCCGCGGATCTGGTCCAGCGTGTCGGTCAGGCGCTGGGCGGCCACGGCGCGTGCGGGGTCGGTCGACGTGCCGTTCCCGACGGTCGCCCGCTCCTGGTGGGCGACCGGCGTGGCGGGGACGACGACGTAGAACTCGTGCTGTCGGGCGGCCATCCGCTGCTGGATCGCCTCCAGCAGGCGGGACCCGCCGAGGGTCTGATTGGCGAGCACCAGGCACCGTCGCATCGTCTCCACCTCCGCCTGTCGATCGTGACCGCGTACACCGACGGTAGGGCGCCCGTCGATCCGGGGACAGCCCCGACGGGCCGGCTCAGTTGCCGGGGCCGGCCAGCCGCTCCCGCAGCCAGTCCTCCTGGTGGTCCGGGACGGCGAGCTCCAGGCGGCCCTCGGGAGTCCGGACGGTCAGCACCCGGGACTTCACCGCCTGCATGCTCCACAGCTCACGAGCCCTCGGCCGGCGGGTCCCCGGGTCGACGGCGAGCACCGTCATCGCGTGCTCCGCCCGGTCACGCCGGAACCGGCGGTGCAGCACGAGCGCGCCCATCCTCGGCGTCGCGACGTAGGTCCGCCAGCTCCGGGACAGCGACGGGCCCCAGCCGTCCGGGGAGCGCGCGGACAGCTCGGCGCGACCCGCGCGCATCCGGCGCTGCACCCGCCGGTGGCGCAGCCGCCGGCCGAACAGCCCGCCGATCCCGGCGCCGATCGCACCGGTCAGCAGCGGGGCCAGGAGCTCACCCCAGTCCGCGACCACCCGAGCAGACTGGCAGGTACCGCTCGGCCCGTCGAGCCGCAGAGTGCCTCCGGCCGGACGACGCGACCGGCGCCGGCAGCCGCACCGCCGTCCGCAGGCGGGTGTGAGGTGGACGGAACGCGGTCTTGACCCCGGCGCCTCCACCGGGAAACGGCGCCCCCGCAGGCTCGCAGACGTGCCCGCCGCCGTCTCGTTGCCCACCCCCGGCGTCGGCACGCGCACCACCGCCACCCACTGCCCGTACTGCTCGCTGCAGTGCGGGGTCACGATGACCGCCGGCGACCGCCCGGCCACCCTGGTGCCGTCGGACTTCCCGACCAACCGCGGGGGGCTCTGCTCCAAGGGCTGGTCGGCTCCCGAGCTGCTCGACCACCCCGAACGGCTCACCCGGCCGCTGGTGCGCGCCGATCCCACCGACCGCACCAGCCCGCTGGTGGAGAGCAGCTGGGAGGTCGCCCTCGACCGGGTGGTCGCAGCGGTCCGGGCCGCCCAGCGCGACCACGGCCGCGACGCGGTCGGCTGTTTCGGCGGCGGCGGGCTGACCAACGAGCAGGCCTACCAGTTCGGCAAGTTCGCCCGGGTGGCGCTGCGTACCAGCGCCATCGACTACAACGGCCGGTTCTGCATGTCCTCGGCGGCCGGTGCGGCGATCCGGGCGTTCGGGCTGGACCGCGGCCTGCCGTTCCCGCTGGCCGACATCGCCGAGGCCGACGTCGTCGTGCTGGTGGGCAGCAACCCGGCCGACACGATGCCCCCGGCCATGCAGTGGTTCGACGCCGGCCGGGCGCGCGGCGCCGAGCACATCGTCATCGACCCGCGGCGCACCAGCACCGCCCGGAACGCCACGCTGCACCTGCAGCCGCTGCCGGCCACCGACCTGGCGCTGGCCAACGGACTGCTGCACATCGCGCTGGCCGAGGGGCTGGTCGACGAGGCCTACGTCGCCGCGCGCACCACCGGCTTCGACGCCGTCCGGGCCGGGGTCGCCGGGTACTGGCCCGACCGGGTGGAACGGCTCACCGGGGTGCCGGTGCAGCAGCTGCGCCGCACCGTCTTCGCCCTCGCCCGGGGACGGCGGTCGATCGTCCTCACCGCCCGGGGTGCCGAGCAGCACCGCAGCGGCGTCGACACCACCCAGGCCTGGATCAACCTGGCCCTGGCGCTCGGCCTGCCCGGCCGCGAGGGCAGCGGCTGGGGGACCGTCACCGGTCAGGGCAACGGGCAGGGCGGGCGGGAGCACGGGCAGAAGGCCGACCAGCTGCCCGGCTACCGGAAGATCACCGACCCGGCGGCCCGGGCGCACGTCGCCGCCGTCTGGGGCGTCGAGCCCGACGACCTCCCCGGCCCCGGCCGCAGCGCCTTCGAGCTGCTGGACTCCCTCGGCACCGAGGGCGGGGTCCGCACGCTGCTGGTGATGGCCTCCAACGTCGCCGTCTCCGCCCCGGACGCGCGCCGGGTGATCAGCCGGCTGCGCGACCTGGACTTCCTCGTCGTCAGCGACTTCTTCCTCTCCGAGACCGCCGAGCTCGCCGACGTGGTGCTGCCCAGCGCCATGTGGGCGGAGGAGGAGGGGACGATGACCAACCTCGAGGGCCGGGTGCTCCGCCGCCGCCGGGCGATGGACCCGCCCGCCGGCGTCCGCGACGACCTGCAGCTGCTCGCCGAACTCGCCGACCGGCTGGGGGTGCCGGGGTTCAGCGGAGACGCCGAGACCGTCTTCACCGAGCTCGGCCGGGCCAGCGCCGGCGGGCCGGCCGACTACTCGGGCATCACCTACCGGCGGATCGACGACGAGCAGGGCCTGTTCTGGCCCGTCCCGGACCCCGACCACCCCGGCACACCGCGGCTGTTCACCGACCGGTTCGCCACCCCCGACGGGCGGGCCCGGTTCTGGCGGGTCGAGCAGGTCGACGCCCGCGAGCGCCCGGACGCCGAGTACCCCTACGTGCTCACCACCGGCCGGGTGCTCGCCCAGTACCAGTCGGGCACCCAGACCCGCCGCTCCCGCAGCCTGTCGCTGGTCGCCCCCACGCCGCGGGCGGAGCTGCACCCCGACCTGGCCCGCACCCTCGGCATCGCGCAGGACGACGTCGTCGAGCTCTCCACCCGGCGCGGCCGGGCCCGCTTCCACGCGCTGATCACCGACGCGATCCGCCCGGACGTCGTCTTCGCGCCCTTCCACTGGGGCGGCGGCTCCAGCGCCAACGCGCTCACCGACCCGGCCCTGGACCCCACCAGCCGGATGCCGGCCTTCAAGGTCTGCGCGGTCGCCGTGTCCCGGGTCGGCGGACCCGCCGAACGCCTCCCGCCACCGGAACCGGCCACCCAGCCCCAGCCCGGCCCGCACACCCGACCGACGGCCCACACCCCGCACGCCCCGTCCCGGAGGAGGACCACCAGCGTGAAGAGCACCCCGCGCTTCCTGCACGGCGTCTACCCGATCACCGGCGAGGGACTGGGCAAGCCCGGCCCCCTGGACCCCGCCCTGCGCTACCAGGTCCCCGAGGGCAAGAGCGCCCAGGCGCTCTACTTCCGCGGCGGCAACTCCACCGACGAGCTCGTCTACGTGCTGCTGGTGCGCGACGGCCAGCCGATGCGCTGGTTCCCGATCGGCGCCAAGGGCGACTGCCACGTGCCGCTGCGGGTGGTCGAGGACCTCGACGGCGGCACCGTCGTCGAGCTGCACGCCGCCGCGCCGGTGGGCGTCACCGGGGAGCTCGTCCTCGACCTCGGGCTGGTGGAGGTCTGATGACGGCGGTGCTCGGGGGACGCCCCGAGGGCGTGAGCACGCTGCACTTCGCCATGGACGACGCCGACGGCATCGACGCCCGGCAGCGGCTGGTCGTGGTCGGCAACGGCATGGCCGGGGCGCGGGTGGTCGAGGAGGTGCTCGAACGCGGCGGCGGCGAGCAGTTCGCGATCACCGTGTTCGGTGAGGAGCCGCACGGCAACTACAACCGGATCATGCTGTCCCACGTCCTGGCGGGGGAGGAGCACGAGGACGACATCGTGCTCAACAGCCACGACTGGTACGCCGGCCAGGGCGTGACGCTGCGGGCCGGGGTGCGGATCGACCGGATCGACACCCACGCCAAGATCGCCTACGCCGCCGACGGGACGACGACCGCCTACGACCAGCTGGTGCTGGCCACCGGCAGCCGCTCGTTCATCCCGCCGATGACCGGGCTCTACACCGAGGGCGAGCAGCTGCTGCCCGGGGTGTTCGGGTTCCGCACCATCGACGACACCCGGGCCATGCTGGCGGCCGCTGCTGAACACGAGCGGGCGATCGTCGTCGGCGGTGGGCTGCTCGGCCTCGAAGCCGCCCGCGCGCTGCAGGGGCACGGGCTGCAGGTCGAGGTCGTGCACGCCGGCACCCACCTGATGAACCAGCAGCTCTCGGCGGAAGCGGGGGCGATCCTGGCGAACAGCGTCGAGGCGCTGGGCATCGTCGTCCACCTGGCCACCCGCACCACCGAGGCGATCGGCCCGGACCGGGTGCGCGGCGTCGTGCTGGCCGACGGCCGGGCGGTCGACGCCGACATGCTGGTCATCGCCGCGGGCATCCGGCCGGTCACCGAGGTCGCGCTGTTCAGCGGCCTGGAGGTGGAGCGCGGCATCGTCGTCGACGACCAGCTGCGCACCGACGACCCCGACGTCTACGCCGTCGGCGAGTGCGCCCAGCACCGCGGCGAGCTCTACGGGCTGGTCGCGCCGGTCTGGGAGCAGGCCCGGGTGCTCGCCGACCTGCTCACCGGTGCCGACCCGGACGCGGAGTACCACGGCTCGCGGACGGCGACGAAGCTCAAGGTCGCCGGGGTGGACGTCGCCACGATGGGCGTCAACCGGCCCGAGCGGGACACCGACGAGTTCCTGGTGATCTCCGAGCCGCGCCGCGGGGTGCACCTGTCGGTCGTCGTCCGGGACGACAAGCTCATCGGCGCCACGCTGCTCGGCGACACCCGCAAGGTCGCCTTCCTCACCCAGGCCTTCGACCGGGGCACGCCGCTGCCGGCCGAGCGGATCCGGCTGCTGGTCGACCTCTCCGACGGCGCGGCGGAGGTCGGGGTCGCCGAGCTGCCCGGGGACTCGCAGGTCTGCAACTGCAACGGGGTGACCAAGCAGACGCTCGTCGAAACGGTCAGGGCCGGCACCACCAGCGTCGGCGGCTGCATGGACGCCACCCGCGCCGGCAAGGGCTGCGGCTCCTGCAAGCTGCTGGTGAAGCAGGTCGTCGAGTGGGCCGCTGACGGCGACGTGCAGGAGGACCCGGCCGAGTCCTGGTACGTCCCGGGCATCCCGCTGGCCAAGCCGGAGCTGATCGCCGCCATCCGCGACCGGCAGCTGCGCAGCGTCTCCGCCGTCTTCGCCGCCCTGGCCCCCGGTGGGGAGGAGGACGCGAAGTCGAAGATGGGGCTGACCTCGCTGCTGCGGCTGGTCTGGGGTGCGGAGTACGAGCAGGAGAACGACGCCAAGTTCATCAACGACCGGGTGCACGGCAACATCCAGCGCGACGGCACGTTCTCCGTCGTCCCGCAGATGAAGGGCGGGGTCACGACCCCGGCCCAGCTCCGGACGATCGCCGACGTCGCGGAGAGGTACGAGGTGCCGATGGTCAAGGTCACCGGCGGCCAGCGGATCGACCTGCTCGGGGTCCGCAAGGAGGACCTGCCGGCGGTCTGGGCCGATCTGGGCATGCTCTCGGGCTACGCCTACGGCAAGAGCTTCCGCACCGTGAAGACCTGCGTGGGCACCGACTTCTGCCGCTTCGGGCTCGGCGACTCCACCCAGCTCGGCATCGACCTGGAGACCCGGTTCCAGGGCATCGAGAGCCCGGCCAAGATCAAGATGGCCGTGGTCGGCTGCCCGCGGAACTGCGCCGAGGCCTACGTCAAGGACGTCGGCGTCGTCGCGGTCGGCAACGGCAGGTGGGAGGTGTACGTCGGTGGCGCGGCCGGGGCCACCATCCGCAAGGGCGACCTGCTGGCCACCGTCGACTCCCCGGCGGCGGTCATGGAGCTCAGTGGCCGGTTCATCCAGTACTACCGGGAGAACGCCAACTGGCTCGAGCGCACCTACGACTTCGTGCTCCGGGTCGGGCTGGAGCAGATCAGGGCGGTGCTGCTGGAGGGCAGCGCGGAGGTCCTCGCCGAGTTGGACGCCGGTCTCCAGCGCTCCATCGACGCCTACACCGACCCGTGGGGCCAGGACGGCGGGCGACCGGCCACCCCTGGCCAGTTCCGCACCGCACTGCCGCTGGTCGACCTGCCGAAGGTGCCGGTCCGGTGATCGCCACCCACTCCGGCACCTCCGAGGCGCCCACCACCGCGCCGGCCAGCGCCGGGGGAGCGGGCGTGCCGCACGTCGTCGGCCGGATGGACGACGTGCCGCCGGGGGAGGGCCGGGCGTTCGTGGCCGGGGGCGTGCAGGTCGCCGTCTTCCGGCTGCGCGACGGGTCGCTGCACGCCACCCAGGCGGCCTGCCCGCACTCCGGCGGGCCGCTCGCCGACGGGCAGACCGACGCATCCGTGCTGGTCTGCCCGCTGCACCTGTACGCCTTCCGCTGGTCCGACGGCGCCTGCACCGGCGGAGCCGCCCCGCTGCGCATCTACCCGGTCCGTGAGGAGTCAGGCCAGCTTGTGGTCCTCGTCTAACTGTCGGTGGCTACAGCAGCGCGTTGGGAAGTGACTCAATATCTGCTCCAAGCCGGACTAGGACCTCAGGCGTGATGTATATTTTGTAGGTTTGGTTGCGGCGCCTGAGTACGCTCAAGAGCTTGTCCTTCGAGAGAATGCTTGCATACCACACCAGCGTCTGGTAAGGGCTCAATCCGTCGGGATGGCGCCCCCCGCCATCCGCTTTGCCCCTCTCGATAAAAGCGGTCAACTGAGCGAAGTCTTTCAGATCCAACGTGCGAGCCACTTTGCTGAAATTCTCGCCTTGGCGACGCAAGTCCGTGGCCAGTACGTCCGCAGTCCACTCGGCCTTCAGATACCGAATCACCTCATCTAGTCGAGATTCGGGCTCGCCGATCGATGGTAGATGTGGCGAATCTTCCAGGGCATTCATGGAGGAGACGGACAGATCAGCATGCTCCAATAGAGCCTTGATTTGAAACGCCACCCTGCTCCTGGCCCAGCTAGCCCGGTCGTACTTGTAGACAAGGTCATGCGTGGCTATCGACCAAGCGTGTTGCAAGAAGGTCTTTATCTGGATTTCGAACACGATCTCATCGATCGGTCGAGGTGGTAGTTCCTCGGCAGGCTTGAGGTGTCCATACAAGCGCAAGTCATCGAATCGAAAATCGGACGCTTGTTTGCTCGTTACATCGCTTGTCGGGGGGCGCCGGTCGACCACCTGGAAAAAGTCGTCGATGTACGCCAGAGCGATCGGTATGTCGGCAAGCGTTGGCACCACTATCATGGTGCCTACGAAGTCTTCGAGGCGTTCAGGGTCGCTGAATCGACCGGACTCAAGTTTCTGGTAAAAGCTTTCTTGCGCCTTCTTCCGTGAGGTGTAGTACCAGTCACTTCTCCTGCTGCTGAACAGCTCTGTGAGTTCACGGAGGAGTAGGTCGGCTAGTGCGCTTTGAGCCGCATAGGCCTGACGCATCGATTCCGGGATCAACGCCTACTCCGTTAGGAGGTAGTCCCGCAGCGCTTCAAATCGCGCGCGCCGCTGAGGCTCTTCGGTGCTCGCCCCGGTTGAGTTGGACAAATATCTCTGTACCGAGGTGTTGTCCGTTGAGCGGTCGCGGGTGGGGTCTCCCGCGTCGAGGATTCGCAATCGCTCAAGCTCCGTGTGGAACCCGAGATACTTATCAGCACATGCGCTGGCATCCTTTTTGCGCAAGTCCGTCAAGGCGACAGTGGCCCAGAGGGGATAAAGATGATTCCGAGAGGTTGCCTTTTCGGTTATCACGGAGTTGTGAAGATTCATGTCCCGAAGAAATAGTGCATTCGACTCAAAGGCCTCCGTGAAGGCAGGGCCATCAAAATCCGGAACACTCTCTGCTGGATCCTCATACATGGCGTATATGAAGTCGATGCCTTCTTGGTCGAATCCGACTACTTGACGGCGAAGCATGATCTCGGCGAACTCGGAAAGAATCTGGACGTCGGCCATTCTTTTGCGTCGAGCGAGTGTTGAGACCTTCAGTTGCTTCCAGATTTCTGCGTCGGCTTGGGCCTCGAGGTATGTGATCAGCCATCCGTCGAAACGGGCGTGACGCATCTCTTGCGGTTCGAGTTTCCGGGAGTTTCGGTTCAGGCGTTCGAAGATCTCCTTAACGATCGCTTCTTGGACGTCATCCAACTGCTCGACCAGCAGCTGATAGCGCCAAAAGGCCTTACGAGCGGAAGGAAACTCCTCTAAGGCCTTCCAGTTGGCACCCCTGAGTCGGCTATCTCCATAGTCCTTTGGCAATCGAATCTTGTTATCGACAAAGTCCAAGATCGTCGAGAGGCGCTGCTTGCCGTCTACGACGTGGTATGTAGGGTTTCCCTCGTCGTCGAGGCTGGTGTGAAAAAATATCGCCGGACTCGGGTAGTTGCGCAGAATGGTGTCCAAGAACCGCTGCTTCTCTCGCAGGCTCCATACGCTTCTGCGCTGGTATGGCGGATTAAGGTCAAGCTGCTTGTAGCGATTAAGGTTTAGAAGCCAAGTAATGCTTTGAAGGCTCGGCCGTCGATCCATGCCACCATCAAGTGGATCAGTCATCGTGCGACTCCTTGTTTCTAATCTCTAATGGGTCGTGCAGACTGAGCAAGTCTGACACGTTGACCTGTGTCGTGCCGCTTCGTTCCTCGAACTGCTGCTGCGTGGCAGGGTGAGCGAGGCTTGTCATGATGTGTTGGGCTTGCCCTGCGCTCAACCCTTTCCTACCGGCATGGATGACGTTGACGTGGTTCTCAAAGGCGACCCCTGAGTGCGGTCGCAGTTCCTGCTCTGTCACGAGCCTGGCCATCAACCGAGGAGTACTTTCCTTCGGTGCAATACGCTTGACGACGATGTAATTCCCTATTGGGAAGATATGCCTCTGAGTTTTATCGGTGCGCTTCAAATACAGGCGGCCATCTCGGCGAGACCTGTGCCCCTTGGATACGAAGGGTGAACCGATAAGCGGCACATTTTTCGTGTCAACCTCTTCGACGATATAGTCTTTCATGCGGAAGTCGACCACGGAACCCGTCGATGCCGTCACCGGAGATCGCAGCAAAAGTGCATGATCTGCTGCGCGGCCGGTCTGTCGGGCTGCCTCCGGGCTTGCGGGTATTGTGATGAAATAATCGTTGCCCTGACTCTGAAGTACTCGGTCAGAGGGCACTGTGGTTGCGTGAGTGGCCTGCAAGTCGAGTCCCGGCGACCAGGATAGCTCGATGTTGTCCGCCTGAGTGTCGCGCACGAGATGCAGAATGACCGTTTCCTGAAGCACTCGATCTTCCGGAAACACCATGGTGCGACTCTGAAAGAGGTGGAGTCGTCGCAAACTGCACTGCGAAAACATCTTTCGCCTTAGCTCGGCGAACTGCGGCCCAGAGCAGAAGCTTCTGGGGACGATGGCGACGAGTTGTCCTTGTGGCGCTAGCAGCTCGACGGAGAGCCAAAGGAAAGCGCCGTACAGGTTGGGAACCCGAATGTACCTTGCTTTTAGCGGATGGCGTTCTGGCGTGTCCTTGCCAATCCTAGCGTACGGCGGATTGGATATGATGGCATCGAACGTAGTCGCGTCTTCTTTCGCTTGATCGGCGAACGAAATGAAATTTGCGTTAAGGACTTTCACCGATCCGCGACTCAGTCGTTCCCAGTCGGCAACCGCATCCTCTAGGTGGTCGCATAGGAGCTCATCGACCTCGGCGAGCAGCATGTTGACTTGCTGGGCTGACTGGGATAGTCGTGAGGAAAGTAAAGCATCGGTCAATGCGCCAGCGCCAGCGCCAGCGTCTAAGGCTCGAAGATTGTCGCCAGGCCGCGGATCAAACATTTCGGCCATCAGCGCTGCGATGGGCTGTGGCGTGAAAACCTGTCCGACGTGTCGAACCTCGCGAGCTGCTTCCGCCGACGCAGGGAAGGGGAGCTCCAGGGGCATCCGTAAAGACTAAGGCGACCCAGCGGCCGTCCGGTGAGCCGCCCTAAACTCGTCCGGTGGGGCTCACCGGTCCGGCTCTTCCCGGTCTCCGACCGGGACGGTGTCTTCGTCACCGTCTGACGAAGGACCACGCTGCCCCACACCACTGGCGGGCTCGCGGCGGGCCTCTGCAGCGGAGCCGTTCCAGGACGTCACCACCTCAGGGGTGCATGCGGACACCCTTCATGACCTTGTCGACGGCGTTTCTTGGGCCGTGTACGGCGAGGTCCACCAGGTCAGGGTCCAGGTCGGCGCCGGCGACCGCGCGCACCGCGGCGCGGTTCTGCAGGTCGCCCGGCGTGCTGAACAGCTCGGCGGTGAGGATGGCGGAGGTGAGCGATCGCTCCAATGCATGGGTGCGGGCGGCGCGGAGCAGCTCGGCCGGGCCAGCGAGCACCAGCACCGGCTGGCGCAGCATCGGCAGCGCGTTCCCCCGGCGGCACGGGCTGCCGCCGCACCGCTACCTGACCGGACGGCGGGTCGACCTCGCCCGGCGGCTGCTGCTGGAGGTGCTGTCCGCCGCCGAGGTGGCCAGCACGGTCGGGTTCACCGACCAGTCGCACCTGACCCGGCACTTCCGCCGGATGATCGCGACGACCCCGGCGGCCTACGCGCGGTCCGCGGACTGACCCGGTCGCGACGGCGGTCAGAACGCGGCCGGTCCGCCGTCCCCCTGCACCAATGCCTGGCCCCCCGCACCAACGCTGGTACAGGGGGACAGTCGGTGATCAGGTCACCTGATCACTGCTGGGAACAGGTGGCGCGGGTCAGGTGGGGGGCAGCTCGAGGTCGGCGAGGGCGGCGGTCACGTCGTCCTCGCGGACGAAGTCCAGCGCCAGCAGCCGGTGCACCAGCACGCCGCGGCGGGTCAGCCGCAGGTCGGTCGGGCGCAGCCGGGGCCGGACGGCGCCGGGACGGGAGACGACCGGCGCCGGGTCCAGCAGCCCGCTGCGTTGCAGGTCCGACACGTCCTCCCGGGCGCCCCAGGCCCGCCAGCCGCGCGGGTCGTCCTCCAGGGCGCCCAGCGGCAGCGGGGCCCGGTCACGCCGGCCCACGGCGGCCAGGAACACCAGCTGCCGCCAGCTGCACGACTCGGCCAGCTGAAGCGCCCGGGCGGCCAGCGCCACGTCGATGTCGGGGGAGACGACGACCTCGGCGACCAGGTAGCCGAGGTGCCGCACCCGGCGTTCCTCGGTGGTCTCCCGGGCGGCCTGGACGACGTCCTCGACCAGCCGCTCGGCGGCCGACCGGGCGGCGGTGCTCACGCTGAAGAAGCCGTCGCTGCGCACCGTGCGGCCCTGGTGGGCACGGGTGATCGACAGTTCGGCGGCGAAGGCGAGGGCGGCGCCGGCCCGCGCGCGTTCCCAGGTCAGCGGCAGCTCGGCGGCCGAGGTGGCGGCGTCGCGGAGGCAGGCGGCGAGCCGGTCGTCCAGCCGCAGTGGGCTGGACCCGGGCTCGAAGAGCAGCCCGGCCACGGCCCGGGTCATCGACCCGGCGACCAGTTCCCCGGTCTCGACCAGGTCCCGGCCGGGCACGCGCTCATCGCCGATGGAGTCCCTCACGCGGTGATCATGGCCCGCCGCGCCCGGTGACGCACCTGGCGCGGGTCCCGTCTCACCACGGCGGGGCAGCGCACGGCCGCCCCGCACCCTGGCAGGGGCGGGGCGGCCGGGAGCAACGGGGGTCAGACGCCGGTCTGCTGCATCAGCGTGCCGCGGCGCAGGTAGACGAACCAGGTCACGGCGACGCAGGCGATGTAGAAGCTGCAGAACGCGCCGAGGGCGGTCACCACGCTGCCGGTGGCGAGGTAGGACTCCGACACGATCCGCGGGATGAACACCGCTCCCAGCGCACCGACCGCGGAGATGATGCCGACGGCGGCGGCGGTGTCCCGCCGCGCCCGGTAGAGCACCTGCGCCGGGGAGTCCGTGGACCGCGACGCGGCCGCCTCGGCCCGGTAGATGATCGGGATCATCCGGTAGGTCGACCCGTTGGTCATGCCCACGACGGCGAACAGCACCAGGAAGCTGGCCAGGAACCCGCCGAAGCTCCCCGCCCCGAGCGCGGCGATGGCGGCGCCGATCGCCACGGCCTGGCCGACGAACGTCACGATCGTGACCTTCGCGCCGCCCACCCGGTCGGCGAGCCACCCGCCGAAGGGCCGGGAGAGCGAGCCGACCAGCGGCCCGAGGAAGGCGTAGCGGTAGGTGTCGGCGGCGAACTCGTTGGCCAGCACCAGTGGGAACGCACCGGAGAACCCGATGAAGGAGCCGAACGCGCCGATGTAGAGGAAGGACATGATCCAGGTCTGCTTGCGCCGGGCGATGGCTGCCTGGTCGGCGATGTTGGCCTTCGCCCCGGACAGGTTGTGCATCCCGAACCAGGCGCCGGCGATCGCCAGGACGATGAACGGCACCCAGATGAGGGCCACGTTCTGCACGTACCGGGCGTCACCGCCGGCCGTCGCCCCCGTGCTCCCGCCGATCACCGCGATCGTGCCGGCGGTGACGGCCAGCGGGCCGACGAGCTGGATGATCGCCACGCCGATGTTGCCGCCGGCAGCGTTCAGGCCGAGCGCGAAGCCCTTCTCCCTGTCCGGGTAGAAGAAGGAGATGTTGGCCATCGAGGAGGCGAAGTTGCCGCCGCCGAAGCCGCAGGTGACCGCGGTCAGCACCCAGAACCAGTAGGGCTGCCCGGTCGTCGCGGCGACCACGAGCATCGTCACCGGCACCAGCAGCAGCGCCGCGCTGACGACCGTCCAGTTCCGGCCACCGAACAGCGCCGGCATGAAGGTGTAGGGCACCCGCATGATCGCGCCCACCAGGCCGGCGGTGGCCACCAGCCAGAACAGCTGGTCGCTGGTGAAGCCGTAGCCGATCGAGGCCAGCACGGCGGTCGCGACGCTGAACATCTGCCAGACGCTGAACCCGACGTTCTCCGCGAGCACCGACCACACCAGGTTCCGGCGGGCGACCGGCCTGCCCTGCGGTGACGCCCAGAACGCCGGGTCCTCCGGGGTGTAGTCGTCGATCCACCGGCCGCCCCGGACTGCTGGAGGGGACTCGCCGGCGGATGGTGCGGCGGTGGGTGCGCCCGGGCGGTGGAGCTGGGTCTCGGTCATGAGGTCATCCCTGGTCAGCGGCCGGTCAGCGGGGCGCTCGCCCGGCTGGGACGGCGCCGAGGACGACGCTAGGAACGGGGCGTTTCCACCCGACCGCAGCGGCGTGACCGGTGCGGTACATGCCCCGCACGGGCAGCCGGACGACGCTGTGAGGCCGGGGAACCCCCCGGCGCGGGGCAGTCGGTCCTACCGTCCAGGGGCATGACGGACCGACTCGTGCTGCCCGTGCTGCTCCGCGGCTGGGACGAGGCCCGCGGACGACTGGACCAGCGGCTGGCCGGGCTGGACGACGCCGAGTACCTCGACGAGCCGGTGGACGGCGCCTGGTCGGTGCGCCGCGGGGACGACGGCAGCTGGACCGCGGACTGGGCCCGCCCGGCCCCGGACCCGGCGCCGGTCACCACGATCGCCTGGCGGCTGTGGCACCTGGCCTCGGACTGCTTCGCCGACTACCTCGCCCAGACGCCGTCCGGGCGGCCGCTGGCGGTGACCGGCCGGGAGTGGCACGGCGATGCGGCATCAGCGCTGCGGGACCTGGACACGGCCGCGACTGCCTTCCGCACGACGATGGCCGGTCTGGGGGAGGAGGGGATGTGGCGGCCCCTCGGACCGGACTGGGGGCCCTACGCCGACTCCAGTTGGGCCGACCTGCTGGTGCACGCCACCGACGAGCTGGCCCACCACGGTGCGGAGATCGCCCTGCTCCGTGACCTGTACCGCTGGCGCTGACGCCGGCCCCCGGACCGACGACGAGGCGGCCCCTCCCGGAGAGAGGCCGCCTCGTCGTCGTGCCCTGCGCGCCGCCGGCGCGGGTCAGGGGTCAGCGGGCCCCGACCGTGGTGGTGTCGGCGGTCACGGGCGTGGTGTCGGCCGTCGTGGTGTCGGCCGGCACGGCGAGCACCGGGAGGACGGCGGCGTTGCGGGGCGCCGCGGTGCGGGCGTGGGTGGCGTACAGGGTCAGCCCGACGAAGGTCACCCCGCCCACCAGGTTGCCCAGCACGGTCGGGATCTCGTTCCAGATCAGGTAGTCACCGACGGAGAAGTCGCCGCCGAGCAGCAGACCGGAGGGGAACAGGAACATGTTCACGATCGAGTGCTCGAAGCCCATGTAGAAGAACACCATGACCGGCATCCACATCCCGATCACCTTGCCGGAGACCGAGGTCGACATCATCGCGGCGACCACGCCGGTGGAGACCATCCAGTTGCACAGCACGCCGCGCAGGAACAGCGTCAGCATCCCGGCGGCCCCGTACTCGGCGTATCCGACGGTCCGGCCCTCGCCGATGGTGCCGATGGCCTGACCGACCTCGTTCGGGGGCATCGCGAAGCCGTAGGTGAAGATCACCGCCATCATCAGTGCGACGGTGAACGCGCCGAGGAAGTTGCCGGTGAAGACCAGCCCCCAGTTGCGCAGCATGCCGCGCACGGTCACCCCGGGCCGCTTGTCGAACAACGCGAGCGGCACCAGCGTGAAGACGCCGGTGAGCAGGTCGAAGCCGAGCAGGTAGAGCAGGCAGAACCCGACGGGGAACAGCAGCGCGCCGAGGAGGGGCTGGCCGGTCTGCACGGTGACGGTGACGGCGAACGCGGCGGCCAGGGCGAGGATCGCGCCGGCCATGAACGCCCGGATCAACGTGTCGCGGGTGGCCATGAAGACCTTCGCCTCACCCGCGTCGATCATCTTGGTGGTGAAGTCCTTCGGGCTCACGTAGGACATGGGTGGCTCCTCGGCTGTGCGGGTGGGAGGGGAGCGCGCGCAGCGACCGCGGCGGCGCGGGAGGGGAGCAGGAGCGGGGTCACCACCGGTAGTCCAGGAACTTCCCGTCGAAGGTGACGACGACCCGGTCGCCGTCCGGGTCGGGCCGGCGGGCGATGTCGACGCGGAAGTTGATCGCGCTCATGATCCCGTCACCGAACTCCTCGTGGATCAGCTCCTTGAGCGCCGGCCCGTAGACCGACAGCGCCTCGTGGAACCGGTAGACCGTCGGGTCGGTCAGGGTGGCCGGGTCGGCGCCGCGGGAGGGCTGCAGGCGCAGGCTCTCCTCGACGCTCTCGTCCAACCCCAGCAGCAGGCAGGCGCACCGCGCCTGCTCCGGGGTCATCGGGTGCTGGCCCAGCAGGGCGGCGGTGGTCCAGACGACCGGCGCGCCGATCTCCTCGGCGAGCTGGGCCCAGGTCAGGCCACGTCTGATCCGGGCGGCGACCACCAGGGCGGCGGCGTCGGACTTCGGGAGGACGGGGGTCATCGAGCTCCTCGGGTGCGGTCGGCCGGGTCGTCCGGCCGGGCAACGTGAACGCTAGGGAGGAGCCGTTTCGGGACGGACGCGGCGGCGTGACCCGCACGGAACAACGGCCGCACCGGCCCGGTGGCACCGGTGTGAGGGCCAGGACACGCGTTCGACCCCGCAGGTCGGCGACGCGCCGGCCCGGTCGGCCGGGCGCACACGACGGCCGGGCGACCCAGCCGGCGAGGTGGTTCAGACGGCGAGGCGGTAGCCGCGCTTGACCACGGTCTGCACCACGGGCGCGCCCAGGGCGGCGCGCAGCCGGGTCACGGCCATCTCCACGGCGTGCGCGTCGCCGCCACCGGAGAGATCGCTCAGCAGGTCGGCGCGGGAGACGACGACGCCGGGACGCCGGGCCAGGGCACGCAGCACCGCCATCGGTCCCGGCGCCAGCTCCACGAGCCGGCCGTCCAGGACGACGGCGTGCCCACGGACCTGCAGGCTGTGCGGACCGGAGTGCAGCACCGGGTGCCGGGCCGGCAGCTCGGCGACGACCGAGCGGGCCAGCGCGCCGAGCCGGGCCCGCTCGGGCTGGACGGACCGGACGCCGGCGGCCTCGAGCGGAGCAGCGGTGACCGGGCCGACGGCGACCGGGAGCACGGCGTCGGTGAGGGCACTGAGGACGCCGGAGTACACGCCCTCCTCCTCGGCCACCTGCAGCAGGCTGGCGGCGGCCGGTGCGCTGGTGAAGGTGACCGCGTCGACGGCGCGTGCGGCGATCACCGCGACCAGGCGGCGCAGCGGAGCGGTGTCCTCGGGCAGCACCCAGCGGTAGACCGGCACCCTGATCACCTCGGCGCCGGCCCGCACCAGCCCGGCGACGAGTTCGGGCAGCGGGTCGCCGTGCAGCTGGACGGCGATCCGGCGGCCGGGCAGCGGGCCCTCGGCCCCGGACAGCAGGTGCGACAGCACCTCGGCCGAGCTCTCCGACTCCGGTGACCAGGCGTCGACCAGTCCGGCCCCGCGGATCGCGCCGCGGGCCTTCGGTCCACGGGCCAGCACCCGGGCGGTGGCCAGGTGCTCCCGCAGCGGCAGGTCCCAGGCCTCGGCGGCCTCCAGCCAGCCGCGGAAGCCGACCCCCGTGGTGGCCACGACCAGGTCGACCGGTTCGGCCAGCACCTCCCGGGTGGCGGTGACCAGGTCGGCGTCGTCGGACAGCGGCACGATCCGGATCGCCGGGGCGTACAGCACCCGGGCGCCCCGGCGGTCCAGCAGGGCACCCAGCTCCTCGCTGCGGCGGGCCGCGGTGACCGCGACCGTGTAGCCGGCCAGCGGCAGCAGGTCCGGCACCGGGGGCTCTCCGGCAGGGCTGGCCACGGGGTGGTCGAGCTGGCTGTCGGTCACCTGTCCATGGTGCGTCCTCGGTGTTCCATCCGTGTGACGTGCTGCCCCACACCTCGGACGTCCGGAGTGCGGGAGGCGCCGCCGCCGTCCCCACCTGCACGTCTGCGCCGCGCCCGCTGGAACGGGCAGGATGGTGACGTGCCCGCCGATCCCACGCCCTCCCCGGTCTCCGCCGTCCCGCGCCGGCTGCGGGTGATCACCGCGCTGATGGCGGCCGGCCTGGTGCTCGTCATGAGCGTGGTCGCCGTGCTGCTGAAGGAGTCGACCACCGGCGTGGTGTCCTTCCGGACCTCCGACCAGATCGCCATGGTGGGGCTCGGCGTCGCGATGGGGGCCGGGGTGATGCTGCTGGGCCGGTCCCGGGTGGACGCCGACGCCGACGGGGTGCGGATCCGCAACGTCGTCATCAACCACGAGGTGCCCTGGTCGGCGGTGCGCGCGGTCCGCTTCGACCAGCACTCGCCGTGGGCGAGCCTGCTGCTGGGCAACGACGACGAGGTGGCCATCGGAGCCGTCCAGGCAGCCGACGGGGAGAGGGCGCTGACCGCCGTCCGTGGGCTCCGGGCTCTGCTCGCCGACCACCAGGCGCGGAACCCCGCGCCGCAGGAGGAGCTGCTGTACCCCCGGGAATGACGGCGGGGGTCCCGGCGCTGTACTGTGGGCGTGCCTCCCCCCGCTACATCGAGGCGCGAGAACCACAGCGGCCGCGGTCTGCAGAGACCGATGCCGCTGACCAAAGAGGAGCCCGCTCCCACCTGGCGCCGTACAGGCGCTCAGGTCCCCGGTTCGCGCAGGTCGGCCCCGGTCGGCTCGCGCGGCTGCACGAGCACCCCCGCCCCGGGGTGCCCGCTGCGGCGACCCGGCGAGTGGGCCCCGTGAGCACCAGCTCACGGGGCCTTTCTGCGTCGGAGCCCGGGACGGGTGCGACTCCTCCCCGCAGCAGCAGAGGAGAGGCCATCACCGAGCCCCGCATCAACGACCGTATCCGCGTCCCCGAGGTCCGCCTGGTCGGTCCGGAGGGCGAGCAGGTCGGCATCGTGCCGATCGGCGAGGCGCTGCGCCTGGCCCAGGACTCCGAGCTCGACCTGGTCGAGGTCGCGCCCATGGCCCGGCCCCCCGTCGTCAAGCTCATGGACTACGGGAAGTTCAAGTACGAAGCCGCGCAGAAGGCCCGTGAGGCCCGGCGGAACCAGGCGCTCACCGTCATCAAGGAGATGCGGCTGCGTCTCAAGATCGACCCGCACGACTACGAGACCAAGAAGGGCCACGTCGAGCGCTTCCTCAAGGGCGGCGACAAGGTCAAGATCACCGTGATGTTCCGCGGTCGCGAGCAGTCCCGCCCCGAGATGGGCTACAAGCTGCTGCAGCGACTGGCCGGCGACGTCGCCGACCTCGGGGTGGTGGAGTCCAACCCGAAGCAGGACGGCCGGAACATGGTCATGGTGATCGCGCCGCACCGGAACCAGGCGGCGACCGACGACGCGCGGCGCTCTGCCAAGGCAGAGAAGCAGGCGGCATCCGGCGAGCAGGCCCCCCCGGCCTGAGCCGGGAGAGGGCCCCGCACCACCGAGACGGCCCGCGCCGGGAGCAGCCCCCTGCTCCCGGCGCGGACAGACACGCAGACGAGGACGAGGACATGCCGAAGAACAAGACCCACAAGGGCGCGGCCAAGCGCATCCGCGTCACGGGCACCGGGAAGCTGGTGCGTGAGCACACGAACAACCAGCACAAGTTCGAGCACAAGTCCTCGAGCCGGAAGCGCCGGATCAGCGGCATCGAGGTGCTCTCCCCGGCGGACAACAGCCGGATGAAGAAGCTCCTCGGTCTCTGACCGTCCCCTTCCGTAACCAGCAGACAGGAGCTCTCACGTGGCACGCGTGAAGCGGGCGGTCAACGCCCAGAAGAAGCGCCGTACGACTCTCGAGGCAGCCAGCGGTTACCGCGGCCAGCGCTCGCGGCTGTACCGCAAGGCCAAGGAGCAGATCCTCCACTCGGCCACCTACAACTACCGCGACCGCAAGGTCCGCAAGGGTGACTTCCGCAAGCTGTGGATCACCCGGATCAACGCCGCGGCCCGGCAGAACGACATGACCTACAACCGGTTCATGCAGGGCCTCAAGCTGGCCGGCATCGAGCTGGACCGTCGCGTCCTGGCCGAGCTCGCCGTGAACGAGCCCGCCACCTTCGCCACCCTGGTGGAGTCCGCCCGGGCCGCGCTCGCCGCGAACCCCGAGGCGGCCGGCGCCCAGGCCCCCACCCAGGCCGCCTGAGCACCACCCCAGCTGGAAAGAGGACCCCGTTCCCCCTCGCCACTCGCACGCCGGTCGGCCCCGTCCAGAGGCTCGCGCCGAGCGTGCGAGGCGTGAGGGGGACGGGGTCCTTCAACTGCTGACCGAGCGCTCGGCGCGGATCGCCACCGCCCGCAAGCTCACCCGGCGCAGCGGTCGGGACGACGCCGGTGCCTTCCTCGCCGAGGGGCGGCAGGCGGTCAGCGAGGCACTGGCCGAGGCCCAGGACGACCCGGGCGCCGTCCTCGAGCTGTTCGTCACCGAGGCCGCGGCGGCCGCCCACCGGGACCTGCTGGCCGCCGCCCGGGTGCCCGTGCACGTGGCCACCGACCGAGCGGTCGCCTCGCTGTCGGAGACGGTGACGCCGCAGGGGCTGGTCGCCGTCTGCGCGCTGCGCGACGTGCCGGCCGAGACCCTGGTGACCGATCCGCCGCGGCTGGCGGTCGCCCTGGCCGAGCTCGCCGACCCCGGGAACGCCGGCACCGTGCTGCGCACCGCCGACGCCTGCGGCGCCCGCACCGTGGTCTTCGGCGCCGGCTCCGCCGACCCCTACAACGGCAAGGTGGTGCGCAGCAGCGCCGGCAGCCTGTTCCACGTCGACGTCGTGCGCAGCGCACCGCTGGCCGAGCTCGTGCCGCAGGTGCAGGCCGCCGGGATGACCGTGCTGGCCGCCGACGGTGGGGGAGAGGTGGCCCTGGACGCGGCGGCACACGACGGGCTGCTCGCCGCGCCGGTGCTGTGGTTGTTCGGCAACGAGGCCCGCGGGCTGGACCCGGCGCTGGCCGCGCTCGCCGACGCGCGGGTGCGCATCCCGATGCGCGGCCGGGCGGAGAGCCTCAACCTGTCGGTGGCCGCCTCGATCTGCCTCTACGCCACCCAGCTCGCCCCGTAGCTCAGGCCGTGGCCGGGTGCTTGCTGGCGTACATCCGGGCGTCGGCCCGGTGCAGCAGCGGGCCGAAGTCGGCGCCGTCGTCCGGGTGCACGCTGATCCCGACGCTGGCCTGCACCTGCACGCTCTGCGAGCACAGCACCACCGGCTCGGTCACCGCCGCCCGCAGCTGCCCGGCGACCTCACCGGCCTCGCGCGCCGCCGTCGCCGGGTCCAACCCGAGCAACCCGACGAGGAACTCGTCGCCACCGAGCCGGGCCAGCAGGTCACCGCGGCGCAGCCGGCCCCGCAGCCGGTCGGCGACCACCTGCAGCAGCTCGTCCCCGGCCGCGTGGCCCAGGGCGTCGTTGACCGCCTTGAAGCCGTCGAGGTCGAGGAAGAGCAACGCCACCGCCGATCCGTCGAGCCGGGCCTGCCACAGCGCGGACTCCATCCGCTCCTCGAAGCGGCGCCGGTTGGGCAGCGCGGTGAGCGGGTCGGTGTAGGCGAGTTCCTCGATCTGGGCGAGGTGCTGGCGCGTTCGGTCGCGCTCACGGAGCAGCTCCCGCTCCGCGGTCACCCGGCCGGTGACGTCGGTCTGCACGCCGATGTACTGGACGACGTCGCCGGCGGCGTCGAGCACCGGGGCCAGGTGGATCTCGTTCCACCACGGCTCCCGGTCCGGCCCGCGGTGGTTGAGCAGCGTGGCCCGGAACTCCGCGCCCTCCCGGATGGCCTGGCGCATGCGGTCCACCGTGCCCGGGTCGGTGTCCGAGCCCTGGAGGAAGCGGCAGTTGCGGCCCAGCACCTCCCCGGCGGTGAGGCCGGCGAGCTGCTCGAAGGCGGCGTTGACGTAGACCAGCGGCTGGTCCGGCGCCGTCATGTCCGCGATCGTGACGCCGCTGGTCGTCGCCGCCAGGGCGCGGTGCAGGAGCACCTCGTCCGGCGTTCGGCCGGCGGCGGCCGCGGTGGCCGGGGCAGCCGTCGGGACGGCGACGTCCGGCACCGTCTCCAGCGGGAGCGGCTCGGCGGCGACCCGCGCGACCAGGGAGACCCCGGCGCGTTCGACCGTCCGCCGGTCGTAGGTGAGGGCGTACTCGTAGCGGCGCTGCATGTCCGGGCCGCCGTCGCCGAGGTCCCGGGCCAGGAGCGCGGCGCTGAAGTGCGGGCTCAGCACGACGACGTCCCACTCCCCGCGCACCGGGTCGGCCGACGCGAGGTGGGCGCCGCGCACCCCGGGCAGCGGCTCGACCGGCAGGTCGGCACCGAGTGCGCACACGAAGCCCGTGCGGGCGACCAGGTCCCGGTAGCGGAGCCCGGTCGCGGGGGTGAAGTGCCGGGCCTCCTGGAAGGTGGCGGCGACCACGCAGGTCTCACCGAGCCGCATGGCCTGGCGCTCCAGGTGCTTGCTCAGCTCGATGAGCAGCGCCTTCGGTGCGATGCGCAGCTGCGTCCCGTCCGGCAGGCAGCTGAACGGGGAGGTCTCCGCGTTGCCGGCCGCGCCGCTCGTGCCGGGCAGCTCCAGCCGGCCGACCTCCCGGTCCGGCACCGCGGTGGCGCCCGGCCGGCCGAAGTGCCAGCCCTGCCCGAGGCTGGCGCCCAGGGCGCGCGCCATCGCCAGGTGGGCCTCGTCCTCGATCCCCTCGGCCAGGATGAGCGCTCCGGTGCGCTCGGCGTAGCCGTTGACCGCGTTCATGATCTCGGCGACCGCCGGGCCGGGCCGCTGCTGGACCAGGCGGAGGTCGAGCTTGACCACGTCGGGACGCAGCAGCGGCATGAAGGCCAGGGACATCGACTCGGCTCCGACGTCGTCCAGGGCGATGCCCCAGCCCACCTCACGGACCCGTTCCACGGCGCGCAGCAGGTCCGCCGGGCGGGTCGCCAGCGCCCGCTCGGTGATCTCCACGACGACCCGCAACCCCGCCGGGGCGGTGGTGGCGATGGCCAGCAGCTCCTCCAGCGGCGCGGACTCCAGCACCTGCGGCTCGACGTTGACGAACACGGTGAGCGGTGGGCCGAGCTCCGCGGCGACCGCACCGCGCAGCGCGGCGGACCGGCACAGTGCGTCCAGCTCGGCGAGCCGGCCGGCCGACCGGGCCGGCGGCGAAGAGGGCGTCGGGGGTGTGCAGCGGTCCCTGCGGGCCGCGGGCGAGCGCCTCGTAGGCGACGACGCGGCCGGAGTCCAGCTCCACGATGGGCTGGTAGAGGCTGTGCACGCCGCCGGACGCGAGCACCGCGTCGATGGTCGCAGCAGGGGCGTGGGTCGAGGTCACGAGCGGGGGATCGGCGTCGACGGGCCCGAACCCACGGGCTGCAGGCCGTGGTACCACCCCTGGGGGTGAGCCCGGGGCCGTCGCCGTGGCCGTGGCGCCCGACCCGGGCGCGCCGGGCCGGTGCGTCCGGGCAGAATGGCCTCCCGTGTCTGGCGCCAACGACCCCTATGACCCCAAGCAGGTCGCCGCGCTGTCCGCGGAGGCCCTCGACGCGGCGGTGCAGGCAGCGATCGACGCCTTCGCCGCCGCCGGTGACCTGGAGGCCCTGGCCGCCGTCCGCCCCGCCCACCTGGGCGATCGCGCGCCGGTGCTGCTGGCCCGCCGCGAGCTCGGCGCCCTGCCCCCGCACGCCCGCTCGGACGCCGGCAAGCGGGTCAACGCCGCCCGCGTCGCGGTCACCGAGGCGCACGCCGCCCGGCTGGCGGTGCTGGAGGCCGAGCGTGACGAGCGGGTCCTCGCCGAGGAGCGCGTCGACGTCACGCTGCCCTGGGACCGTGCCCTGCCCGGCGCCCGGCACCCGCTCACCACGCTGACCGACCGCATCTCCGACGTCTTCGTCGGGATGGGCTACGAGATCGCCGAGGGCCCGGAGCTCGAGGCCGAGTGGCTGAACTTCGACGCGCTGAACACCGGCCCGGACCACCCGGCGCGGTCGCTGGCCGACACCTTCTTCGTCGCGCCCGAGGACTCCGGCCTGGTGCTGCGCACGCACACCAGCCCGGTGCAGGCGCGCACGATGCTCGAGCGCCGGCCGCCGATCTACGTGGTCGCGCCCGGCCGGGTCTACCGCACCGACGAGCTGGACGCCACGCACACCCCGGTCTTCCACCAGGTCGAGGGCCTCGCCGTCGACCGCGGCCTGACCATGGCCCACCTGCGCGGCACGCTGGACCACCTGGCCCGCCAGCTGTTCGGCGCCGACGCGCTGACCCGGTGGCGGCCGCACTTCTTCCCCTTCACCGAGCCGTCGGCGGAGTTCGACGTCTGGTTCCCCGAGCACCGGGACGGGCCGCGCTGGGTGGAGTGGGGCGGCTGCGGGATGGTCAACCCCCGGGTGCTGGTCGCCTGCGGCATCGACCCCGAGGAGTACACCGGCTTCGCCTTCGGGATGGGCATCGAGCGGGCGCTGCAGTTCCGCGCCGGGGTCGGCGACATGCGCGACATCGTCGAGGGCGACGTCCGCTTCACGAGTGCGTTCGGAGTTGAGCAGTGAAGGTCCCCGTCAGCTGGCTGAGCGAGCACGTCGACATCCCCGCGGGGACGACGGTCGAGGAGCTGGACGAGGCGTTCGTCCGGCTCGGCTTCGAGGTCGAGGAGGTGCTCCGGCCACCGGTCACCACCGGCCCGCTCGTGGTCGGCCGGGTGCTGGAGATCGAGGAGCTCACCGGCTTCAAGAAGCCGATCCGGTACTGCCAGGTCGACGTGGGGGAGGAGACGCCCCGCGGCATCGTCTGCGGCGCGCGCAACTTCGCCGTCGGCGACCTGGTCGTCGCGGCGCTGCCCGGCGCGGTGCTGCCCGGGGACTTCGCCATCGCCGCCCGGACGACCTACGACCACGTCTCCGACGGGATGATCTGCTCGGTCCGCGAGCTGGGCATCGGCGAGGACCACGCCGGCATCCTGGTGCTCGGGCAGGACGGCTTCACCCCCGGGACGCCGGCCGCCGGCGTCCTGGGTCTGGACGAGGTCGTCTTCGACCTCGAGGTGACCCCCGACCGCGGCTACGCGATGAGCCTGCGGGGCATCGCCCGTGACCTGGCCGGGGCGCTCGCCGTCGACTGGCGTGACCCGGCCGCGCTCACGCCCCCGGCGTGGTCCGGTGAGCCCGGCTGGGCCGTCGAGGTGGCCGACCCGGGCCGCTGCGACCGCTTCTCCATGGTGGCGTTGGAGGGCCTGGACGCGACCGCGCCCAGCCCGTGGGAGCTGCGCCGGCGGCTGGCCCAGTGCGGCATCCGCAGCATCTCCCTGGCCGTCGACGTCACGAACTTCGTGATGCTCGAGCTCGGCCAGCCGATGCACGCCTTCGACCGCGACACCGTCACCGGGCCGATCACGGTGCGCCGGGCGGCCGACGGCGAGCGGCTGACCACGCTGGACGGCGTCGACCGGGCGCTCACCGGCGACGACCTGCTGATCGCCGACGAGTCCGGGCCGATCGGGCTGGCCGGCGTGATGGGCGGCGCCTCGACCGAGATCGGCTCGACCACCACCGCGGTGCTGCTGGAGGCCGCCCACTGGGAGCCGGCCGGGATCGGGCGCGGGGTGCGCCGGCACAAGCTGCCCAGCGAGGCGGCCAAGCGCTTCGAGCGGGGCACCGACCCCGACGTCACCGTCGTGGCTCTCGCCCGGGCCGCCGCGCTGCTGGCCCAGCACGGCGGCGCCCACGTCGTCGGTGCACCCGTCGACCTCGACGTGCGCCGCCCGCGCCCGGTGATCCCGCTGGACGCCGGCCGGCCCGGCCGGATCGCCGGCGTCGAGTACCCGCCGTCGCAGGTCGTGGAGGTGCTGCAGGCGATCGGTGCGACCGTCGACGGGGACGGCCAGCAGCTGCAGGTCACGCCGCCGTCCTGGCGCGGTGACCTCACCGACCCGGCCGACCTGGTCGAGGAGGTCGTCCGCTACCTGGGCTTCGACGAGATCCCCTCCGTGCTGCCGACCGCGCCGCCGGGTCGTGGGCTCACCGAGCGCCAGCGCCGCCGGCGCAGCATCGGCCGCGCCCTCGCCGACGCCGGCTACGTCGAGGCGCCGTCCTACCCGTTCGTGGGGGAGGCGCAGCTGGACGCCCTCGGCCTGCCCGCGGACGACGCCCGGCGGGCGCTGATCACGCTGCGCAACCCGCTGTCGGAGGAGGCCCCGGCGATGCGGACGACGCTGCTGCCCGGCCTGCTCGCCACCCTCGCCCGCAACCTGGCCCGCGGGCAGCGCGACGTCGCCGTGTTCGAGCACGGTGCGGTCTTCCCGGGCGGCCCGCGCACCCAGGCCCCCGTGCCCGGGGTCGACCGGCGCCCCGACGACGACGTGCTGGCGGCGCTGCTCGGCGCGGTGCCCGAGCAGCCCTGGCACGTGGGCGTGGTGCTGGCCGGGAACCTCGAACCCCGCGGCTGGTGGGGGCCGGGCCGGCCGGGCACCTGGGCCGACGCCGTGCAGGCGGCGCGCACCGTGGCCGCCGCGGCCGGCGTCGAGCTGACCGTGCGGGCCGGTGAGCTGGCGCCCTGGCACCCGGGCCGCTGCGCCGAGCTGCTCGTCGGCGACGGTGCCGAGGCGACGGTCGTCGGCTACGCCGGCGAGCTCCACCCGCGGGTCTGCGCGGCGCTGGACCTCCCCGCGCGCACCTGTGCCATGGAGCTCGACGTCGACGCCCTGCCCGCGGCGCCGGTGGCCGTCGGGCCGCACGTCTCGACCTTTCCGCCGGTGCTGGTCGACCTGGCCCTGGTCGTGGCCGACGCCGTCCCGGCCGCCGACGTCGAGGCGGCACTGCGGGAAGGGGCGGGTGAGCTGCTGGAGGTGCTGCGGCTCTTCGACGTCTACACCGGTGCCCCGGTGCCGGCCGGGTCGCGGTCGCTGGCGTACGCGCTGACACTGCGCGCGCCGGACCGGACACTCACCGGTGAGGAGGCGAACGCGGCGCGCGACGCCGCGATCGCGCTGGCCGTGGAGCGGACGGGGGCGACCCTCCGTGCCTGAGCTGGACCTGACGGGCACCGTCGCGCTGGTCACCGGGGCATCGGCCGGCATCGGCCGGTACCTGGCGCAGGGGCTGGCCGAGCGGGGCGCGACCGTGGCCGGCCTCGCCCGTTCGGCCGACCGGCTGCACGGGGCGATGGCCGAGGTCGCCGACACCACCGGTGCCCGCACCCTGGCGGTGGCCGCCGACGTCACCGACCCCGACGCCGTGCAGGCCGCGGTCACCCAGGTGGTCGCGGAGCTCGGGCCGGTCACCCTGCTGGTCAACAACGCCGGCCTCATCGACGCCGCCGAGGTGCCGCTGTGGGAGGCCGACCCCGACCAGTGGTGGCAGGTCGTGGAGAGCCAGGTGCGCGGGCCGTTCCTGGTCTCCCGCGCCGTCGTCCCCGGGATGATCGCCGCCGGTGGTGGCCGGGTGATCGGGCTGGCCAGCGGCCTGGGCACCCGGGGGAGCGACGTCTACAGCGCCTACTCGGCCGGGAAGACGGCGCAGATGCGGATCACCGAGGCGGTCGACCTGGCCGGCGCCGAGCACGGGGTGCGCGCGTTCGACCTGGCGCCGGGCGTGATCGACACCGAGATGACCCGGGCGATGCCGATGCACGCCGGGCGCACCGAGTGGACCCGCCCGGAGGACGTGGTGGCCCTGGCCCTGGCGATCGCCGCCGGTGAGCTGGACCAGTGGTCGGGGCGGTTCTTCCGGGCCGGTGCCGACGACCTCGACGTGCTCCGCGCCACCACGCCGGCGGACGCCGCCCGCCAGCTGCGGCTGCGGCCCTACGGGGCCGAGGACCCGGTCGGCTGAGCTCGCGGACCGCGG
>NZ_JPMX01000062.1:54807-66824 GCF_000761485.1 Modestobacter caceresii
GAGGGCCGGCGGAGTTCGGGCAGCCCCCCGGCCCGGCGGGCCTGCTCGGTCTCCCGCACCAGCAGCCGCAACGCCCGGCCGTCCAGGAAGGTGGCCGCCGAGAGGTCGACGGCGCCCGCGCCGGGGGTACGCGGCCCGCCGGCGTCCCACGCCTCGACCACCAGGCTGTCGACCTCGCCGCACAACCGGAGCACGGTCACGCCGTCCTCCTCGACCAGGTCGATCCCGCCGGACGGCTGCTGCTGGACCTCGTGCATGGCGGTGTTCCTCCCCTGCCCGGCGTCGTTCGCCGGGCACGGGGGACTCTGCACGGCCCTGCTGACAGAACGCCCTCAGCAGTCCGAGGACCGGCTGTGCGGCGACCGTCAGGAGGCCGGTTCCTCGACGACCCAGATCGAGTTGCCGTCGGGGTCGCGGACCGCGAACAGCAGCGGCGCGCCGGGCACCCGGGTCGGGACCGGGTCGACGTCGACGTCCCCGCGGGCGGCGAGCCGGCGGTGCTCGGCGAGCACGTCGGTCGACTCGACCCCGATGGCGCCGCCGCCGGGGGAGCCGCCCATCGGCGGGTTGAGCGCCAGCCGGGCGGAGGAGCCGGGCGGGGCCACCTCCAGCCAGCGGTCCGTGCCGTCCTCGCCGAAGCGCTCGTCGCCGCGCACCTCGAAGCCGAGCACGTCGGTGTAGAAGGCCAGGGCGGCGTCCTGGTCGCTGACGGAGAACATCGTCACGGCGAGCTGGGTCAGCGTGGTGGTCCGTGTCTGTGTCATGCCGGTCAGACCGGTGGCGACGGCCCGACTCATCGGTGGACGGCCGGGCACGGACGGTCAGTCCTCGATGACGTCCCGGCCCTCCGCCCGGAGCAGTGCCAGGTGGTCCAGCATCCCCTGGAGCGCCTCCGGGTCGTGCCCCTGCCAGCTGTCCAGCTCGCTGACGACGCGCAGCGGGTGGCGGGTGCGGTAGGACCGGGTGGGGTTGCCCGGGAACCGCTTGTCGGTCACGTTCGGGTCGTCCTCGAACGGGCCCAGGGGCTCCACGACGTAGATGCGTCCCGGCTCGCCGTCACCGGCGAGTGCAGCCGCCAGCTCCGCGCCCCAGGCGGCGGTGTCCACGAGCGCGGTGAAGTAGACGTGGTTGGACACCCGGCCCTCCTGGAAGTTCGAGCCGTGGCCGGGGACCAGCTGGACACCGGCCACCAGGGCTGCCCTGGTGCCGTGGAAGAAGGGGCCCTGGACGTGCCCGCAGCTGTCGTAGGTCGCGGGGACGGGGAGGCTGCTCTCGTCCATGGCCGGATCTCCTCTCGGTCGGCTGCTGCGCTGCGGCGTCAGCCGGACCAGCCTGTCGCGGATCGGCCGGCCCACGGGCGGCGTCACCACCTCGCGACCTGGGACCCCCGCGGGTCCCGCGCGTCAGAACACGGTGGCCAGCGCCCGTGGCGCGATGTCCACGGTGACCAACGTGTCGGCCTCGAGCTCCACCAGCTCACCGTCCAGCTGCAGCGGCATGGGGACCAGGGTGGTGAAGGCGTAGTGGGTCGCGCTCGGCTGCCGGCCCAGCCCCCGGGTCGCGGCCCGCAGCGCGGTGGCCAGGACCTGGAGCTTGCCGGTCCGCCGCTGGGCGATCACCTCGAACCGGCCGTCGTCGGGGCGGGCGCCCTCGCTCAGCGTGGCCACCTTCGCCATCTGGGCGATGTTGGCGAAGAGCAGGCTGTCGATGGTGCGCTCCTCGCCGTCCTCCAGGCGGATCGGGAAGGGCCGGAAGCCGGTGAAGCCGCGGAGCACCGAGAGCGCCTCCCGCCACGACCCCTTGCCGCCCTTCTCGATGTCGACCGCGATCACCGGGGTGAGCCCGGCCCCGATGTAGGAGTGGGCGTACCGCACCTGGGCGTCACTGCCGCTGCCGAGCGTGAGCCGCAGCAGGTCGATCCGCCGGACGTCGCCGGCCACGATCGCGTCGGCCAGGTGGTGCTCGCGCGTCGTCCGGCGGTGGTCGTTGGCGTTGCCGGCCGCCCGCACCGCACAGACGGCGTCCGGGTTGCCGGCCTGCATCACGCCGTCGACGACCTCGTTGTAACCGCCGTCCCCGCTCACCGAGACGAGCAGTGGCCTCCCCGTGGCGGCGGCCTCGCGGGCCAGCTCGCGGGCGTGGCCGGCGCGCTGGGTCGGGCAGAGCTCCACGGGGACGGCGGGGAGCCGCTCGGCCAGCTCGGCACGCAGCTCCTCGGCCGACTCCGGTGCCTCGCCGGTGCTGTGCGGGTTGAAGATGACGATGATCCGGTCGAACACGCTCACAGGTGGGGGCCTCCTCGGCGATGGACGGGCGCGGCTGCCCGTTCGCTCCCTGCCCGCGAACGCGGTCCGGCACGCACCGGCCCACCTGGGACTGCACGGTCATGCATGGTCAGGTATGGTCATGCATCGTGGACAGCGAACAGACGTGGACGGTCGGGGTCACCGGCGCCACCGGGTACGCCGGGGGTGAGGTGTGCCGGCTGCTGGCCGGGCACCCGCGCCTCCGGCTGACCGGGGTGCATGCCAACTCGAGCGCCGGCCGACGCCTGGGGGAGTTGCAGCCCCACCTGCTGCCCTACGCCGACCTGGAGGTCCAGGGCAGTGACGCGGCGGCTCTGGCCGGCTACGACGTCGTGGTGCTGGCCCTGCCGCACGGGGAGTCCGCGGCGATCGCCGCCCAGCTGCCGGCCGACACGCTGGTCATCGACTGCGGCGCCGACCACCGGCTCAACGACCCGGCCGCCTGGGCCCGCTGGTACGGCGGCGAGCACGCCGGCCACTGGCCCTACGGGCTGCCCGAGCTCCCCGGCCAGCGGGAGCAGCTGGCCGGTGCCCGGCGGATCGCCGTCCCCGGCTGCTACCCGACGTCGGTCACCCTGGCGATGGCCCCGGCGCTGGCCGCCGGGCTGGTGACGCCGGACGTCGTGGTGGTCGCGGCGAGCGGCACCTCCGGGGCGGGCAAGAGCGCCAAGACCCACCTGCTCGGCAGCGAGGTGATGGGCTCGGCGAGCGCCTACGGCGTGGGCGGGGTCCACCGGCACACCCCGGAGATGGTGCAGAACCTGGCGCAGGCCGCCGGTGAGCCGGTCCGGATCAGCTTCACCCCGACCCTGGTGCCGATGAGCCGGGGCATCCTGGCCACCTGCTCGGCCCCGCTGGCCGACGGCGTGGACGCCGCCCGTGCCCGGGCGGCGTACCAGGAGGCCTACGGCGACGAGCCGTTCGTGCACCTGCTGCCGGAGGGCCAGTGGCCCACCACGGCCGCGGTGCTCGGCGCGAACACGGTGCAGCTGCAGGTCGCGGTCGACCCGGACGCCGGCCGGCTGGTCGTGGTCGCCGCCGTCGACAACCTGACCAAGGGCACCGCCGGTGCCGCCCTCCAGTGCGCCAACCTGGCCCTCGGCCTCCCCGAGACCACCGGTCTCCCCACCGTCGGAGTAGCACCGTGACCGTCACCGCCCCCCAGGGGTTCCGGGCCGCCGGCGTCGCCGCCGGCCTGAAGTCCACCGGCGCGCCGGACGTCGCACTGGTCGTCAACGACGGGCCGGACGACGCCGCGGCCGCCGTCTTCACCACCAACCGGTTTCCGGCAGCCCCGGTGCTGTGGAGCCGGCAGGTGCTCGCCGACCACCGGCTGCGCGCGGTCGTGCTCAACTCCGGCGGCGCCAACGCCTGCACCGGCCCGGAGGGCTTCGCCGACACCCACACCACTGCCGAGCACGTCGCGGCCGAACTGGGGATCGGTGCCGTCGACGTCGCGGTGGCCTCCACCGGCCTGATCGGGATGCGGCTGCCGATGGACACGCTCCTCGCCGGGGTCGGCGCCGCGGTCGCGGTGCTGTCCGCCGACGGCGGCCCGGACGCCGCCCGGGCGATCATGACCACCGACTCGGTGCCGAAGACGACGGTGCAGACCGGGAACGGCTGGACCATCGGCGGGATGGCGAAGGGCGCGGGCATGCTCGCCCCCTCGCTGGCCACGATGCTCGTCGTCCTCACCACCGACGCCGTCGTGCCGGCCGACGTCCTCCAGCCGGCGCTGCGGGCGGCGACCAGCGTCAGCGTCGAGCGCGTGGACTCCGACGGCTGCCTGTCCACCAACGACACGGTGATCGTGCTGGCCAACGGCGCGAGCGGGGTCACGCCCAGTGCGGAGGAGTTCACCGCCGCCCTCACCGCGGCCGCCACCGACCTGGCGATGCAGCTGCTGGCCGACGCCGAGGGCTCGACCAAGGACATCGCGATCACCGTCCGCAACGCGGCCAGCGTCGCCGACGCGGTCACCGCCGGCCGGGCCTGCGCCCGGAACAACCTGCTCAAGACCGCGCTGTTCGGCAACGACCCCAACTGGGGCCGGGTGCTGGCCGCGATCGGCACCACGGACGCGGCGTTCGAGCCCGACCAGGTGGACGTGACGATCAACGGCGTCACGGTCTGCCGCGCGGGGGCGATCGGCGATCCGCGCGAGGGCGTGGACCTGTCCGGCCGGGCCATCACGATCGACGTCGACCTGCGGGCCGGCGGCGAGCAGGCCACGATCTGGACCAACGACCTGTCCCTCGCCTACGTCCACGAGAACTCGGCCTACTCGACATGACCAGTGACCCGACCAGCAGCGACAGCCCGGCGCAGGACCCCACCCCGCCCGACGTCGCCCCCGATCTCGCCACCACGCCGCCCCGGCGCTCGGTGGGCACCCCCCGGGTCATGCGGACGCACGACCCCGAGGGCGACGCGCGCAAGGTCGCCGTCCTCACCGGTGCGCTGCCCTGGCTGCGGGAGTTCCACGGCCGGATCGTGGTGGTGAAGTACGGCGGGCACGCCATGGTCGACGAGCAGTGCCGGCGCGCCTTCGCCGAGGACATGGTGTTCCTGCGGACCTGCGGGATCCTGCCGGTCGTCGTGCACGGCGGCGGTCCGCAGATCAACGGCATGCTCAGCCGGCTGGGCATCGAGAGCGAGTTCCGCGGCGGGCTGCGGGTCACCACCGAGGAGACGATCGACGTCGTCCGGATGGTGCTGACCGGGCAGGTCGGCCCCGAGGTGGTCGGCCTGATCAACTCCTACGGCCCGCTGGCCGTGGGGCTGTCCGGTGAGGACGGCGGCCTGTTCACCGCCGAGCGCACGCACGCGATCATCGCCGGCGAGCCGGTGGACGTCGGCCTGGTCGGTGACGTCGTCGCGGTCGACCCCGCCCCGGTCACCGCGCTGCTCGAGGCCGGGCACATCCCGGTCGTCGCCACCGTGGCACCGGACGCCTCCGGCCAGGTGCACAACGTCAACGCCGACACCGCGGCCGCGGCGCTGGCCGTCGCCCTGGGCGCGGTGAAGCTGGTCGTGCTGACCGACGTCGAGGGGCTGTACGCCAACTGGCCCGACCGCGACTCGCTGGTGCAGAAGATCGACGCGACCGAGCTGGCCGAGATCCTCCCGACCCTGGACGCCGGGATGATCCCGAAGATGGCCGCCTGCCTGCGGGCGGTCGAGGGCGGGGTCCGCCGGGCCACCGTCATCGACGGGCGCCTGCCGCACGCCCTGCTGCTGGAGACCTTCACCACCGAGGGCACCGGGACGATGGTCGTCCCGGCCGGCACCGACACCACAGCACCGACACCGGAGGGAGTGACCGCACCATGACGCACACCGAGGAGCTGGCCACCCGCTGGTCGGCCGTGATGATGGGCAACTACAAGACCCCGCCGGTGGCGCTGGCCCGCGGCGCGGGCGCGACCGTCTGGGACGTCGACGGGCGGGAGTACACCGACCTGCTCGGCGGGATCGCCACCACGATCCTCGGCCACGCCCACCCGGCGGTCGTGCACGCGATCACCGCCCAGGCGCAGCTGCTCGGCCACGTGTCCAACCTGGCCATGCACGAGCCCGGGGTGCTGCTGGCCGAGCGGCTGCTGGAGCTCGCCGGCCGGCCGGGACGGGTCTTCTTCTGCAACTCCGGGGCGGAGGCCAACGAGGCCGCGTTCAAGCTCAGCCGGCTGACCGGGCGGCCCGAGGTGGTCACCGCGATCGGCTCCTTCCACGGCCGCACCATGGGCTCCCTCGCGCTCACCGGGCAGCCGGCCAAGGCCGCCGCCTTCGCCCCGCTGCCCGGCGGCGTGCAGCACGTCCCGTACGGGGACGCCGACGCGCTGTCGGCCACCGTGGGCGAGCAGACCGCGATGGTGCTGCTGGAGCCGATGCTGGGGGAGGGCGGCGTGCTGCCGGCCCCGCCCGGCTACCTGGCCGCGGCCGCGGAGACCGCCCGCTCCGCGGGTGCCCTCTTCGCCGTCGACGAGGTGCAGACCGGCAGCGGGCGCACCGGGCAGTGGTTCGCCCACCAGGCCGACGGCCTGCAGCCCGACGTCGTCACCTTGGCCAAGGCCCTCGGCGGCGGTCTGCCGCTGGGCGCCACGCTGGCCTTCGGCGCAGCCGCGGACCTGATGACCGCGGGTTCGCACGGCTCCACGTTCGGCGGCAACCCGATCGTCGCGGCCGCCGCACTGGCGGTGCTGGACACCATCCGGGACGAGGGCCTGCTGGAGCGCGCCAAGGAGATCGAGCACCGGGTCGCCGCCGGCGTCAACGCGCTGGGCCACGAGGGCATCAGCGGCGTCCGGGGCCGGGGCGCACTGCTCGGCGTCGTCCTCACCGCACCGGTCGCCGCCGCGGTCGAGACCCACCTGCGGGCGGCCGGGTTCCTCGTGAACGGGGTGGCCGCCGACGTCGTCCGGCTGGCGCCGCCGCTCGTCGTCACCGACGCCCAGCTCGACTCGTTCGTCGCCGCGCTCCCCGCCGCACTCGACGCCGCCCTCCAGGAGGCGGACCAGTGACGGTCCGGCACCTCACCCGGGACGACGACCTGACGCCGGCGGAGCAGGCGGAGGTCCTGGCGCTGGCCGCCCAGCTCAAGGCCGGCCGGCACACCGCCGCCGCGCCCACCCCGCTGCGCGCGGCCAACGGCACCCAGCGCACCGTCGCGGTGCTGTTCGACAAGCCCTCCACCCGCACCCGGCTCTCCTTCGCCGTCGGGGTCACCGAGCTCGGCGGGCAGCCCCTGGTCATCGACGGCGCGGCCAGCCAGCTCGGCCGCGGGGAGTCGGTGGAGGACACCACCCGGGTGCTCGACCGGCAGGTCGCCGCGATCGTCTGGCGGACCTCGGGCCAGGAGCGGATGGACGCCATGGCGGCGGTCAGCCGTGTCCCGGTGGTCAACGCGCTCACCGACTCCTTCCACCCGTGCCAGGTCCTGGCCGACCTGCAGACCGTCCTCGAGCGTCGGCCGCAGCTGGCCGGCCTCACGCTCAGCTACCTCGGCGACGGGGCCAACAACATGGCGCACTCCTACCTGCTGGGCGGCGCCCTGGCCGGCATGCACGTGCGGATCGGCTCGCCGGAGGCCTTCCAGCCCGACCCGGCCGTGCTGACCCGGGCGGGGCAGATCGCGAAGGAGACCGGTGGGTCCGTGCAGTGGACCGCCGACCCGGCGGCCGCTGCCGACGGCGCCGACGTGCTGGCGACGGACGCCTGGGTGTCGATGGGCCAGGAGTCCGAGCACGCCGCCCGGACCGGCCCGTTCGTGCCGTACGCCGTCGACGAGCCGGCGCTGACCCGAGCGGCAGACGACGCCGTCGTCCTGCACTGCCTCCCGGCCTACCGCGGCAAGGAGATCGCGGCCTCGGTGATCGACGGGCCGCAGAGCGCCGTGTGGGACGAGGCGGAGAACCGGCTGCACGCGCAGAAGGCCCTGCTGCTGTGGTTGCTGGAGCGGTCGGGGTGACCACCGCGCTGACCCGCTCCGCCCGGCACGCCCGGATCGCCGAGCTGATCACCGCCGGCCCGGTGACCTCGCAGACCCAGCTCGCCCGCCTGCTGGCCGAGTCCGGGGTCGAGGTCACCCAGGCGACGCTGTCCCGCGACCTGGAGGAGCTCGGCGCGGTGAAGCTGCGCGGGTCCGACGGGGCGCCGGCCTCCTACGTGCTGCCGCCGGAGAACGCCCCGCTGCGCCCGGCGCAGTCCGCGCCGGCCCGGCTGACCCGGCTGCTGGCCGACCTGCTGACCAGCGCCGAGGGCAGCGCCAACCTCGCCGTCGTCCGCACGCCCCCGGGCGCTGCCCAGTTCCTCGCCTCGGCGCTGGACAAGGTCGGGCTCCCCGACGTGCTGGGCACGATCGCCGGGGACGACACTCTGATGGTCGTCTCGCGCGACCCCCACGGGGGCCCGGCGCTCGCGGACCGGCTGCGCGCGCTCGCCGAGCGCGCCCACCCGGTGCACGGGGACGACACCGACCTGCACGCCGACGTGGAAGTGAGCGCAGAGTGACCGAGGGCAACGCCGGCAGCCAGACCCGACTGTGGGGCGGCCGTTTCGGGGGCGGCCCGTCACCGGCGATGGCGGCGCTGTCCAAGTCCACCGACGTCGACTGGCGGCTGGCCCCCTACGACCTGGCCGGTTCTCGGGCGCACGCCCGGGTGTTGGAGCGGGCCGGGCTGCTGACCGTCGACGAGCTGGCCAGGATGATCGGCGCGCTGACCGAGCTGTCCGCCGAGGTCGGCGACGGCACGTTCGCCCCGATCGAGGCCGACGAGGACGTGCACGAGGCGCTCGAGCGCGGCCTGCTGGAGAAGCTCGGCCCGCTGGGCGGCAAGCTCCGCGCCGGCCGCAGCCGCAACGACCAGGTCGCCACCGACCTGCGGCTCTACCTGCGGCACAACGTGCGCAGCCTGGTGGGCGAGCTCGCTGCCCTGGAGAACGCCCTGATCGGGCTGGCCCTGCGCTACCGCGACGTCGCCGCCCCGGGGATGACCCACCTGCAGCACGCCCAGCCGGTGCTCATCGCCCACCAGCTGCTCGCGCACGCCCACTCGCTGGCCCGCGACGTCGACCGGCTGCTGGACTGGGACCGGCGGGCCGCGGTCAGCCCGCTGGGCTCCGGCGCGCTGGCCGGCTCCTCGCTGGCGTTGGACCCCGACGCCGTCGCCGCGGAGCTCGGCTTCGACCGGGCCGCCGACAACAGCATCGACGCGGTCAGCGACCGCGACTTCGCCGCGGAGTTCTGCTTCGTGGCGGCCCTGCTCGGCGTGCACCTGTCCCGGCTGGGGGAGGAGGTCGTGCTCTGGACGTCGACCGAGTTCGGCTGGGCCCGGCTGGACGACGCCTGGGCGACCGGGTCGTCGATCATGCCGCAGAAGAAGAACCCGGACATCGCCGAGCTGGCCCGGGGCAAGGCCGGCCGGTTCGTCGGCAACCTGACCGGGCTGCTGACCATGCTGAAGGGCCTCCCGCTGGCCTACGACCGTGACCTGCAGGAGGACAAGGAGCCGGTCTTCGACTCCGTCGAGCAGCTGCTCCTGCTGCTGCCTGCGGTCACCGGGATGGTGGCCACCCTGACCCTGCGCCCGGAGGTGATCGAGGCCGCCGCCCCCCAGGGCTTCGCGCTGGCCACCGACGTCGCCGAGTGGCTGGTGTCCAACGGCGTCCCGTTCCGGTCCGCGCACGAGATCAGCGGCTCGATGGTCGCCTTCTGCGAGGAGGCCGGCCTCGAGCTCGACGAGCTGGACGACGACCAGCTCGCCGGCATCGACGAACGGCTCACCCCGGAGGTGCGGTCGGTGCTGACCGTCCCCGGTGCCCTGGCGGCCCGGCAGGCCCGCGGCGGGACCGCGCCGGAGCGGGTCGCCGAGCAGCTCCGGTCGCTGTCCGAACTCGCTCGTCAGCACACCGAGTGGGCGTCGTGGTCACCGGTGGCCGGGGCCCTCTAGCCCCCGTGGCCGCCGACCTCCCGCCGTCCGACCGGCCCGGGCCGGGTCCGCTCCTCACCGAGGACGACCTGCTCGGGCCGGTCGACGAGGTCGCCCGGTCGCTGCTGGGGTGCTGGGTGGTGACCGACCGGCCCGACGGGCGGGTCGCGCTGCGGCTCACCGAGGTGGAGGCGTACTCGGGGCAGGGGGAGGACCCGGCGTCGCACGCCCATCGGGGCCCGACCCCGCGGGCGGAGATCATGTTCGGCCCGCCCGGCCGGCTGTACGTCTACTTCAGCTACGGGGTGCACTGGTGCGCCAACGTCGTCGTCGGCCCCGCCGGTCGCGGCTCAGCGGTGCTCATGCGCGCCGGTGAGGTGGTGCTGGGGGAGTCCCTGGCCCACTCCCGTCGGCCGGCCGCGCGGGTCGCACGGGACCTGGCCCGCGGTCCGGCCCGGCTCACCCATGCGCTGGCCATCGGCCCCGACGACCGGGGCACCGACCTGCTCGACCCCACCTCACCCGTGCGACTGCACGCCGGCCGTGCGCCCTCCGGCGTCTCGACCGGCCCCCGGGTCGGGATCAGCGTGGCCACCGAGCTCCCCTGGCGCTTCTGGGAGACCGACGCTCCATCGGTGAGCGTCTTCCGGGCGGGCGGGAAGCCGCGGCGCCGGGTTGCCAGGCAAGATGGGCGATCGTGACCTCAGCACCTTCTGTGATCGACGAGTTGCACCGCCGCGGGCTGATCGCCCAGAGCACCGACGAGGAGGCGCTGCGCGCCCATCTCGCGGAGGGGCCGGTCACGTACTACTGCGGCTTCGACCCCACCGCGGCGAGCCTGCACGTCGGTCACCTGATCCAGTTCATGGTGCTGCGGGCCCTGCAGCGGGCCGGGCACCAGCCGATCGTCCTGGTCGGTGGGGCGACCGGGCTGATCGGTGACCCCCGGCCGTCGTCGGAGCGCCAGCTGAACGACCCCGCGCAGGTGGCCACCTGGGTGGACGGGATCCGCCGCCGGGTGGCGCCGTTCCTCGACCTGCCGGCAGCCGAAGAGGGGCTGCGGGAGCCGATCTACGTGGACAACCTGGACTGGACGTCGCCGCTGTCGGCGATCGACTTCCTGCGGGACCTCGGCAAGCACTTCCGGGTCAACCGGATGCTGGCCAAGGAGGCCGTCTCTGCTCGGCTGAACTCCGACGCGGGGATCAGCTACACCGAGTTCAGCTACCAGATCCTGCAGGCCAACGACTTCCGCGAGCTGTTCCGGCGGCACAGCTGCACGTTGCAGAGCGGTGGCTCCGACCAGTGGGGGAACATCACCGCGGGCACGGACCTGGTGCGGCGGACCGAGGGGGCGTCGGCGCACGCCCTGGCCACACCGCTGATCACCACGGCCGACGGGAAGAAGATCGGCAAGACCGAGGGCGCCACCATCTGGCTGGACCCGGAGCACACCAGCCCGTACGCGTTCTTCCAGTACTGGCTCAACATCGACGACGTCGACGCCCGGGCCTGGCTGCCGCTGTTCTCCGAGCGCCCCGCCGAGGAGGTGGCGGCGCTGATCGCGGAGTCCGAGGAGCGCCCGGCGTCCCGGGCACCCCAACGAGCGCTGGCCGAGGAGCTCACCCGGCTCGTGCACGGCCCCGCGGAACTGGCTCAGGCGGAGGCCGCCGGCCGGGCCCTGTTCGGCCGGGCCGAGCTCACCGAGCTGGACCCGCAGACGCTGACCGCAGCCCTGACCGAGGCCGGCGCGGTCGAGGTCGAGGACCCTGCGCTGTCGGTCGCTGCCCTGTTGCAGCGGGCGGGGCTGGCGTCGTCCCTGACCGACGCGCGGCGCACGGTCAAGGAGGGTGGCGCCTACGTCAACAACGTCCGGGTCACCGACGCCGACGCCGCACCTGCCCCCGGGGGCTGGTTGACCGGGGGGTGGCTGGTGCTGCGGAAGGGCAAGCGGCTGGTGGCCGGCGTGCACTGCCCCGGGGCCGGTCCGGCCGTCTGAGCTGGGCGGTCGCCGGCCTCGCGGAGCGGGCGTCCGTGGCGTGTGAACGCCAGGTGACGGCCACGTCTCGGGCAGGTGGCGCGCGTCACCCGACCCGGGTTTGACACGTCCCGCAGAGCCACGTAACTTTCTCTCTGCGCCGGGAACGACCGCGAGGCCGGGACCGAGCGCCGAGCAGGACAACACCAAGCCGGAGACGACGACCTGAGAGGGTCTGGTTCGCCGCGCGTCCGCTCCTTGAGAACTCAACAGCGTGCCGAAAGTCAGTGCCAAGTATCAATA
>NZ_JPMX01000063.1 GCF_000761485.1 Modestobacter caceresii
TATTGATACTTGGCACTGACTTTCGGCACGCTGTTGAGTTCTCAAGGAGCGGACGCGCTCGAAACCCGACCAATTGCTTGGCCCTCGTTCGAGGCGGCTTGTCCGATTGTACGCCGTGCACGGCTCGCTGTCACACCCGGGGGTCTGACCTCGCGGCTCCCGGCTCTTTCGACCCGGTCTCGCTCGGCGCAAAGAGGAAGTTACGTGCCGTCCGGGCCCTCGTCAAACCGCCGGGGGGCCTGAGTGCCATCCGAACGCCTCCTGGGAGCCATGGCCGCCGAGAAAGCGCAGGTCAGCGCCGACCGCACCTCCCAGGATTGCGAGGCAGGTCACTCGACGGAGGCCGGTGGGGGCCAGCCGGCCCCCCACCGGCCTCAGAGCCCGAGCAGCGACTCGATCCCGACGGTCAGGCCAGGACGGCGGCCGATCTCCCGGACGGCGAGGAGTACACCGGGCATGAACGACGCCCGGTCGTAGGAGTCGTGCCGCAGGGTCAGCGTCTCCCCCGCTGCTCCCATGAGCACCTCCTGGTGGGCGACGAGCCCGGCGAGCCGGACCGCGTGCACGGGCACACCCTCGATGTCGGCTCCGCGCGCCCCGGGCAACGAGTCGGCCTCCCGGGTCGCGTCCGGCGCGGCCGGCACGCCCGCCGCCCGCCGAGCGGCCGCGACCAGCCGGGCCGTGCGGGCCGCGGTGCCCGAGGGGGCATCGACCTTCCCCGGGTGGTGCAGCTCGACGACCTCCACGGACGGGAAGAAGCGGGCCGCCTCCTGGGCGAAGCGCATGAGGAGCACGGCACCGATCCCGAAGTTCGGTGCGATGAGCACCCCGAGCTCCGGCTTGGGCTCGAGCCACTCGGCGATCGTGGCCAGCCGCTGTTCGTCGAAGCCCGTCGTCCCGACGACGCAGTGGATGTTCTGGTCGATGCAGAAGCGGATGTTGTCCATCACGGAGTCGGGCCGGGTGAAGTCGACGACCACCTGGGCGCCCGCGTCCGCCACGTTGAACAGCCAGTCGCGCTCGTCGACCATCGCCACGAGCTCGAGGTCCTCCGCGGCGTCGACTGCCCGGCACACCTCGGTGCCCATCCGGCCCCGGGCGCCGAGCACCCCCACCGAGACCAGCGGGGTCTCTCCGGTGGTGGCGGGCGGGGGCTGGACGTCGGGGGCCGGCGGAGTGCTCATCCCGCGATGCTCACCAACGCGGGCGTCGCACGCAAGGCGGCGCCCCACCCACCGGCAGGTCAGGTCGGACGCGCGGCCCGGCGCCGGGCGAGGGCGTCCCAGGCCAGGAGCCCGACGGCCACCCCGGCGACGTCGGCGAGGACATCAGCGAGCGACGTCGACCGGTTGAGCACGTCCAGGGACTGGAGGAGTTCACTGGCCGCCGCGTAGAGCACCAGGAGGACGGCGAGCACCCACCGGCTGATCCCGGCCCAGCGGCCGCTGACCGCCAGCACGGCGAACAGCAGGCCGTGCACGACCTTGTCCACGCCCGGCGGGGCGGACGGCACGCCGGACGCCGGAGTGAACAGGACCGCCAGCGAGACCAGCACGACGACGGCGAAGGTGCCGCGCGCCAGTGCCCCGTGGTCGGCGAACAGCAGGGTCGGGCGGGAGCTCATCCGGCGGTTCAGGCGGCGAGCAGCCGGTCGAGGTCGCGTTCCCGGTAGGGGCCGACGACGGCCAGGCAGGTCGGCCGGGTGAACAGGTCGGTGGCCACCGCACGCACCTGGTCCTCCTGCACGGCCTCGATCCGGTCCAGGACGGTGCGCACCGGCAGGTACTCACCGTAGGAGAGCTCGCTCTTGCCCAACCGGCTCATCCGCGAGCCGGTGTCCTCCAGCCCCAGCACCAGCCCGCCCTTGAGCTGGCCGCGTGCCCGGACGACCTCCTCGGTGGTCAGGCCGTTGGCAGCGACCTCGGCGAGCCCGGCGCGGATCAGCCGGAGCACCTCGGGCACGCGCTTGGGAGAGCAGCCGGCGTACACCGAGAAGCTCCCGGCACCGGCGTAGTGGGTCAGTGAGGAGCCCACGCTGTAGACCAGGCCGCGCTTCTCCCGGATCTCCTGGAACAGCCGCGAGCTCATGCCGCCACCCACCGCGGCGTCCAGCACCGCGCCGGCGTACCGCCGCTCGTCCAGTCGGCCCATCCCCAGGCTGCCCAGCAGCAGGTGGGTCTGCTCGGTGCGCCGGTGGATCAGCCCGGTCGGCCGGGCCGGCTCGCCCAGGACGACGTCGGACCCCAGCCGCAACGGGTCCGGCCGCGCTCCCCCGCTCAACCGTCCACCGAAGGCCGCCGTGACCAGGTCGATGACCTGCTGGTGGTCGACCCGCCCGGCCGCCGAGACGACGATCGAGGGGACGGCGTAGCGGTCGCGGTACCAGCCGTCGACGTCGTCCCGGGTCAGGGACTCGATCGACTCCACGGTGCCGAGCACCGACCGCCCCAGCGGGGTGTCGCCGAACAGGGTCTCGGCGTACAGGTCGTGCACCGCGTCGGCGGGCTCGTCGTCGCGCATCGCGATCTCCTCGAGCACCACCGTGCGCTCGGACTCCAGGTCCGGGGCGGTGTTGAGCGCCTCGGTGACCAGGTCCCCGAGCAGGGTCACCGCGAGCGGGAGGTCGCTGGCGAGCACGTTCGCGTAGTAGCAGGTGTGCTCCTTGGCGGTGAAGGCGTTCATCTCACCACCGACGGCGTCCATCGCCGTGGCGATCTCCAGCGCGGTGCGGCTCCGGGTGCCCTTGAACAGCAGGTGCTCGAGGAAGTGCGAGGAGCCGCCCAGCTCCGGGCTCTCGTCCCGGGACCCGACGCCGACCCAGATGCCCAGCGTCGCCGACAGCACCCCGGGCATCGTCTCGGTGACCACCCTCAAGCCCCCGGGCAGCTCGGTCCGCTCCACCCGACCGCCGACCTCGTCGACGTCCAGCAGCTGCGTGATGCCGGGTGTGGTGACACCGACCGGGGCCGGGACGGACGCCGCAGCGCCCGCCCCGGCCCCGGTCAGGTCGGTACTCGTGTTCACGCCTCCGAGGGAGCGGCGGTCTCGTCAGCCGGAGCTGCGTCACCGGCAGCGGCGGCGTCGCCCTCGACGACCGGAACCAGGCTGATCTTGCCGCGGGCGTCGATGTCGGTGATCTCGACCTGCAGCTTGTCGCCGACGTTCGCGACGTCCTCGACCTTGGCGATCCGCTTGCCGTTGCCCAGCTTGCTGATGTGCACCAGGCCGTCGCGGCCAGGCAGCAGCGAGACGAAGGCGCCGAAGGCCGTCGTCTTCACCACGGTGCCGAGGAACCGCTCGCCGACCTTGGGCAGCGTCGGGTTCGCGATGGCGTTGATCCGGTCGACCGCGGCCTGTGCCGAGGGGCCGTCGGAGGCGCCGACGTAGATCGTGCCGTCGTCCTCGATGGTGATGTCGGCGCCGGTCTCGTCCTGGATCGCGTTGATCATCTGCCCCTTCGGGCCGATGACCGCGCCGATCTTGTCGACCGGGATGCGCACCGTGGTGACCCGCGGGGCGTAGGCGCTCATCTCGTCGGGGCCGTCGATCGCCTCGAGCATGACGTCGAGGATGTGCAGCCGGGCCGCGCGGGCCTGGGTCAGCGCACCGGCGAGGACGTCGGAGGGGATTCCGTCGAGCTTCGTGTCCAGCTGGAGGGCCGTCACGAAGTCCTTGGTGCCGGCGACCTTGAAGTCCATGTCACCGAAGGCGTCCTCGGCGCCGAGGATGTCGGTCAGCGCGACGTACTCGGTCTTGCCGTCGACCTCGTCGGAGACCAGGCCCATGGCGATGCCGGCGACGGCGGCCTTCAGCGGCACACCGGCGTTGAGCATGGACAGCGTCGAGGCGCAGACCGAGCCCATCGAGGTGGAGCCGTTGGAGCCGAGGGCCTCGGAGACCTGACGGATCGCGTAGGGGAACTCCTCGCGGTCCGGCAGCACCGGCAGCAGTGCCCGCTCGGCCAGCGCGCCGTGGCCGATCTCGCGGCGCTTGGGCGAGCCCACCCGGCCGGTCTCACCGGTGGAGTACGGCGGGAAGTTGTAGTTGTGCATGTAGCGCTTGCGGGTGACCGGGTTCAGCGTGTCCAGCTGCTGCTCCATGCGGAGCATGTTCAGCGTGGTGACGCCCATGATCTGGGTCTCGCCGCGCTCGAACAGCGCCGAGCCGTGCACCCGCGGGAGCACCTCGACCTCGGCCGACAGCGGCCGGATGTCGGTGAGCCCACGGCCGTCGATGCGGATCTTGTCGCGCAGGATGCGCTGCCGGACGACCTTCTTGGTCACGGCGCGGAAGGCTCCGGAGATCTCCTTCTCCCGGCCCTCGAACTGGCCGGCCAGCGCGGCCTTGACCTCGTCCTTGAGCGCGTCGGTGGCCTCCTCGCGCTCCTGCTTGCCGGCGATCGCCTGGGCCACGGCGAGCTTCTCGGAGGCCTGGGCCTCGACGGCGGCGTACACGTCGTCCTGGTAGTCCAGGAAGCGGGCGAAGTGCGCCTCCGGCTTGGCGGCGTTGCCGGCCAGCGCAGACTGCGCCTGGCACAGCGACTTGATGAACGGCTTGGCGGCCTCGAGGCCCTGGGCCACGACCTCCTCGGTCGGGGCGGTGGCGCCACCGGCGATCAGCTCGATGGTCTTCTCGGTGGCCTCGGCCTCGACCATCATGATCGCGACGTCGCCGTCGGGCAGGACCCGGCCGGCCACGACCATGTCGAAGACGGCGTCCTCGAGCTCGGCGTGGGTCGGGAAGCCCACCCACTGGCCGTTGATCAGCGCCACCCGGGTCGCGCCGATCGGGCCGGAGAACGGCAGGCCGGAGAGCTGGGTGGAGGCCGACGCGCCGTTGATGGCGAGCACGTCGTACAGGTGGTCGGGGTCCAGGGACAGGACGGTGATGACGACCTGGACCTCGTTGCGCAGGCCCTTGGCGAAGGTCGGCCGCAGCGGGCGGTCGATCAGCCGGCAGGTGAGGATCGCGTCCTCGGAGGGGCGGCCCTCGCGGCGGAAGAACGAACCGGGGATCTTCCCGATCGAGTACATCCGCTCCTCGACGTCCACCGTCAGCGGGAAGAAGTCGAACTGCTCCTTGGGCTGGCGGCCGGCCGTGGTGGCCGCCAGCAGCGTGGTGTCGCCCATGGTGGCGACGACGGAGCCGGCGGCCTGCTTGGCGAGGCGGCCGGTCTCGAAGGTGACGGTGCGGGAACCGAGGGCCCCGTTGTCGATCACCGCGGTGGCGGTGAACACGCCGTCCTCGGCGTCGAAGTCGGTGGGATCTGTGGTGGGTGCGGACATCGTGTCCTCTTCCTACGTCGCATACGGCGACGTCCTCTTCGCGGCGTCGCGCCGACGGCGTCCGGGGCGACCGGTCTTCGATCGAAGCCCTCGGGGGGCGCACTCGCGGGGTCCTGCACTCAGGCTCGCTGCGTCCCGGGGGCCACTACCGAGGACCGGCCCTCGCGGGGCGGCCGGCGTGGGGCCGGTGGTCCCGTGCGGCGGGTGCCGCACGAGTGAGGGGACCGTCCCGGTGTTGCCGGAGCGGTCCCCTCGGTCGTGCTAGCGGCGCAGGCCGAGCCGCTCGATGAGCGAGCGGTACCGGTTGATGTCGGTCTTGGCCAGGTAGTTCAGCAGCCGCCGGCGACGGCCGACCAGCAGGAGCAGGCCCCGCCGGCTGTGGTGGTCGTGCTTGTGCATCTTGAGGTGCTCGGTCAGGTCGCTGATCCGTCGGGTCAGCATCGCGACCTGCACCTCGGGGGAACCGGTGTCGTTCTCGACCGTCGCGTACTCGGTCATGATCTGCTTCTTCGTCGCGCTCTCGAGCGCCATGGTGCCTCCAGGGCAGGTCACGTGTGGCCCCCGGTCTGTGTCACGGGGGCAGCATGCACACACGTCGGTCACCCGACGTCAGCATCGAGGTTACACGGCCGCACCAAGGCCAGGCCCGGAGTCGCCCGGTCAGAGCTCCAGGACGGCGCGGGTCCGCGCCACGTCCTCGCCCATGGCCACCAGCAGCTCCGGCACCCCGGCGAAGCTGAGCATCGGGCGCAGCCGCTCGACGAACTCGACGCCGACGTGCTCGCCGTACAGGTCGCCGTCGAAGTCGAGCAGGTGGGCCTCGACCGTGCGCCGGGCGCCGGCGAAGGTGGGGTTGCTGCCCACCGAGATCGCGGCCGGGTGGGTGCTGCGGCTGACCCCTCGGTGGTCGCGCAGCACCAGCCGCCCGGCGTAGACCCCGTCGGCCGGGATCGCGGTGTGCGCCGGGCTCTCCACGTTGGCGGTCGGGTAGCCGAGCTCCCGCCCGCGACGGTCGCCCCGGACGACGATCCCGTCGACCCGGTGCGGGCGGCCCAGCGCCAGGGCGGCCGACGCCATGTCCCCGGCGGCCACGCAGGCCCGGATGTAGGTGGAGGAGATGGTCACCTCACCGTCGCCGGCCAGGTCGGGGGCCGAGCCGACGCTGGTCAGGTCGACCCCCTCCACGCTGAAGCCGAACCGCCGGCCCTCGGCGGCCAGCGTCTCGACGGTGCCGACCGCCTTGTGCCCGTAGGTGAAGTTCCGCCCCACCACCACCTGGGCGGCGTGCAGGTGCTCGACCAGCACGGTGTGCGTGAACTCCCCCGGGGACAGCCGGCTGAACTCGGGGGTGAAGGGCAAGACGCACATGGCGTCCACACCCAGCGCGGCCACCAGTTCCGCCTTGCGGTCGGCCGAGGTCAGGATCGCCGGGTGGGACCCGGGTCGCACCACCTCGGAGGGGTGCGGGTCGAAGGTGAGCAGCAGCGCCGGTCGTCCGACCGCGCGGGCCCGGGTGACCGCCGCAGCGATCAGGTGCTGGTGACCGCGGTGCACCCCGTCGTACATGCCGACGGTGACCACGGTGCGCCCCAGGTCCTGCGGGGTCGCGTCCAGCCCACGCCAGCGCAGCACGTCGTTCCCCTCCCCCGGTGTCGAGTGGTCGACGTGCTCAGGAGGCCACGGGCGCGACGCGGTGCAGCCAGCCGTGGGTGTCGGGGACCCGGCCGTGCTGGACGTCGAGCAGCCGCGCGCGCAGCTCCATGGTCAGCGGGCCGGGCTCGCCGTTGCCGACCGTGAAGTCGCCGGTGCGCCCCTTGACCTCACCGACCGGGGTGATGACCGCGGCCGTGCCGCAGGCGAAGGTCTCGGTCACCGTGCCGTCGGCGACACCGGCCCGCCACTCGTCGACGCTGAACTTCCGCTCGGTGACCGGGTGCCCGAGCTCGCGGGCCACGGTGATCAGCGACTCGCGGGTGATGCCGGGCAGCAGCGTGCCGGTGAGCTCCGGGGTGACGAGCTCGGCGTCGGCGCCGGAACCCAGGACGAAGAACAGGTTCATCCCGCCCATCTCCTCGACCCAGCGCTTCTCCACCGCGTCCAGCCAGACCACCTGGTCGCAGCCGGCGGCGATGGCCTGCTCCTGGGCCAGCAGGCTGGCCGCGTAGTTGCCGGCGCACTTCACGTCACCGGTGCCGCCGGGGGCGGCCCGGATGTAGTCCTCGGAGAGGTAGACCGACACCGGCTGCACGCCGCGCGGGAAGTACGCCCCGGCCGGGCTGGCGATGACGAGGAAGAGGTACTCGCTCGCCGGCCGGACCCCGAGGAACGGGTCGACGGCCATCATGTACGGGCGGAGGTAGAGGGTCTGGTCGGGGCCGGTGGGGACCCACTCACGGTCGGCGTCGACCAGGGCGTCGACGGCGGTGAGGAAGGCGTCGTGCGGGACGGCCGGCATGGCCAGCCGGGCGGCGCTGCGGGCGAACCGGGCGGCGTTGGACTCCGGCCGGAAGGTCGCGACGCTGCCGTCGGGCTGGGCGTAGGCCTTGAGCCCCTCGAAGATCGACTGGGCGTAGTGCAGGCCGGCGGTGCTGGGGTCCAGCTGGAGCGGCCCGTACCCGGTCAGCCGGGCGTCGACCCAGCCCTCACCGGCGCGGTACCGGGCCACGACCATCGAGTCGGTGAAGTGGCGACCGAAGCCGGGGTCCGCCAGGACCGCGGCACGCTCGGCGGCGGACCGGCGCGGCACGTCCTCCACGACCAGCGGCACGCCCTCGGTGAAGACCCGGGGGGAGGTACGGCTGTCGGCGAGCGTGTCGGTCATGGCTCCCACCTGCTGGTGCTCGTGCTGGAGCGTGGTCCGGCGGTTGCCAGGCCCGCACGGTCACCCTAGCCCGGCTCCACGGGCCCACGGCACGTGCGGCGGGACGAGCACCCGTCCGGACGTGGTGCGATCGGACGAACCGGCAGCCCCGGCCGTCGTCGTCGGATCGGTGACGACGACGGCGCGGCCGGCGGCTCAGCTGCTCTTCGGACCTGCGGACTCGACGACCTCGTAGCTCCACACGTGCTGCTGCGAGCGCTCGGCGGCCGGGGCCAGGGTGTCGCCCCCGCCGTCGTGCGCGCGGTCGAAGTCCTGGCTGGTCTGCCAGGCCTCGTAGGCCTCCTGGCTGCTCCACCGCGTGTAGACGAGGTAGGAGTCGGTGCCGGCGACCGGGCGCAGCAGCTCGAACCACTCGAACCCGGGGGTGGTCTCCACCGCACCGGCCCGGCCCTTGAACCGCTCCTCGAAGCGGGCGCGCTTGTCCTCGGGCATGGTCACGACGTTGATCTTGACGACGCTCATGCACCGCATCCTGCCCAGCGACGACCGGCTCGACACAGCGGGTGCGGACACACGGCCGCTCGTCACCGTCCGCCGGTGTCGGAGAGAGCGGTCATCCGGGCGGCGGGGGGACGTAGACCCGGATCGACGGACGCGCTCCCGAGGGCACCGTCCAGTCGGCCGACCGGCGGTCGACCAGCCGCCATCCCAGCCGCTCGTACAGCCTCACGGCACCGCTGCCCTCGACCACCTCGAGCACCACCTGAAGACCCCGGTCCGCGGCGCACGCCGTCACCGCTGCGAGCAGACCGGCGCCGAGGCCCTCACCTCTCCCCCGCGGCGCGACGTACAGCCGGGAGACGGCGCCCAACCCACCGGCCGGCACCCCGGTCAGTCGACTCAGCACGTCGTCGACGACGTCTCCCACCAGGCAGGCGTGCCCGACGACGACGCCGGCCACCTCGGCCACCCAGCAGGCGACGGTCCCGCTGGGCGTCAACCACGCTGCGGGGTCCGTCGGCCACCGAGCCGGGTACCCGTCGACGTCGTGCACCTCCCGCAGGGCGCGGACGCTGCCCGGGAGGTCGTGGTCCACCCGTCGCCGCACCAGCACCCGGACAGTCTGCCGAGCCGGTGGGCGAGACTGACACGGTGACCGAGCAGCCGCGCACCGCTGACATCGGCTTCGCCCGGCTGGACCCCGACCGGGCGGCCCGGACCGGCACCCCCGAGGTGGTCTTCGCCGGCGGCAAGACCCCGGCCGAGACGGTGGGCTGCCTGGCGGGTCTGCTCGACGCCGGAGCCCCGCTCGCCTGGGCCACCCGGGTCGACGGACCCACCGCTGCTGCGGTGCTCGAACGCTGGCCGGAGGCGCACGTCGACCCGGTGGGCCGGGTGGCCTGGGTGGGCACTCCCCCACCCCCGGTCGGTGAGGTCCTGGTGCTCACCGCCGGGACGTCGGACGGCGCGGTCGCCGCCGAGGTCGCCGCCACGCTGGCCGCCAGCGGGGTGGGGTGCCGGCGGGTGGACGACGTGGGGGTGGCCGGCGTGCACCGGGTGCTGGCCGTGGCCCGGGACCTGGCCGCGGCCGACGCCGTCGTCGTGGTCGCCGGAATGGACGGCGCGCTGCCCAGCGTGGTCGCCGGGCTCACCGACCGGCTGGTGGTCGCCGTCCCCACCTCGGTCGGCTACGGCGCCGCCTTCGAGGGCCTGGCCGCGCTGCTCACCATGCTCACCGCCTGCGCGCCCGGCGTCCTGGTGGTCAACATCGACAACGGGTTCGGCGCCGGCGTCGCGGCCGCCCGGATCGTCCGCTCAGCTCACCGGTAGCGCACCGGGTCGGGCAGCAGCTCGTTCATCGCCCCCGACCGGAAGCCCCGCGGGTCCAGCTCCACCCGGGCGAAGCCCGTGACCGCGGCCAGCAGCTCCGCGTCGACGACCGGGACGAGCACGGCGTCGACCTCGACCCGGGCCACGTCATCCCCCATGTCCCGCACCCGCAGGTCGCGGACCGGGTGCCCGGCCTCGGTCAGCGCCGCCCGCAGCGCGGCCTCGGCCGCGTCCACCCGGGCCAGGCCCGCCGCCGACACCGGCACCCCGTAGGCGATCCGACTGGCCAGGCACGCGGCGGCCGGCTTGTCGGCCAGCGGCAGGCCCCAGCGCCGGGCGGCCGCCCGGACGTCGTCCTTGGTCATGCCGGCCCTGGCCAGCGGCGCCCACGCCCCCCGTTCGGCAGCCGCCCGGATGCCGGGCCGGAAGCCCGCCCGCAGGTCGTCGGCGTTCGTGCCGGTGACCACGTCGACGATCCCCAGCTCCGCGGCCAGCGGGGTGAGCACGTCGACCAGCTCGGACTTGCAGAACGCACAGCGGTCACCGGCGTTGGCGACGTAGCCCGGCCGGGACAGCTCGTCGGTGCGCGGCTGCTCGTGCCGCACCCCCAGCGACCTCGCGAACGCCCGCGCCGCCACCTGCTCCGTCGCCGGCAGGCTCGGCGAGACGGCCGTCGCGGCGACCACCCGTCCGGCGCCCAGGGCGCGCACCGCAGCGGCCAGCACGACACCGGAGTCGACGCCGCCGGAGAAGGCGACCAGCACCCCGGGGACGGCGGCGAGCTCGGCGTCCAGGAGGGCCAGCCGGTGCTCGAGTGCGCTCATCCTGCGCAGGGTGTCATCCGGCTCAGCCCGGCGGGAAGCCGACCGCCACCCGGGCCACCGATCCGGCGTCCTCGACCAGCGCGACCAGCCGACCGTCGGGAGCGACCGCCGCGTGCAGCCCCGGGGTGCCGGTGGCCGGGACCCGCTGGCCGTACCCCAGGGCGACGGCCTCCTCCACGGTGAGCTCCCGGGCGGGGAAGACCGCCCGAGCGGCGTCGGTCAGGCCCAGCACGCCCGGGCCGCTGCCCGGCCCGGCCAGCGCCTCGGCGGCCTCCTCGACCGGTCGGGCGTCGGCGGTGGCGAACGGCCCCGACGAGGTGCGTCGCAGGGCCGTGAGGTGGCCGCCGACCCCGAGTGCCGCCCCGACGTCCCGGGCGATTGCCCGGATGTAGGTTCCGGTGCTGCAGGACACGGTGACGTCGACGTCGACCAGGTCGGCGGTGGGACGACGGACCTCGTGGACGTCGATCCTGTGCACGGTCACCGACCGGGCCGCCAGCTCGAACTCCTCGCCGGCCCGCACCCGGTCGTAGGAGCGCTTGCCGTCGACCTTCACCGCGCTGACCGACGAGGGCACCTGCTGCAGCGGGCCGACCTGATCGGCCAGCGCGGCGCGGACGGCGTCCTCGGTGACACCGGCGGCCGAGGCGGTGGCGGTCACGTCACCCTCGCGGTCGTCGGTGACCGTCGTCTGGCCGAGCCGGATGGTGGCCTCGTACGTCTTGTCCGAGCCGGAGAGGTGGCCGAGCAGCCGGGTGGCCGCGCCGACGCCGAGCACCAGCAGCCCGGTGGCCATCGGGTCCAGGGTGCCGGCGTGCCCGACCTTGCGCACCGACAGCACCCGCCGGGCGCGGGCGACGACGTCGTGGGAGGTCATGCCCGGGGCCTTGTCGACCAGCAGCAGGGACGGCGGGACGTCGGCATCGGGCTTCTTCCGGCTCACGGGACCACGCTCTCACCCAGCCAGGCACTGCCCCGCACCCGCCAGCCCACCGCGACCAGCCGCAGCACGATGAACAGGGTCAGGCCGGTCCACACCCCGGGCAGGCCCCAGTCCAGCCAGCCGGACAGCAGCGACAGCGGCACGAACCCCACCAGCGCCGCACCGACGGTCACGGTGCGCAGGTAGGCGACGTCCCCCGCGCCCATGAGCACCCCGTCCAGGGCGAAGACCACCCCGGCCAGCGGCTGCATGAGCGCCAGGAACCACCACACGACGCCGGCCTCGGCGAGCACCGCCGGGTCGTCGGTGAACAACGGCGGCAGCACCGGGCGCAGGGCGAGCAGCGCGACGGCGACGAGGACGCCGGTTCCCAGGCCCCAGCCGACCACCCGGCTCGCGGTGGCACGGGCCTCGGCCGGGCGGGCCGCGCCCAGCGCCGTGCCGACGAGGGTCTGCGCGGCGATGGCGTAGGCGTCGAGCACCAGGGCGAGGAACAGCCACAGCTGCAGGGCGATCTGGTGCGCCCCGAGCTCGGCCGTGCCCGACCGGGCCACCACCCCCGCGGCGGCGGCGAAGGCCAGCTGGAGGACGGCGGCGCGCAGCAGCAGGTCGCGGCCGAGCACCAGCTGGGCCCGCAGCGCGGCCGGCCGGGGCCGCAAGGAGATCGCGGTGCCGGCGAGCTCGCGGGTCAGCGCGCGCACGAAGAGCGTGGCGGAGATGGCCTGGCCGATCACGTTGGCGACCGCGGAGCCGACCAGGCCCATCTCGGCCGTGTGCACCAGCAGGGGGCACAGCACCAGGCTCACCAGGCTGCCGGCCAGGACGTAGCCCATCGGCCGGCGCAGCTCCTGCACCCCACGCAGCCAGCCGTTGCCGGCCAGTGCGATCAGCAGCAGCGGGAGCCCCAGGCTCGCCACCCGCAGCCACTCCTCGGCGGCGTCGGCGACCGGCCCGGCGCCCCCGGCGAGCAGGCGGGTCAGCGGCCCGGCCGCGACCTGGAAGACAGCGGCCAGGGCCACGCCCAGGGCCAGCGCCAGCCAGGTGGCCTGCACGCCCTCCGCGACCGCGCCGTCCCGGTCCCCGGCCCCGGCGCGCCGGGCCGCGCGGGCGGTGGTGCCGTACGCGAGGAAGTTGAGCAGCGCCGCCACGTAGGCCAGCAGACCGCCGCCGACGGCGAGGCCGCCGAGGCTGACCGTGCCGAGGTTCCCGACCACCGCGGTGTCGACGAGCAGGTACAGCGGCTCGGCGGCCAGCACCACCAGTGCCGGCGCCGCCAACGACGGGACCGACCTGCTCAGCGGGCCAGCTCCTGCCGGAGCTGCGCGATCGTGCCCTCCCGGTCGGCGGTCGAGGTGTACCCGGCGGCCGCGCGGTGCCCACCGCCGCCGAGGGCCATCGCCACCCGGGCCAGGTCGGTGGCGCCGCGCGAGCGGAGGGAGACCGACCAGGCACCGTCGTCCTGGCCCTTGAGGACGCAGGCGACGTCGGCCTCGGCGGTCGCACGGACGACGTCGACCAGGGCCTCGAGCTGGTCGGCGGCCAGGCCGTGGGTGCGCGCCTCGGCCACCGTCGACCAGGTCCAGACCAGGCCTGCGCCGACCTCCCGGTCGAGCACCGCGCGCCCGGTGACGGCCGAGAGGAGCCCCAGCCAGCCGAAGGGCGCGGTGTCGAACAGCCGCTGGCTGATCGCCGCGTGGTCGATGCCGGTGCGCAGCAGCCGGGCAGCCAGCTCGTGGGTGCCCGGCGCGGTGTTGCCGAAGCGGAAGGAGCCGGTGTCGGCCGTCAGCCCGGCGTACAGGCAGGTGGCCAGCCGCTCGTCGAGCTCGACGCCCAGGCCGTCCAACAGGTCCGCGACGAGCACGACGGTCGCGGCGGCGCGCGGCTCGACCACCCGGATCTCGCCGAACCCCGGGTTGCTGGCGTGGTGGTCGACGACGACCGACCGGCGCGCGGTGGTCAGCAGGGTGGCCAGGTCACCCAGCCGACCGGGGGCGGCCGCGTCCAGGCTGACGAACACGTCGACGTCGGCCGGCACCGTCCGTGGTGGGACCAGCTGCTCGGCTCCGGGGAGCCAGCCCAGCGAGGCCGGCAGCGTGAACGGCTCCGGGAACGTCGCGACCACCCGGGCGCCACAGCGGCGGAGTCCCTCGGCCAGCGCGAGGGTGCTGCCCAGGGCGTCGGCGTCGGGCTGGACGTGGCCGGAGAGCACGACGGTCTGCCCGGCGATCGCGGCCGCGGCGAGCAGCTCCACGGCCGCGTCCGCGGGCGCGGAGACGGTGGTCATCGGTTCAGGCGCCGTCCGGGCCGGCGTGCGGCGGCTGCTGAGGCTCGGGATCGGTGTTGCCGCCACCCGGCGCGTAGTGGGTGCCGTCGTCCGGCTCGTCCGCGGCGATGCTGTCGGTCGTCCCGATGTCGCCGCGCTTGCCGCCGGCGGTGGGATCGCCGGTGGCCGGCTCCTGCCGACCGCCGAACCCGGCAGGCTCCCGTTCTCCGGCCAGGTCGTCCGGGTCCGGGTCCACGGCACCGGTCACGACGCGCTCCGCTCGGCGGCCGACGGGCGGCCGTCGGCGTAGCCGTCCGTGCGGCCGGCAGCGGCGTCGGTCGGCTCGTCGGCAGCGCCGTCGAGGTCGTCCCCGTCCTCGGTGTCCTCGTCCTCGTCGACCGCGGGCTTGCGGTACGGGTCCGCCTCACCTGCGTACTGGGCGTTCTCCCGGGCACGGGCCAGTTCGGCGTCGGCCTCCCGGACGCGGGCCAGCGCCTCCTCCAGCTCCCGGGCGGTGTCCGGGACGATGTCGGCCACGAAGGCCAGCGTGGGCACGAACTTGATCCCGGTCTGCTTGCCCACGGTGGAGCGGAGCACGCCGGTGGCGCTGGCGAGGGCCCGTGCGGAGTCCTCGATCTGCTGTTCGTCGCCGTAGACGGTGTAGAACACCGTCGCCTCACGCAGGTCGCTGGTGACCCGCGCGTCGGTGATGGTGACCATCCCGAGGCGGGGGTCCTTGATCTGCATCTCGATCGTGGCGCTGACGATCTGGCGGATGCGCACCGCCAGTCGGCGTGCCCGGGCCGGGTCGGCCATGACGGACCTCCATGTCGAGGGTGTGATGGCCCCTTGCAGGGTCCCGCCGCGAGCGTGCGAGTGGCGGGGCAAGGGGGTCATTGATCGGTGTCGCTGGACAGCTGCCGGTGCGTCGACAGCAGCGTCACCTCGGGTCGCTCGGCCAGCAACCGCTCGCAGGCGTCCAGCACGTCGCCCACCTGGGCGGCCTGGCCGGCCACGGTGGCGACCCCGACCTGTACACGGCGGTGCAGGTCGGGGTCGCCCACCTCGGCGGCGGCCACGGAGTAGCGGCGCCGCAGCTCGGCCACGATCGGCTTCACCACGGCGCGCTTCTCCTTGAGCGAGTGCACGTCGCCCAACAGCAGGTCGGCGGTGAGCGTGCCCGTGAACACGCTCACCGCCTCTCTGCTGCTCAGTGCCTCACGGCCCCGTCCCGAGGCTCACGCCGAGCCTGCGCGGCGTGAGGAGGACGGGGCCCTCTTCCGTTATGCGCGCGGCTTCTCGCGCAGCTCGAAGGTCTGGATGACGTCCTCGGGCTTGATGTCGTTGAACGACCCCAGCCCGATGCCGCACTCGTAACCCTCCCGGACCTCGGTCGCGTCGTCCTTGAAGCGACGCAGCGACTCGACGGTCAGGTTGTCCGCGACCACGGCGCCGTCCCGGATGAGACGGGCCTTGGAGTTGCGGACGATCGTGCCGCTGCGCACCAAGGAGCCGGCGACGTTGCCGATCTTCGGGACCCGGAAGACCTCGCGGACCTCCGCGGTGCCCAGCTGCACCTCTTCGTACTCGGGCTTGAGCATGCCCTTGAGCGCGGACTCGATCTCCTCGATGGCCTGGTAGATGACCGTGTAGTACCGGACGTCCACGCCTTCGCGGGCGGCGAGCTCGGTGGCCTGGCCCTCGGCCCGGACGTTGAAGCCCAGGACGATGACGTCGTCGGCCAGCGCCAGGTCGATGTCGCTCTTGGTGATCCCACCGACGCCGCGGTGGATGACCCGCAGCGTGAGGTCGTCGCTCACCTCGATCTTCATCAGCGCCTCTTCGAGCGCCTCGACGGTGCCCGAGTTGTCGCCCTTGATGATCAGGTTGAGCTGACGGGTCTCCTTGAGCGCCGCGTCGAGGTCCTCCAGGCTGATCCGCTTCCGCATGGACGCGTTCTGCGCGTTGCGGATGCGGGCCTGACGGCGATCGGCGATCTGCCGGGCGATCCGGTCCTCCTCGACGACGAGGAAGGTGTCACCGGCGCGCGGCACGGAGGTCAGGCCGACGACCTGGACCGGGCGGGCCGGCAGGGCCTCCTTGAGCTTGTTGCCGTGCTCGTCGAGCAGCGACCGGACGCGACCGTAGGCGTCGCCGGCCACGATCGAGTCGCCCTGACGCAGGGTGCCGCGCTGGACCAGCACCGTGGCGACGGGGCCACGGCCCTTGTCCAGCTTGCCCTCGATGACCACACCCTGGGGGTCCTGCCCCACGTTGGCGCGCAGGTCCAGCGAGGCGTCGGCGGTCAGCAGGATCGAGGTCAGCAGGTCGTCGAGGCCCTGACGGGTGGTCGCGGAGACGTCGACGAACATCGTGTCGCCGCCGTACTCCTCTGCCACCAGCCCGTACTCGGTGAGCTGCTGACGGATCTTGGCGGGGTTGGCCCCCTCCTTGTCGATCTTGTTGACCGCGACCACGATCGGCACCTCGGCGGCCTGGGCGTGGTTCAGCGCCTCGACCGTCTGCGGCATGACGCCGTCGTCGGCGGCCACGACCAGGACGACGATGTCGGTGACCTTCGCGCCACGGGCACGCATCGCGGTGAACGACTCGTGACCCGGGGTGTCGATGAAGGTGACCGGACGCTCGTTGCCCTCGAGCTCGGTGACGATCTGGTAGGCGCCGATGTGCTGGGTGATGCCACCGGCTTCCTTGCCCGCCACGTTCGCGTGCCGGAGCGCGTCCAGGAGCTTCGTCTTCCCGTGGTCGACGTGACCCATGACGGTGACGACCGGCGGACGGATGTCCCAGTCGTCCTCGTCGCCGCTCTCCTCGTCACCGAAGGTGAGGTCGAAGGTGGAGAGGAGCTCGCGGTCCTCGTCCTCGGGGCTGACGACCTGGATGACCCAGCCGATCTCGGCACCCAGCAGCTGCAGGGTGTCGTCGTTGACCGACTGCGTCGCGGTGATCATCTCGCCCAGGTGGAACAGGGCGGTGACCAGCGCGGCCGGCTCGGCGTTGATCCGCTCGGCCAGGTCGGTCAGCGAGGCGCCACGCGGCAGCCGGACGGTCTGCCCGTTGCCACGGGGCAGCGAGACGCCACCCATGCTCGGCGCCGCCATGGAGTCGAACTCCTGACGCCGCTGCTTCTTGCTCTTGCGCCCACGGACCGGACCGCGACCACCCGGACGCCCGAAGGCACCCGCGGTGCCGGCACCGGAGCCACCGCGGCCACGACCACGGCCGCCGCCGCCGCCACCCGGACGGAAGCCACCGCCGGCCGGCGCGCCACCGGGACCACCGGGACCACCGGGACCGCCGCCACCGGGACGGAAGCCACCGCCACCGCCGGGACCACCCGGACGGCCACGACCACCGGCACCACCGGGGCCGCCAGGACCACCGGCGCGACCGCCACCGGCCGGCCGCGGCGGCATCATGCCGGGGCTCGGACGCTGCGGCATCATGCCGGGGTTGGGACGCGGCCCACCCGGACCGGCGGCGGGACGGGGCCCGCCAGGACCGGACGACGGACGGGGGCCGCCGG
>NZ_JPMX01000064.1:0-12992 GCF_000761485.1 Modestobacter caceresii
CTGACCAGACATGAAGATCACGCGGTAGCCGTCACACACCACGCCAGCGGACTTGACCTCGCCCTGCAGTTCGGCGATCGTCCGGGCGGTGGAGATGTCGGGCGCCTCCAGCGGACCGGACGCCTCGGTGTCCGCAGAGGACCTGTCGACGGGCGCGGCCTGCGCCTGCTGGTTGGGGGCAAAGGTCCCCGCGACCAGCGCCGCGGCGACTGCCACCCCGAGCGGCCCCTTGACCCGCCACTTCGGAACAGCACTGAACCCATGACCAGCACGCACGGGAGACCTCACCAAGCACAGGACGAGTCGGATGGAACGACGTCGAACGCGCCAGGTTCAGGCGTTCGCGGTGAAGCTGGCAGATGCGCAGCGCACACGCAAGGACACGGAGAGTGGCGAATCTCTCCTGTCCCACTCGTCTCACCAGCACCGTGACAAGCCGCTGACCTGCACAGACATCCGAGACCGTGGAGTCCGATCGGCGTGAGGGGGCAGCCGTCCCATCGCGGAGAGCCACTGCCGCAGTTGGGATCGATCCCGGCGTCCCGGCATCGGCGACCATCGCTTGATCCCACTAATGTGGTTCCGGTCGACGGACCCCACCGGGGGGCCGGGGAGCGGGAGGCTCAGCCCTGATCTTCAAGGCGGTGCGCGATGGGCGCCCCTACCCCGACCACGGCTTCTCCGCCCGCGACTGGGCGATGATCCCGCCCCGGCAGATCCGGATGGACACCCTCGTCACCACCAAGCGCGAGCTGGCCCTCGACACGCTGCTCGCCGACGACTCGACCTTCTACGGCGACCTGTTCCCGCACGCGGTGCAGTGGAACGGCGAGACGTACCTGGAGGACGGCCTGCACCGGGCCCTGCGCGCGGCCCTGCAGCAGCGCAACGTCATCCACGTCCGGGTGCTCGACCTCGACTCGCTGATGCCGGCCCAGACGCCGGCCGAGAGCAACTCCGCAGACGCCAGCCCGGCCGACGCCGGCCAGCCGCGCTGACGGCTCAGAGTCAGCCCTTCTCCTCCGCCACCCGGGCCGCCTCCACCCGGGTGCGCGCCCCGGTCTTGCCGATCGCCGAGGACAGGTAGTTCCGCACCGTCCCCTCGGACAGGAACAGCCGCCCGGCGATGTCGGCGACCGTCGCCCCGTCGGCCGCCGCCCGCAGCACGTCGGCCTCGCGACCCGACAGCGGTGTCGCGCCCATCGCCAGCGCAGCCGCGGCCAGGTCCCGGTCGATCACCCGCTCCCCCGCCATCACCGCCCGGATGCCCCGGGCCAGCTCGGCCACCGGCGAGTCCTTGACCAGGAAGCCGGCGGCGCCGACCTCCATCGCCCGGCGCAGGAACCCCGGCCGGCCGAACGTGGTGAGGACGACGGCGCGCACCTCCGGCAGCGCAGCGGCCAGCTCCCGGGCCGCCTCGAGCCCGTCCTGCCCCGGCATCTCGATGTCCAGCAGCGCCACGTCCGGCCGGCAGGCACGCGCGGCCTCGAGCACCTCGTCGCCGCGGCCGACCTCGGCCACCACCTCGATGTCCTCCTCGAGGTCCAGCAGCGCCCGCAGCGCGCCCCGCACCAGCGCCTGGTCCTCGGCCAGCAGCACCCGGATCGTCACGCGCTCACCGACACCGGGAGCAGCGGCACCGTGGCCTGCAGTCGGTACCCGCCGCCGTCCACCGGGCCGGCTGCCAGCTCCCCGCCCAGCGCACCGACCCGCTCGCGCAGACCGGCCAACCCCGACCCGGGCGAGGCGCCCAGCACGGTGATCGGGTCCTCCGCTCCACGCCCGTCGTCGGTCACCGTCAGCACCGCTCGTACCCCGTCCTCGGCCAGGCCGATCGTCACCGTGCCGGCCCGGCTGTGCCGCAGCACGTTGGTCGTCGCCTCGCGCACCACCCAGCCGAGCGCGGCGTCGACCGTGCCCGGCAGCGTGGGCACCCGGTCGGGTAGCCGCACGTCGATCCCGGCCCCGGTCAGCGCGGAGCGCGCCTCCGCCAGGGCCTGGGCGCAGGTGACCTGCCGGTAGCCGCTGACGGCGTCTCGAACCTCGGCCAGCGCGCGACGGGCCGCCGCCTCGACGTCGGCCATCTCCTGTCGGGCGCGGGCCGGGTCGGCCTCGGCCAGCCGGCGGGCGAGCTCGCTCTTGAGCGCGATCAGCGACAGCGAGTGCCCGAGCAGGTCGTGCAGGTCGCGGGCGAAGCGCAGCCGCTCCTCGGTGACGGCGTTGCGGGCCAGCTCCTCGCGGGCCTCCTGCAGCTCCCGGTTCACGGTGATCAGGTAGCCGGTGCCCCGGATGCCGAAGGCGGTGAGCAGGCAGATCGGCGACAGGAACAGCAGGCCGGGGTCCCCCGAGACGAGGGGCACCGCCAGGCACACCAGCGCCGCCCCGACCACGCCCGGCCACACCCAGCGCCCGGGCAGCGTCGCCGCGGCGGCTGCCGACACGTAGATCATCAAGCCTGCCCAGGCCGGCCCGAACCCGACCGCCAGCGCGACGGCGAGCACCGCGGTCACCGCGAACTCCGGCCGCAGCGCCCGCGGCCGGCCGAGCTGACCCATCACCCGCAGGTAGACCACGGTGAAGACGAGCAACCCGATCGCGCCGACCCAGCGCGCCGCCGTCGGGCGGTCGGTGGTGACGAGGTCGACGATCGGGAAGAACTGGAACAGCAGCCAGGGCACCGCCCAGATCGCCTGCCCCCACCAATTCGACCGGTCCACGAGACGAACGCTAGCGGTCGGCCGCCCGGTCACGGCTCAGCCCGCCACCGCGTGCAGCGGGCGTCGCCGAGCGACCACCAGCGCGGCCGCGGCGAACACGACGCCGTAGCCCGCCAGCACCATGACCGGCGGGCCGGCGAACGTCCCGGCCGTGATGTCGCGGCCCAGTTCGGCGAACCAGTACGACGGCATCGCGCGGGCCAGCGCCGCCATCCCGTCCGGGAACATCTCGACCGGGAACCACAGCCCACCCAGCGCGGCGAGCACGGTGCCGAGGATCCCGATCGCCGCGCCGGCGGCCTGGGCGTCCAGGGCCAGCCCCACCGCCACACCGAGCGCCACGAACACCACCGACCCCGCCCACAGTGAGCCGACCAGCGCCAGCCAGGTGCCCAGGCCGAACTCGACGCCGTTGACGAACCGCCCGACCAGCGCCACGACGAGCAGGCTGGGCAGCACCAGCAGCGCCCCGACCATGACGTCGACGGCGAACACCGACCCGGTGGGCACCGGCGTCACCCGCAGCTGCCGCAGCCAGCCGGAGGAGCGGTCGAAGGCGATCCGGATCGTCGCGCCCAGCGCGGCGCCGATCGCCCCGTAGGCCATCATCGAGACCAGGACCGCGCCGGCGAGGTCCTGGTACTCCCCGGCCGGCGCCTGCCCGCCGATCACCTTGGTGAAGAAGATCGTGAACAGCGCCGGCAGCAGCACCGTGAAGAACAGGTACTGCTTGTTCCGGCCCACCCGGCGGAGCTGGAAGAGGAGCAGGTCGGTCATCGGAGGGCTCCCTCGGTGGCGTGCGGCTCGGCGGCGTCCGGCTGGGTGGTGAGGTGCAGGAAGGCCTGCTCGAGGCTGGCGCCGCGGACCTCGAGGTCGGGCAGCGCGGTGCGGCTGTCGAGCAGCGCGCGCAGGGTCGCCTCGGCGTCGGAGGTGGTGAGCTCGACGAGGTCGGCGTCCCCGCTGATGCCGGTGACGCCCGGCAGCCCGGTCAGCCCGTCCCGCGGCCCGGGACAGCGGAACCGGACGGTGCGCCCGGCGATCCGCGACTTGATCGCAGCCGCCGTCCCGTCGGCGAGGACCCGCCCACCGGCGACCACCACGACCCGGTCGGCGACCGCGTCGGCCTCGTCGAGGTGGTGGGTGGCGAAGACGACGGTGTGCCCGCGCCCGGCCAGGCCGCGCATCGTCGTCCAGAAGGCCTGCCGGCCCTCGACGTCCATGGCGGAGGTCGGCTCGTCCAGCAGCAGCAACGGCGGTGCGCCGGCCAGGGCCAGGGCGAGCAGCACCCGCTGTCGCTGCCCGCCGGAGAGCGCGTCGACCGCGTGGTCGAGCAGGCCGCCGATGCCGGCCGTGGCGACCAGGTCCGCCAGTGGCCACGGATCGTCGTAGCGGCGCCGCACCAAAGCGAGCACCTCGCCGACCCGTGCCTCGCTGGGCAGGCCGCCGTGCTGCAGCATCGCCCCGACGCCACCGGCCTCCAGCGCCGCGGCCGGCTCGCGCCCGAGCAGTCGGACCGTGCCGGCCGCCGGGCGGAACAGCCCGAGCGCGGCGTTGACGACGGAGGACTTCCCGGCTCCGTTGGCACCGAGCAGGGCGACGGTCTCGCCGCGAGGGACGGCGAGCGTCAGGTCGTGGACGGCGGTCGCGCTGCCGTACCGGACGGTCAGTCCGCGGACGTCGAGGGCGAGTGGTTCGGGCATGCCCCGAGCCTGGCTCCCCACGGGGCCTCACCGGGAGTGCGAGACGTCGTCCACACCTCGTGACGGATGTCAGACCGCCGGCCGCACGCCGCCTACGCTCGTCGGGTGGACGTGCTCGAAGACCCTGCCCTCGAGGTGCTCGGCCGGGTGTTCGGCTACGACGCCTTCCGCGGACCGCAGCGCGAGGTCGTCGACCACGTCGTCGCCGGCGGCGATGCGCTGGTGCTGATGCCGACCGGCGGCGGGAAGTCGCTGTGCTACCAGGTGCCGGCGCTGCTGCGGGAGGGCGTCGGCGTCGTCGTCTCCCCGCTGATCGCGCTGATGCAGGACCAGGTCGACACGTTGCGTGCGCTGGGCGTGCGCGCCGGGTTCCTCAACTCCAGCCAGGACCGGGCCGAGCGCCGGGACGTCGAGGAGGCCTTCCTCGCCGAGGAGCTCGACCTGCTGTACGTGGCCCCGGAGTCCCTGGGCGGTGGCGCCTCACCGACCGCCCGCCTGCTCGAACGGGGCCGGATCGCGCTGTTCGCCATCGACGAGGCGCACTGCGTGGCGCAGTGGGGGCACGACTTCCGGCCCGACTACCTCGCCCTGTCGATGCTGCACGAGCGCTGGCCCGACGTGCCCCGGATCGCCCTGACGGCGACGGCCACCCCCGCCACGCACGCCGAGATCAGCACCCGGCTCCAGCTCGACGACGCGCTGCACGTGGTCGCAGGGTTCGACCGACCGAACATCCAGTACCGGATCGCGCCGAAGAACGAGCCGCGCAAGCAGCTGCTGGACCTGCTGCGCACCGAGCACCCCGGCGACGCCGGCATCGTCTACTGCCTGTCCCGCGCCTCGGTGGAGAAGACGGCCGAGTTCCTGGTGGGCCAGGGCATCCCCGCGCTGCCCTACCACGCGGGCCTGGACCAGCGGACCCGCGCGACGCACCAGTCCCGGTTCCTGCGCGAGGACGGGCTGGTGATGGTCGCGACCATCGCGTTCGGCATGGGCATCGACAAGCCCGACGTCCGCTTCGTCGCCCACCTGGACCTGCCCAAGTCGGTCGAGGGCTACTACCAGGAGACCGGACGGGCCGGCCGGGACGGACTGCCCTCCACCGCATGGCTCGCCTACGGGCTGGCCGACGTCGTCCAGCAGCGCAAGATGATCGAGTCCTCGGAGGGCGACCTCGCGCACCGCCGGGTGCTGTCCGCCCAGCTCGACGCGATGCTGGCGCTCTGCGAGACGGTCGAGTGCCGGCGGGTGCGGCTGCTGGCCCACTTCGGCCAGGAGAGCGCGCCCTGCGGCAACTGCGACACCTGCCTGAGCCCCCCGGAGTCCTGGGACGCCACCATCCCGGCGCAGATGCTGCTGTCCACGGTGCTGCGGCTGCAGCGCGAGCGCGGGCAGTCCTTCGGCGCCGGCCAGTCGATCGACATCCTGCTCGGCAAGCGCACCGACAAGGTCACCCAGCACAGCCACGACGAGCTGACCGTCTTCGGCATCGGCACCGACCTGTCCGAGGGCCAGTGGCGCGGCGTCGTCCGTCAGCTGCTGGCGCAGGGGCTGCTCGCGGTGCAGGGCGAGTACGGGACGTTGGCGCTCAACGAGGCCAGCGGGCCGGTGCTGCGCCGGGAACGGGAGGTGCTGATGCGCCGCGAGCCCGAGCGCCCGACCCGGGCCGCGACCGCCCGCGCCCGGGGCAGCCGGTCCACCGCCCCGGAGCTCCCCGCATCGGCCGCCCCGGCCTTCGAGCGGCTGCGGGCCTGGCGGGCCGCCACCGCAAAGGAGCAGGGCGTGCCCGCCTACGTCGTCTTCCACGACGCGACCCTGCGGCAGATCGCCACCGAGGAGCCGGCGACCCTGGCCGCCCTGGGCACGATCGGCGGCGTCGGCGCGACGAAGCTGGAGAAGTTCGGCGACCAGGTCCTGGCCGCCCTGCACGGCTGAGGCCGCTGGGGTCCCTAGTCGGTGAGGTCGCGGACGACGGCGTCGGCGAGGAGCCGGCCACGGTCGGTGAGGACGGCGAGCCCCGCCTCGTGCGGCGCGGCCGCCAGCAGCCCCCGGACGACGGACTCCGCGGCCCGCGCCCGCCCCGCCGCGCTCAGTGCGGTCAGCGGCAACCCGTCACGAAGCCGGAGCCCGAGCAACACCGTCTCCAGCGCCTGGTCCTCCGGGGTCAGCAGCTCGCTGTCGGCGGCCGGGTGCAGACCGGCGGCCAGTCGGTCGGCGTAGGCGGCCGGGTGCTTGACGTTCCACCAGCGCAGTCCGCCGACGTGCGAGTGCGCGCCGGGCCCGATCCCCCACCAGTTCGCGTTGGCCCAGTACAGCTCGTTGTGCCGGCAGCGGGCCGCCCGGTCGCGGGCCCAGTTCGACACCTCGTACCAGCCGAGCCCAGCGGTTCCGAACGTCCGGTCGGCCATCTCGTAGCGGTCGGCCAGCACGTCGTCGTCCGGCATCGGCAGCTCGCCCCGGGCCACCCGCCGGGCCAGCCGCGTGCCCTGCTCGACGATCAGCGCGTAGGCGCTGACGTGGTCGACCGGCGCGGCCAGGACGGCGTCGAGCGAGGCCTGCCAGTCGGCGTCGGTCTCCCCCGGCGCGCCGTAGATCAGGTCCAGGTTCACGTGCTCGAAGCCGGCGGCCCGGGCCTCGTGCGCGGCCTGCACCGCCCGGCCGGGGGTGTGCCGGCGGTCCAGCACGGCGAGCACGTGCTCGGCGGCGGACTGCATGCCCAGGCTGATCCGGGTGAAGCCACCGGCCCGCAGGGTGGCCAGCGACTCCGGCGTCACCGACTCGGGGTTGGCCTCGGTGGTCACCTCGACGTCGGGGGCCACCGGGAAGAGCTCGCGGACGGCGTCCATGACGGCCACCAGGTCCTGCGCCGGCAGCAGGGTCGGGGTGCCGCCACCGACGAAGACCGTCTGCACCGGCGGACGGCCGGGCCCCAGCACCTCGGCGGCCAGCCGCAGCTCGGCGATGGCGGTGCCGGCGTACTCGCTGCGGTTGGCGCCGGGGCCCAGCTCGTCGGAGGTGTAGGTGTTGAAGTCGCAGTAGCCGCAGCGCGTGGCGCAGAACGGCACGTGCACGTAGAGGCCGAACGGCGTCGTCGGCAGGCCGCCACGGGCCGACGCCGGGAGCATCGAGGGGTCCGCGGGCAGCGCCGGGGTCTGGCCGAGGAGAGGGAGGGTCGTGGTCATCGCTGCTCCCAGTGTGACCGCCCCCGGCAAGATGGCGGCGTGACCTCCGCGACCAATGACGACCGCGTGCTCTCCGTCGACGTGTCCGCCGGCGTGGCCCGGCTGACCCTCGACTCCCCCGCCAACCGGAACGCCCTCTCCCGCGCCATGCGCGCCCAGCTCCGCGCCGCCCTCACCGAGGCCTTCGCCGACGACGCCGTGCGGGTGGTGGTGCTCGACCACACCGGCCGCGTGTTCTGCTCCGGCATGGACCTCGGCGAGGCCACCGGTGGCTCCGCCGCCGACCAGGGGGTCAACGAGTTCCCCGAGCTGCTGGAGCTGATCTGGAACGCGCCGAAGCCGGTGCTCGCCGCCGTCCGCGGCCCGGCCCGCGCGGGTGGGGTGGGGCTGGCCGCGGCCTGCGACGTCGTGGTGGCCGGCGCCGCTGCCACCTTCGCGTTCACCGAGGTGCGGATCGGCGTCGTCCCGGCGGTGATCTCCGCGGTGTGCCGGCCGCGGATGCTGCCCAACGTCGTCCACCGGCTGATGCTCACCGGCGAGGTCTTCGACGCCGCGACGGCCGCAGCCGGCGGGCTGGTCGACCTGACCGTGCCGGACGACGAGGTCGACGCCACCGTCGCTGCGCAGGTCACCGCACTGGCCGCCGGGGCGCCGACCGCGCTGGCGGAGACGAAGCGGCTGCTGCGGTCGGGCCCCGACCTGGCCGGGCAGTTCCCGGCGCTGCTGGAACTGTCGGCGCGGTTCTTCGCCGGCGAGGAGGGCCAGGAGGGCATCGCCGCCTTCCGGGAGAAGCGCCCCGCCCGCTGGGTCCCGGCCGGCGACTGACCCTGCCGCCGCTCGTGCTCTGGTGCACCAGTGCAGCCAGAGCACGAGCGTGCGCAGACCCCTTGTCGCCCCGCACTCCGCGGCCGCACCCTGAGGCCGTGACCGAGCAGGCGGACCCGCGGGCCCAGTACCGGCAGCTCCCGGAGCCGGTGCACCTGGACCAGCTCGTGGAGGTGCACGACGCGGATCCGCCGCTGCCGGTGGAGACGCCGGCACACGTCGACCTGCGCCAGCTCGCCGCCGGCGGTGGCCCGGTCTGACCGCACGGCCGGCGCCAGGTGGGCTCAGAGCACGTACGTGGCGATCATCTGGCCGAGCTGGCGGATGTCGGCGTTGCCTCGGAACTCCAGCCGGACCTTGCCCAGGCCGCTGAACCACAGGTCGAGCTCGGCATCCAGGTCGAAGGTCCCCGCCGTCTCGATGGAGAAGGCCTGCACCTTGCTGTAGGGCAGCGAGGTGAAGTCCCGCTTCTTGCCGGTGATGCCCTGCACGTTGACCGCGATCAGTCGCTTGTCGGTGAAGACGACGAAGTCGCGCACGCCCTTGAAGGACGCGACGAACTGCTCGCCCGCGACGAGCAGCGGCGCGACGGCGGGCGCGATGTCCTTCATGTCGCAGGGACTCAATTTGAAGACGGAACCGTTCGAGAAGTCGATCACCGCGTCACCGTAGGGAGCCCCGTGCGGATCCCCCTGCTCCCACGCCGGGTCAGCGCAGGCGGCGGGTGTTGTCCGGCTGGCGGACGGTGACCCCGCGGGCGTCGAGCCACTCGGCCAGCGGGACGGCGACCCGGCGGGTCGTCCCCCACGCCTTGCGCGCCTCGCTGAGCGTGAACGGCTGCGGGAGCGCCGCGAGCCTGGTCCGGGCCTGCTCGGCGACCCCCGGTGCCAGGTAGATGCCCTCGGTGATCCGCACCAGCTGCTCGTCCCGCACCGCAGCGGCCAGCTCGCGCGGCCCCAGCCCGGCGGCCACCAGGTCACCGGCCTCCGGGGCGGCGAACGGCTCCTGCACCAGGCGGGCGCGGATGCCGTCCACCGCCTGCTGCACCGCCGGGGGCAGCGCCGCGGCACCGGAGACGACCCGGCCGTCCCGCAACGCCAGGGGCTCCCGCACCAGAGCGGGCACCAGCTCGACGTCGGGCAGCTCCAGCGCCGACCGCAGCACCGCGGTCGGCGGACCCGGTTCCAGCGGGCGCAGCTGCCGGTAACGGGCCACCACCTGCGGCACCCGGGCCGCCAGCTCGTCGGCCAGCCCCGGAGCGAGGAGCCAGGGGCCGACGGCCGTGGCGTCCGCGGGCACCGGCCAGCCCATCGCGACGAAGTCCGCCCGGCGCACGAACCGGCGCCGCACCAGGTCCGCCCGCGCCCCGGCCTCACCCAGCGGCTGCTCGGCGAGCTCGGCCGCGCGGGTCCGGGCGGCCCCGCGGCGGCGCAGCTCGGGTGGGTCCACGTCGCGCACGTCGGCGCCGTGCACCCGGCGGGCGCCGGGGTCGCGCAGCAGCAGCCGGTCCCCCACCCGCAGCGGCAGCTCGGTGGCCAGTCGCAGGCGCAGGGCAGACCCGTCCAGCGGACGCACGCGCGCCGCGACCGTGGCCGACCCGATGTGCACGACCAGCTCCGCGGGCAGCTTCTCCTCGACCGGTCGCACCAGCGTCACGTCGAGGTCCGCGGTGCGCCGGAACGCATCCGGGGTCAGCAGCGCGTCGCCGCGGGAGAGCTCCTCGACCGCCACCCCGCGCAGGTTGAGCGCCACCCGGGCGGTGGCCGAGGCCGCCTCGACCGGCTCCCCGAGCGACTGCAGCCCGCGCACGGTCACCGGTCGCCCGCCCAGGTCCAGCCGGTCGCCGGTGGTCACCGTGCCGGCGGCCAGGGTGCCGGTCACGACGGTCCCGGCGCCACGGATGGTGAACGCCCGGTCGATCCACAGCCGCACCGGCGCGGCCGGGTCGGGCGCGGGCAGGCCGGCCAGCACCTGCTCCAGTGCAGCGGCCAGCTCCGGCAGCCCGGTACCGGACCGCGCGCTGACCGCCACGGCGGGCACCCGGCCCAACGACGTCCCGGCCAGCCGCTCGGCGGCGTCGGCGAGCACCGGGGCCGGGTCGGCTAGGTCGGACTTGGTGACGGCGAGCAGCCCGTGCCGCACCCCGAGGGCATCGAGGACGGCGACGTGCTCGGCCGTCTGCGCCGACCACCCGTCGTCCGCGGCCACCACCACCAGCGCGGCGGGCACCGAGCCGACCCCGGCGAGCATGTTGCCCACGAACCGCTCGTGCCCGGGCACGTCGACGATCGCGAGCCGGCGACCGGAGGGCAGCGTCGTCCAGGCGAACCCCAGGTCGATGGTGAGCCCGCGCCGGCGCTCCTCCTCCCAGCGGTCCGGCTCCATCCCGGTCAGGGCCGTCACCAGCGTCGACTTTCCGTGGTCGACGTGGCCGGCGGTCGCCAGGACGTCCATCCGGGCGGCAGGGTTCAGCTCCACCGGCGCGCCACCTCCGTCACGGCGGTGATGAGCCGCTCGTCGTCGGCCGGGAGCAGGCTGCGCAGGTCGAGCAGGGTGCGGTCGCCGTCCAGGTGGCCCACCACCGGCGGGTCGCCGTGCCGCAGCGGCTCGGCGAACCGCGGGTCGAGCGCGACGGCGGAGCTGGGCAGCTCGAACTCCGGGGCTCCCCCACCGCCGACCCGCGCGGTCGACGCGACGGCGACCGCCTCGATCCCGCGGGCCTGCAGGGCGGCGGCCACCGCGGTGGCCCGGGCCTGCAGGCCGGCCGGGTCGGCGTCGAGCATCTGCCGGACCGGCGGCACCGGGCCGCGCACCGTCGCCTCCAGCGCAGCGAGGGTCGTCTTGTCCACCCGCAACGCCCGGTAGAGCGGGTGCCGGCGCAGCCGCTGGACCAGCGCCGCGGAGCCGAGCACGATCCCGGCCTGCGGGCCGCCGAGCAGCTTGTCGCCGCTGCACAGCACCAGGTCTGCGCCGTCCGCCAGCGTGGTCTGCAGGTCCGGCTCGTCAGGCAGCAGCGGATGCGGGCGGAGCAACCCGCTGCCCACGTCGACGACCAGCGGCACCCCGGTGCCGGCCAGCGCGGGAGCCAGCTCCGCGACGTCGGCGGACCGGGTGAACCCGCGGACGACGAAGTTGGAGGGGTGCACCTTGAGCACCGCACCCGTGCCCGGGCCGAGGGCGTCGGTGTAGTCGGTGAGCGAGACCCGGTTCGTCGTGCCGACCTCGCGCAGCCGCGCACCGGTGCTGACCAGCAGGTCGGGGATGCGGAAGCCGTCCCCGATCTCGACCAGCTCCCCACGGGCGATGACCAGCTCACCGCCGAACGCGGTGGCCACCAGGGCCAGGGCGGCGGCGCAGTTGTTCACCACCAGCGCGGCCTCGGCGGCGGGCACGGCCGTCAGGAGCGCCGACAGCGCTCCCTCTCCCCGCGGGCCGCGGCGGCCGGTACCGAGGTCGAGCTCGACGTCGGTGGTGCCGCTGGCCGCCACCACCGCGGCCACGGCCGCGCCGGACAGCGGTGCCCGGCCCAGGTTGGTGTGCACGAGCACGCCGGTGGCGTTGAGCACCGGCGAGAGGCTGCTGGCGGTGCCGGGCAGCCCGGCCAGCACGGCGGCGACGACGTCGTCCGGCGGCAGGTCGCCCTTCCGGACGCGCTGCTGCGCTACCTGGACGGCGCGCTTCACCAGTTCCCGGCCCAGTCGCTGCACCGCCGCGGCGACGGCGGGGTCGGCGAGCACCGTGTCGGTCCGGGGCACGCGCCGGCGCGGGTCGGTGGTCGCGGCGGTGGTCGTGGCGTCCGTGGTCATCGCGGCCGAGCGTAGGTGGCCGTCGCGGAGCCGGCCCGAGGGCCGGCTCCGCGGAGCGGCTGGCGGAGACGGACGGGAATCGAACCCGCCTGACCGAGTTGCTCGGCCACGTCGGCTTTAGAGGCCGCGGGGGCCACCAGACACCCTGACGTCTCCGCCGCCGACCTTACGTCCCGACGGCTGGACCGGCAGGTCCCGCCCGTCCAGCGGGACCCGACGATCAGTCCGCCAGCCGGGCCCCGTCGCTGCCGAAGAGGTGGACGTGGCCGACCCGCGGCACGACGTGGATCCGCTCCCCCCGGCGGGGTGGCTGCCGGCCGTCGACGCGGACCGTGACGAGGGGCTCGGTGGCCCCCTGGAGGAGCCGTCCGTAGAGGTAGGCGTCGGCGCCGAGCTCCTCCACCACATCGACCTCGACCACCGCGCCGGAGTCGGCGACGTCGAAGTCCTCGGGACGGACGCCGAGGGTCATCGCGTCGCCCGGGCTGGCGGCGAGGGACTGCCGCGCCACCGGGTGGACGCGGTCCCCGAAGCGGACGCCCCCTTCGGTCACCGGCACCTCGAAGAGGTTCATCGCCGGGGAGCCGATGAAGCCGGCGACGAAGACGTTGGCCGGGCGGTCGTACAGCTCACGAGGGGCACCGACCTGCATGAGCAGGCCGTCCTTCAGCACCGCGACCCGGTCGCCCATGGTCATGGCCTCGACCTGGTCGTGGGTGACGTAGACGGTGGTGATGCCCAGCCGGCGCTGCAGCGAGGCGA
>NZ_JPMX01000064.1:13002-60725 GCF_000761485.1 Modestobacter caceresii
GGTGCGGGTCTGCACGCGGAGCTTGGCGTCGAGGTTGGACAGCGGCTCGTCCATCAGGAAGACCTGCGGCTTGCGCACGATCGCCCGCCCCATGGCGACCCGCTGGCGCTGACCACCGGACAGTGCCTTCGGCTTGCGGTCCAGGTAGGGCTCCAGGTCCAGCAGCCTGGCCGCCTCCTCCACCCGGGCGCGGCGCTCCTCCTTGCCCATCCCGGCGATCTTCAGCGCGAAGCCCATGTTGTCCGCGACGGTCATGTGCGGGTAGAGCGCGTAGTTCTGGAACACCATCGCGATGTCCCGGTCCTTCGGCTCGACGTCGGTGACGTCCTTGTCCCCGATCCGGATCGCGCCGCCGTCGACCTCCTCCAGGCCGGCGAGCATCCGCAGCGAGGTCGACTTGCCGCACCCGGAGGGGCCGACGAGGACCAGGAACTCGCCGTCCTCGATCTGCAGCTCGAGCTGGTCGACCGCCGGCTTGTCGCTGCCGGGGTAGAGCCGGGTCGCTCGGTCATAGGTGACGGTCGCCATCGGGCGCACTCCTGGTGGTCGGGGATGCCGGGGATCCGGGCAAGGCGGACGAGGGAGAGGAGATCGGGTGCTCGGCGGGCGGGGCCGCTGAGCAGGCGGGCCGGGGGTCAGCCAAGGGAGACCGCCGTCCAGGACACCGGGGGCAGCTCGATGGTGAGGACGCCGTCCTGCAGGTGGGCGCTCTTGTTCGTCACCGGGGCGACCCGGGTCGGCTCGGCCAGGGTGTTGACCGCGTAGGGGTCGTCGTCGTTCAGGGTGTGCGTCTCCAGGACGCGCACGTCGCCGAGGCTGCGGGCGTCGACGGTCACCGTCGTCGGCCCCTCGATCGCCCGGTTGACCAGGAAGACCGCCGTGGCGCCGGTCTCCGGGTCGTGGGTGGCGACCGCGTCGACCAGGGGGACGTCGCCGTGCTCGGTCGTGCGGTACGTCTCGCTCGACAGCTCGACGCGCAGCGCGCTGCCCCGGGCCAGGCGGGAGGTCAGCGCGAAGGGGAAGAACGTCGTCTGCCGCCAGGCCGGGCCACCGGGCTCGGTCATGATCGGCGCGATGACGTTGACCAGCTGCGCCAGGCTGGCGGAGGTGACCCGGTCGGCGTGCTTGAGCAGCGAGATGAGCAGGCTGCCGACGACGACGGCGTCGGCGACGTGGTAGGCGTCCTCGAGCAGCCGCGGTGCGTAGGGCCACTGCTCGATGTCGGTGATCTGATCCTCGGCGTGGAAGCGCTCCTGGTACCAGACGTTCCACTCGTCGAAGGCGATGTTGATCGTCTTGGCGCTGCGCAGCTCCGCCTTGACGTGGTCGGCGGTGGCGACGACGGACTCGATGAAGTGGTCCATGTCGACGGCCGAGGCGAGGAAGCCGGCCAGGTCGCCGTTGCGCTCGGCGTAGTAGGCGTGGCAGGAGATGAAGTCGACGTCCTCGTACGTGTGCTCCAGCACGGTGCGCTCCCACGCCCCGAACGTGGGCATGGCGGAGTTGGAGCTGCCGCAGACCACGAGCTCGACCGACGGGTCCAGCTGGCGCATGGCCTTGGCGGCCTGGGCGGCGATCTTCCCGTAGTCCTCCGCGCTGCGGTGCCCCAGCTGCCACGGGCCGTCCATCTCGTTGCCCAGGCACCACATCTTCACGCCGAAGGGCTCCGTGGTGCCGTCGGCGATCCGCTGGTCCGACAGGGCCGACCCGGACCGGACGTTGCTGTACTCGAGGAGGTCGAGGGCCTCCAGCACACCACGGGTGCCGAGGTTGACGGCCAGCATCAGCTCGCTGCCCGCCTTGTCGTTCCAGCGGGCGAACTCGTGCAGGCCGACCTGGTTGGTCTCCAGCGAGTGCCAGGCCAGGTCCAGGCGCTTCGGCCGGTCCTCCCGCGGCCCGACGCCGTCCTCCCACCGGTAGCCGGAGACGAAGTTGCCGCCGGGGTAGCGGATGGTCGAGACCCCGAGCTCGCGGACCAGCTCCAGCACGTCGGTCCGGAAGCCCTCCTCGTCGGCCGTCGGGTGGCCGGGCTCGTAGAGGCCGTCGTAGACGCAGCGGCCCAGGTGCTCGACGAAGGAGCCGAAGACCCGTCGGTGGACGGCTCCGATCGTGAAGCGGGGGTCGAGCGTCAGCTGTGCAGTGGGCATGGGGGTTCCTCGACGTGGGGGCGGCCGGGCCGCGCGGTGGGGTGACGGGCCTGGAACAGGTCCGTCAGAGGGAGGTGGGCGGGCAGCACGAGGCCGTGTGCCGCACCGGCCGGGGCCCGGTGGCGGGCCGCCGGGGAGCTACTTGAGGCTGCCGATGGACAGGCCGCCCTGCCAGTACCTCTGCAGACCGAGGAAGGCGGCGATCAGCGGGATGATCGACACGAGGGACCCGACGACGATCAGCGTGTAGAGCGAGACGCCGCCGCCGTTGTTGGCCCCGGCGAGCCCCTGCCAGAGGTTGATCCCGACGGTGATCGGGAAGAGCTCGGAGTCCGACAGGACGGCGAGGGGCAGGAAGTAGTTGTTCCAGGTGCCCACGACCGACAGCAGCAGCACCGTCACGATCGCCGGGCGCATGAGGGGCAGCGCGACCTGGAAGAACGTCCGGAACTCCCCCGCGCCGTCCATCCGGGCCGCGTCCAGCAGCTCGTCGGGCACGCCGTCGGCGGTGTAGACCCGCATCAGGTAGACGCCGAACGGGCTGAGCATCGACGGCAGGATCACCGCCCACGGGGTGTTGGTGAGCTCGACCTCCGACAGCATCACGAACGTGGGGATGACCAGCGCGGTCATCGGCACCATCACCGCGCCGAGCAGCAGCGCGAAGGACACCCGGCGGCCCGGGAAGTCGAACTTGGCGAACGCGTACCCGGCGAGCACGGCCAGGACGGTGGCCCCGATGCCGCCACCGAAGGCGTAGAGCAGCGAGTTGCCGAGCCACCTGAGGTAGATGCCGTCGTTGTAGGTGAACAGCGTCGAGAGGTTGTCGAAGAGGGCGAAGTCCTCCCCGAACCACAGGGCACCGTTCGGCGAGTTGAACAGCCCGCCGGGGGTCTTGGTGCTGGCCACGACGAGGAACCACAGCGGCAGCACGAAGTAGAGGACGAGGAAGGCCAGGAACAGGTGCGAGCCGGTACGACGCCGACGCGGGCGTCGGGCACGGCGCTCCCGGGGGGCGTCGACCGCGTCGTCGGCGCGGACGGGGCTGGACAGGACGCTCACTTGAGGAACCCCCCACGCTTGCGGGTCAGGAAGAGGAAGACGTAGACGCCGATGAACACCACGATGCCCAGGGCGAAGGAGATGGCCGAGGCGTAGTTGAACTGGGCGAACCGGAACGCCAGGTTGAAGGCGTAGACGTTCGGGGTGATGTCGGTGGTGATCGACCCGTTGGAGATCGGCAGCAGCACCTGTGGCTCGGTGAAGAACTGCAGGGTGCCGATGACGGCGAACACCAGGATCAGGACGAGCGCCGCGCTGATCATCGGGATCTTGATCCGGGTGGCGATCTGCCAGGCCTTCGCGCCGTCCATCCGGGCGGCCTCGTAGATGGCCGGGTCGATCCCCTGCAGCGCCGCGTAGATGATGATCATGTAGTAGCCGGCCCACTGCCAGGTCACCACGTTCGTCAGCCCGTAGAACAGGTTGTCCGGGCTCAGCAGGAACGGTGCGCTCTCCCCGAACAGCTGCTCCAGCGGCCCGAAGTTCGGGCTGTACAGGAAGCCCCACAGCACTGCGCCGATGACGGCGGGGATCGCGTAGGGCACGAAGATCATGAGCCGGGAGAACTTGGCGAAGCGGCTGGTGAGCGAGTCGAGCACCAGCGCGGCGACCAGTGCGACCAGCATCTGGGCCGGGATGACCACGATGGCGAAGCGCACGACGAACCAGACGCCGGACAGGAACGCCGGGTCGGTGAAGGCCCGGCTGTAGTTGGCCAGTCCGGCGAACTCCTCGCCCGTGGCCAGGCCGTTGGTGAAGAGGCTGAGGTAGAAGGCGTACACCAGCGGGCCGACCAGGAACAGCAGGAAGACCACGGCGAACGGGGCCAGGAACAGCCAGCCGACCATCCGGTTGCCCCGCCGCTTGCGCCGGGGTGTGCCCCGCCGTCCGGTGACCGCCGTGGCGCCTGCCGGCGGAGGCACCGGCCGTTCTGCCGTGTCCAGCGTTGCCATCACCGTCTCGCTCTCGTTCGTCCTGGGGAGGTGGGGGTGTCCGGTCCCGGAGGGGGCGCTGCGCCCCCTCCGGGACCGGACGGAGTCGTCCGGCTGGGCCGACCGCCTCAGTTGAGGGTGAAGCCCTGCTGCTCGGCGTAGGCCTCCATCTCCGCCTGCAGGTCGTCCAGCGCCTCCGAGCCGGTCTTCTCACCGGCGTTGATGGCGGCGATCTCCTCGGTGAACTGCGCGTAGAACGTGGTGCCGAAGGGGCTGTAGGTCGACCCCTCGTAGGCGTTCGCCGCCGGGATGTAGACGTCCTTGTTGGCCGTCTGGCCGTCGAAGAAGTCCGACTGGTGGTCGATGAACTCCTGCGAGTTCAGCACCGACTGGTTCAGCGGGAAGATCGTCTGCGACGTCCACCCGTCGGTCAGCGACGGCTCGTCGGCGTAGAGCTCCATCGCCACCTGCGCGGCCAGCTCCGGGTCCTCCGCCTGGCTGGTCACCGCGAGGACCGAACCACCCCAGTTGACCGAGACGGGGTTGGCCGGGTCCCACTGCGGCAGCGGGGCGACGCGCCAGGTGCCCGCGTCCGCGCCCTCACCCGCGCCGGCGCCGGTCAGGTAGCCGGGCGCCCAGGCGGCGGAGATGTAGGTGGCGTAGTCGCCGTTGATCGCACCGGAGATGTACTCGGTGGTGAACTGGTCCTGGGTGCCGATGAGCCCGTCCTCGACCAGGCCGGCCCAGTAGTCCAGCACCTCCTTGCTCTCCGGGCTGTTGAGGTCGATCTCCAGCTCGGTCGGGTTCGCCGAGTCGTAGGTCCACGGCTCCGCGCCGTTCTGCTGCATCAGCGCCACGGTGGGGGCCGGGACGTTCGCCGGGAGGTCGCCCATCAGCGGCCCACCGGCCGCCTTCAGCTCCTCCGCCGCGGCCCGGTACTCGTCCCAGGTGGTGGGCGGGGTGATGCCGTACTGGTCGAAGACGTCCTGGCGGTACATCATCGCCATCGGGCCACCGTCGATCGGGATGCCGTACACCGCATCGCCGCTGGAGACGTCGCGCCAGGCACCCTCGCCGAAGTTGCCCTCGACCTCGCTGGCGCCGTGCTCGCTCAGGTCGACCAGCGCCTCCTGCAGGGCGAAGACCGGGACGGTGTCGGTCTCGAGCATGATCACGTCCGGGGCGCCGCGGCCGGCCGAGACGGCGGTCTGGAACTTGGCGTACTCGTCGGCCCCCTGGCCGGCGTTGGTGAGGCAGACCTGCACGTCGGTGTGGGTGTCGTTGAAGTTCTCCACCACCGTCTTCATGTTCGGGTACCACGCCCACACGGAGACGACCGGCGCGTCCGCGTTGGCGATCGGCACGCTGCACGACCCACCGCCGCCGCCGCTGGCGGCGGCCTCGCCGTCCCCGCCGCCGCCACAGGCGGTGAGGCTGGTCATGACGGTCCCCGCACCGAACAGTGCGGTCATGATCTTCTTGTTCACGGGAGGTCCCTCTCGGAGTGACGGCCACGGACGCCGTCGTCGGTGGCTGGAGCCGGCTGCACGTCCGGCTCCCGGTGGAGCGAGGTGCGACGAGCTGCAGTGGGCGAGGGTGTCGCCCAGCGCCGCGCGCAGGTCCACCCGGTCGCTGGGTGGTGACCGGGAGAAGGCGCCGGAGCGCCGCACACGTTGGCGACTGTGCCGTGGAGCACCTTCTACAACGTTGTGAAGAGCAATGTGGTCCATCCCACGACCGGTGTCAAGAGGGCACTTCGCAACGCGCCGACGTGGCAGGCGGGCACGCCGCCGGACCGCCCGAGCGACCGGCTCGAGCGCTCGTCCCGGGGACGGCGCCCGGACCGGACGCCCGGCGATCCAGGCCTCAGGTCGACTCGCGCTGGACGATCGAGTAGCCCACTTCCACGTGCTGCGGGGCGATGCCCCGGTCGGCGATCCGCTGCACGACCGCCTCGACGGCCCGCTCGGCGATCTCCCGGCGCCCCGGGTCGACGGTGGTGAGCGTCGGCTGGGAGAACATGCCGTCGTCGGTGTTGTCGAAGCCGATCACCGCGACGTCGTCGGGGACCCGCCGGCCGGCCGCGATCAGGGCGTGCATGGCCCCCAGGGCGAGGGTGTCGTTGAAGGCGAACACGGCGTCGAAGTCCACCCCGGAGGTGATCAGCGCCTGCGCCGCCTCGGCACCCTCCCGGCGGTGCCACAGCTCGGCGGGGCCCAGCAGTCGCTCGTCGAACGGGATGCCCGCCGCGTCGAGCGCCGCCCGGTACCCCTGCAGCCGCAGCCCGGCCGAGCCGATCACCTCGCCGGGGTGGGACCCGACGACCGCGATGCGCCGGCGACCGCGGGCGAGGAGGTGCTCGGTGGCGGCCCGTGCGGCCGCCACGTTCTGCATGGTCACGTGGTCGACGGAGGGGTGGAAGAGGCGTTCCCCGAGCAGCACCAGCGGGGTGTCGATCTCGACCAGCGCGGCGTCCTCGGCGCTGAGCCCCAGCGGGCTGAACAGCAGCCCGTCGACCATCCGGAGCCGGGCGCTGCCGAGCAGGTCGAGCTCCCGTTTGCGGTCCCGGTTGGTCTGCTCGATGAGGACGACCAGGCCCCGGCGCTCGGCCGCCCGGATCACCTCGTCGGCGAGCTCGGCGAAGTAGGGCAGCCGCAGCTCGGGGACGGCGAGGCTGATCGCGTCGCTGCGGCCCGACCGGAGGCTGCGCGCGGATAGGTTCGGCTGGTACCCCAGCTCCGCGATGGCCTCCTGCACGCGCTGCCGGGTGCTGGGGCGGACGTGCGGGTAGTCGTTCACCACGTTCGACACCGTCTTGAAGGAGACCCCCGCAAGGCGGGCCACGTCGTGCAGTGTGGCGACCACGTGCCCGTTCCTCCCGTTGCGACCAGGCCCTCCGGCGCTGACTCGGCAGACCCGGGGGGTTCCCGGCCTCGGCGCTCTGGTCCTCCGGGAGACTGCCACAGCGCGACGTCCCCGGGGACCCCGGACGTGGCGCCGCACACCCTCGGGTGACGGCGCCGAGCCCGTCCGCCGGGCGGCGGCATAGATTCGACGACCGTGACCGCCACTGCACCGCCCGTCCGGCTGACCCAGTACGCGCACGGTGGCGGCTGCGCCTGCAAGATCCCGCCCGGCGAGCTCGAGGCGGTCGTCGCCGGGCTCACCGCCACCGGCCCGACCCACCCCGCGGCCGAGCTGGTCGTCGGCCTGGACGACGGGGACGACGCCGCCGTGGTGCGGATCGCCGGCGGCCAGGGGCTGGTGCTCACCACCGACTTCTTCACCCCGGTCGTCGACGACGCGTACACCTTCGGCCGGATCGCCGCGGCCAACGCGCTCTCCGACGTCTACGCGATGGGCGGCATCCCGGTCATGGCGGTGAACCTGCTGGGCTGGCCGCGGGACGTGCTGCCGGCCGAGCTGGCCGCGGAGGTGCTGCGCGGCGGCCTCGAGGTCGCGCACGAGGCCGGCTGTCACGTCGGCGGCGGCCACTCCATCGACGACCCCGAGCCGAAGTACGGCATGGCGGTCACCGGCCTGGTCGACCTGGACCGGCTGATCCGCAACGACGCCGCCGTCGCGGGGACGGCGCTGTCGCTGACCAAGCCGCTGGGCGTGGGCGTGCTGAACAGCCGGCACAAGAACACCGGCGAGGTGTCGGCGGAGGCGGTCGCCTCGATGACCGCGCTCAACGCCGAGGCGTCGGTGGCCGCCGTCGCCGCCGGGATCAGGGCGGGCACCGACGTCACCGGCTTCGGCCTGCTCGGCCACCTCTACAAGATGGCCCGCGCCAGCGGGGTGACCGCGGTGGTCGACGCCGCCGCCGTCCCCTACCTGGCCGGGGCCCGGCAGGCGCTGGCCGACGGCTGGGTCTCCGGCGGCACCCGGCGGAACCTGGACTGGGTGCGTCCGCACGCCGACCTGTCGGCGGTCGGCGAGGACGAGGCGCTCCTGCTGGCCGACGCGCAGACCTCCGGCGGGCTGCTGCTCGGCGGCGAGGTGCCCGGCGCCCCGGTGATCGGTGAGTTCGTCGCCCAGCAGGAGTTCGCCGTCGTCGTCCGCTGAGCTCCAGGGGGCGCCCAGCGTGTCCCCGGCGACGCGCCGGGCGACCAGTCGCTCCCGCGCCGGACGACGTCCCCGACCGGCCCCGACCACTGCCATCCTCCCGGCGGGCCCGCGGCCCGCGACGAGGCGGCCCGCTGATCGACCGGCCCGTCGAGAGGGCAGGTCATGCGGACGACGACACGATCCTGGATCTGCGGCAGCACCGGGCTGGCGCTGCTCCTGCTGGGGGCCGGCCCGGCCGCGGCAGCGCCGCCCGGCCCGGACTCCGGGAGCGGGCCGCCGGACAGTGCCATCGGCTACGCCACCGCCCTGCTGTACGGCGAGAACCGGACCGGCGAGGGCGGCGCGGAGAGCCTGTTCGAGGCCTACGCACCGGCCGGCGTGCCGGCGTTCGCCCGGGGCGAGGTGTTCATCGGGGGCTACGAGTGCCTCACCGAGGGCTCGGTGCCGGCGCAGGTGACCGGATTGGCGTCCGCACGGGCCACCGGCTGGCTCCGCTACGACTGCGGCTCCGCGGAGGGCACGGTGCGGGGGTACGCCGTCGTGCACCTGGCCTGGACCGGACAGGGCGAGGTCACCGAGCACTCCTGGACCGACGAGATGGGCTGCACCGTCACCTTGCAGGTCCGCCCGGCCCGGGTCACCGGCGGCATGCTCGCCGTGGTGCCCGGCGTCGGGTCGGCGGTGCTCACCCTCAACGCGCCGGACGACGCCGACATCCGGCAGGAACGGGTCACCTGCTGAGCGGACCACCCCCGGGGGCGGGGGTGACCCACGTCGCAGCGCCGGCGGCACTCGGTTAGCGTCCGCTCATGCTCGCTGCGTTCGTCGCCACCCCCGCCCCTGAGGACCCGCTCTCCGTGCTGGAGGTCGGTGACCGGCCGGAGCCGGAAGCCCCGGAGGGCTGGACGACGGTCCAGGTGAAGGCCGTCTCGCTGAACCACCACGACCTGTTCAGCCTCCAGGGCATCGGCCTGCCGCAGGAGCGGATGCCGATGATCCTGGGCACCGACGCGGCCGGCACCGACCCGGACGGCAACGAGGTCGTGGTGCACGGCGTCGTCGCCAGCCCGGGCTGGACCGGTGACGAGACGATGGACCCGAAGCGGTCGCTGTTCTCCGAGGTGCACCAGGGGACGATGGCCGAGCGGGTCGTCGTCCCGAAGCGGAACGTCGTCCCCAAGCCGGCCGAGCTCTCCTTCGCCGAGGCGGCCTGCCTGCCCACCGCCTGGCTGACCGCCTACCGGATGCTGTTCGTCCGCTCCGGGCTGCGCCCCGGGTCCACGGTCCTCGTGCAGGGGGCCAGCGGTGGCGTGGCCACGGCGCTGATCAAGCTCGGCAGCGCAGCCGGCTACCGGGTCTGGGTCACCGGCCGCAGCGAGGAGAAGCGGGCGGCGGCGCTCGCGCTGGGGGCGGACCAGGCGTTCGAGACCGGCGCCCGGCTGCCCCAGCGGGTGGACGGCGTGATGGAGACCGTCGGCGAGGCCACCTGGAGCCACAGCATCAAGTCGCTGAAGCCCGGCGGTGTGGTGGTGACCTGCGGGGCGACCACCGGCTTCAACCCCGGCGCCGAGCTGAACCGGGTGTTCTTCACCCAGCTGTCGGTGATCGGCTCGACGATGGGCACCCGGGACGAGTTGGACGACCTGATCCAGATGTGCCGGATCACCGGGGTACGGCCGCAGATCGACGTCGAGCTGCCATTGTCGGAGGCCCGCGACGGCTTCGCACGGATGCTCGAGGGCCGCACCGCCGGGAAGATCGTCTTCACGATCTGACCGGTCAGACCCGAACGGCGAGCCGCTTCTCGATCTTGGCGGACAGGACCGGCCGGTCCTTGTCCGCGAGGAACGGCAGGATCGGCGTCAGCTCGGGCAGCCGGGCCTTCTCGGTCATCACGATCCGGAACGCCGTCTCCACGGTGATCCCGTGGTCGGGGCGGGAGACGACGTCCACGGCGTCGCCCGCGCCCAGGTCGCCGGTCTCGAGCACGCGCAGGTAGGCGCCGGTGGCACCGTGCGCCGCGAACCGCTTCACCAGGTCGGGCACGCCCCAGAACCGGGCGAAGTTGGCGCACGGGGTGCGCCAGGCGGTCACCTGGAGGAGCGCCGTCCCGACCTGCCACTGCTCACCGATGACCGCGTTGCGCAGGTCGAGCCCGGCGGTGCGCAGGTTCTCGCCGAACCGTCCGGGCGGCAGCTCCCGGTCGAGCTCGGCCTCCCACCAGTCGGCGTCGGCCTGGGCGTAGGCGTAGACCGCCTGCCCCTCCCCGCCGTGGTGCTTCCGGTTGACCTGGACGTCGCCCTCCAGCCCCAGCGGGTGGACGGCGACCCGCCCGGCGACCGGCTTCTTGTCGATGCCGGAGCGGTTCGGGCGCTTGTCGGGCAGCGGCAGCAGGTCCGCCCCGGACACGCAGACCGCCAGCAGCCGACCGCTGACCCGCCGGGTCACTTCGGCTTGGCGGCGGTCGACTCGTTGGTGGAGAGCGCGGCCACGAAGGCCTCCTGGGGGACCTCGACGCGGCCGACCATCTTCATCCGCTTCTTGCCCTCCTTCTGCTTCTCCAGCAGCTTGCGCTTGCGGCTGATGTCACCGCCGTAGCACTTGGCCAGCACGTCCTTGCGGATGGCGCGGACGGTCTCGCGGGCGATCACCCGGGCACCGACGGCGGCCTGGATCGGCACCTCGAACTGCTGGCGCGGGATGAGCTCACGGAGCTTGCCGGCCATCAGCACGCCGTAGCTGTAGGCCTTGTCGGCGTGCACGATCGCGGAGAAGGCGTCGACGGCCTCGCCCTGCAGCAGGATGTCGACCTTCACCAGCTTCGACTCCTGCTCCCCCGCCTCCGCGTAGTCAAGGGAGGCGTAGCCGCGGGTGCGCGACTTCAGTGCGTCGAAGAAGTCGAAGATGATCTCGCCGAGCGGCAGCGTGTAGCGCAGCTCGACCCGGGACTCCGACAGGTAGTCCATGCCACCGAGCTGGCCGCGACGGCCCTGGCAGAGCTCCATGATCACGCCGGTGTAGTCGCTCGGCGCGATGATCGTCGCCTTGACGATCGGCTCGTAGATCGTGCCCAGCTTGCCGCCCGGCCAGTCACTGGGGTTGGTCACCGTGATCTCGGAGCCGTCCTCCATGACCACCCGGTACACCACGTTGGGTGCGGTGGAGATCAGGCTGATGCCCGCCTCGCGTTCCAGCCGCTCGCGGACGATCTCCAGGTGCAGCAGGCCCAGGAAGCCGACCCGGAAGCCGAAGCCCAGGGCCGCCGACGTCTCCGGCTCGTAGGTCAGCGCGGCGTCGTTGAGCAGCAGCTTGTCCAGCGCCTCCCGCAGCAGCGGGTAGTCGCTGCCGTCGATCGGGTAGAGCCCGGAGTAGACCATCGGCTTCGGATCGCGGTAGCCGCCGATCGACTCGGTCGCCGGCTTGTGCTGGAGGGTGACGGTGTCACCGACGCGGGACTGGCGGACGTCCTTCACACCGGTGATGAAGTAGCCGACCTCGCCGATGCCCAGGCTCGCGACCTGCTTGGGCTCGGGTGCGATGACGCCGATCTCCAGGAGCTCGTGCGTGGCACCCGTCGACATCATCTTGATCTTGTCCCGGGCGGAGATCCGGCCGTCGACGACGCGCACGTAGGTGATGACGCCGCGGTAGATGTCGTAGACCGAGTCGAAGATCATCGCCCGGGCGGGGCCATCGGCGTCGCCGGTCGGCGGGGGGATCTCCTGCACGATCCGGTCGAGCAGCTCCGGCACGCCCTGCCCGGTCTTGCCGCTGACCCGCAGCACGTCGTCGGGGTCGCAGCCGATGATGTGCGCGATCTCCGCGGCGTACTTCTCCGGCTGCGCCGCGGGCAGGTCGATCTTGTTGAGCACCGGGATGATCGTGAGGTCGTTCTCCAGCGCCAGGTAGAGGTTGGCCAGCGTCTGGGCCTCGATGCCCTGGGCGGCGTCGACGAGCAGGACGGCGCCCTCGCAGGCGGCCAGCGAGCGGGAGACCTCGTAGGTGAAGTCGACGTGGCCCGGGGTGTCGATCATGTCGAGCACGAACTCGGTGCCGGTGTCGTCGCCGGTGCGGGGCGTCCAGGGCAGGCGGACGTTCTGCGCCTTGATGGTGATGCCGCGCTCGCGCTCGATGTCCATCCGGTCGAGGTACTGGGCGCGCATGTTGCGCCCCTCGACGAGCCCGGTGACCTCGAGCATGCGGTCGGCCAGCGTCGACTTGCCGTGGTCGATGTGGGCGATGATGCAGAAGTTCCGGATCCGGGCGGGATCGGTGGAGGCAGGAGTCGTCACAGTGCGCCCATCGTCCCACGGACTCCGCCCCGGTAGAGCGATTGCCCGGGACGACGTCGTCCGGCGCCTCCGGAGCAGCCGCCCTGCGCCTGCCCGGTTGGGTCACCGACGGCGGGCTGGTATCTTGTGAGGCCGGTCCGCGCTGCGCTTCGTTGTGCCGTGGACGCACTGTCAGAAGTACACCTCCCTGCGACACATCCGAGGCTCACGCGTGGCGAACATCAAGTCCCAGATCAAGCGGATCAAGACCAACGAGATCGCTCGTCAGCGCAACGTCGCTGTCCGGTCCGCCCTGAAGACGCAGGTGCGGCGTTTCCGCACGGCCGCCGACGCCGGGGACAAGGCAGCGGCCGAGGCCGCCCTCGCGACCGCTTCGAAGGCGCTGGACAAGGCCGCCAGCAAGGGCGTCATCCACAAGAACCAGGCTGCGAACCGCAAGTCGGCGCTGGCCAAGAAGGTCGCCAGCCTCTGAGCTGCGCGCACCGCTCCGCGACGAGCCCCCTCCCTGCCGGGAGGGGGCTCGTCGCGTCTCTGGACCCGTCTCGTCCTCCGGGTACCCAGCTCCGACCGAGCGAGCCGTCGGCGACGACGCCGGGCCGGGGTGGACGGTCGGTGAGCCCGGGACGTCAGCGCAGCGCGCGGGCCCGACCGCCGGCCGAGGCCGCGCGGATGCCCACGATCCGGCGGACCGCCCGTTCCAGCGCGTAGTCGGCGCTGGCGGCAGCGCCCTTCACGTCGGCGTTGAGCTCGGCGACCACCCCGATCGCCTGCTGCAGCCCGTCGATGCTCCAGCCCCGCGCCTGCGCCTGCGCCTTCTTCACCTTCCACGGCGGGAGCTTGAGCTGGCGGGCCAGCTCACCGATGTTGGTGGTGTTCAGCGAGGCGACCCGGGCCGCAGTGCGCACCCCGTCGGCCAGCGCGTCGGCGACCAGCACGTGGGCCACCCCGCGGTCCAGCGCCCACCGCAGCATCTCCACCGAGCCGGCCATGTCACCGACCAGAACCCGTTCGGCGACGGTGAACCCGGTGACCTCGGCCTGGCCCCGGTGGAAGCGAGCGACGGCGTCGGCGTCGATGACCCCACCGAAGTCCGACACCAGCTGGCTGGCGGCGGCCGACAGCCCGCGGAGGTCATTGCCCACCGCCTCCAGCAACGCGGTCACCGCATCCGGGGTGATCTTGCCGCCGGCGAACCGCACCTCGTTGCGCACGAAGGCGACCCGCTCCCCCGCCGAGCTGATCTTCGGGCACTCGTCGACCGCCGCTCCGGCCGCCTTGAACGCTTTCAGCAGGGCGTCGTTGCGCTTCCCGCCGTTGTGCACGACGACCAGCGTGAGCTCCGGGTCAGGCTCCTTGGTGTAGCTCACCAGCGAGTCGGCCAGCGCCGCCGCGGACTCCTGCACCCCGGTGACGACCACCAGCCGGTGTCCACCGAACAGGGAGGGCGCGAGCACGTCGGCCAGCTGGCCGACCGCCAGCCCGGCCGCGGGGAGCTCGTGCTCCTCGCTGTCGGGGTGGCGCTCGCGGACCGCCGCGCGCACGGCGGAGACCGCCCGCGCGCGCAGCAGCTCCTCCTCGCCCACCACGACCCGGAGCCGGGACGTCGGAGCCGGAGGTGCCGCTGTTGCCACGGGGCCATGCTGCCACGCGGCGCCGACGGGTCCCGTGCGCTCCCGCGCCCGGTCGCGGCGCACCCGGCGTGCCCGCCGCGGGTGGGTCGGCCGCAGCGGTGGCGCGCAGCACGTCGTCCGGCCCCCGCACCGCCACTCCCCACTCCCCCGCCCGGCCGACCACCGCGACATCGCCGTCCCGGTCGGTCCGGTGGGTGCGCATCCCGGCGTCGGCCAGCCAGTCCAGCAGCCGCCGGGTCGGGTGGCCGTAGCTGTTGTCGGCGCCCACCGAGATCAGCGCGACGGCCGCCCCGCTGGCGGCGAGGAAGCCCGGATCGGCGTCCGCGCTGCCGTGGTGGGGCACCTTGAACACCTCGGCGCCCAGGTCGAGGCCCGCCGCCACCAGGCGCGCCTCCGCCTCCGCGCCGAGGTCCCCGGTGAGCAGCACCCGGACTCCGCGCTGGGTGGCCCGGACGACGAGGCTCAGGTCGTTGGGCTCTGCCCCGGCGACGGCCTCGGCCGGATCGGGAGCCAGCACCTCGAGGTCGGCGCTGCCGACCGTGCGCCGATCGCCCGGCACGAGGACCGCGTGGCGCGCAGCCGCCCCGGCCACCGCCCGGCCCAGCTGGGGGACCCGTTCGTCGTCGGGCGCCAGCGTCCCGGTGGCCACCTCACCGACGTCCCGCCCGGCCAGCGCGCCGGCCAGCCCACCCACGTGGTCGGCGTCCAGGTGCGAGAGCAGGACCAGCGGCAGCCGCGCCACCCCGAGTCGGCGCAGGCAGCCGTCGATGAGGGCCGGGTCCGGCCCCGCGTCGACCAGCACCGCCTCGCCCGGACCGGTCGGCAGCACGAGCGCATCACCCTGGCCGACGTCGCAGGCCACCACGACCGTGTCCGCCAGCGGCCAACCCCGGCTGAGCTGGCGCAGCGGCCAGCCGATGAGCACGACCCCCACCACGGCGGCCAGCGCCAGCGGACGCAGCCGGGGCCAGCGCCACAGCGCCCCGACCACGCCGGTCAGGACGACGGCCAGCAGGACCGCGCCCCGGGCGCCGACCGGCCAGCCGGTGGCACCGTCGGGCACGGCCGCGGCGCGCTCGGCGACGACGACCAGCCAGCGCACCGGCCAACCGGCGAGCCAGGTGAGCCCGTCGGCCAGCCAGGGCGCTGCGGGCGACACCAGGGCGGCCAGCACGCCCAGCACGGTCGCCGGGGCCACCGCGGGCGCGGCCAGCAGGTTGGCCGGCAGGGACACCAGGCTGACCAGCCCGGAGAGGCCGGCGATCAGAGGTGCGGTGACCACGCCGGCGGCCGCACTGACCGCGACGGCATCGGCCAGCGGCCGGGGCGCGCGGTGCCGGCGGAGCGCCCGGGACCAGCCCGGTGACAGCAGCACGATCGCCGCCGTGGCGGAGACCGAGAGCCCGAACCCGGGATCGGTCGCCAGCCCCGGCGCGAGGAGCAGCAGCACCAGGACGGTGAACGCCAGCGCCGGGACCGCGGCACGGGCCCGGCCGGAGGCCAGCGCCAGCACCGCCACCGCGCCCATGGCCGCGGCCCGCAACACGCTGGCCCCCGGGCGGGCGAGGACGACGAACCCGGCGATCGCCAGACCCGCGGCCAGCGCCTGCCACCGCCGGTCGACGGCCCGGGCCCGCAGCGGCCACAACACCAGCGCCACCACGATCGCCACGTTGGCCCCGGAGACGGCCGTCAGGTGCGCCAGGCCCGCGACCCGGAACTCCTCCACCAGGGCGGGGTCCATGGCGCTGGTGTCGCCCACGACCAGGCCGGGGAGCAGGCCGGCGGGGCGGTCGGGCAGGGTGCGGGCAGCCGAGTCGGTCAGCCCGGCGCGCAGGGACCCGGCCGCGTCCTGCACGACACCCGGCCCACCGATCGGATCGGGCGGTGACCGCGCCGACAGCACGGCCACGACATCGTCCCCGGGCTCCGCAGGGCGCACCAGGACGTGGAGGCGCACCGACTGACCGGGGAGCAGCCCGGCCCACTCCTCTGCCGTGCCGAAGAGCAGCACCGGGTCGCCGGCCACGATCCGGCCGGCGGCCTGGGAGACGGTCCCGTCGACGAGCACCCGGGCCGGTCCGGCACCGACCACCGGCCGCGGGTCGTCGGTCAGCTCCATGACCACCTCGACGACCGATCCGCGGTCGGCGAGCGCCAGCAGGGGTGACGCCGCCCGAGCCTGGGCCCGGACCGCCGCGGTGGCCCCGGTGACGGTGACCGCGGCCAGGCAGCCGATGACGACGCCGCGGGCCGCGACCCCTCGGAGCGTGCCCACCCGCCCGGGGCCGCCGGACAGCAGCAGACCAGCGGCACCGAGGGCCGCGACCACCGCGAGGGTGAGGAGCAGCCCGGCGGGCAGCTGGGGTGCCAGCAGGGTCAGCACCCACACGGTGGCCGCGGGTGGGACGAGTCGGAGGTCGAGCCACGACCACCGCTCCGTCGAAGGCGCCCGGTGGACCGGGCGCCGGGTACCCGGCGGTGGCATGGTCAGACCCGCACCCGCTCGGCCAGGTCGGCGAAGATCGCCGGGCCGATGCCGCTGACGTCGTCCAGCCGGTCGACGCTGGTGAACGGCCCGTGTGCGGAGCGGTGGTCGACGATCCGCTGGGCGAGCACGGGGCCGATCCCCGGCAACGCGTCCAGTTCCGCGACGGTCGCGGTGTTCAGGTCCAACAGGACCCCGCCCACCGCCGCGCCGCCGGTCGGCTCCGCGCCGGCCACCGCCCCGGGCACCCCGACGGCGATCTGCTGGCCGTCGGTGACCACGGCAGCCGCGTTCACCGACGCCGGGTCGGCCTCGGGCAACAGCCCGCCGGCCGCGGCCAGCGCATCGGCCACCCGCGCCCCCGCCGGCAGCGTGACCAGGCCCGGGCTGCCGACCGACCCGACGACCGAGACCACGACCGTGCCGGTCGGTGCGCCGGGTGCCGGGACAGTCGAGGCAGGTGGCACCGGGCTGTCGGTGGCCACCGCGGCACCGCTCGAGGCAGCGGCCGGCACCTGGTCGACGACCGGCCGGGCGACCCAGGTCCAGCCGACGACGACGACCGCCGCCAGCACCGCGACTCCCCACAGCGCCCAGGCGCCCGGACGACCGGGGTCGACCCGCGCGGCACGCCCGGGTGCGCGGTGCCGGCCCAGCCCCGCGGGCAGGTGAGCGGGCTCGACGGGCTGGGTCGCCCGGTCGTCCTCGTCCTCCGGCCAGCCGCCGTCGTGGCCGGACGGTGCACCCGGCTCGTCCGCGTCGGGGACCCAGCCGCCGGGCTGCCCCTCCGCCAGCAGTGCCCGGAGCCGGGCCCGGATGACGTCGGAGTCGTCGCTGCGACGGGCAGGAGGGCGCACGGCAGGGACGCTAGGGAGCCGGCGCTGCCCCCGACGAGGGCCGCGGCCAGGTTGTGGACGGCGGGCACCGTTGTGGACGGCGGCCCCCGCGCAGTGCCGGGGCCACCGGACTGTGGCCGGGTGCCCGAGCTCCCACCCTCAGTCCTGCCCGTGCTCGGACGGGCCCGGAGGTGGCGCGTCCTGCGGCCGCTGTCCTGCCTCGGTCGCGGGCCGCGGCGTGGGGTCGACGACCACCCCGACCGCTCCCGGCCCGACGTGCGCCCCGACCGCGGCTCCCAGCTCGCTGACGTACAGCTCGGTCAGCGCCGGGAGGCGGGCGGCGAGCTGGTCGGCGAGCCGTTGCGCGCGCTCCGGGGCGGCGAGGTGGTGCACCGCCGCTGCCACCGGCGCGTCACCGGCCACGTCGGCCGCGCGCTGGACCAGCCGGTTGAGCGCGCGGGCCGAGGTGCGCACCTTCTCCAGGGCGACCACCTGGCCGTCGGTCACGTGCAGCACCGGCTTCACCGCGAGGGCACTGCCCAGCAGGGCGGCCGCGGCACCGATCCGCCCGCCGCGCCGCAGGTGCTCCAGGGTGTCGACGACGAAGAAGGTGCGGGTGGCCGCCGCGGTCTGCCGCGCCGCGTCGGCCACCTCGGCGGCCGAGGCGCCGTCCGCCGCGGCCCGGGCAGCGGCCAGCACGGCGAACCCGGTGCCCATCGCGGCCGACCGGGAGTCCAGCACGGTCACCAGGTGCTCACCGACCTGCGTCGCGGCCACCCGGGCGGCGTCCAAGGTGCCCGACAGCTCCCCGGACAGGTGCACCGACACCAGCCGGTCGGCACCGCCGTCCAGCAGCCGCCGGTAGACGGCCACGAAGTCCCCCGGCGTCGGGCGGGACGTGCTGACGTGGCCGCCCCGTACGGCGAGCGAGCGGGCGACCTCGCCGGAGGTGACGTCGCTGCCCTCCCGGCCGGACCGCCCGGCGAGCACCACGTAGAGCGGCACGACCTCGATGCCGAAGTGCGCGACGACGTCGGCCGGCAGGTAGGCCGTCGAGTCGGTGACCACGGCGACGGACATGGCGCGAGGCTAGCCGCGTGGTGCGCGGCGCCGCGGGAGTGGCTGGTCAGCCCGCGTCGGCGTCGGTCGCCGGTGCGCCCTCCTCGGGGCTGGCTCCCGCCCGCGGCGCGTCGGGGGCGTCGGTGGCCGAGGGCTCGGGGAAGGGACCACGGTCACCGGTCGCCCGCACGCCACCCTCCACGCCCTCCGGCGTCGACAGGTTGTGCCGCATCAGCCGCCACCCCGAGGCCTGGAAGGACAGCTCGCTCCAGTGGCAGTTGCCCAGCGGCCCGAAGACCCGCTTGTGCTCCGCCCCCAGCCCCAGCAGCGCCTCGATCAACCGGCCGGCCGTCCCGCCGTGGGTCACCAGCACGGCCGTGGCCGCCGGCGGCAGGTCTGCCACGGCAGCCAGTGCCCGCGCGGCGACGTCGGCCTGCGCCTCCCCGCCACGCTCCGGCACCGGTCGGCCGGCCATCCAGTCGGCGTACTGCCCCGGGTGCCGGTCGGCCACCTCGTGCCGGGTCAGGCCCTCCCAGCTGCCCAGCCCGTGCTCACGCAGCCGCTCGTCGACGAGCAGTTGCACGCCCAGCAGCGGGGCCAGCGCCCCAGCCGTGTCGACCGCGCGCTGCAGGTCGCTGGAGACCAGCAGCACCTCCTGGCCCTCCAGCAGGGCGGCGAGGTGAGGCGCGGTGCGGGCGGCCTGGGCCCGCCCCTCGGCGTCCAGGGGCGGGTCGAGCTGACCTTGGAAGCGCCCGGCGGCGTTCCACTCGGTACGGCCGTGTCGCCACACGAGCAGGCGGGGCACCGCCGGGGCGTCGACGCCCCCGGTCACCGGCCGGACTCGCCCGGGACGTCCTCGCCGGCGCCGTCCTCGTCGCCGGCGGCAGCGTCCTCTGCCGGCGTGGGGGCCGCAGGGACCGCGCCGTCGGTGAACGGGATCATCGGGCAGTCCTTCCAGAGCCGCTCGAGGGCGTAGTAGGCGCGCTCCTCGGCGTGCTGGACGTGCACGACGACGTCGACGAAGTCCAGCAGCACCCACCGCCCCTCGGCCACGCCCTCGCGGCGGACCGGCTTCACACCGTGCTCGCGCAGGCGCTCCTCCACCCCGTCGACGATCGACTGGACCTGACGTTCGTTGGGCGCCGAGGTCAGGACGAACGCGTCGGTGATCGCCAGGCGGTCACTGACGTCGACGATCGAGACGTCGGTGGCGAGCTTGTCGGCGGCGGCCTGCGCTGCGATGAGCGCGGTCTCGCGTGCCTCGTCCGAGGCGGTCATCGGGGGATCTCCTGCAGGTCGGGGGACGGATCGTCCCCGTGGGTGGGGGTGTCGCTCAGGTCGGGTGGGGTGGCCGCGGTCTCGCGGTGGTCGATGGCCGCGGGCTCCCGGTGGTCCATGGTCGCGGACTCCCGGTGGTCGAGGGCCAGGAGCCGCTCGGCCGGGAAGCCACTGACCCGCGGCGCGGTGTCGGCCAGCAGCTCGTCGGCCCCGGCGGTGCCGGGGTGGTACAGCCCGCGCTTCTCGATGTACTGCACCACACCGTCGGGCACCAGGTACCAGACGGGCCGCCCCCGGCGCACCCGGTCGCGGCAGTCGGTGGAGCTGATCGCCAACGCCGGCACCTCGACCAGGCTGACCGCGCCGCGCGGGAGGTCGGCGTCGGCCAGCTGGTACCCGGGCCGGGTGACGCCCACGAAGTGCGCCAGCTGGAAGAGCTTGTCCGTCTCCCGCCAGCCCACGATCTGGGCGAGCGCGTCGGCGCCGGTGATGAAGAACAACTCGGCGTCGGGGTGGAGGCGGTGCAGATCGCTGAGGGTGTCGATGGTGTACGTCGGCCCGCCCCGGTCGACGTCGACCCGGCTGACGGAGAACCGCGGGTTGGAGGCGGTCGCGATGACGGTCATCAGGTAGCGGTCCTCGGCAGGGCTCACGCCCCGGTCGGACTTCTGCCAGGGCTGACCGGTCGGCACAAAGACGACCTCGTCGAGCCCGAACAGCCCGGCGACCTCGCTGGCGGCCACCAGGTGCCCGTGGTGGATGGGGTCGAACGTCCCGCCCATCACCCCGAGTCGACGTCCTGCCACCGATCGAGCCTAGCCCGGCCCCGCCGGGGCCGGTCGTCCGACCACCGGCTCCGGCGACCGGCGGGAAGGGCACGACGGCCGGGTGCCGCCGGTGTGCGCCGGTCGGCGACCGGCTCCCCCGTGCCGCCGCTCGCCACCGAGGTGGCACCGCGTGATCGCAGCACCCCGTGCTCCGGCCCCGTCGTCCACCCTGCCGTCGTGCCCGATCGGACGATGCCGTCTGGTTTCCGGGTCTGCAGGGAGGGACTCCGATGGGAACGATTCCGTCGGCGTGTCGTCATGTTCGGGGACGCACCAGGGGCGGCCGGGGCCGGCTCAGAGGGTGGTGACGAAGTCCGCCAGCTGCGCCGCGGTGCGGACCTCCACCATCGGGACGACGTCGGCGTACCGGTCCGCGGCCGAGTCGCCGCTCCCCCACAGCCGGCGTGGCTCCGGGTTGAGCCAGTGGGCCGACCGTGATCGCCGCACCAGGTCGGCCAGCGTCGGCAGGCCCGGGTGCCGGTAGTTGGTGCGACCGTCGCCGAGCACCAGCAGCGACGTCTTCGGGCCGACCGCCGCCGGCCACCTCTCGGCGAAGACCTCCAGCGCGTTGCCGTAGTCGCTGTGCCCGTCGAAGCTGACCACGTCGGCCTCCCGGCCGATCCGGGCGATCGCGTCGACCACGTCGGCCCCGGGGGTGAAGAACCGGGTCACCTCGTCGGTCGAGTCGACGAAGGCGAAGGCCCGCACGCCGCTGAAGTGCTCGCGCAGCGCCTGGGTGAGCATCAGGGTGAAGTGGCTGAAGCCGGCCACCGAGCCACTGACGTCGCAGAGCACCACCAGCTCGGGCTTGTGCACCGCCCGCGGCCGGTGGTGCGTGACCAGCGGCATCCCGCCGGTGGCCAGCGAGGCGCGCACCGTGCGGCGGAAGTCCAGCCGCCCGGCCCTGCCCAGCCGCCGGCGGGCCGACAGCCGCACGGCCAGCCGCCGGGCCAGCGGCGCCACGGTGCGGCGCAGCTCGGCGAGGTCGGCCTGCTGGGCGCGGAGGAAGTCGACCTGGTCGGCCATCGGGCGGACGGCGTTGCGGGCGACCTTGTCCCGTCCCTTCTCCGCGGCGGTGCGGCGCCGCACCTCGGCCTCCACCGCCGTCCGGAACGCCGCGATCCGCTCCTTCGCCGTCGACCGGGCCACCTGCTCGGCCAGCCCGCCGGCCTCACCGCCGGCGAGCATCCCGGCCAGCAGCTGCGCCACCAGCGTGTCCGGCGACAGTGCGCGCAGCACCCGGTAGCTGAAGAACGACTGCCCCGAGGGGGTGGGCGCCCCGGCGCCGAGCTGGTCGACCGCCAGCCGGGCGAACCGGCGCAACGCCTCCTCGTCCCCCTCCAGCAGCAGCCGCAGCAGCTCCGCGCGCAGCGCAGCGGCCAGGGCGCCGGGGTCCCCCACCGGCAGGGGTCCATCGGTGCCGGGCTCGCCGTCCTCGCCGCCGTCCCCGGCTCCGTCGTCGCCCGCGACGGGCACCGGCCGGTCGGTCAGCGGCCACCAGAGGTCGAACAGCACGTCGAAGGCCTCGCGCTGGGCGGCCCGGCGGAGCAGCACCGCGGCCAGGCCGTGCCGCAGCTGCTCCCGGTCGAGCAGGTCGACGACGGTGAGCACCTGGGCGGCGTCCACGGCCTGGCTGATCCCGACCGGCACGCCGGCCTCCCGCACCGCGCGGACGAAGCCGCCGAGGTGCCCGACGAGATCACCCGGCTCGACGGCGGCTCCCGGCGGCATCAGTTCAGCCGGAGCTCGGCGGCGGCCCGGGCCTGGTCACTGGCGTGCTTGAGCACCACGCCCAGCGTCGAGCGCATCGCCGACTCGTCCAGGGTGTCCAGGCCGAGGGCCAGCAGCGTCTGCGCCCAGTCCAGCGTCTCGGAGATCGACGGCGCCTTCTTCAGCTCCAGCGCCCGCAGGGCCCGGACCGTGCGCACCAGCTGGTCGGCCAGCCCCGGAGCGAGGTCGGGCACCCGGGACAGCACGATCTCCCGCTCCCGCTCGGCGCTCGGGTAGTCCAGCGCCAGGTACAGGCAGCGCCGCTTGAGCGCCTCGGACAGCTCGCGGGTGGCGTTGGAGGTGAGCACCACGAGCGGCCGGCGGGTGGCGGTGATCGTGCCCAACTCGGGGATGGTGACCTGGAAGTCGCTGAGCACCTCCAGCAGGAGGCCCTCCACCTCGACGTCGGCCTTGTCGGTCTCGTCGATGAGGAGCACGGTCGGCTCGGTGCGCCGGATGGCGGTCAGCAGCGGCCGGGCGAGCAGGAACTCCTCACCGAAGACGTCGTCGTGCACGGTGTCCCAGTCGGCACCGCCGGTGCCCGCCGCGGAGATCCGGAGCAGCTGCTTCTTGTAGTTCCACTCGTACAGCGCCCGCGCCTCGTCCAGGCCCTCGTAGCACTGCAGCCGGATGAGCTCCGAGCCCGTCGCGGCGGCCATCGCCTTGGCCAGCTCGGTCTTGCCCACCCCGGCCGGGCCCTCCACCAGCAGCGGCTTGCCCAGCCGGTCGGCCAGGAAGACGGTCGTGGCGATCTGGGCGTCGGGCAGGTACCCGGCGGCCGACAACCGCGTCGTCACGTCCGCCACGTCGGCGAACTGGGCGGCGTGCGTGGGCGTGCGGGACATGCGGCTCCCTCGTTGGGGCGGCGGGGCGGGTGGGCGCTCGTGCGGGTGCGTACCGGGGTCAGCGGGTGTGGCCGTTGCCCGTGACGACGTAGGTGGTGGAGGTGAGCTCCGGCAGCCCGAGCGGGCCACGGGCGTGCAGCTTCTGGGTGGAGATGCCGATCTCGGCGCCGAACCCGAACTCGCCACCGTCGGTGAACCGGGTGGAGGCGTTGACCAGCACCGCGGCCGCGTCGACCCCGGCGGTGAACTCGGCGATCGCCCGGGCGGAGTCGGCCACGATCGCCTCGCTGTGCCCGCTCCCCCACCGGCTGATGTGGTCCAGCGCGCCGGGCAGGTCGTCGACCACCCGGACGGCCATGTCCAGCGACAGGTACTCGGTGGCCCAGTCCTCGTCGGTGGCGGGGACGACGCCCTCGTGGGCCTGGGCCGCGGCCTCGTCGCCGTGCAGGGTGACCCCGGCGTCGGTCAGGGCGGCCAGCAGGCGGGGCAGGAAGGCGACGTCCCGGTGCACCAGCAGGGTCTCCGCGGAGTTGCACACGCTGACCCGGGAGGTCTTGGCGTTCAGCACGATCGCCTCGGCCATCGCCGGGTCGGCGGAGGCGTCGACGTAGACGTGGCAGTTGCCCACGCCGGTCTCGATCACCGGCACGGTCGCCTCCCGCACCACCCGGTTGATCAGCGAGGCCCCACCGCGCGGGATGACGACGTCGACCAGACCGCGGGCGTTCAGCAGCTCCCCGACCGACGCCCGGTCCGCCGGCAGCAGCGCGATCGAACCGGCGGGCAGCCCGGCCTTCTCGGCGGCCTCGGTGAGGACGGCGACCAGCGCGGTGTTGGTGCGGTGCGCGGAGCCGGACCCGCGCAGCAGCGCGGCGTTCCCGCTCTTCAGGCAGAGCCCGGCGGCGTCGACGGTCACGTTGGGCCGGGCCTCGTAGACGATCCCGACCACGCCGAGCGGCACCCGCACCTGGCGCAACTGCAGCCCGTTGGCCAGCGTGGACCCGCGGACGACGTCGCCGACCGGGTCGGGCAGCGAGACAAGCTCCCGCAGCGCGTCGGCCACCGCGGCCAGCCGGGCCGGGTCCAGCCGCAGCCGGTCCAGCACCGAGGCCGGCGTGCCGTCCGCCGCAGCGGCCTCGACGTCGGCGGCGTTGGCGGCGAGCACCTCGTCGGCCCGCTCCAGCAGCGCCTGCGCCATCGCGGCCAGCGCGGCGTCCTTGGTCTCGGTGGGCAGGGTGCGCAGCACGCGGGCGGCCTCACGGGCGCGGACCGCGGCGGCCCCGATCAGCGGGAAGTCGGCGTCGGACACGCGTCGAGGTTACGCGCGGGCCCCGTGCCGGGTCCCGCCGCGAGCCTGCGGGCGGTGGGGTCCTCCCTCAGCTGCGCAGGGCGCGGAGCACCTGGTTGCGGGCCTCGCCGGTCAGCCGGTCGACGAAGAGCTTCCCGTCGAGGTGGTCGACCTCGTGCTGCAGGCACCGGGCGAGCAGCCCGCTGCCCTCGATCCGCAGCGGCTCACCGTGCACGTCGAACCCCTCGGCGACGCAGTGCATCGCCCGCACGGTGGGGGCGTGGAGCCCCGGGATCGACAGGCAGCCCTCGTCGTCGTCCTGGGTCTCCTCGCTGCGCTCGGCGATCACCGGGTTCACCATGTGCCCGATGACGCCGTCGACGTTGTAGGAGAAAACCCGCAGGCCCACCCCGATCTGGGTCGCCGCCACACCGGCCCGGCCGGGGTGGTCGACGGTCTCCTCCAGGTCGCGGACGAGCGCGGCGAGGTCCTTGTCGAAGGCGCGGATCGGGTCGGCCGGGGTGCGCAGCACCGGGTCACCGATCTCGCGGATGGATCGAACAGTCACGGGGGCAGTCTCTCAGCCGGGAGTGCGGCGCCCGACGAGGACCATCTCGTCGCGGTGGACGACCTCGCGGCGGTACTCGGGGTCCAGGTCCCCGGTCTTGCGCCCCAACAGCGCCGGCAGCTCGCGGGCGTCGTAGGCGACCAGGCCGCGGGCGACCACCTCGCCGTCCGGACCGACCAGCTCCACCGGGTCGTCGGCGAGGAACTCCCCGGTCACGCCGGTGATGCCCGCGGCCAGCAGTGAGGCGTGCCGTTCCCGGACGGCACGGACCGCGCCCTCGTCGAGCAGCACCCGGCCGCGGGGGCGGCTGGCGTAGCGGAGCCAGAACTGCCGGGCCGAGGGACGCCGCCCGGTGGGGGCGAACAGCGTGCCCACCCGCTCACCGGCCAGTGCGTCCGCCGCCTGTGCGGTGGAGGTGACCACGACGGGCACCCCCGCGGCCGAGGCGATGAACGCAGCCTCCACCTTGGTGGCCATCCCGCCGGTGCCGACGCCGTTGCGGCTGGCCGAGCCCAGCGTCACCGCCGCCAGGTCCGCCGGGCTGCGCACGGTGTCGACCAGCGCGGCCGGGCCGGTGCGCGGGTCGCCGTCGTAGACGCCGTCCACGTCGGAGAGCAGCAGCAGGGCGTCGGCCATGGCGACGTGGGCGACCAGCGCGGCGAGCCGGTCGTTGTCGCCGAACCGGATCTCCTCGGTGGCGACCGTGTCGTTCTCGTTGACGATCGGCAGCACGCCGAGCGCGAGCAGCCGCTCGATCGTCTGCTGCGCGTTGCGGTAGTGGCTGCGCCGGGTCAGGTCGTCGGCGGTGAGCAGCACCTGGCCGACGGTCACGTCGTGGGCGGCGAAGGCGTCGGCGTAGGTCTGCACCAGCCGCAGCTGCCCGACGCTCGCAGCCGCCTGGGCGGTGGCCAGGTCGCGGGGGCGGCCGGCCAGCCCCAGCGGCGCCAGCCCCGCGGCGATCGCCCCGGAGGAGACGAGCACGACCTGCCGGCCGGCGGCCCGCAGCGCCCCGAGGACGTCGACCAGCGCCCGCAGGCGGGTCTCGTCCAGCCCGCCGGGCAGCGTGGTCAGCGACGAGGAGCCGACCTTGACCACCACCCGCTGCGCGGCGGCGATCTCCGCGCGGGCGGTCACCGGTCGGTGTCGTCGAGGAGGTCGGCGTCGATCCAGCCGTCGCCCTCGGTGACTTCGTACGGGAGCCGGCGGGCCTTCTTGGCCAGCAGTCGCTCCTCGGCCGACAGCCGGGCGTTGTCCTCCAGCCGGGTGTCGGTACCGCGGCCGCCGAGGCCCGCGGTCTCCTCGATGGTGAGCGTGCCGGCCGGCAGGGTGGGCTCCCAGTCGAACGTGACGTCGCCGACGGTGATCGCGTCACCGGGGACGGCGCCGGCCTTGGCCAGCCCCTCCTCGACACCGAGGCGGTTGAGCCGGTCGGCCAGGTAGCCCACGGCCTCGTCGTTGCTGAAGTCGGTCTGCCGGACCCAGCGCTCGGGGCGCACCCCGAGCACGACCCACCCGTCGGTGCGGGGATCGCGCTCGACGGTGAAGCCGCCGTCGTCGACGGCGCGCGGCGTGATGGTGATCGGGGCCGGTGGGAGGTCCGGCAGCGAGGCGCGGTGCTCGCGGACGGCGGCGGCGAGCGCGTAGCCCAGCTCGGTCACCCCTTCCCCGGTGGCCGCGCTGATCGGGAAGACCTGCAGGCCGCGCTCCTCCAGCGAGGCGCGCACGAGGTCGACGAGCTCGCGGCCGTCCGGGACGTCGATCTTGTTCAGCACGGCGATCCGCAGCCGGCCGACCAGGTCGAGGTCCTCGCCGCCGTACTCGCGCAGCTCGTGCTCGAGTGCCTCGATGTCGGTCTCCGGGTCGCGGCCGGGCTCCATCGTCGCCATGTCGACCACGTGCACCAGGACGGCGCAGCGCTCGACGTGCCGGAGGAACTCCAGGCCCAGGCCCTTGCCCACGGAGGCGCCGGGGATCAGGCCGGGGACGTCGGCCATCGTGTAGGTCGTGTCGCCGGAACGGATCACGCCCAGCTGCGGCACCAGCGTGGTGAAGGGGTAGTCGGCGATCTTGGGGCGGGCTGCCGACATCGAGGCGACGAGGGAGGACTTCCCGGCCGACGGGTACCCGACCAGACCGACGTCGGCGATGCTCTTCAGCTCGAGGACGGCGTCCACGGCCTCGCCGGGCTCACCGAGCAGCGCGAACCCGGGGGCCTTGCGGCGGGCGTTGGCCAGGGCCGCGTTGCCCAGGCCCCCCTTGCCGCCACGTGCCAGGACGAGCCGGGCACCGGCGCCGACCAGGTCGGCGACGACCTGACCGTCGACGCTCACGACGGTGCCGGAGGGCACGCCGAGCACGAGGTCGGCCCCGCGTCCGCCGTTGCGGTAGTCGCCGGCTGCCTGCTTGCCGTTGCCGGCCTTCTGGTGCGGGCGGTGGTGGAAGTCCAGCAGGGTGTGCACGCTGGGGTCGACCTGCAGGACGACGTCGCCGCCGTCACCGCCGTCGCCCCCGTCGGGACCGCCCAGCGGCTTGAACTTCTCGCGGTGCACGGAGCTGACCCCGTTGGCACCCTTGCCTGCCGAGACGTGGACCGTCACGCGGTCGACGAAAGCGGCCATGATCGCCGCCTCTCTGCGTTACGGCCGAACTGTCCGGAAAGGGGAACGGGTGGCGGCGCCGATTCTCGGCGCCGCCACCCGGTCAGAGCTGGTCGTGCTGGGTGGTGCTGGGTGGTGCTCAGACCGAGGCGGTCTCACGGGCGGCAACCGGCGCGCCGACAGCCGTGATGGCGACCTCGCGGCGGCCGCGGCGGAACCCGAAGGTCACCGAGCCGGGCACGAGCGCGAACAGGGTGTCGTCCTTGCCGCGGCCGACGCCGAGACCCGGGTGGAAGTGGGTGCCGCGCTGGCGGACGATGATCTCGCCGGCCTTGACGACCTGACCACCGAAGCGCTTGACGCCCAGGCGCTGGGCGTTGGAGTCGCGACCGTTACGGGACGACGATGCGCCCTTCTTGTGTGCCATGTCGTCAGCCCTTCGTGATGTCGCGGACCACGACGCTGGTCAGGGGCTGACGGTGCCCCTGGCGCTTGTGGTAGCCCGTCTTGTTCTTGAACTTGTGGATGTGGATCTTCGGGCCCTTGCCGTGCTCGACGATCTCGCCGGTCACGGTGACGCCGGCGAGCGTCTGAGCGTCGGCGGTGACGGTGTCGCCGTCGACCAGCAGGATGGCCGGAAGGGTGACGGTGTCACCGGCCTCTCCGCTGAGGCGGTTGATGGTGAACGTGTCACCGACACCCACCTTGTGCTGCGCTCCACCGGCCTTGACGACTGCGTACACCACTGACTCCTCGATCGGTTCCATGTGTCCAGCACTGTGTCCTGCGCGCACGACCGCCACGAGGGTCGAGTGCTGGACGTGCTGCTCGCGCCCCCCAGGCGGCACCGGAGTGCGCGGCCCGTGGTGGAGCAACCCGTCCAGCGTACCCGAGGCGGCGTGCCCGGGTCGAACCGCGTAGGAGCGGTTCGACCCGGCCCCCGGGCGAGGCGGCGCCCTGCCCGGGGTCCTCGGTCAGGCGGGCGGGCCTGCGGGCCGCGAGGCGGCCCTGCGGCGCCGCGGCCGGACCACCGGCACGTCCTGGTCGGCCACGGGCTCGGCGACCGGTTCGGGCGCCACGGCGACGGTCGACTCCGACCGCTCCGCAGCCGCAGCCGGGACGTCCGGGGCGGACGTCGGCGCCGCCACCGCAGCGGCGAGGACGGTGTCCGGCGTCGACTCCTCGGCGGGCGTCGGCTCCTCGGCGACCACCTGCACGGCCGTCTCGCCGGCGGGCAGCGGCTCCTCGTCGGCGGGTGCCCCGTCAGCGGGTGCCTCGGCGGTGGGCGCCTCGGCGACCGCAGCGTCCTCGGCCCCACGGGCCTCGGCCGACCCACGGCCGCGGCGGCCCCGGTTGCGACGGCCACGGCCCTCACCGGCCGGCTCGGTCGTCGGCTCGGCGACCTGCTCCCCCGCGGCCTGCTCACCCGCAGCGGGCTCGTCGAAGGACGCCCCGCCCTGCAGCGCCATGGCGTCTGCGACGTCCCAGCCCGCGGCCGGGTCCTCGCGACGGGACGTCGCGGAGCCCTCGTCCGCCGTGTCCAGGGCCGTCTGGTCCGCTGCCGGGCCCTGGTCGACCTCAGGGGCCGGCGAACCGGCGTCCACGGGACCGCGCTCGGTGGCGTTGCCGCCCCGGGAGCCACGGTCCCGGCCACCCCGGCTGCGACGCCCGCGACCGCCGCCGGTCTCGGCGGCGTCGCCGCCCGGCACGTCGGCCACGTCGCCCGCCGGGGCGGCCTCCACCGTCGCCGGGGCGGCCTCCACCGTCACCGGCGTGGTCTCCTCGGCGACGGGGGTCGGGACGTCGGCGTCCTTGGGCCGGTCGTCCCGGCCCTTGTCCCGGCCCTTGTCGGAGCCGGCACCGCTGCCCGAGCCGCTGCCCGAGCCGGACCCGTTCCCCGAGTCGCCCCGGTTGCGACCGCCGCCACCGTTGCCGGCTGCGCCGTTGCCGCCGGCGCCGTTGCCGCCGCCGTTGCCGCTGGACCGCTTCTTCTCGTCCACCGGGTCGACCTGCACCAGCACACCCCGACCGCGGCAGTGGTCACACGGCTCGGAGAAGACCTCCAGCAGGCCCTGACCCACGCGCTTGCGGGTCATCTGCACCAGGCCCAGCGAGGTCACCTCGGCGACCTGGTGCTTGGTGCGGTCGCGGCCGAGGCACTCGGTGAGCCGCCGCAGCACGAGGTCGCGGTTGCTCTCCAGGACCATGTCGATGAAGTCGATGACGATGATCCCGCCGATGTCGCGCAGCCGGAGCTGGCGGACGATCTCCTCGGCGGCCTCGATGTTGTTCCGGGTGACGGTCTGCTCGAGGTTGCCGCCGGAGCCGACGAACTTGCCGGTGTTCACGTCGACGACCGTCATCGCCTCGGTTCGGTCGATGACCAGCGAGCCACCCGAGGGCAGCCACACCTTGCGGTCCAGCGCCTTCATCAGCTGCTCGTCGATCCGCAGGTCGCGGAAGACGTCGCCGGTGCCGGTGTAGCGCTGCAGCCGCTCGGACAGCTCCGGGGAGACGTGTGCGACGTAGGCCTCGACGGTGTCCCAGGCGTCGTCGCCCTGGACGACCAGCCGCTTGAAGTCCTCGTTGAAGACGTCGCGGATGACCCGGATCGCCAGGTCCGGCTCGCCGTAGAGCAGCGTCGGCGCGTTGCTGGTCGAGGAGGCCTTGGTCTGGATGACCTCCCACTGCGCCTGCAGCCGGGCCACGTCGCGGGTGAGCTCCTCCTCCGAGGCGCCCTCCGCGGCCGTGCGGATGATGACGCCGGCGTCCTCGGGGACGATCTTCTTCAGGATGTCCTTGAGCCGCTGGCGCTCCTTGTCCGGCAGCTTGCGGCTGATGCCGGTCATCGAGCCACCGGGCACGTAGACCAGGAAGCGGCCGGGCAGGTTGACCTGCTGGGTCAGCCGGGCGCCCTTGTGGCCGATCGGGTCCTTGGTCACCTGGACCAGGACCTTGTCGCCGGACTTGAGCGCGGTCTCGATCGAGCGGGACTTCCCGGACAGGCCGGCGGCGTCCCAGTTGACCTCACCGGCGTACAGGACGGCGTTGCGGCCCTTGCCGATGTCGACGAAGGCGGCCTCCATGCTGGGCAGCACGTTCTGCACGCGGCCCAGGTAGACGTTGCCCGCGAACGAGGTGGCCTGTGCCTGGGTGACGTAGTGCTCCACCAGGACGTCGTCCTCCAGGACGGCGATCTGGGTGCGCTCCCCCTGCTGGCGGATGACCATCGCCCGGTCCACGGCCTCACGCCGGGCCAGGAACTCCGACTCGCTCAGGATCGGCGCGCGGCGACGGCCACCGTCGCGGCCCTCCCGGCGGCGCTGGCGCTTGGCCTCGAGCCGGGTGGAGCCGGCCACGCCGCGGACGTCGTCGTCGCTGGAGGTGCGGCCGTTGCGGCCGGCCCGCTCGGGACGGTCGTCGGCGTCCTCGGTGCTGTCCTCGCTGCTGCCGTTCTCGCCGCTGCTGCCGCGGCGACGACGCCGGCGGCGACGGCGGGTGCTCGAACCCGAGCCACCCTCGGCGGCGTCGTCGTCCTCGCCCTCGTCGTCCTGGCCCTCGGGCTCGGTGCTGTCGTCGGACTCCTCGGCGCCGGCCGGGGTGTCGGTGTCCTCGTCGTCGCGGTCGCCGTCGGTGCCGTCCTCGCCGGTGCGGCCACGGCCGCGGCCCCGACGGCCCCGGCGCCGACGGCGGCTGCCCGAGGAGCCGCCGTCCTCGCCGTCACGGTCGTCGGAGTCCTCGAGGTCCGGCTCGTCGGTCTCGGTGGTCTCGGTGGTCTCGGTGGTCTCGGCCTCGACCGGCTCGCTCTCGGCCGCGCTGCGGCGACGACTGCGGGAACGCCGCGGCGGTGCCTGCTCCTCGTCGCGCTCGTCGGTGGCCGGGCGGTCGTCGGTCCGGCCGGCGTCCGCGTCGGTCGACTCGGTCGGCGACTCGGCCTGGGGACGGCGGCTGCGGCGGCGCGGTGCCGCGACCTCGGGCTCGGGGGCCACGAAGCTGACGAAGGCGGGGGCCACCGGCGAGAGCTGCGGTGCCGGGGGCTCGACCGAGTCGGGGTCGGCGGTCACGGCCGGCCGGGTGGCCCGGCGGCGGGGCCGGGCGGTGACGGTGGTGGGCTCGGGCGAGCTGAACTGTGCCCCGAAGCTGGGGAGCTCGTGCTCGGGCTGGGGGGTGACCGCCTCGGCCACCGGGACCTCGACCTGCTCCTCGGAGAGGTCGTCGGCCGACGGCTCGGTGTCCGGCTCCGCGGGCGACCCGTCATCCGTGGCCGGCTCCGCGGCGAGGCCGCCGAGCAGATCGGCGCTGGACGCCGATCCGTCCGCGGCGCTGGTGTCGGTGCTGTTCTCGTTGTCGTTGTGGTCGGCCACGAAGGGCTCGCCTCCTGTGCGTCCCCGGGCGCCGATCGTCTCCGACTGGCGGCCGCGCAGGAACGTGGGTTGGGCGGATCGGGCGGCCGCTGGGAGCGGCGGTTCTGCCCGGCCCGCGAAGTCTGGTCCGCGCCCCGGCCGGTGCGGCTGGGGCCCGGTGGTGCAGCGTGCTGAACACGGGTGGTGCGGTGGTCCGAAAGATCAGGTGGTGCCGAGTTCAGGTGGTGCAGCGCCACGGCTGGCAGACGTGTCGCAGGCGACGCCGGGCGCATCCGGGTCCGACCGGGTCAGACCTGAGCCGGCTCCCCCTGGCAGCGGGAACTGGCCACGCGGTCGGGCCCGAGCGGATCGGCGACGTCACCGCTGTCGTCGAGCCGGCCCTGCGCCTCACGCACGGCCCGGGCGGGCAACGGCGGGTGCAGGTCGGCGACGGCAGCCAGAGCGGCCATCACGTCATCCGGTCGCACGGTCGGCGTGAGCTGCCGTACGACCACGAGCAGTATGGCACAACCTGCCTCAACAGCGACCGCGGCGGAGACGACGGCCTCCCGCGCGTCGACGTCCTTGGTGCCGTTCTTGGTCCGCTTCGCGACCAGCACCACCTCCTGGGCGAGGAAGGCCTGCACCGCCGCGGAGAGCTCGTCGGCGTCCACCCCGGGCAGGTCGATCCGCCACCGGGTGGCGTCCAGCCGGTCGGCCAGGGACCCGCTGCCCTCGACGGCCTCGACGCACTCCAGGACGTCGATGCCCGGGGGCAGTGAGGCGTCCAGTGCAGCCCGCACCTGCTCCGGGTCGCGCCGCGCGGACAGCCCGATCTCGAAGTACTCCGCCTCCGAGGCCGCACCGGTCGGCGCCGCCCCCATGTAGGAGATCTTCGGGTGCGGGCTGAAGCCGGCGGAGAACGCCATCGGCACCTGCGCGCGGCGCAGCGCCCGCTCCAGGGCGCGGGCCAGGTCGCGGTGCGAGGCGAAGCGCAGCGGACCGCGCTTGGTGTAGCGCAGCCGCAGCTTCTGCACGGTGGGCGGCGGCGGTGGGCCGTCCGGGGTGCGGGCCACTACCGGCCGACGGGGGTCAGGGGCAGCAGGCTGCGCCCGGTGGGCCCGATCTGGATGTCGGTGCCCATGGTCGGGCAGACGCCACAGTCGTAGCAGCCGGTCCAGCGGCAGTCGCCGACCTCGTCCTCGGAGATCGCGTCCTGCCAGTCGTCCCAGAGCCACTCCTTGTCCAGCCCGGAGTCCAGGTGGTCCCAGGGCAGCACCTCGTGCTCGGTGCGCTCCCGGGTGGTGTACCAGTCCAGGTCGACCCCGAACGCGGCCAGCTCCTCGGCCGCGGCGGTGACCCAGCGCTGGTAGGAGAAGTGCTCGCTCCAGCCGTCGAAGTGCCCACCGTCGCGCCAGACCCGCTCGATGACCCGGCCGACCCGGCGGTCGCCGCGGGACAGCAGCCCCTCGATGACGCCGGGCTTGCCGTCGTGGTAGCGCAGGCCGATCGAGCGGCCGATCCGGCGGTCGGCGTTGATCGCCTCGCGCAGGATCTTGAGCCGGTGGTCGATCGTCTCGGCGCTGGCCTGGGCGGCCCACTGGAAGGGCGTGTGCGGCTTGGGCACGAAGCCACCGATGGAGACGGTGCAGCGGATGTCCTTGCTGCCACTGGCCTCCCGGCCGGCGCGGATCACCTCGACCGCCAGCTCGGCGATCTCCAGCACGTCCTCGTCGGTCTCGGTGGGCAGGCCGCACATGAAGTACAGCTTCACCTGGCGCCAGCCGTTGGCGTAGGCCGTGGTGACCGTGCGGACCAGGTCCTCCTTGGACACGGTCTTGTTGATCACCCGGCGGATCCGCTCGCTGCCGCCCTCGGGGGCGAAGGTCAGCCCGGAGCGGCGGCCGTTGCGGGAGAGCTCGTTGGCCAGGGTGACGTTGAAGGCGTCGACCCGGGTGCTGGGCAGGCTCAGGCCGGTGTTGGTGCCCTCGTACCGGTCGGCGAGCTCCTTGGCCAGCTGGCCGATCTCGGAGTGGTCGGCGCTGCTCAGCGAGAGCAGCCCGACCTCCTCGTAGCCGGTGGCCTTGAGGCCGGCGTCGACCATCGAGCCGATGCCGGTGATCGTGCGCTCGCGGACCGGGCGGGTGATCATCCCGGCCTGACAGAACCGGCAGCCCCGGGTGCAGCCGCGGAAGATCTCCACGCTCATCCGCTCGTGCACGCTCTCGGCCAGCGGGACCAGCGGCTGCTTGGGGTAGGGCCACTCGTCGAGGTCCATCACGGTGCGCTTGGCGACCTTGGCCGGGACGTCGTCCCGGGTGCGCCGCACCTCGGCGATCGTGCCGTCGGCGGCGTAGCTGACCCCGTAGAAGCGGGGCACGTAGACCCCGTCGACGCGGGCGAGCCGGGCCAGCAGCTCGACCCGTCCTCCGGGGCGGCCCTGCTCCTTCCAGGCGGCGACGACGTCGGTCATGTCGCCGACGACCTGCTCGCCGTCGCCGAGCACCGCGCAGTCGACGAAGTCGCTGACCGGCTCGGGGTTGAAGGCGGCGTGACCACCGGCGACGACCACCGGGTGGCTCTCGTCGCGGTCGACCGCGTGCAGCGGGACACCGGCGAGGTCGAGCGCCTCGAGCAGGTTGGTGTACCCCAGCTCGGTGGCGAAGCTGACGCCGAGCAGGTCGAACTCCCGCACCGGGCGGTGGGCGTCGACGGTGAACTGGCCGACCCCGTGTTCGCGCATGAGCCCGGCCAGGTCCGGCCAGACGGCGTAGGTGCGCTCGGCCAGGGCGTCGGGGCGCTCGTTGAGCACCTCGTAGAGGATCATGAGGCCCTGGTTGGGCAGCCCGACCTCGTAGGCGTCGGGGTACATCAGCGCCCAGTGGACGGCGACGTCGTCCCACGGCTTCACCTGGGCGTTGAGCTCGCCACCGACGTACTGGATCGGCTTCTGCACCTGGGCGAGGAGTGGCTCGAGGCGGGGGTATAGCGATTCCACAGTCATGACCCGCCCAGGGTAGCCGCTGCCCCAGGGGCCGAAGTCCCGACTTCGGCCCTCAGACCCCCTCGCCGGGGCCCACCGCGAGCTCGCGAGTGGTGGGGGGCGAGGGGGTCCTCCCTCAGAGAGCCGGGAAGAACAGCGCGATCTCGCGCGCGGCCGACTCGGGCGAGTCGGAGCCGTGCACGATGTTGGCCTGCACCTCGAGGGCGAAGTCGCCGCGGATCGTGCCGGGGGCGGCCTTCACCGGGTCGGTGGCGCCGGCCAGCGCGCGGAATGCCTCGATGGCCCGGGGCCCCTCGACCACGAGGGCCAGCAGCGGCCCCCCGGTGATGAACTCGACCAGCGAGCCGAAGAACGGCCGCTCGCGGTGCTCTCCGTAGTGCTCCTCGGCGACCTCGGTGGTCAGGGTGCGCAGCTCGGCGGCGACCAGGCGCAGGCCCTTGGCCTCCAGGCGGGCGATGACCTGGCCGACCAGGCCGCGGGCAACGCCGTCGGGCTTGACCAGGACCAGCGAACGCTCAGCAGTGGGTGCAGACACGCCCGGGAGCGTACGGGACGTCGACTGTCAATCCAGGTTGACAGCTCACGGCTGTCAATCTAGGTTGACGACATGGCCTCCCCCACCGACGTCACCACCGCCGCCGCGGCCGACGACCCGGACACCGGGCTCCGTGCCATCCGCGCGCTGCGCGACCTCGCCGACCGCCTCGAGGTGCTCCAGGTCGGCAACGCCCGGGCGCGCGGCTGGTCCTGGCAGCAGATCGCCGACGCCCTGGGCGTCAGCAAGCAGGCCGTCCACAAGAAGCACGCCACCTCGAGAAGGGACCGTTGACGTGTTCGAGCGCTTCACCCGAGAGGCCCGTCAGGTGGTCGTCATGGCACAGGCACAGGCTCGCTGGCTGCACGCCGACCAGGTCGAGCCGGTGCACCTCCTGCTGGCCCTGACGGCCGACCCCGGTCGAGGGGGCCAGGCGCTGCGGGCGACCGGCGCCGACCTGGGGTCCGTCGAGGCGGCCCTGGCACGCTCGAACGGCGCGCTGGACGCCGACGCACTGGCCGCCATCGGCATAGACCTGGACCAGGTGCGGGCTGCTGCCGAGTCCGCCTTCGGCCCGGGCGCGCTGGACCGCGGTGGCCCGGAACCGTCCGGTCACCTGCCGTTCGCCGATGGGAGCAAGCGCGCCCTGGAGGAGTCGCTGCGCCACGTCCTGCGGTCGAAGCTGCGCCGCCGGGCCCGGGTCATCGACAGCGGTGCCCTGCTGGCCGGGTTGCTCACCGTCGGCGACCCGGTGGTGCGGCGGGTGCTCCAGCAGCTGGGCACCGACGCCGACCGGCTGCGCGGTCAGCTCGGGGACGCCTCGGCGGCGTAGCGCCGTCAGCCGGCGGGCGGCGCCGGGGGTGCCGCCGGCGGCGGTCCGAAGGGCGAGCCGAGCAGCTCCTTGCGGACCTGCAGCAGGTACAGCCAGATCGCCACGAAGATGCCGCCGACCAGCCACATCGCCCCGCTGAGCAGCCCGGTGAGCACCAGCGGCACCTGCAGTGCCGTGCCGATGAGCAGACCCTGCGGACGGCGCTGCAGCCCGCTGGCCAGGACGAGCAGCACGGCCAGCACGAGCAGGACGGTCAGCCGGGTGCCGGTGAGCCCTTCTCCGGTCTGGGCGATGCCCCGCGGCACGAAGAGGACGGCGATCCCCTCCAGCAGCAGGATCGCCGCCGCAGCTCCACCGAGGGCCTTGCCGGCGCGGACCGGGTCGGGTGCCGTCATGACCGCTTGCCGCGGAGCAGGCTGCGGGCCTCCCCCGCGGTGACCACGCTGCCGGTGACCAGCACGCCGGACCCACCGAGCGCGTCGTCGGGACCGGCCTCGGCCAGCTCCATCGCCGACTCCAGCGCGTCGGTGAGCAGCGGGTGCACGCTGACCCGGTCGGCCCCGAACACGTCGACCGCCAGCGCCCCCAGCTCGTCGGCCGGGACCGCCCGCGGAGAGCTGTTCTGGGTGACCACCAGCTCGGCGCACAGCGGCTCCAGCTCGGCCAGCATGCCGCTGACGTCCTTGCCCTGGACGCAGCCGACGACGCCGACCAGCCGGGTGAAGTCGAAGGACTCCCGGACCGCCTCGACCGTGGCCCGCATCCCGGCCGGGTTGTGCGCCGCGTCGACGAGCACCGCCGGGGAGGTGCGCACCCGCTCCAGCCGGCCGGGCGAGCGCACCGCGGCGAAGGACTCCCGGACGACGTCCTGGGCGACCGGGCCGGTGGCCGACCCCGCACCCAGGAACGCCTCCACGGCAGCGAGCGCCACGGCCGCGTTCTGCGCCTGGTGCGCGCCGAACAGCGGCAGGAAGACCTCGTCGTACTCCCCGCCCAGCCCCTGCAGCCGCACCTGCTGGCCGCCGACGGCGACCCGGCGCTCCAGCACGCCGAACTCGGTGCCCTCGCGGGCCACGGTCGCGTCGACCTCGATCGCCCGCCGGACCAAGGCCTCCAGCGCGCCGGCCGGCTGGTGGGCGAGCACCGCGACGACGCCGCCGTCCGGGCGCCCGTCGGGCAGCACGCCGTCCCCGGAGGTCGGCTTGATGATCCCGGCCTTCTCGGCGGCGATCGTGGCGACGTCGGGCCCCAGGTACTCGGCGTGGTCCAGAGAGACGGGCGTGACGACGGCGACCCGGGCGTCGGCGACGGTGGTCGCGTCCCACGTGCCGCCCATGCCGACCTCGATGACGGCGACGTCGACCGGCGCCTCGGCGAAGGCGGCGTAGGCCATCGCCACCATCACCTCGAAGAAGGACATCGGGACGTCACTGCCCGCGTCGACCATCTGCACGTAGGGCTCGATGTCGTCGTAGACCTCGACGAAGCGCTCGGCCGGCAGTGGCTCGCCGTCGAGCACGATCCGCTCGCGCATCGACTCCAGGTGCGGGCTGGTGAAGCGGCCGACGCGCAGGCCGAAGCCGCGCAGCAGCTCGTCGACCATCCGCGCCGTCGTCGTCTTGCCGTTGGTGCCGGTGACCTGGACGACGGGCATCGCACGGTGCGGTGAGCCCAGCAGGTCGACCAGGGCGGAGATGCGGGTCAGCGACGGCTCGAGCCGGTTCTCCGGCCACCGCGCCAGGAGCGCCTGCTCGACCCGGGCCAGGTCACGGGAAAGGGAGGTGCTCATCGCTCCTAGGATGCCAGTCATGGTTGCCGACACCCGATCCCTGGACAGCACTCCCCCGGGGAGCACCGGCGGCGTACCCGAAAAGCCCTCGATCGACGGGCTGGAGGAGAAGTGGGTGGCCCGTTGGGCCGAGGGCGACACGTACGCCTTCGACCGGGACGCCGCGCTCTCCGCCCCCCGCTCGCAGACCTACGCGATCGACACCCCGCCGCCCACAGCCAGCGGGTCGCTGCACGTGGGCCACGTGTTCAGCTACACCCACACCGACATCGTCGCCCGCTACCACCGGATGCGCGGCAAGCACGTCTTCTACCCGATGGGCTGGGACGACAACGGCCTGCCCACCGAGCGGCGGGTGCAGAACTACTACGGCGTGCGCTGCGACCCCTCGCTCCCCTACGACGAGGACTTCACGCCGCCGGAGAAGCCGGGCAAGGACCAGCTGCCGATCTCCCGGCGCAACTTCGTCGAGCTGTGCGAGCGGCTCACCGCCGTCGACGAGGACGCCTTCGAGGAGCTGTGGCGCCGGGTCGGCCTGTCGGTCGACTGGTCGAACGTGTACCGGACGATCTCGGAGTCCTCGCGCGCCACCGCGCAGAAGATGTTCCTGCACAACCTGGCCCGCGGTGAGGCCTACGCCCAGGAGGCGCCGACCCTCTGGGACGTCACCTTCCGCACCGCGGTCGCCCAGGCCGAGCTGGAGGACCGGGAGCGCCCGGGCGCCTACCACCGGATCGGCTTCGCCGGCCCCGAAGGCCCGGTGTTCATCGAGACCACCCGCCCCGAGCTGCTGCCGGCCTGCGTCGCCCTGGTCGCCCACCCCGACGACGAGCGCTACCAGCCGCTGTTCGGGAAGACCGTCACGACGCCGCTGTTCGGCGTCGAGGTGCCGGTCGTGGCGCACCGGCTGGCCGAGCCGGACAAGGGCTCGGGCATCGCGATGATCTGCACCTTCGGCGACCTGAACGACGTCACCTGGTGGCGGGAGCTGCAGCTGCCGACCCGCGCCGTCATCGGCTGGGACGGCCGGTTCATCGCCGACCCGCCGGCCGACGTCCCCGCCGACGTGTACGCCGAGCTGGCCGGCAAGACCTCCTTCAGCGCGCAGCAGCGGATCGTCGAACTGCTCCGTGAGTCCGGCGACCTGGTCGGCGACCCGAAGCCGATCACCCACCCGGTGAAGTTCTTCGAGAAGGGCGAGCGCCCGCTGGAGATCGTCACCACGCGGCAGTGGTACATCCGCAACGGCGGGCGGGACGGCGACCTGCGCGACGCGCTGCTGGCTCGCGGCCGGGAGATCCAGTGGGTGCCCGAGCACATGCGGCACCGCTATGACAACTGGGTCGAGGGGCTCAACGGCGACTGGCTGATCAGCCGGCAGCGCTTCTTCGGTGTGCCGTTCCCGGTCTGGTACCGGTTGGACCCCGAGGGCGAGCCCGACTACTCCGCGCCGATCCTGGCGCCGGAGTCGGCGCTGCCGGTCGACCCGTCCTCCGACGTCCCGGAGAGGTTCACCGCCGACCAGCGGGGCGTGCCGGGCGGGTTCATGGCCGACCCCGACGTCATGGACACCTGGGCCACCTCATCGCTGTCGCCGCAGGTCGCCTCGGGCTGGGAGACCGACCCGGAGCTGTTCGCGCACGTCTTCCCGATGGACCAGCGGCCCCAGGCGCACGACATCATCCGCACCTGGCTGTTCTCCACCGTCGTCCGGGCGCACTTCGAGCACGGCACGGTGCCGTGGACGCACGCGACCATCTCCGGCTTCGTGGTCGACCCCGACCGCAAGAAGATGTCGAAGTCCAAGGGCAACGCGACCACCCCGATCGACGTGCTGGAGCGCTACGGCACCGACGCGGTGCGCTGGCGTGCCGCGGGCGCCCGGCCGGGTGCGGACTCGCCCTTCGACGAGGCGCAGATGAAGGTCGGCCGCCGGCTGGCCATGAAGGTGCTCAACATCGGGAAGTTCGTGCTGGGGCTGGGCGCCTCTCCCGATCTGACGGCCGAGGCGGTCACCGAGCCGATCGACCGCGGGCTGCTCGCCTCGTTGGCCCAGGTGGTCGACGAGGCGACCGCGGCGATGGAGGCCTACAACTACACCCGGGCGCTCGAGGTCACCGAGTCGTTCTTCTGGTCCTTCTGCGACGACTACGTGGAGCTGGTGAAGACCCGCGCCTACGGCTCTGGCCCCGCGGCTGCTTCCGCGCAGGCCACGCTGGCGCTGGCACTGTCGGTGCAGTTGCGACTGCTCGCCCCGGTGCTGCCGTTCGTCACCGAGGAGGTCTGGTCCTGGTGGCAGACCGGCTCGGTGCACCGGGCGCTGTGGCCGACCGCGACCGAGCTGCCGACCGGTGGCGACCCGGCGGTAGTGACGGCCGCGGCCGAGGTCCTGTCGCTCGTCCGCAAGGCGAAGTCCGACGCGAAGACCTCGATGCGCACCGACGTGGCGACGACGACGGTGACCGTGCCCGAGGCGCGGGTGGCCGCGGTCGAGGCCGCCCGGGGTGACCTGGTCGACGCCGGCCGGATCGCGGAACTGACCGTCGTCGCCGGCGACGGCCCCCTCCGCGTCGACGTCGTCCTCGCCGAGGCCCCCGAGGCCTGACGCCGCCCGGCTGCTGCCCGACCTCCGGGTGGCAGCTGGCGGCGCCTGCCGGTGATGTGCACTGACGGCAGGTACTGCGGCCGGGGTGCGCCGCGGCCGCACATCGTCACCTTCCACAGCTGCCGCGGTGGTCCACAGATGCAGAGCGACAGCACCTCGGCTGCTGCCGGTGACCGAGTGTGGCGCGCATGGCTCACGACATCGCTGCCCTCCTCGGTCGGGACGGCGTCACGCGCGTCGTCGACCTGGCCGGCCGCGTGGACCGACACACCGTCGGGACCTGGGTCAGAGCCGGCCGCTTGGAACGCCCGCACCCGGGGGGTGGTCGTCCTCCCCGAACGCGCGGGTGAGTGGCGGGTCCGCGCGCTGGCCGCCGTCCTGGCCACGGACGGGGTGCTCAGCCACACCAGCGCACTGACCGTCTGGGGCGTGGCGCCCGCACTCCCCCAGGTGCACGTGTCCATCCGAGCCGGTCGCCGGGCTCCGGTGTTGCAGGCGGTCACCACCCACCGTGTCCAGCGGCTGGACCGGGCGGCCTGGGGGCCCTACCCGGTGACCTCGGTGCGCCGTGCTGTGGTCGACACTTGGGGGTCGGCGCACGGTCGGCCCACCGAGCCGCGGCTGGTCGAGCTGGCGCGGGCAGCTGTCATCGAGACACTCCGCGACGGGCGAGCCAGAGCCCAGGACCTCCGGTCGGAGGCCGACGTGCGTCCCGCGCTCCCCGGCCGTCGCACCCTGATCCGGTTGATCGCCGCTGTCGAGGACGGCAGTCAGAGCGAGTTGGAGCTGTGGGGAGTGCAGCACGTCCTGCGCGGGCCCGGGATGCCCGAGTTCGTCCAGCAGCACCCCGTCCGGCTCCGCTCCGGCACGGTGCGGTTGGACGCCGCCGTCCTGCGCCTGAAGGTGGCCGTCGAGCTGGACGGCGCCGCCTTCCACGGAAGCGCCGAGGCCCGAGAGCGGGACACCCGACGGGACGTCGCGCTGGCGGCGTGCGGGTGGGTCGTCCTCCGGTTCAGCTACCGCCGGCTGACGACCGACCCGGCGGGGTGCCGTCGGGAGATCCTGGCCGTCTGCGCGGCGCGGGAGGCCCTGCTCCAGGCCCGGTGATGTGCAGCTATGGCGGGTTCCTGGGCCAGAACGCGCCTGCAGTGCACATCACCCCGACCACCCTGGGCTGGGGACGCCGACGGCCCGCTCCCCTGGTGGGGAACGGGCCGTCAGGTGGGTGTTGGGACTACGCGGACTTCTCGCGGGGGGCGCGGGCGGGCTTGCGGGGCACGAGGGTGGGGCTCACGTGCTCCAGCACGACCTCGCGGGTGATGACGACGGTGGCGACGTCCTCGCGGCTGGGGATGTCGTACATCACCGACTGGAGCACCTCCTCCAGGATCGCCCGCAGCCCACGGGCACCGGTGCCCCGCAGGATGGCCTGGTCGGCGATCGACTCGAGCGCGTCGTCGGTGAACTCCAGCTCCACCCCGTCGAGCTCGAACAGCCGGCGGTACTGGCGCACCAGGGCGTTCTTCGGCTCGGTGAGGATGTTCATCAGCGCCGTGCGGTCGAGCTTTTGCACCGTGGTGATCACCGGCAGGCGGCCGATGAACTCGGGGATCATGCCGAACTTCAGCAGGTCCTCGGGCATGACCTGGGCGATGGCGTTGGCCTTCTCCACCTCGGCCTTGCCGCGCACCTCGGCACCGAAGCCGATGCCCTGCTTGCCGGTACGGGCCTCGATGACCTCCTCGAGCCCGGCGAAGGCGCCACCGACGATGAACAGCACGTTGGTGGTGTCGATCTGGATGAACTCCTGGTGCGGGTGCTTGCGCCCGCCCTGCGGAGGCACCGACGCGGTCGTGCCCTCGAGGATCTTGAGCAGCGCCTGCTGCACGCCCTCGCCGGAGACGTCCCGGGTGATCGACGGGTTCTCGCTCTTGCGGGCGATCTTGTCGACCTCGTCGATGTAGATGATCCCGGTCTCGGCGCGCTTGACGTCGTAGTCGGCCGCCTGGATCAGCTTCAGCAAGATGTTCTCGACGTCCTCGCCGACGTAACCGGCCTCGGTCAGCGCCGTGGCGTCGGCGATCGCGAAGGGCACGTTGAGCATCCGGGCCAGCGTCTGCGCCAGGTGCGTCTTGCCGCAGCCGGTCGGGCCCATCAGCAGGATGTTGGACTTGGCGAGCTCGACGCCCTCGTCACGGCCCCGGTCGGTGCCGCCGGCCTGCACCCGCTTGTAGTGGTTGTAGACGGCGACGGCGAGCGTGCGCTTGGCCTGGTCCTGGCCGATGACGTACTGCTCGAGGAAGTCGTGGATCTCCTTGGGCTTGGGCAGCTCGTCGAACTTGAGGTCCGACGACTCCGAGAGCTCTTCCTCGATGATCTCGTTGCAGAGGTCGATGCACTCGTCGCAGATGTACACCCCAGGGCCAGCGATGAGCTTCTTGACCTGCTTCTGGCTCTTCCCGCAGAACGAGCACTTGAGCAGGTCGCCGCTCTCACCGATACGTGCCACCTGGCTGACCTCCACCTCGAATGGGACGACGCTGCTGCGGTCCCGTTGGTTCGTGCTGTGTCATGCCCTCGTCGACGCCCTTCCCGCTGGCGTCCGGTGCCCCTGCGGTCGTGGACCGGGGATCGGGCGTTCGCCGAACCTACCCGGCTGATCCGACGTTCCCGGGCAGGAACTCACCCGGGTCGCCCGGCCCGTAACACCCGTCCCGGCCCTCCCCCGCGACCCGGCTGAGCCGTCCGGAGGACACCGGGACGCCGGATGGGAGAACGGTACGGGCCGAGAGCGCGACACGCGCACCCTCGGCCCGTCCCATCACTGCGTCAGGCCGGCAGGGCGTTGAGCTTGCGGCTCTGGATGACCTGGTCGACGATCCCGTACTCCATGGCCTCCTGGGCCGTGAGGATCTTGTCCCGGTCGATGTCCTTGCGGACCTGCTCCTGCGACTGCCCGGTGTGCCGGGCCAGGATGCTCTCCATCTGCACCCGCACCCGCTCGATCTCCCGCGCGTGGATCTCCAGGTCGGTGACCTGACCGCCGGCCTCGCCGGAGGGCTGGTGGATCAGCACCCGGGAGTACGGCAGCGCCAGTCGCTTGCCCTTCGTCCCGGCAGCCAGCAGGACGGCGGCCGCGGAGGCGGCCTGGCCCATGCAGACGGTCTGGATGTCGGGGCGGACGAACATCATCGTGTCGTAGATGGCCGTCAGCGCGGTGAACGAGCCACCGGGGCTGTTGATGTACATCGTGATGTCACGGTCGGGGTCGTTGGACTCCAGCGTGATCAGCTGGGCCATGACGTCGTTGGCCGAGGCGTCGTCGACCTGCACCCCGAGGAAGATGATGCGCTCCTCGAAGAGCTTGTTGTACGGGTTCGACTCCTTCATGCCGTAGCTCGTGCGCTCCACGAAGGAGGGCAGGATGTACCGGCTGGAGGGCATCTCGAAGCTGCTGCTCATGGTCACTTCTCCGGTCCGTCGGTGACCGGGTTGTCGGTCGAGGTCATGGACTCTGCGCGGGTCACCACGTGGTCGACGAAGCCGTATTCGAGGGCCTCCTGCGCGGTGAACCAGCGGTCGCGGTCGGAGTCCTTCTCGATCTGCTCGACCGTCTGCCCGGTGAACTGCGCCTGCAGCTCGTTGAGCTGGTGCTTGGTGCTCCGGAAGAGCTCGGCCTGGATGGCGATGTCGGAGGCGGTGCCGCCGACGCCGGCCGAGGGCTGGTGCATCAGGATCCGCGTGTGGGGCAGCGAGTAGCGCTTGCCCCTGGTCCCGGCGGTGAGCAGGAACTGGCCCATCGAGGCGGCGAGGCCCATCGCGTAGGTGGCGACGTCGCAGTCGATGAACTGCATCGTGTCGAAGATCGCCATGCCGGCGGTGACGGAGCCGCCGGGCGAGTTGATGTAGAGGTGGATGTCGCGCTTGGGGTCCTCTGCGGACAACAGCAGCATCTGCGCGGCCAGCTGGTTGGCGATGACGTCGTCGACCTGGCTGCCGAGGAAGATGATCCGCTCACGCAGCAGGCGCTCGTAGACCGAGTCGTTGAGGTTCATCATCGAGCCGCCGGCGCGCATCAGCGGCGCGCTGGCGGTGATCAGGTCTGAGTTGCTCACGGGTGCGGTGACCTCCGTAGGACTGCGGTGCAGTCGGTCTCGTGGAACGGGTTGGCCGGTGGTCGGGGGCGACCGACGACGCTGCGGACGACCCTCGGTGCCGGTCGTCAGTGCGGCCTCGTGTGGTCGTCCTTCAGGCTTGCCTGAGTGTCACGTCGACCCTAACGCGCACCCCCGACCGGTTCCTCCCGGCGCGGGCCGGTGTTCGCCGTGGGCGCAGCGACACCGGCGCCGACCTGCGAGGCGCCGACCCGGACGGCACGCCGGAACGACAGCGCCGCCCGTACCCAACGGGGTACGGGCGGCGCAGGGTGTCGCGGTGGGTCAGGCCTTGCCGGCCGTCTCCTCGGTGTCGGTCTCCTCGACCGCGTCGGACTCGACGACCTCGGCCTCGGCGGCCTCAGCAGCGTCGTCCTCGGCGTCGGCCGAGTCGGCGGCGACGGTGCGCGGACGCAGCGCCTCCAGGTCGACGACGTTGCCCGACTCGTCGGTGATCGTCGTCTCCTCCAGCAGCTGGGCCAGCGCCTTGGTGCGCCGCACGTCGGCGACGAACTCGGCGATGTTGTTGCCCTGCTGGAGCTGCTGGGCGTACTGCTCGGGGCTGACCCGGTTGCGCTGGGCCTGGGCCATGATCTGCGCGGAGAGGTCCTCGTTGTCGACGGTGACCTCGCGGGCGTCGGCGATGGAGTCGAGCACGAACTGCGTCTTGACCGCCTTCTCGACGTTCTCGCGCATCTCGGCGTCGTAGGCCTCGCGGCTCTCGACCTCGGCCATCGAGAAGTAGGCGTCCCAGTCCATGCCGGCCTGCTGGAGCTCGCGCTCCATGGCCTGGCTGCGCCAGCTGAGCTCCTGCTCGACCAGCTTCTCCGGCACCGGGACCTCGATGGTCTCCAGCAGGTGCTCGACCAGCTTGTCGCGGGCCTGCCCGCCCTGCTGCAGCACCTTGGTGCGGGCCAGCCGGGTGCGGACGTCCTCGCGCAGCTCGGCCAGGGTGTCGAACTCGCTGGCGATCGAGGCGAACTCGTCGTCCAGCTCCGGCAGCTCCTTGGCCTTGACCGACCGGACGGTGACGGTCACGTCGGCCATCTCACCGGCCTGGTCGCCGGCGAGGAGGGCCGTGGAGAAGGTGGCGCTCTCGTCGGCGGACAGCCCGCGCACGGCCTCGTCCAGGCCCTGCATCAGGTTGCCCGAGCCGACCTCGTAGGACATGCCGGTGGTGCTGCCGTCCTCGAGGACCTCGCCGTTGAGCGTGGCCTCCAGGTCGATGGAGACGAAGTCGCCGTCCTCGGCCGCGCGCTCGACACCGGAGAGGGTGGAGAAGCGCTCGCGCATGACGGTGATCTGCTGGTCGATCTCCTCGTCGGTGACCTCGACGTCGTCGACGGTCACCGCCAGGGAGTCCAGCGGGGGCAGCTCGAGGGTGGGGGCGACGTCGACCTCGGCGGTGAAGGCGAGGGCCTCGCCGTCGTCGAGGCGGGTGACCTCGACGTCGGGCTGGCTGATGACGCGGACCTGGTTCTCCCGGATCGCCTCGGAGTAGACCTCCGGGACGGCGTGCTGGACGACCTGCTCGAGCACGACCGGGCGGCCGATGCGCTGGTCGAGGACCCGGTTGGGGACCTTGCCGGGGCGGAAGCCGGGAACGCGCACCTGCTTGCCCAGCTCCTTGTAGACCTCACCGAAGGCGTGGTCCAGGTCGCTCCACGGCACCTCGATCGCGAGCCGGACCCGGGTCGGGCCCAGGTTCTCGATGGTGCTCTTCACAGCGGCGTGCTCCTCAGGTACGACGGGGGTGGGCGCGGCCTCCGTGGGGACGGCGGCCGATCGTGCCCGCGAGTCTTCCAGACCTCGCGGCGGTGTCGGGGTGACAGGATTTGAACCTGCGGCCCCCTGCTCCCAAAGCAGGTGCGCTACCAAGCTGCGCTACACCCCGTGGCCACCGGCAAGTCTAGGCCGACGGCCTGCGGACGGCGCCGCGCGGGCACGGGTTAGGCTGCCGCGGTACGCATGCGGGTGTAGCTCAATGGTAGAGCCCCAGCCTTCCAAGCTGACTGTGCGGGTTCGATTCCCGTCACCCGCTCCACTGCGATGTCGCGGGACACCGTTCACAGGTGTCCCGCGACTCCGCTTCCCGTTGAGGCGGTTGCGGTGCCGCTATGACTCTCGTCCTTCCGGCCGAGGAGCCTCCATCAGACCCGGCACGAGACAACGAGTACTGATCAAGAGTTTGTCCGGCTGTCGGGCTGCAGCGCCGCCGCCAGCCGGGCGAGGGCCTCGGTGAAGTCAGGTTGTTGGAGGTGGCCGAATCCCAGCCGGAAGACCCGGTCATCCTCGCCGAACCACGAGCCAGGGGCGACTCGGGCGTCGTTCTGAGCGAGCCGGGCGTAGAAGCCGGGCACGGCGCCGTCGGGCACGAGGTCGCGAGGCAGTCGCAGGCAGCACAGCGCTCCTCCGTCAGGGCGGACGAACTCCAGGGGCTGATCGCCCAGCCACTGCTCGAGCTCGGCAAGTGCACGCTGCAGCAGTGCCGCCCGTGGAGCGAGCACCTCGCTGCGTCGGCGCAGCAGTTGGACGGCGAGGAACTCATCGGGCGCGGAGCAGGCGATCGTGGTGAGGAACTTGGCGTTCCGCAGCCGCTCGTACAGGTGGGCGTCCGTCGTCGTCAGCCAGCCCAGCCGCAGGCCCGGTGCGCCGTGCGCCGTGCGCCTTGGACAGCGACCCGCACGTCACCACGCGGGGCGACAGGGCGGCGGTGTCGATGCCGACTGAAGACTGACCCCCTGGCGCCGGTTGAACTTTGACCCCCCGG
>NZ_JPMX01000065.1 GCF_000761485.1 Modestobacter caceresii
GGGACTGCTGCACGAGTAGGTGACATCTGATCTGTGGTGCCGAGAGGTGCCGCTGGAAGGATGTTCACCGTGCCCAAGCCCTACCCCAAGGAGTTCCGCGATGACGTCGTGAACGTCGCGCGCAACCGTGAGCCGGGCCAGCACCTGAAGCAGATCGCGGCCGACTTCGGGATCAGCGAGTCGTGCCTGACGAACTGGATGAAGGCCGCCGACGTCGAGGACGGCGTCAAGCCCGGCACCACATCGACGGAGAACGCCGACCTGCGCGAGGCCCGCAAGCGGATCCGGCTGCTCGAGCAGGAGAACGAGGTGCTGCGCCGGGCGGCGGCCTACCTGTCGCAGGCGAACCTGCCGGGAAAATGATCTACCCGCTCGTCCGTGAGCTCGCCGTCGACGGGATCCCCGTCGCGGTGACGTGCCGGGTTCTGAAGATCGCCCGCCAGCCCTACTACCGATGGCTGGCCGACCCGGTCACCACCAGCGAGATGGTCCGGGCTCACCGGGCCAACGCGTTGTTCGACGCCCACCGCGACGACCCGGAGTTCGGCTACCGGCTGCTCGTCGACGAAGCCGCCACGAACGGACAGCCGATGGCGACCCGCACCGCCTGGGCGATCTGCGCGGCCAACCAGTGGTGGAGCGCGTTCGGCAAGCCCCGCGGGGGCAAGGGCAGCCGTCCCGGACCGCCCGTGCACGACGACCGGGTCAACCGCGTGTTCACGGCCGAGGCGCCGAACACCTTGTGGTTGACCGACATCTCCGAGCACCGCACCGCCGAGGGCAAGCTCTACCTGTGCGCGGTCAAGGACGTGCACTCCAACCGGATCGTCGGCTACTCCATCGACTCCCGGATGAAGTCCCGGCTCGCGGTCGCAGCGCTCGACAACGCCGTCGCCCGGCGCCATGCCGGCGGCGCCGAGGTGGCCGGCTGCATCGTGCACTCGGACCGCGGATCTCAATTCCGCAGCCGGAGATACGTCTCCGCGCTCAACCGGCACCAGCTCACCGGCTCGATGGGCCGAGTCGGCGCGGCCGGGGACAACGCGGCGATGGAGTCGTTCTTCGCGCTGCTGCAGAAGAACGTCCTCGACCGCCGACAGTGGCGCACTCGACAGGAGTTGCGGATCGCGATCGTCACCTGGATCGAACGGACCTACCACCGTCGGCGCCGACAGGACGCCCTCGGTCGACTGACGCCCATCGAGTACGAGACCATCATGCCCACACTGGCCGCTCAGGCAGCCTGACCCAACCTGTCACCGATCCGTGCAGCAGTCCC
>NZ_JPMX01000066.1 GCF_000761485.1 Modestobacter caceresii
TGGCCGAAGACCTCGACTCCGACAAGTAGCCGATCAAATACCCAACACCCTCTGAGGCGCGTCATGGTGGAGCCGAACCACGATCTCGCTGGGCGAAACCGACTCGACCGTGCCGATCGACTGGGAGGCCGCGAAGGTAACGGGCTTGGTCATCAGATCGTCATGGCAGAACCGGAGGGGGCAGGACGGTGGCGCCCGTGGCAGCGGCGCTGTCCGTGCCGTAGTCAGCGGTGGCCTGACGGATGCGCGAACCCCGCTCGGCATACAACGCTTGCGCTTCGAGGAACTCAAGCGATGCGATAGAAGGGATGAACCCTACGATCTTGTCGAGCGCTCCTACATCCGGACCGATCAACTCAGTTGTCTGATCTGGAGGGTAGTAACCCTGCTTGAAGGTTTCCAAGCCTGAGAGCGGATCGCGGGAGATCACGACGAGGTGCGTCGAGGGAATCGTAAGCATGTCGGTAATGACCCGGTTGATGTGACTGTCGCCGAAGCCGTACCCGTAAGTGAACAGGACGGCGTTGGGCCGACAGATGGAGGCAGCGAGGTCTCGGAACAACTCCGCGTAGGGGTAGGCGAGCGTCTCGACGTCCTTGGCGGGGTTCGGATATATGACTGCCGTCTCACTCGGTTTGGTCGGAAACGAAGGATCGGCGCTATCTGCCCCGAAGCCAAGAGGTGCCTTCGTGATCAGCCGATTCGCCGTTCGCCAGTCCACAGACCCGTGAACCTTGCCGTACCGGACGACACCTTCCAGAAGTCTGGGCTCACCCCGAATGCCAGGCGGTGAGTAATGCATGTCGAGGTCGAGCCTGGACGCTGAGAAAGTTGGCTCAAGCGTTCCGACAAAGCGGTCGATGAGCCGCACGCCCAGCAGATCCGCAGCGAACTCCAGCAGCCGGTCGTAGTTGGTGGTAAACAGGTTGAGCCGGTCGCGTCCGGCGGCTCGGGCGCTGAAGGGGAGAAGGAACCGCTGGAGCAGGTTCGCAACCTCTCGCGCTTCCGGTGATTGGGCCCGGTGACCATCTCGGACGGCACGCTCGAACGTCAGCACCTGACCGATGAACTTTGTCATGGCGGCGTCCACAGCGTCTTGCACCTCGTGAGCCTTCGCCTCTTCGCCGAGTACCTCATAGCCTTGAATGAGGGACAGCGCAGAGCGGATCTCGTCTTCCAGGTTTGGATCGCGTCCAGCGATTTTTGCCGACCTGGCCGCATGCGCCTTGATGCTCTGGGTCGCTTCCCCGGCGTCCAGGGACTGCTTCATTGTCGGGGGCCATGCGTTCAAGACAGCGCCAACGGCCATGCTGAGACCGTTACCTACGAGCAGGGTCACGTGCTCAATCTGAAGCAGCGCCGCGAACCATGACTCGATCTTGCGCTGCTCAGTGGGCGTCAGCGGCTCAAATGGTGGGCCTCCACGAAGGATCTCCTTGCCCAGTCGCAGACCTGGCAACGGTTCCGCGTTTCCGTCTGGCATGCCCTGACCCTAGGACGGCGGAGGCCACCTGTGGGGAGGCGGGCGGGCTTACCTTCGGTGGCCGGATACCCAAGGATGCGGGCGCGTCGCCTCCTGACTGCACGGGGTCATTCCCCCTGCTTGTCATAGACCTGTTGCAAAAATGCTAGGACCGGGGGGATGTCGTCCGGGGACTTCATCTGCGTATGGATGTACCTAGAGGTGCCGCCGACCACGCCTCCGGCGCCCACCGGGTGGTGGGCGACGTTCATTCCTCGGATGTAGACGCTGATGTGGTCTCCGTGAACGAGTAAATCGCATAGTTTTTTCTTGCGGTAATACTTGATCGACTTGACGCGCGACTGCCGCGTGATGTCCGCCGCGAGGCCCATCAACGCCTCGTCGAATGACTCCCACACCGATGTGAGTGCCTCGCTGAGTTTGCCGGTGTGCACTGCTAGCGGAACTTCGGCCGCCGGTGGTAGCGAGGCGGCCAGTTCGACCAGGCTCTGGCCCGCCTCGTTGATCCAGTAGAGCGGGCCCTGTACCTGCGATGTCCTGCCAGCCGCCTCCTCCAGGATGAGTCGGGCGAGGCCGGTCGGTGAGTACGACTTGCCGTCGGCTTCCCAAACGAGTGGAGCAGAGACGTCGTCCTGCCAGGTGGCGACGCGGCGTCCGGGCGCGGCGTCCAACCATTCGTCCATCTGGGCGTGCAGGTCGGCCGAGGGTGCTTGGAACTTCAGGTGCTCCCCTGGGCTGAGCACGTCCGCCTCGATGAGTCTGGCGACCGTCGAGATTTCGCGCTGCTTGCTCTGCTTGGTGCTCTTCGCCTTTTGCGCCTCGTTGACCTCCGGGGATAGCACGAACTCCTCGATGCCCGGCGGAGGGTAGTGCTGGGAGACAGTGATTAGCACGTCGTTAGCGGTCTGGTAAGCCTGGAAGACGAGCAGTTTGATGTCGAGGCCGAGTTGCTGGTGTAGGAAGACCACGGTGGCGGTGACCGTCTGCGGAAAGTCCGAGGCCATCAGGATGACCGTTGGCTGACGTAGGGACTCCTCCGTGATGGTCGCCCAGGCGTCGAGTTCTTCGGCTGCCTGCTCCACGCTGACGTCGGTGCCCGTCTGCTTGGACAAGTAGCGGGCGTGGACCTTGTCGAGGTCGACGCGAGTGAATCGGGACACGAGCGCGGCGTACTTCAGCGCCTGCATCTCGACGGTGTCGGGGGCCTTATCGCGCTTGAGTTCGACGACGATCAGGTGACCGTCACTGTCCAGGGCGAGGACGTCGAGGCGGTCCTTCTCTTTCTCCCCCGTGTAGCCGGTCCAACTGCCGAACTCGAACGCGACGATTTTCACTGAGGGTCCGAGCACCTGCGGGTGCGCGATCACCCACTCCTGAAGGTGCTGTCGCTCCTTCAGCCCGGCGTCAGCGAGGCTGATCGGGGTTGCCGCTACGGCCGACGCTCCGGTGACCGTGAAGACCAACTCGCCGTTCATGCCCCGCTTCCCATACCCACGTCACGTGTGCCTGCGTGCCATGCCGTCATGAGCCGGTCACCTGCTTAAGCCCCACCCACGATCCGGCGGCGTGCTTGACGTTGGTCTCGGTGGCGAACAGGTAGCGCCATTCGGCTTCAACTTCGCCGCTGTCGTTGACGTGCCGGACCCAGCGCTCGGCTGCTTCCTTCTTCGCGAGGACGTCCTTGTCGTTGGCGCGGACGTCAGCCTTGCCTTCGATGAGCCAGTGGACGCCGGTGGTGTCGATGGCGATGAGGTCCGGGATGTAGCGCTGGTTGGCGCCGTAGTTGAGGTAGGCGCCGTAGTTGGGGAGGACGCGGACCCACCAGGTGATTTCGGGGGCGGAGTCGAGGAGGTCGGCGAGCCGGTACTCGGTGCTGTAGGCGTCGAAGGCGGCGGCGGGAAGGATGCTCTTGGTCCAGCCGGTGTAGGGCTTGCCGGGGACGAAGGTGGCCGCGTTCTGGACGGTGTACCGGTCGAGGGTCTCCGTGACCGAGGGCAGGGTGCTAGGCGGGTAGCCGATCGGCTCAATCTTCTCGACGATGCCGCTGGGCCGGTTCTTGTGCTTCTCCCGGACTAGGTGGAGGAACGCGTCGGTCGCGACCTGGACTCGGCGCTGTGACCACTCGGCCGTCTCGGGGTCTTCAACTCCAGCCCCCGCGAGGAAGGCCCGGATGAGGCGCCGGACGGCGTTCTTCTCCTTCATCTCTGGGATGACGAGGCCGCTGTTCAGGACCTTGCCGGTCATCTCGGTGATGAGGTCGATGACCGGCAGCATCTCCTGGCTGGCGGCGATGTCTTCGGCCTGCTTGCGCGGCGTCACGTCGATTGCTTCACCGCGTCGCTCGGCGACGAGCCCGACCCGGTCGAGCGGGCTGGCGATCTCCGATCGGTAGTTCAGCCCACGGAGGCGGGCGTCGTCATCGGCGACGTCGGAGAGGGTGAACGGCTGGGGCTGGATCTGCTTGTCCAGGCGCGGGAAGAGGATCCGGGGGGCGTCGGAGCGCGGGCTCATGTCCTGCTGGAGGAGCAGGACGGCGGCCTCGGCCTCTCGGGCGCGGTCCTCGAACTCCTGGAAGACGAGCCCGACGCTTCCCTCACTGTCGGCGGCGCTGGCGCCGGCGGTGCCGACGCCTTCGATGGTCAACTGGCCGGTGCCGACGATCCCGTCCACACGGGTCACCTGATCGGCGGCTTCGCCGTCGCTCGGCAGGACGAGGTCTTCACCGCCTGTGGCGGTGGCGGTGCCGCTGACCTGGCCGGTGGCGGTTTCGGCGACGACCTTCTCGGCGCGTTCCTTGAACGTCGCTTCCAGCAGCGCGCGGGCGTTGGCGAGGAGGTCGTGGAATCGCCGGTGGGAAAGGACCTCGACGCTGTCGAGCATTGGGACGCCGGTGCGAGAGCCGAACGGCAGGCGCAGGCCGCGGCCGAGGATTTGCTCGGACAGCGCCTGGGACTCCAGCGCGCGGAGGGCGCAGATGACGTAGATGTTCTTGACGTCCCAGCCTTCCTTGAGCATCTGCACGCTAACGATGGCCCGGACCGGGCTGGCCGGATCCTCGACCTTGTCGAGCGCGGCGAGGGACTCGTCGGGGGACTCGCTGGTGACGACGAGGACGGCCTCGTCGGAGCCGAGCATGTCCGGGCCGCGCAGTTCGGAGGCGACCTCGTTGGCGTCGTCGATGCTCTCGCAGACGACGAACATGACCGGGTTGACCGGGTTGCAGTCCTGCTTGGCGCAGTACGCGACGAGAGCCTCCCGCTTGCGGTCCAGCAGGAGCAGGCCGTCGGCCAACTGACGGCGCAGCGTGACCTGACCGTCTTTGCGGGCGACGAGGACCGGGATCTTGACGAACCCGTCGGCGATGGCCGCGGCGAGCGGGTAGTTGTAGATGATCTGGTCGTCGGTGGTGTTCTCCGACGGGGTGGCCGTGAGCCCGATGAGCGCGAGCGGCTTGAGGTCCTTGACTGCAGACGTGAACGCCTTGGCGTTCTTCCCGAAGTAGACGTGGTGCTCGTCGGCGATCACCACGAGGTCGGACACCTGCTGGAGGTGCTCGTAGAGGCTTCCGCCGAGGTTCTCGTCGTGCTCCCGGACCTTGCGGGAGGTGTTCTGGGTGGGCTTGATCAACTGCTGCACGTTGAAGACGAAAACCTTGAGTCGGGTGTCGTCAGCCAGAGCGTGTGCGACCGCGCCGCGATCGAAGTCCTCACTCGTGATCACGAGCGGGTTCGACTCCAGCCCGTTCACGTACTTCGTGTGACCGGGGGTGAAGTTGTTGACCGTCTTCCCGAACACAGTCGACCCCGGGGTCACGATCAGGATGTTCCGGACCCCGGACTCGTACAGGTAGTCCACGAGGGCTGCTGCGATGTAGGTCTTGCCGACGCCGGTGGCCAGGTCGCAGACGCCGTCAAGCGGCTCGTCGGCTTCATCCAGGCGCCGGGCGACGGCTTCGAGGGCGGCCTTGTTGGGGGCGCGCAACTGAAGGCGGGCCGCGACCTCCTCGATGAGGTCGGTGTCCATGGGGATGAGGGTCATCGGGTGGTCTTCCCGTGTGAGCGCACGCGGAGCAGGTCGCGGGGCGCGGTGCGCAGGCGGCTGCCCGGGGACAGGGTCCTGAGCCGATCCTGGGCGTCTTCGGTCGCGGCCTTGGCTACCAGCGTGAGGCGCTCACCTTCGGCGAGGTGGGAGACGAGGAAATCGACCTCGGTGTCTCCGGCGACCCCGTCGACGACCGCCAGCCGCATGCGGCCCTTTCGTCCGCTGAACGGGCGACTCTCTGGGCCGAGGCGCTCGTAGCCCAACTGGGCGCAGACAGCCTCAGCGAAGGCACCGTTGGTAGCCCATTCCGCGAGCAAGATGCCGCCGTCCTCGTCGGTCTCGAACATGGACGCGCCGACCTCCATGACGCGGAAGCCGCCGCCGCCCTGCCACCCGATCGATGCGGTGATGCCCCGGGGATCTTCGTTGTTGACGACCTTCTCCAAGCGCGGACGGGTGTAGTTGGTCAGGTTCGTGGGACTCAACTCGGAAGTCACCCAGCGCCTGCCCATCTTGTGGGCCACGGCAGCAGTCGTGCCTGATCCGGCGAAGCAGTCGAGGACGATGTCACCGGGGTCGGTGGCGATGTGGATGACGCGCTCCAGCAGGCCCTCGGGCTTAGGCGTGGCGAACGCGGGCAGGTCGGGAAACATCTTGCGCAGGTGGTCGCGCTTCGCGGTCATGTTGCTGCCGACTTCGGAGGCAAGCCACAGCGAGCGGGGAACGACCCCGCCCTGCACCTCGGACAGGTATCGCTTCACGATCGGCATTCCGTTGCCGTCCTTGCCGAAGTACACCCGGTCCTCAGCCAGCGCCCGATCGAAGTTCTCCCGCGAGTACCGCCAGAAGACGCCCTTCGGCGGCACGACCGTCCGGCCAGACGGCAGTGTGACCTCGTAGAGCAGTGCCTCGGACCCGGAGCGAGCCGTACTGTCCGCCCCTTGCAGCCACGGTCCTCGGGGGTCGTTGTCGGGGTTGCGGTAGCGCTTCTCCTGCTCTGCCGTGCGTGGCAGAAGGTTCCGCTGCTTGCGCCAGATGCTCTTGTCCTTGGCGACGACGAGGATGTAGTCCTGCACGGTGCTGATGTCGGTGTCGTTGCGGCGACCTGCGTCGGTCTCCCACACGACCGTTCCGACGTAGTTCTGGCGGCCGAAGACCTCATCCAGGATGACGCGGCAATAGGCCATCTCGGAGTCGTCGAGATGCAGCCAAAGGCTGCCATTGTCAGCGAGCAGTTCCTGGATCTGCGTGAGCCGGTCCCGCATCTGGGTCAGCCAGACGCTGTGCTCGACGGCGTCGTTGTAGTGCTCGAACATCTGCCCGGTGTTGAACGGCGGGTCGATGTATGCCAGTCGCACCTTGCCGCGGTATTCAGCCGCGAACTCCGGCAACTCCTTCAGGCAGGTCAGCGCGTGCAGAGCGTCCCCGCGGATGAGCAGGTTGTCCCTCGCGCGCTCAGCGTCCTTGTGGGTCTCGCCGACCGCGGCGACATCGTGCAGCAGCCGGACCTCGCTGACCCTGTAGTCATCCGGTGTCGTCCACTCGTAGGTGTCCTCGCCGTGCGAGAGCAGCCGCTGATCCTTGTTGGTCCAGGTCAGTTCGAGTTGGCCCTTGAGACGCTGGTTGCGGATGGTGCTCACGAACGCCTCGCGTCCGCCGTGGCCTGCTGCACTGTTCCGCCGTCCCTTCGAAGACCAGGCGCCTCCACCGGCGTCCTGTAGAGGGGTATCGGCCGACGCGGGCCGCTCCTGTCCCTGATGATGCTGTCCTACTACGACAGTTCGCGGCCAGGTTCGCTGGGGACCGATTCTCGCCCGCCGCGTCGCGGTGCCGTACAGCCGCGCCGCGCTCCGGCCCCGACCGGTGGAGCCGGAGCGCGGCGGGTCGAGCCACCGACGTGGCTGGCTCGAAGGCTCGGGCCGTCGGTCATCCGGTCCGAGCCCCCGCATGGGGCCGAGGGCGCTGTCATCACCCTAGGACCCACCGTCGAGCCGACGTCGTCGGCTCGACGGGCCGGACGGTAGTCCGGGTCGCCGACAACTCGCGCTGGTCCGGCGCCACGATCAGGCGGTGCGGGGCTGCTGCCTCGTTGGCTGGGGCCTCGCAACGTGGCGTGGGAGAAGGTCCCCGTTGAGGATGTCGCTGGCGATCGCGGCGTCCAGTTCCTTGGCGCTCCACATGAGGTTGTCCAGCCAGATGACATCGCGGCCCTCCTGCTGGAGGGCGTTGTAGTGGCGGGAGGCCCGGGCGATGTGAGTAGCCATCGCGGCGGCTCGGACCCCGATCTGCCGTAGCACCTCTCGGGGCACCAGGACCATGCCGGTCGGGGCGACCACGGTGGCCGGTGCCGCCGCGCGGGCTGCCTCGGCGGCTTCGCGCTCGGCCTGGCGACGGAGCCGCTTGAGGTAAGGGTTGCGCTCCGCGCGGTGAGAGGGGCAGTAGGCGGACGTTTTCCCCGCGGCGGCCGTGGTGTCACAGCATCGGCACCAGCGGGTTCCGTCGGCGGCTTTCCGCGCGATGGCGGTAGCGCGTCCGATCTCCTCCATTGACTGAATGAGATCGCCTGCCGGAGGTCGCGAATCCTCGGGGGTGGACTGGCCCAGTGACACTCCGGCTTCCGTGATCGTCACCGTGCGGGTCCCTTCATCGTTTCCGTCCGGCCGGTCGAGCGCCATGCAAGTGCCGTCGAGTGCCACTTCGGCCAGTTGTTGGACGGTCCACAGCCCCTTCTCCCCCAAAATGGCCACTGGGCCTGCGGATTCGTTGGTCGCTGGTTTCCGCCCGAGCCCGCGCTCGGGTGGTCGAGTGCCATCAAGTGCCATCGGCCACGGGTGGTTCCGGACGGTCCCCGTGGCACTCGATGGCACTTTCGCCGTTACATGTCTGAGCCGGGCGATTTCCTGTTGGTCGTCGGCAGTCCCGCTGACTTCACCAATACGCAGGAGTCACAGATGGTCAAGCACTTCATGTTCCGCGACGGAATGCCTTTCACGTTCGAACTGGCACGCACCGAGATGCTGGTCGGTCACGGCAGCCACCTCGCGCGCTATTGGCTGTTCACGCTGGTGGACATTCACCTGGGCGTGGTCATCAACGCCGTGGTCAGCAACCCCGCGATGTCTTACCCGCCGGAGGACGGATCGGTCTGGGAGTTGCTGGACTTCGTCGGGGAGGACACGGAACTGCTGACGATCAGCATTCCGGATTCCTCGGTCCTGACCGACGACGAGTTGGCCGCGCTGCGGTGGGAAGAAGAGATTCGCGTCGTCCGTCGCAGCCCGGATTCACGGCTGCACCCGGTGCATGAGGCGGCGATCGGTGTGCTGCTGGGTGGACCCGACCTTCACGCCGATCCGGAGACATTCGACGACTGGTTCGAGCACGCACTGGAGGAACTCCGCTCGTACAGCCAGTTCGAGCACACGTTCAGCAAGCAGGCCGCCGGTGGCTACCGTCTGGACGCCTCTTACCGGCAGGCCAGGACAGGCGACGCAAACGACGAGCACAGCGGGCACGATTTCGACCCGTGGTGCTGCGGGCTGGTCCGGCTCCAGACGCTTCAGGCGCCGCGCCCGACCGCGGCGTCGCCGAACAAAGCACTGGTCCCCGTTGGCGCCGGAGACGACGCCTAATGATGGCGAACATCAGCAGTCCGCTGAACTCCGGTCGCGGCTACGAAGCGGTGCCGGGGGGCTACCTCTTCCGGGGGACGTCTGTCCGCCGGAACATTGCAGAGGCTGCACTGAACTCCTACCGTGCGCCACAGTTCGAGGCCGATATTGAGACGGAAAGGAGGCACGGCGATGCGATCCACAGGATTCCTGCGCTGGTTTCGCATTCGCATGGGCGGGCTCATACCCCTGCCCTGACGCCTCCCTATTCGCCTGATCAGTCAGGTCAGGGGCGCCCAACCGTCTATTTGAGCGGAGCGCCCATGACCCCCCATAGCAACATCCCAGAATCCCCCGCCGTCCCAGTTCCGCGGCTGACCATGCAGGCGCTCTACGCCCGCGCCGGACTGCCCGTCCCCATCTACAGCGACAAGCCGACCCAGACCCACGACAGCCGGGCCTGGGACAGCAAGATCGGCGTCCTGACCCACACGATCGCCGGACGGCTGGCCTCAACCGCGCAGACCATTGATGGCCGCGCCCTTCGCGTGCTGATCGCCGAGACGGTCGGCGCGACGGTCAAGGATCGGTCCCTCGGCCGGTTGGACAGGGCCCGGATCCGGGTGACCGGCATGGCCACGCAGTACCTGACCCACTTCGTGCCGCGTACCCCGGCGGTCTTCCTCGGTGCGGAGGTGGCGGCCGGGACTGGCCGCGTGGATCTTGCCTGGGAGGACCCAGACAAGGGTGTCTTCTTCGACGAGATCAAAACCTGGCGGCACGTGCAGGCGACGCTCGACGAGGACACCTGGACTCAGGTTCACCGCTATCTCGACGCGGGCATCGCCGCGTACGGCGACCGGTTCGCCGGGGTCCGTGTGATCACGCTGAGCCACCTGAGGTCCTGCATCCACGTCAGTCCGCAGGGGTTGGTGGAGTCGTTGCACGCCTCGCCTCTGACGCCGGGGGCGTTCGCCCCGAAGGCTGCAGCATGACCGGCTCCCGGCGTGTGGACGCCGCACGGACGCAGCGCGACACCTCGTCGGCTCGGGCAACGCGGCGTCGGCCCAGTTGGTCGGACAGGCAGGCAGCAGTCGCGCAACTGCGCCGCCTGACCGCGGAGGGTCGACCGCTCGGCGCCCACGTGAAGGCCGTCGCAGCGAAGTGGGGTGTGTCTCCGCGGGCCGTCTACACGTGGCTCAAGGACTCCCGGCTCGCCGATGGCAGCCCCAAGCCCGAGCGGAAGCGGTTCGAGCCGACCGTCGAGCACCTGACCGTGGTCGCGCAGGAGCAGGACATGCAGTCCGCCCACGGCCTGCTGGAGGAGGCGGGCCTGGTCACCTGCTCGTACGAGACGTTCGCTCGCGCCATGCGGGAGCGCACGAACCCGACCCTGCTCGCCGCCGCGCTCGACGGATACCCGGGTCTAGTCAACAACCGGGCCTACCTGTCCTGGACTGCGCCGCACCGCAATCACACCTGGCATCTGGACCACACGATCATGGACTTGTGGGTGTGGCCGTCCCACAAGCACCGGTCTCCGATCAAGCCGCAGGTCACCGTCGTTGTGGACGGCTACAGCAGCCTGCTGCACGCGGTGCCGTGGAAGACCCCCGTCAACGGCGACATGGTCGGCGCCGCGCTGGTCGAGTTCGGCACCGAACGCGACTACCTCGGAGTCACCGTCGGCGGCCAACCCGAACAGGTCGTCTGCGACAACGCCGCCCAGCACTTCGGCCCGAGCATGCGAGAAGGCGTTGAGCGGCTCGGCTGGATTCTGGCACCGACCGCCGCCTACTCCTCCTGGCAGAACGGGATCGCCGAGCGTGCCCTCGGGCTGCTCAACAAGCGGCTCGCGAACCGTGCTCCTGGCGCCACCAAGGCCGGGAAGATCCGCACCGGGGCCTCCCGGCACGCCGCCAGGTTACCCAAGGACATCAAGCCGGAGGACGTCCTCGGCTGGTCGGTCTTCTGCGACCTCTTGCAGGACACCGTCAACGAGATCAACACGACTATCCGGATGAAGAAGCACGGCCGGACCCGACTCGACGCATTCGCCGCCGACCCGACCGAACTGCGTCACCTCGACCTTGTCGAGTACCGCACGTCCCTGATGACAAGCGGTGACCTCACGTACATGTGGACGAAGAACGGCCTCAACTTCGACGGCAACTCCTACTTCGGCACGGGCCTGAAGTATGGACACCGGTACCGCATCCGCTACCTGCCGACCAATCGCGACTTCATCGAGGTCTTCGACCTCGACAATGAGTGGATTTGCCAGGCAACGCGGGCCGACTTGATGACCCGGGAGCAGGTTGCTCCGTTCTTGGCCGAACGCGCCGAAACGGAACGAGAGTTCCAGGCCATCGAGAAGGGTGTCATCCACTTCCGCCGCCAGATCGCCGCAGGCAGCCAGGCAGGAGTGACCTACGGCGACGAAGACACCTCCTACGACGGCAGCGAGGACCGCGCTGCGGTCGTGAACCGCCACGACTCCCAGTCGACGGAGGCAGAGCCCGATACCCCCGCGGACACGACCGACTCCAACGACTCATCGGAACCGAAGAAGACACAGGCGGGGTCACCCCGCAAGGGCACCGGAAGGCCACCCGCGCCACGGGTTCCGGCGACGCCTCCCCCGGCGGAAGACGATGCGGCGCGGCAGGCGACCGCACGGCTGGCGGCGAAGTACGGCAGCGCACTGCAGCCCCAGGAGCCCACGGAACCAGGGACGCGGCGCTCGACCGACGCTTCCGCTTGCCCGGTCGACAGCAGCCGCGCCAGTGAGGCCCCCACCCATGACGAAGAGGAGCACCAGTGACCATCGCCCCCCAAGGCGTGCTTCGGCATCAGACCGTAGCGCTCGGCCTGGAGACAGAACTTGTGCAGACACCGTTCTTCGCCGACGGGTACGTGACCGCGCAGGCGGTCCTCAGCGGGAACGACATCGTCGCCTTCGACGGCCCACCCGGCACCGGCAAGACCACCTGCGCCCGGTACGTCGCCCAGAACGCCAACCGGCCCTGTGTTGTCGTCACGATGCCCGGCCAGCCCCGCCCGCTAGACCTGCTCCGCTACACGCACCTGGCGCTCACCGGCGCCCAGCACGTCGGTACCCGTGTCCAGATGCAGGACGACCTCCTCCGCCTCTTTGCGGCATGGGGCGGTGTGCTCATCGTGGACGAGTTGCAGAACACCAAGGCGAACGCTTTGCAGGAACTGGTGTGGCTCTACGAGGAGAGCGACCACGCCTTCGGGCTCGGCATCGTGGGCACTGGCGTCCTAGAAGCGGCTGGAAAGCATCCCCAGTTGCACAGCCGGATCATGGGCGAAGTCACCTTCGGTCCCCTGCGCGGTACCGAACTCATCGACGCGGTTCAGCGCCTCGACGCGCGCCTAGCAGCAACCAATGTGCGTCTGCTCGCCCAGCACAACGAGGCCGCCTGCGCCGGTTTCCTGCGCCGCTGGGTCCAGACCGTCCGGTGGCTCAACCGCTTCGACGTCACTGGCGCCGTCACTGCCGACGACTTTGCCCAGATCCGGCGGAAGTTGCCGCGACGCCTGGCCGAAAACAACTCCTGAGAAGGGCCAATCTTCATGTCATTTCTGATTCCGCTTCCGGCCGGTCAGCCCAGCCGCACCCTGCTGCCCCCGACCGACCCCACCACCGGCGTTGTCACGTTCACCGCACGGCCGACCCGGCACGCCTGGGCCATCGGACAAGACCTGCTCGCCAGCCTCGGTGTCAATCATGACCTCTACGGGTCCGGTCGCCGTCACGGCGAAGACCTCGAATACGCCAGGGCGTGGCTCACCGCCTACGACGCGCGTCTCGTACTGCTCCGGCACGCGGACAACATCGTCAGCACCGACACCTTGGACAACCTGGCCCACCTCTGCGCCGCAGTCGGAGCCGACTTCGTGCTCTCCTGTGACGACACCGGAGGCGGGCACCTGGCTGACTGGGTCAGCGCCCGCGGCGGCACCATCGCCGACCCGGCCACCCTGGATGCGCTACTCACCGAACACGCCCGACCTCCGCGAGTCGTGCCATCGGACACCAAAGGCGACTATCCGCAGTACCTGCCCCGCGCCGAGTTCTACGCCTTCCGCTCCCGCGTGCGCGACGTCCTCCGGCCCGAGCAGTTCACGCTCGTCGACGGGCTCTACCGCGACACCTTCACGGCCATCGCCGACGCCCCGCCGACCTCGGCAGAGAAGGCTTCAGAAGCCCTAACCATGCTGATCGCGCGCCATCGCACGCCGGGGGAAGCGCTGACGATCGCACGGGCGGCTCAGGCCGCCCTCTTCACCCGGGGCCTGCTGCTCAAGGTCCACATCGACACGCTGCTGCACGGCGTCGCCGCCGCCGAACACCGCCGCATGACCCCCGCCGAGGTCCGGTCCCTGCGCGCCTACCGCACCTGCTGGCGCTCGGCCGCTGCCGTCCTCTACGACGCCAACCTCAGCAAGGACCAGATGGGACTGCTGCACGGATCGGTGACAGGTTGGGTCAGGCTGCCTGAGCGGCCAGTGTGG
>NZ_JPMX01000067.1 GCF_000761485.1 Modestobacter caceresii
AATGACTCCACCGCCTGGACCTCAGACCCCCGACGAATCAACGACGAGGACCACTAGCGACTCGACCCATCGAGGACCGCAGCCGCCCGGACCTCGCCCACCACGCCCTCGCCGCCGGAGACCGGCGTGACCAGCCACCGGGCCAGCGTCTCGGCCGGCACCCCCAGCCGCTGCAGCCCCGCAGCCAGCGCCGGCGCCCGACCGCGGTCCCCGCCGTCGTCCAGCTTCAACGCGACCGCCCCGGCCCCCGGCAGCGCCGCGACGTGCACCCCGTCGGCTCCGCCCTTCACCAGCAGACCGTCCACCGCCTGCATCAGCTCGGTGTCCTCCCGGCCGGTACCGGCCACCAGCCAGGGGTGCGCGCGCATCGCGTCGGCGACCCGACGCCCCGGCGTCCCGGACTCTGCCTGCACCAGCGAGAGGACGCCGCGGGCCAGCCCGGTCAGCGAGATCGCGTGCTGCGGCGCACCGCACCCGTCGACCACGACCGCCGCCACCGGCTCACCCGCGGCCTCGCCCAGCCGGGCCTCGATCGCCTGCTGGAGCGGGTGCTCGCGGTCCAGGTACCCGGCGGTCGGCCAGCCGGCCGCGGCACAGGCGGCCAGCATCGCCGCGTGCTTGCCCGAGCAGTTCATCGCCAGCCGCTCCGGCGCCCGGCCGGCCACCAGCCACTCGGCCCGGGTGCGCTCGTGCTGCGGCAGCGCCGGCGGGCAGCCCAGGTCGTCCGGGCGCAGCCCGGCGGCGGCGAGCAGCTCGCCGGCCAGTGCGCGGTGCTCGTCCTCACCGCTGTGCGAGGCGGCCGCGATGGCCAGTTCCCGGTCGTCCCGGGGCTGCCAGCCCGCCTGCAGGTACGTGGTGGCCTGCACCGGCTTGTTCGACGAGCGCGGCAGCACCGGCCGGGTGACGTCGCCGACCTCCAGCAGCGGTGCGCCGTCGGCACCGAGCACGACCAGCGCCCCCCGGTGCACCGACTCGAGCACGTCGACCCCGAGGCCGGCGCGCCACACCTCGACCAGGACGGGCTCGTCGGCCCAGCGGGTCAGTCGGTCCGCCGGCATCAGGCGCGGTGCCGGGACTCGTCGGCCAGCAGCTGCGCCACGTCGGCCAGGCCCTCGCGGTAGCGGCGGGCGAGCTCACCGGCGACGGTGTCCATCACCTGCTGCACGCCGCGGCGGCGCTCGGACAGCGTCCGCTCCCCCTCGCCCAGCGCCCGGGCGGCCTGCTCCAGCTGGTCGTCGGGCAGGGACGGGACGTCGGAGAGGTCGACCCCCGGTGCCAGCCCGTTCACCCAGGTCTCGAACTGCTCCGGGGACGTCGGCTGGACGGTCTGGTGCCGGCCGAGCCCGTGCGCGGGGCCGCGGCCCTTCTCCGACAGGATCTCCGGCAGCAGGTCGACCAGCGAACGGCCGTCGTGCTCGGCCCGGCGCTGCAGCTCGCGACGGACGATGTCCAGCCGGCCCTGCAGCAGCCGCCGGGTGTAGGAGAGGTTGACCTCCTCCTGCTCGGCGCGGTGCCGCAGCGCGCGGACCTCGGTCATCGGCAGCTCCTCGACCCCGTCCAGGAAGGACGGGTCGAGCAGCTCGTCGACGCCGGCGCCGCCGGCGGGAGAGGGGACAGTCATCGGGAGACCTCCGCAGTGGTGGGGACGCGCGTGATGCCCAGCAGCTGCCGGGCCTCGGTCGGGGTGAGCGGCGGGCGCTGGGCGATCCGGGCGAGCCCGGCCGCCCGTGCGACCAGCTGGGCGTTGTCGCGCACCGGTTCGCCGGGGGCGTAGCTCAGCGTGTCCTCCATGCCGACCCGCAGGTGGCCGCCGGCCGACAGCGCGGCCAGCATCACCGGCAGCGAGGTGCGGCCCACGCCGGTGGCGGCGAAGGTGGCCCCGGGCGGGAGGAACGGCAGGCAGGCGGCCAGCGCCGCCGTCGTCCCGGGCATCCCGCCGGGCACCCCCATCACCAGGTCGACGTGCACGTGCCCACCGGCGGGCGGCCCGTGCCGGTCGAGCAACCGGGAGAGGGTCGCCAGCTGGCCCAGGTCGAACACCTCGTACTCGGGCACGATCCCGCGCTGCTGCATCTGGGTGTGCAGCTCGACGATGAGGTCCCAGGGGTTGTAGAAGACGTCCCGGCCGAAGTTGACCGTGCCCAGGGAGAGCGAGGCGGCGTCCGGCTCGGCGTCCAGCACCGCCAGCCGCGCCTCGGCCGGGTCGGTGACCGCGCCGCCGGTCGAGAGCTGCACGACCAGGTCGGTGATCTCCCGGACGGCGGCGACCACCTCCCGGACCCGGGGCAGGTCCAGCGTCGGCCGGGTGTCGGTGCCGCGCACGTGCAGGTGCAGCACGGCGGCGCCGAGGGCCCGGCAGTCGCGGGCGGTGGCGACCACCTCGTCGACGGTGACCGGCAGCGCCGGGACGTCGACCTTGGCCGACTCCGCGCCGGTCGGTGCCAGGGTCAGCAGGGTGCCCTGGACGCCGACCCGAATGCTCACCGGCCGATCGTCGCAGACCGGACCGCGCGCACGCGGTCGCGGGCCGCCGCCCGGGTGTCGTCCAGCGCCGCCGGGGCGTCGTCGAGGTCGATCACGGCGACCGCCTCCCCGACCCGCAGGTCGGCGTCGGGCGCGACCGACTGCTTGACCAGGGCCAGGCCGATCACGCCCAGCTCGTGGTGGCGGACCACGCTGCCCACGCGGCCGACCTCGCGGGTGCCTGCGGTGACCGGGGTGCCGGGCGCGGGGAGCACCTCGCTCATCCCGTCCAGGTGGAGCAGCACCTGACGGCGCGGCGGGCGACCGAGGTTGTGCACCCGGGCGACCGTCTCCTGCCCGCGGTAGCAGCCCTTCTCCAGGTGGACGGCGGTGTCCAGCCAGACCAGCTCGTTCGGGATGGTGCGGTGGTCGGAGTCGATGCCGGCGCGCGGACGGCGGGCCTCGACCCGCAGCGCCTCGTAGGCGTCCAGGCCGGCGAGCACCGCACCGGCGGCCAGCAGGGCATCGGCCCGTGCGCCCACCTCGGCCCGCGGCACCAGCAGGTCGACGACCGCCGCCGTCCCGTCGCCGAGCGCGGGCATCCGACGCGCCCAGCCGCCGTCCGGCAGCGGCACCACGGCGTGCTCCCCGGCCGGTACCGGCCAGCCGGCCGCGGCGAGCACCGCGTCGCCCTGCGGGCCGACCAGGCTGAGCAGTGCCCAGCCGTCGGTGCGCAGCTCGGGCTCGACCCGCAGCATGAACCGCATCTTCTGCAGCCAGGCGGTCAGCGCCGCCCCGGTGCCGGGCTCCACATCGGCCCAGACCGTGCCGGCCAGCTCGGTCAGCTCGGCGTGGTGCTCGACCCGGCCGTTCGGGTCGAGGAACAGCGCCTCGGTGCCGGTCGCGTCGGGCAGCTCACGCAGGTGCTGGGAGGTCAGGTCGTGCAGCCAGCTCAGCCGGTCGGGCCCGGGGACGGCGACGACGTCCCGGTCGCTGCGGTCGACCAGGCCGGCACCCTCGGCCAGCCGGCGCTGCTCGGGCAGCGGCTCGCCGTAGTGGGCCGCGACCGAGCCGCCGCCCTCGACGTCCAGGGCCACGGCACCGGGGCGCTGCAGCAGGGGGGAGCTCATGCGTTCTCCTTCTCCGCGCAGGCTCGACAGGTGCCGGACAGCGCCACGTGGCCCACGTCCAGGGTGAAACCCAGCTGAGCGCTCAGACGTTCCGCAGCACTGTCGAGCAGCTCCGGGTCGACCGAGTGGATCTCACCGCACGACTGGCACACGACGTGCAGGTGCGGGTGCTGGGCAGCGTGGTAGATCGGTGCGCCCTTGCCCAGGTGGGTGTGCCAGACCAGGCCGAGCCGCTCGAGCAGCTCCAGGGTGCGGTAGACCGTCGAGGTGTCCGGGGCGGCGCCGTCCGGGCCGGCCTCGGCCCGCAGCCGGGCGCCGATCTCCTCCGGGGTGCCGTGCTCCAGCGCCGCGACGGCCGCCAGCACCCGCTGTCGCTGGCTGGTCAGCCGCAGACCACGGGCCCGCAGCTCGGCGGCCAACGGCGGCGCGCTCTCCGGTCCGGACACGGTGCCGAGCCTAGTTCGCCGGTACGGCAGGGTGGACGCCGTGACGAACGCGCGGGTCGTGGTCTGGCGGGACGGCGCGGCGACGGTGGTGGCCCCGGACGAACCGGTGGTGACCGGGTTCGACCTGGGGCTCGGGCGGGGCGACGGCGCCTTCGAGTCGGTGCTGGTCGTCGCCGGGACGACGCCGCACCTGGACGCCCACCTGGACCGGCTGCGCCGCTCGGCGTCGATCATGGCGCTGACCCACCCCGGGGACGACGCCGTCCGGGCCGTGGTGGCGGCCGGGGTCGCCGACTGGCCGGCCGACGTCGAGGGGGCCTGCCGGGTGCTGCTCACCCGCGGCCTCGGGGACGGCACCCCGCCGACGCTGCTGGCCCTGCTGGCCCCGGTGCCGGAGGAGACGCTGCGGCAGCGCGAGGAGGGCATCGCCGTGGTCGGCCTCTCCCTCGGGGTGCCCGCCGACGTCCGCGCCACCGCCCCGTGGTTGCTGGGCGGGGCCAAGACGCTCTCCTACGCGGTCAACATGGCCGCCCTGCGGCACGCGCACGCGGTCGGCGCCGACGACGTCGTCCTCACCTCCGTGGAGGGCAGGCTGCTGGAGGGCCCGACCTCGACCGTCGTCTGGGCCGCCGGCGGTCGGCTGCACACCCCGCCGATGGAGACCGGGATCCTGGCCGGCACCACGCAGGCCCGGCTCTTCGAGCGGGCCGAGGCCGCCGGGTGGCCGACCGCCGTCACCGCCGGCTCGATGGCGGACCTGCAGGCCGCCGACGCGGTCTGGCTGCTGTCCGGCATCCGGGGCGCCGCCACGGTCACCCGCCTGGACGGGGTGTCCCGAGGAGACGCCGGGTTGTCCCGGCGGGTGGGCGAGCTGCTGGCCCGGTAACCTCGTCCGAGGTGCGCCGGGAAGTCTGGTCGGCAACTCTCTTCCCGACCCTGCACAACGGAGCCGCCACGTGACCACACCCACCCGCTTGTTCAGCCGGGGGTCCTACCCGGAGGCCACGCGGATCGCCGCGGTCCTCCGCAAGGAGACCATCGGCGGGGCACTCCTGCTGGTGGGCACCGTGATCGCCCTGGTCTGGGCGAACTCGCCCTGGGCGGAGTCCTACGAGGCGCTGCGCGACACCCGGGTGGGCCCCGAGTCGCTGCACCTGGACCTCACCCTCGGCACCTGGGCGGCCGACGGGCTGCTCGCCATCTTCTTCTTCGTGGTCGGGCTCGAGCTCAAGCGGGAGTTCGTGGCCGGCGACCTCCGTGACCCTCGGCGGGCAGCCCTGCCGGTCGCCGCGGCCGTCGGCGGCATGGTGGTCCCCGCCGTCCTGTTCGTACTGGTGAACCTGGGCACCGGCGACGGCGCGCTGCGCGGCTGGGCCATCCCCACGGCCACCGACATCGCCTTCGCCCTCGCCGTCCTCGCGGTGATCAGCACCCACCTGCCCACCGCGCTGCGCACCTTCCTGCTGACCCTGGCCGTGGTCGACGACCTGCTCGCCATCACGGTCATCGCGATCTTCTACACCTCCGAGCTGGCGGTCACGCCGCTATTGCTGTCACTGGTCCCGCTGGCCGTCTTCGGGTTCCTGGTGCAGAAGCGGATCCGCTCCTGGTGGCTGCTCATCCCGCTCGCGGTCATCACCTGGGTGCTGATGCACGAGTCCGGGGTGCACGCCACCGTCGCCGGGGTGCTGCTCGCCTTCACCGTGCCGGTCGTCCGCAGCCAGGCCGCCGGCGGCCCGGACGCGGGCCCCGGCCTGGCCGAGCACCTCGAGCACCGGATCCGCCCCATCTCCGCCGGGTTCGCCGTCCCGGTGTTCGCCTTCTTCGCCGCCGGCGTCACCATCGGCGGCTTCTCCGGTCTGGTCGAGTCGCTGTCGGACCCGGTCGCCATCGGCATCGTCGTCGGCCTGGTGGCCGGCAAGACGCTCGGCATCACCGGCGCCACCTGGCTGGTGTCCCGCTTCACCCGCGCCGAGCTGGACGAGTCGCTGGGCTGGCCCGACGTCATCGGCCTGTCCATGCTCGCCGGGATCGGGTTCACCGTCTCCCTGCTCATCGGCGCACTCGCCTACGGCGAGGGCTCGCTGCGCGACGAGCACGTGAAGGTCGGCGTCCTGGTCGGCACCCTGACGGCGGCCGCGCTGGCCGCGATCCTGCTCAAGTCGCGCGACCGCCGCTACCGCCGGATCGCCCAGGAGGAGACGGAGGACCTCAACGCGGACGGCGTGCCCGACGTCTACCAGACCGAGGACGGCCGGCAGATCCGCACCGTCGACGACAAGGCGACCCACGACCCCGACTGGAAGGGCACGCCCCCGCCCGGGCGCACCACCGGGCCGTCGTCCGACACCTGAGAAAAGGTCGTTGCCGAGCTCTCATCCGCGTCGTACCGTCGTGGCACACGAGAGAGGAGGTGGTCCCGAAGTTGATGACTTACAGGACACGTGAGGTGGCTGTCCGCTAGCCGCCGTCCAGATGGGCCGCCCGTTCAGAGCCTGTGGAAGACCCACAGCACCTGAGCGACGGCACTCCCGCCCGTCCGTCGATGGCGGCAGGCGAGAACCGGACAGTCACCCGACCCCCGGGCTGCCGACGTTGTCCAGTCGGCCCGTGAGCCGCTCCCCACCACGGTGGGTACAGCGCCGCGGAGCAGCCCGGGGGTTGTCCGTTGTCTGGGGGAGGAGTCGGGCGTGCAGTTCACCGGTCGCTCCGTCGCCCTGGACACCTCGGCCGGCATCTGGCTCGCCGAGTCCGCCTCCTCCGCCACGCCGGCGACCGTGGCCGCGCTGGTCCCCTCCTCCTTCGAGGCCGTGGCCCGGGTCTTCCACCCCGCCGTGCGGTACGTGGGGGACGACGACGTCGAGGTCCCCTGGGCCTCCGTCGCAGCCGCCAACGGCACCACCGTGCACCCGCTGATGCAGTGGGGCTCGGTCACCGGCGCGATGGAGTACTTCGAGAACGACGACCAGTCGCCGCTGTGGCACGGCGCCCCTGCCCGCGGCCACCTCCCCGGCCCGGTCGCCGAACGCCTGGTCGCGGTGCTGTCCCGCTGGACGACGACCCCCGACGTCTGCTGGTTCGCCGTCGCCCAGGGCGGCGCCGTCATCGCCGACCACCCGACGCTGAGCCTGCCCGACCGCGAGTACTGGCTGATCAACGGGCCGATCGAGCTGGCCGCGCAGAACATGGCCGCCGAGCCGTTCGAGCAGAGCGCCAACCTGTGGTGGCCGGCCGACCGCGCCTGGTGCGTGGTGACCGACATCGACCTGGTCAGCACCTACGTCGGGGGCAGCGCCGCCTGCATCGCCGAGCTGTTCGCCGTCGACGGCCTGGAGGTCGTCCCCGCGGCGCCCGGCCAGCGCACCACCTGGGACGCCGACCAGGTCAACCCCACCCCACCCGACGCCCCGGACAGCTGACGGCCCCAGGTCTCCGACCACCAAGATGGCCATCTTGGTGGTCGGTGCGCCGCGGAGGGGCCAAAGTCGCGATCTTGGCCCCTCCGGCTCCAGTCACCACCAAGATGGCCATTCCGGTGGTGACGAGGCGTCAGAGCTGGGCGAGTTCGGCGGCCAGGTCGTCGAGGCCGAGGCTGCCCTGGGAGAGCGCGGCCATGTGCCAGGCCTTCAGGTCGAAGTCGGCGCCCCGCGCCTGCTGGGCCGCCTCCCGGCCGGCCAGCCAGGCCCGCTCCCCCAGCTTGTAGCTGATCGCCTGCCCGGGCATGCCGAGGTAGCGGACCAGCTCGCTGTCCAGGAAGTCGGCGTCCCGGCCGCAGTTCTCCCCGAAGAAGGCTCGCGCCAGCTCCGGCGTCCAAAGCTCGCCCCGGTGCGCGGCGACGGCGCCCTCGGCGTCGTCGGGGATCGGCAGCTCCAGGTGCATGCCGATGTCGACCACGACCCGGACGGCGCGCATCTGCTGCGCGTCCAGGTAGCCCAGCCGGGCCCCGGGGTCGGTCAGGAAGCCCAACTCGTCCATCAGCCGCTCGGCGTAGAGCGCCCAGCCCTCGACGTTGGCCCCGACCGACCCCAGCGAGGTCTGGTAGGACGACAGGTCGCCGGAGACGTACGCCCACTGCGCGAGCTGCAGGTGATGCCCGGGGACGCCCTCGTGGTACCAGGTCGAGACCAGGTCCCACAGCGGGAAGCGCTCCCGGCCCAGCGTCGGCAGCCAGGTGCGGCCGGGACGGGAGAAGTCCTGGGTCGGCCGGGTGTAGTACGGCGCCGCGGCGCTGCCCGGCGGGGCGATCATCGCCTCCACCTGGCGCACCGGGCCGGCGATGTCGAAGTGCACCCCGTCGAGGGCCTCGATCGCGGTGTCCATCATCGCCTGCAGCCGCTGCCGGACCGGCTCCACGCCCTCGACGGCCTCGCCGTGCTCGGTGAGCCAGCGCATCGCCTCCATGGGCGTGGCCCCGGGGAGCACCTTCTCCGCCTCGAGGCGCTGCTCGGCCAGGATGCGCTGGTGCTCGGCCCAGCCCCAGGCGTAGGCCTCCTCCAGGCCCCTGCCCGTGCCGAGGTCCGAGCCGTTCCACGAGCGGGCGAAGCGGGCGTACCGCTCGCGGCCGACCGCGTCCGGGGTGCCCTCGGCCTGCGGGGCGTAGGTGTCCCGGAGGAAGTCGCGGACGGCGGCGACCGCGGCGTCGGCCGCAGCAGCTGCGGCGTCCAGCTCGGCGCGCACCTCGTCGGGGCCGGCGGCGACCAGCCCGGCGAAGTAGGGGCCGGCCAGCCACTCGTCGAGCTGCCCGACGACGGTGTGCACCTGGCGGGGCGCGGCGAACAGGCCCTGCGCGGCCCCGGCGCTCAGCGACTCGCGGTAGCCCCGGTAGGCCGCCGGCACCCGGGCGAGCCGGCGGGCCAGCACCGCCCAGTCCTCCGGGGTCCGGGTCGGCATCATCGAGAAGACCTGCCGGATGGAGTGCACCGGGGAGAAGAGGTTGGACACCGCCCGCAGGTCCTCGCCGGCCTCGTGCAGGTCCAGCGCAGCCGTGAGCCGCTCCCGCAGCAGCCGCGCGCAGCGGCGCTCCACCGGGTCGTCGTCCAGGGACGGGTCCGCGGCCAGCACGCGGTCCAGCTCGGCGAGCGTGGCCCGGATCAGCTCGGCCTCCGCGGCCAGCCCGGCCGGGCTGGTGTCCGGCAGCCGGTCGTCACCGGGCCGGGTGCCCAGCTGGGTCGCGACGATGGGGTCCAGGTCGCAGACCGCGTCGACGTAGCGGTCGGCGACGTGACGGGGGGTGGTGGCGGGCTGCGTCACGGGTTTCAGCGGATCCTCTCCAGGCGGGCGGACATGGTGGGGCGCAGCGGCTGGTCGCCCGCCGCCCGGTCGACGGCGTAGAGCAGGGCGCCGTCGACGATGCCGTAGAGCCGCTTGGCCCGGCTGGTGTCGGGGTGGTCGGGGGTACGGGCCAGGACGTCGCTGTCCAGCTCCCAGCTGGTCGTCGTCCGGGCCGTGCCGACGTAGATCTCCACGAGGCCGGCCGGGGAGCTGACCAGCAGCTCGACCCCCTCCTCGCCGCGGGGCCGCCAGAAGCCGGACTCCCGCTGATCCGGGCCGGCGACCTGGCCGTCGGCGGTCAGCCGCCAGGTGCGCGACTCGTAGCTGAGGAAGCCACGCCCGTCGTGGGCGAAGCGGACCCACTGCCCGAAGCGGTGGTCGCCCTCGGTGCCGGCGGCCTGCCCCTCCCCGTGCCACTCGCCCAGCAGCGGCAGCACCGACAGCAGCTCGTGGGCCACCTCGGGCCCCTCGCGGACGTCGACGGTGTCCGGGACCGGCAGCTCGGTCGGACCGGCGACCGGCCCGGTCGGCAGGCCGGGCGGGACGGGGGCGCTCATCGTGCGCGCCCCGGACGCTCGGCGCGGGCGACCCGCCACGCCGAGGCGGCGAAGCCCAGCGCGACCAGCGCGACGAGGGTGATGAGCACCCAGGCGGAGAACAGACCCATGCCGCCACGGTATCCGCGCCACCCCTCCGGGATCGCGGTGCCCCGGGTCAGACCGGCACACCCGTCGCGGTGGTCGCCCGGACGACGTCGTCCCAGGGTGTGGGCCGCAGGCCGAACGTCTCGGTCGTCTCGGTCGCGTCGAGGACGAACGGGGCGTCCCACTGGTGCCGGATGTCGACGACCTCCCGCATCACCGGCACGGCGAGCCCGACCGCCCGGAGCACCGGCCACGGCACGCCGCTCACCCGGGCCGGCGGTGCGCCCAGCGCCGCAGCAGGTCGGTCAGCGCCTGCCGCTGGCTGCGAGGCGGCGCCGTGGGCACGTGCCAGGCCCGCCCGGCGGAGCGCTCGTCGGTGCCGAGGGCGACCAGGGTGGCGGCGACGTCGGGCACGTAGGTCCAGCTGTGCACCGCGTCCGGGTCGCCGATCACCCAGGCCCGCCTGCCCCGACGCAGGGTCGCCAGCTGGCGCATCAGGTGCGACTGGGCCGACGGCACCCCCGGGCCGACGAAGTCCGACGCCCGGGCCTCGGTCACCCGGACCCGGCCGGCCTGGTGCGCGGCCAGCGCGTCGCGCCACATCTGCGCCCGCAGCCGCCCCTTCACGTCGGTGGCGGCCAGCGGGGAGCTCGCGGTCATCGGGCCCGTCGGGCGGCCGTAGCCGTACAGGTTGCCCATGGTCACCAGCAGGGCACCGGTGCGCTCGGCGGCGTCGAGCAGAGCGGCGCCGATCGGGGGCCAGTCCTGCGTCCAGCGGGTGTGGTCCGGCGGGTTGACCGCGTTGTAGAGGACGTCGGCCCGGCCGATGGCGCCGGTCAACGCCTCGACGTCGCCGGCGTCCACCGCACGGTGTCCGACCTGGTCGGTGCTGGGCCCACCGCTGCGGGAGAGCACCAGGACCTCGTGCCCCTGCTCGGCCAGCAGCCGGGCCGTCGTCGAGCCGACCGGCCCCTTGCCGACCACCACGTGTCGCGCCATCTCGATCTCCTCAGGTCTGCGAGAGCACCGCTCTCGAACGGCGGCGACCCTCCTCCTCCCGGCCGCGTCCGTCAAGAACGGTGCTCTTGATTGCGAGCACCAGTCTCGGATGGCATGCTGCCCGGGTGCCGTCCACCGCCCGGGAGCGCGCCCGCGCCGACCTCACCGCCGAGATCACCGACCTGGCCCGCACCCAGCTGGCCACCGTCGGGGCCACCGGCCTGTCCCTGCGCGCCGTGGCACGGGAGCTCGGCATGGCGTCCTCGGCCATGTACCGGTACTTCCCCAGCCGCGACGAGCTGCTGACCCGGCTGATCATCGACGGCTACGACGCGCTGGGGGCTGCGGCCGAGGAGGCCGACGACCCGACCGCCCCGCCGGCCCAGCGGTGGCTCGCCGTGTGCCGCGCGGTGCGCCGCTGGGCACTGGCCCACCCGCACGAGTACGCGCTGCTCTACGGCTCACCGGTGCCCGGCTACGCCGCCCCGCGGGACACGGTGCCGGCGGCTGCACGCGTCGGGGTGGTGCTCGGACGGGTCCTCGGGGACGCCGCCCGGGCCGGCCTGCTGCCGGACGCGCCGGGCCGGACGCCGACCCTGGTGAGCTCGGAGACGGCGGAGGTGCTGGGCGGGGACCACCCGAGCCTGGACGACGGCGTACGCGCCCGGGCGCTGCTCGCCTGGAGCTCGCTGTTCGGTGCGGTGAGCTTCGAGCTGTTCGGCCACTTCGTCGGCTCCGTCGTCGACGCCGACGCCTTCTTCGACCACGCCATGCAGGACCTCTCCGGCCTGCTCGGCTTCTGACCGGTGCCGTTCACCGGCAGCCACCCCGCCGCCGTCCTGCCGTTCCTGCGCACCCCACTGCCGGCCTCGGCCCTGGTGGCCGGGAGCCTCGCCCCCGACCTGCCCTACTACCTGCCCGTGCACCCCGGCTTCCGCACCCACACCGCGCTCGCCGTGGTGACCGTGGACCTGCTGCTGGGTGCGCTGCTGTGGTTGCTCTGGCACGGCGTGCTGGCGGCGCCGGCGCTGGACGCCACCCCGGCAGGCCTCCGGGGCCGGCTGGGCGGTGTGCGGCTGGGCCTGCGTCGGCGGCTGCGCACGCCGGGACAGGTGGCGCTGGTGGTGGCGGCGCTGCTCGTCGGGGCCGCGACGCACGTGCTCTGGGACGAGTTCACCCACCCCGGCCGCTGGGGCACCGAGCACGTCGCGCTGCTGCGCGAGCCGTGGGCGGGCCTGCCCGGGCACCGGTGGGCCCAGGAGGGCAGCGGGCTGCTCGGGCTGCTGGTTCTGCTGGCCTGGCTGGTGTGGTGGTGGCGGCACACCTCCGCCGTCCCGGCGCCGCACCGGCCGGCCTGGTGGACGCCCTGGCCGGTGGTGGCGGGAGCCGGTGTCGTCGGCGGGCTGACCGCCGTCCCCGGCGCGGCCGACCCGCGCGCTGTCGCGGTCGAGGCCGCCTTCCGCGGTGGCGGCGTGGCCGCCGGGACCGCACTGGCCCTGGCCGCCGCGTGGTGGGCGCGCCGGCTCGCAGACGACAGCGCCCGCCCCGGCCGGAGCCGGAGCGGGCGCTGAGGGACCCGGGACGGGACCGTCGTCAGTCGATGGCGAGCGTCGTCTCGTTCAGCCCGACCTCGGCCTCGATCGCTCGCTCGGCGCGGCCGACCGGCGCCAGGGTGCGCAGCGTCCAGTTCCCCGGCGCGGCGAAGAACCGGAACTCACCCTCCGGGCTGGTCACCACCTCGGCGGTGAACTCGTCGGTGGAGTCCAGCAGCCGCACGTACGCGCCGGCCACCGGGGTGCCGTCGTGCCACACCGATCCCTGGATGACGGTCTGGGTGCTCAGGTCGACACCGGCCAGGCTGCCGCCCTGCTTCGGGGCTCCGCACATGTCAGCTCACTTCTCGATCGGGACGCCGACCAGCGAGCCGTACTCGACCCAGGAGCCGTCGTAGTTCTTGACGTCGGACTTGCCGAGCAGCTCGCGCAGCACGAACCAGGTGTGGCTCGAGCGCTCACCGATCCGGCAGTACGCGATGGTCGGCTTGGTCTCGTCGTAGCCCTGCTCGGCGTAGAGCTTGGCCAGGTCCTCGTCGCTCTTGAACGTGCCGTCCTCGTTGGCCGCCTTGCTCCACGGGATGTTCATCGCCGTGGGCACGTGGCCGGCCTTCTGCGCCTGCTCCTGCGGCAGGTGCGCCGGGGCGAGGATCTTGCCGGAGAACTCGTCGGGCGAGCGCACGTCGATGATGTTCTTGCTGCCGATGGAGGCCACGACCTCGTCCCGGAAGGCGCGGATCGACAGGTCGGGCTCGCTGGCGCGGTAGGTGGTGGCCGGGCGCTCCACGGTGTCCTTGGACAGCGGACGGCCGTCGAGCTCCCACTTCTTGCGGCCACCGTCGATCAGCTTCACGTCGCGGTGCCCGTAGAGCTTGAAGTACCAGTAGGCGTAGGCGGCGAACCAGTTGTTGTTGCCGCCGTACAGCACCACGGTGTCGTCGTTGCCGATGCCGCGCGAGGAGAGCAGCGCCTCGAACGCCTCGCGGCCGACGAAGTCACGGCGCAGCGGGTCCTGCAGGTCGGTCTTCCAGTCCAGCTTGACAGCGCCTTCGAGGTGGCCGCCGTCGTAGGCGCTGGTGTCCTCGTCGACCTCGACGAAGACGAGGCCGGGGTCGCCCAGGTGCTCCTGGGCCCAGTCGGCGGTGACGAGCACGTCGCTACGGCTCATGGGTGTGGTTCCTCCATCAGGTGGGGCGGATGGTGCGGACGTCGTGCGGTGCAGTTCTGGAACGGGTGCCGCTCCCGTGCGGGACGGCGGAGCCGGTGTCCACCGGAGCGCACAGCCGGAGGGGGTCGGCCAGGGCGTGCGGAGAGCGGCGCGGGACTGGGTCTCCGGCGCGGGGGCGCGGCCTCAGCAGGCCGGACAGCGGGAGCTGCCGACGCGGCACAGGTCGACTGTGCGGCGCGAGGTCAGCAGGGGGCCCACGGCGCGAGGGTAGCGGATCATCGTCCCGACCTCACATGAGCGGCCACCAGGGCAGCCAACTCAGCCGGCCCCGGCGCGCCGGTGTTGCGGGCCACCACCGTCCCGGCGCCGTCCAGCCAGATCAGCGTCGGCGTGACCCGCACGTCGAGCGCGCGCACCTCGTCCAGGTGGCTCTCGGCGTCCACGTGCACGTACGACAACCCCGGATGCGTCGACTCCAGGCGCTGCAGCCGGGCACGGGTGGCCCGGCACGGCCCACAGAAGGCCGTGGAGAACTGGACGACGGTCAGCTCCGCCTCCGCCGGACGCACGCCCAGCCCGGCGAGGGCGGCCGTGGCGTCGGCGGTGCTGGTCGTCGTGGTCACCTGAGGGTCAACGGGCGCGCCGCCGGGCACATTCCGGCGGATCCGCCGGGCAGCGCCGATCAGCCCTGCAGCACCGTGTCGGTCGCCGCCACCACCACCAGGACCCCGTCCTCCCCGGGGTCGACGCTGGTCAGCTCCAGCCCGAAGGGCAGCTCCGGCACCGGGTACCGGAAGTCGAGCACGTCGACGGCCCGGTCCAGCGCGAAGCCGGGGACGTCGACGCCCGCTGCCGACGCGTCCTCGACGTCGACCACCAGGTCCCGTCCGTCGAGGGTGACGGTGCCCCGGGCGATGACCGGGACCTCGATCCCGGCCAGGTCGACCGTGCGGTCGATCCGCAGCCGGTCGCCCTCCGGGGCCAGCCGGGTGTCGCCGCCGAGCTCCCGGGCGAGCAGCTCGTAGGAGAGCGTCGCCGTCCCGTCGACCTGCTCGACCGGGATCGCCTGGACCGAACCGGAGATGACGTCGGACAACGGCACCTGCACCCCGTACAGCTGCACGTCGGCGCGCGTGCCGGCCGGCTCGCCGAGCTGCTCGGCGGTCAGGCTGATCCGCACCTCGTCGTAACGACCGGCCACCGCCTGGGTGAGGAACGGGAACCCGGTGATGTCGACCTCCGGCGTACCGGCCAGCCCACCGCGCTCGGCCACCTGCTCGGCGACCTGCCCCTCGGCGACGGAGACGCCGACCCGGTCGACCAGGAACAGCAGGCCGAGGGCGAGCAGCAGGACGATCAGCAGTGCCTTCACGTGTCGAGTCTCCCCTGCCGCTCAGCCGGGGCCGTACGAGGCGAGGGCGTAGGCCACCGGCGCGACGGCGGCCAGCGGGAGCACCGCCTGCACCACCGGCAGCGCCCAGGTCCACTCGTCGCGCTCGGCCACGACGTAGGAGGCGGCCAGCGCCGTCAGAGCGGCCGCCCCACCCAGTGCCGCGCCGTAGATGGCCGCCGACAGGACGTCGACCAGCGCGTCGCCCTCGCGGTCCAGCAGGGCCACCCCCGTGGCGGCCAGCACGGCGAGGACGACGCCGAGCAGGCCCCGGGGCACGTCCGGGGTGATCTCCGGGCGGGGCAGCACGAGGTCGACCAGGTGACCGACCAGCAGCGCGGCACCGACCACCAGCACCGCCGTCTCCAGCGCCCGCGACCCGCCCTCGAGCCGGGCGACACCCAGCAGCACCGCCAGCGCACAGACCGAGCACACCAGCAGGACGACGCCGGCCAGGGACGCGACGAGGTACCGGCGGGGTGCCGGGCGGGTCATCTGGTGGACGACGGCGGCCAGGAACCCCAGGCCGAGCACCGCCAGCAACCAGTCCAGCTGCGGGCGGGCCGGGAGCAGCATCGCCGCGTCGGCCGCGATGGCCGTGGCGCCACCCAGGGCGAGGGAGCCCGCGAAGCCACGGATGCCGGTGGCGACCACCCAGCCGGCGACCAGGCCCGCCTGGAGCAGCGCCACCGAGGCGACCCGCCCCGTGTCATCGAGCGCAGCGGGCAACCCGACGGCCACCGCGGTCACCACGACGACCAGGCCGGCGGCCGGGAGGTGGTGGGCGCGCGGGGACAACTGCGTGTCCGGAGCGGCCTGCGTCACCCCGCGATCCTCGCAGAGGGTGCCCGGACCGCCGAGCGCGCCGCGCACCGTCGTCGTGTCGCCGGCGCGCGACCGGACCGTGCGGTGGGTCACGACCTCACCGGGACGGCGACGCACGTCCGCTATCCTGCAGCCTCACCTCGACAGCGCGGTCGACGGCCTGGGTCCGCCCAGTGAGGAGACGACATGCGACTCGTGCTCATGACCTCGGCCCGTCAGGCCACCACGGAGGTCCTCCCCGCGCTCGGGCTGTTGGCCCACCAGGTGCGCATCGTGCCCCCCGAGCTGTCCAGCCTGCTCGACGGTGACGCCGGGGACGTCGTCCTGGTCGACGCCCGACACGACCTCGTCTCCGCCCGGACCCTGTGCTCGCTGCTGGCCTCGACGGGTGTCGCCGCCTCGCTGGTCGCGGTGCTGGCCGAGGGCGGCCTCGTCGCACTGTCGGCCGACTGGGGCGTCGACGACGTCGTGCTCGACACCGCCGGCCCGGCCGAGGTCGACGCCCGGTTGAAGTGGGCCGCCGCCCGTCGGCTGGCCGCCGCTGCCCCCGCCGACGGCCTGGAGGGTGGCGTGACGAAGGCCGGCGAGCTGGTCATCGACGAGCACAGCTACTCGGCGAAGCTCCGCGGCCGCCCCCTGGACCTCACGTACAAGGAGTTCGAGCTCCTCAAGTACCTCGCCCAGCACCCGGGCCGGGTCTTCTCCCGCGCCCAGCTGCTGCAGGAGATCTGGGGCTACGACTACTTCGGCGGCACCCGCACCGTCGACGTGCACGTCCGCCGGCTGCGCGCCAAGCTCGGCGCCGAGCACGAGGCGCTGATCGGCACCGTGCGCAACGTCGGCTACAAGCTCGACCAGCAGGTCGCTGACGCGACCGCGGCGGCCAACGTGGCGGCGATCGACACCGGTGTCCCGCTCTCCTGAGCCCGGCCCGCTGAGCCCGGTGCAGGTCGAGGTCTCCGAGCGGCTCCCCGCCGCCGCCGTGGGCGAGGTGCGGGCCCTGCTCGAGGCCGCGCTGGCCGCCGACGGTGTCCGGCCGGTCTCCGAGGAGTCCGAGCTGCGACTGCAGCACGGCGGCCCGGTCGGTGGCGCCGACCTCATCGTGCGGGACGACACCGGCACGCTGCTCGGCTACGCCCGGCTGGAGCTCCCGCCCGGCGACCCGGAGGCCGAGGCCGAGCTCGTCGTCGCCCCGGCCAGTCGCCGTCGCGGCGTGGGCACCGCCCTGGTCGCCCGCCTCGAGGAGCTCGCCGGCGACCGTCCGCTGCGCGTGTGGGCCCACGGTGAGCTGCCCGGCTCGGCAGAGCTCGCCCGCCGCCGCGGCTACGACCGGGCGCGCGTGCTGCTGCAGATGCGCCGACCGCTGGACGGGGTGGACCCCGACCCCCGGCCGGCGCTGCCCGACGGGGTGTCCGTCGTGACGTTCCGGCCGGCCACCGACGAGGACGCCTGGTTGCGGGTGAACGCCCGCGCCTTCGCCTCCCACCCGGAGCAGGGCCGGTGGACCCGCGGCGACCTGGCGCTGCGCGAGGCCGAGGCCTGGTTCGACCCGGCCGGGTTCTTCCTCGCCTGGCGGGAGACGCCGGGCGGGCAGGAGCTGCTGGGCTTCCACTGGACCAAGGTGCACCCGGCCGGCGACGTCGGCGACGAGCCGATCGGCGAGGTCTACGTGCTCGGCATCGACCCGGACGCGCAGGGGATGCGGCTGGGGCGGGCCCTGACCGACGTCGGGCTGGCGCACCTGCGCGCCAGCGGGCTGTCCGCCGTGCTCCTCTACGTCGAGGAGGAGAACACCACCGCCGTCGCGCTCTACGAGCGGAGCGGGTTCACCCGGCACGCCATCGACGTCTCCTGGCGGCGCGAGCCCCGGCGCTGAGCGCCCTCGTCGCCGCCCGCTGAGCGGCCCGATCCGCCCGTCGGCGCGCCGCCGCGCGGCGGTTCACCCGTTGGACGTACAGCGTCTGTCGTTTCGTGGGCCAAGTCTCAGCGCGCGTTCACCCCGCGTTCATCGACGCACCTGGATCCGTCCATCTGGGCTGCTTAGCGTCCTCGTCGTTCGATCTCCCCTGCCCGGCTTCGACGTCCGGGCACACACCAGTCGAAAGGCCACTGAGTTGAAGCTCAGCACCACGACGCGCACCGCGGCCGTGTCCGCAGCGCTCGCCGCCACCCTCGCTCTCGCCGCGTGCGGCGCCTCGAACGAGGAGACCGGCTCGGGCACCGCTTCCGGGGGCGACAGCGGCGAAGAGCTCAGCGGCACCCTCGTCGGCGCCGGCTCGAGCGCGCAGCAGGCGGCCATGCAGGGCTGGACCGCCGGCTACTCCAGCGTGCAGCCCGGCGTCACGGTCAACTACGACCCGGTCGGCTCCGGCGGTGGCCGTGAGCAGTTCCTGGCCGGCGGCACCGACTTCGCCGGCTCGGACGCCGCGCTGGACGAGGAGGAGCTCGCGCTGGCCGAGGAGCGCTGCGGCGAGTCCGGCATCTTCGAGCTGGCGAACTACATCGCCCCGATCGCCGTCGTCTACAACCTCGAGGGCGTCGAGGACCTGAACCTCTCCCCCGAGGTCGTCGCCGGCATCTTCAACCAGCAGATCACGAACTGGAACGACCCGGCGATCGCCGCGGACAACCCGGACGCCACCCTGCCGGACCTGCCGATCACCCCGGTCAACCGGAGCGACGAGTCCGGCACCACGGAGAACTTCACCGAGTACCTGGTCGCCGCGGCCGGCGACGCCTGGCCGCACGAGGCCAGTGGCGACTGGCCGGTCTCCGGCGGCGAGGCCGCCCAGGGCACGTCCGGCGTGATCAGCGCCGTCACGGCCGGCAACGGCAGCATCGGCTACGCCGACCTGAGCCAGGCCGGCGACCTGGGCGTGGCCAACATCGGTGTCGGCGAGGAGTTCGTCGAGCCCACCGCTGAGGCCGCCGCTGCCGTGGTGGAGAACTCGGAGACGCTGGAGGGCCGCGGCGAGTACGACTTCGCCGTGGAGCTCGCCCGCGACACCACCGAGTCGGGCAACTACCCGATCGTGCTGATCAGCTACCACGTCGGCTGCATCGAGTACGACGACCAGGAGACCGCCGACCTGGTCACGGACTTCATGACCTACGTGGTCAGCGAGGAGGGCCAGCAGGCCGCGGCCGAGGCCGCGGGCAGCGCGCCGATCTCCGACACCCTGCGCGAGCAGGCGCAGGGCGCGATCGACGCGATCACGGCCGCCGGCTGATCGAGCCGATCACCAGCGCGCTGCGGCGGCCCGGAGTGTCCTCCCGGACACCCCGGGCCGCCGTGGCGCGTGATCCACTGCACGCCTTCCAGCATCCAGCGGTACGAGCCCCCCGGAGCGATCGGTGACCTCCACCACCAGCGCACCACCTGCCCAGCAGCCCAAGAGTCGGCCCGGTGACCGCATCTTCGCCGGCATCGCCAAGGGCGCGGGCGTCCTCATCCTGGTCATCCTCGCCGGAGTGGCCGTCTTCCTGATCAGCGAGTCGGTGCCGGCGCTGACGGCCTCCCCGGACGAGATCTCCGGTGACGGTGGCCTCGCCTCCTACATCGGGCCCCTGGTCTTCGGCACCCTGCTCTCCGCAGTGATCGCCCTGCTGGTCGCCACCCCTCTGGCGGTGGCGATCGCACTGTTCATCACCTTCTACGCGCCGCGCCGGCTCGCCGCCGGACTGGGCTACGTGGTCGACCTGCTGGCCGCGATCCCGAGCATCGTCTACGGCTTCTGGGGCATCTTCTGGCTCGCCCCGCGGCTGGTGCCGTTCTACCGCTGGCTGGAGGAGAACCTCGGATTCCTCCCGTTCTTCGTCGGGCCCGTCTCCTCGACCGGCCGCACCATGCTGACCATCGGGCTGGTGCTCGCGGTGATGATCCTGCCGATCGTCAGCGCCATCTCCCGCGAGGTGTTCAGCCAGGTCCCGACGCTGCACACCGAGGCGGCACTCGCCCTGGGCGCCACCCGCTGGGAGATGATCAAGATGGCCGTCATCCCCTACGGCAAGTCCGGTGTCATCGGCGGCTCGATGCTCGGCCTGGGCCGTGCCCTCGGCGAGACCATGGCCGTGGCGATCATCCTGTCCGGCTCGGCCGCCGGGATCACCTGGGCGCTCATCTCCAGCGCCAACCCCCAGACGATCGCGGCGAACATCGCCCTGCAGTTCCCGGAGTCGACCGGACTCGCCGTCAACACCCTGATCGCCAGCGGGCTCGCACTGTTCGTGATCACCCTCCTGGTCAACATGCTGGCCCGGTGGGTCGTCAACCGCCGGGCCGACTTCTCCGGAGCGAACTGATGAGCACCTCCATCGAGCAGTCCAGCGCCGCACCGGACACCTCTGCGCCGTCCCCGAACCCCCTGGGCGGCCACGAGAAGCAGGCCCCGTGGGTGCCGTGGGCGATGTTCGGCGCCGCCGCCGTGGTCGCGCTGGGGTTCCTGCTGCTGACCGGCTGGAACGTCGTCCTCTTCGTCATCTACACGGTCGTGCTCGGCACGCTCGGCACGTACGTGCTCTCCCGGGTGACCGAGGGATCCCGGAAGGCGGTCGACCGACTGGTCACCTGCCTGGTGGTCAGCGCCTTCGGCATCGCCATGGTGCCGCTGGTCTCGCTGGTCTACGAGGTGGTCCGCCGCGGTGCGGAGCGCTTCGACGGCGAGTTCTTCACCGCCTCCCTGCAGGGCGTCATCGGCCCGGGCGGGGGCGCCTACCACGCGCTGATGGGCACGCTGATCATCACGCTGCTCACCACGCTGATCTCGGTGCCGATCGGCCTGATGACCGCGATCTACCTTGTCGAGTACGGCTCCGGCCGGCTCAAGCGGTCGATCACCTTCCTGGTCGACGTGATGACCGGCATCCCCTCGATCGTCGCGGGCCTCTTCGCCTACGCGCTGTTCGTGCTGATCTTCGGCCCGGGCGTCCGGCTGGGGATCATGGGCGCGGTGGCGCTGTCGGTGCTGATGATCCCGGTGGTCGTGCGCTCGGCCGAGGAGGTGCTCAAGCTCGTCCCGAACGAGCTCCGCGAGGCCGCCTACGCCTTGGGCGTGCCCAAGTGGCGCACGATCCTCAAGGTGGTCATCCCGACCGCGATCGCCGGCCTGGCCACCGGCGTCACGCTGGCCATCGCCCGGGTGATCGGGGAGACCGCACCCCTGCTGATCACGGTCGGCATCACCAACGCCCTGAACTTCAATGCGTTCGACGGGCGGATGGCGACGCTCCCGGTCTACGCCTACTACCAGCTCACCCAGCCGGGCGTGCCGCCGGAGAACGCGATCGACCGGGCCTGGACAGCCGCCCTGGTCCTCATCATGCTGGTCATGGGCCTCAACGTGGTCGCCCGCCTGATCAGCCGCCTCTTCGCCCCCAAGACCAGTCGCTGACCCGGAACCCGGAGGAACACCACGTGGCCAAGCGCATCGACGTCTCGGACCTGGACATCTACTACGGCAACTTCAAGGCCGTGGAAGGCGTCAACCTGTCCATCGAGCCGCGCAGCATCACTGCCCTCATCGGGCCCTCGGGGTGTGGCAAGTCCACCTTCCTGCGGTCGCTCAACCGGATGCACGAGGTGATCCCCGGCGCGCGCGTCGAGGGGAAGGTCGTCATCGAGGGGCAGGACCTCTACGGCTCCGACGTCGACCCGGTCGACGTCCGCCGCCAGATCGGCATGGTCTTCCAGCGGCCGAACCCGTTCCCGACGATGTCGATCTACGACAACGTCGCGGCGGGCCTGCGGCTGAACGCCAAGAAGACCAGCAAGAGCGACATGGACGACCTGGTCGAGCGCTCGCTCAAGGGCGCGAACCTCTGGACCGAGGTCAAGGACCGGCTGAGCCGCCCGGGATCGGGGCTCTCCGGTGGCCAGCAGCAGCGGCTCTGCATCGCACGGGCCATCGCCGTCCAGCCCGAGGTGCTGCTGATGGACGAGCCGTGCTCCGCCCTCGACCCGATCTCCACGCTCGCCGTGGAGGACCTGATGATGGAGCTCAAGGAGCAGTTCACCATCGTCATCGTCACCCACAACATGCAGCAGGCCGCGCGGGTCAGCGAGACCACCGGGTTCTTCAACCTCAACGGTGTCGGCCAGCCCGGCCGGCTGATCGAGTACAACCCCACCGAGAAGATCTTCAGCAACCCCGACGAGAAGGCCACGGAGGACTACATCTCCGGCCGGTTCGGGTGATGCCCCGCTGAGCGGCGGCTCCGCCGCTCAGCTGCAGGACGATGCGGCCTCGGCCTCCGCGACAGCGGGGTCCGGGGCCGCTGTCGTCGGCACCGGGGTACCGATGTCGACGGGCGCCAGACCGGTGAACTCCGGCCCGACGACCAGTTGCACCGCCGAACCGACCAGGTCCGTCTCCACCAGCACGGCCCCGGGCACGGCCGCCGCCACGGTGCGGGCGGGCTCCAGCGCCGCCGGGCCGTACCGGACCACGGTGCGCTGCACGGTGGCCGGCTCGATGCCCCGGGCACCGACCCGGAACCCCGCGGCGGCCAGGCCGTCGGCCACCTCGCCCGTGCGCCCGGCGCCGGAGCCGTCCAGCACGTCCACCGTCACCCCGGCCGGCGCCACGGAGACCGTCGTCCCCTCGGGCACCGGGTCGGTGGGCGCCGGCTCGGCGAGGGCAGGGTCGGTCGGCGCCGCCTCGGCGACGTCCTCCACGGCCGGGGCGGGCAGCCGGCCCGCGTCGATGACCGAGTCGAACAGCTGCCGGGTGGCGGTCGCGTCGACGACCACCACCGCCTGGTCGCTGCCGTTGGGCACGTGGCCCACCTCGGCGACCGGGAGCCCGGTGCGCTCCATCGCGCTCCCGGACAGCTCGCCCAGGGTGGCCCCGAAGGAGCGCAGGTCCCCGAGCGTCGTCCCGGCGTCCACCGTGAACGCATCGCCGGCCCGGGAGAGGAAGCGGGTCAGGGTCAGCGGGTCGGCCAGCGTGCTCCCCGCCAAGGCGGAGTCGAGCGCCGAGATCAGCACCCGCTGCTCACGCTCGGCCGCCGCCGCGCCGGTGACGTCGGTCGCGGTGGTGGTGGGCTGCAGGTAGCCGGTCACCTCCGCCCCGGCCAGCTGGACGCCGCCCGTGCCCGGGCAGACCGGGACCCCACCGAGCGCCTCGACCATGGCGGGCAGCCGGGCGAGGTCGACGGCGACGTAGTGGTCGACCCGCAACCCGGTCAGCTGCTGCACCGACCGGACCAGGCAGGAGGGCCCGCCGTCGAGCAGTGCAGCGGCGAACGGCTCGGTCACGGGCTGGCGCAGGTCGCCGTCCGCCGTCCGGCAGACGGGGGTGTCGGTCAGTGCCGTGGGCGGCAGGCTGACCAGCACGGCCTGCTCACCGTCGCCGGAGACGTGCGCGATCACGGGGCTGACCGCAGGCAGGCCACTGCGCCCGGGCACACCGGTGCCGACCACCAGGTAGGTCGACGAGGTCTCCTGCAGCTGCGGGGCGAGCACCTCGGGGCCGTCGGTGACCAGCGCGTCGACCCGGTCGATCCCACGGTCGACGTAGAAGTAGAGGCCGACGTAGAAGGCGGTCACCAGGCCGAGCAGGGCCACCAGTGCGAGGGCGACCCGGGTCAACCGGCGACGGACCGGGCCGGCCGGTGGACGCGGCGCCGGCCGGTCGGCGACCGTGGCGCCCGCGGGCACGTCCCGACCGGGGATCGGCGGCACCGGCAGGCTGCGGCGCACGCCGGGCACCGGCACCGAGTACTGCGGTGGCGCGTTGGGGGTCACCGACGGCGGGTGCACCGGCCGCGGGGGCGGCGGTGCCGCTGCCGGGGAGGGCAGTGCCGGCGGGGGCTGGGGTGTCGGTGGCGCCGGAGCGGCTCCGGGCACCGCCCGGGGGACCGGCCGTGGGGGCACCGGCGCGGACGGTGGCGCTGCCGGGGGCGTCGCGGCCTGGCTGCGGTCGGCCGGTGGCGCCGGGTCCGGCGGGACGCCGGGGGGACGTGACGACGACCCGACCGGCGTCGAGGCGGGGAACGGGGGACGACGGTCTGCCGCCGGCGTGGCCCGCGGCACGGCGGGGGGGGCGGGGGGGCGGGG
>NZ_JPMX01000068.1 GCF_000761485.1 Modestobacter caceresii
GGGGGCCGGCGGGGCCTGCGCCGGAGCCGGCCGGGCGGGCTCGCGCACCGGCGCCGGCACGGCCGCCGCCTCGGGGCGGCCGGCGTGCTCGCCGGCGATCGACATCCGCCGCTCCAGCCGCTCCAGGCGCTGCAGGGTGGCCGTGGCCGAGCCGTCGACCCCGGGCAGCAGCATCCGGGCGCAGACCAGCTCCAGCAGCAGCCGGGGAGCCGTCGTCCCGCGCATCTCGGTGAGGCCCTCGTGCACGGTGTCGGCCAGCCGGGACAACGTGGCGGCACCCAGCGCCTGGGCCTGCCGGCTCATCACGTCGAGCCGGTCGGGCGGGCTGTCGAGCAGGCCGTTGCCGCCGGCCTCGGGCACGGCGTCCAGCACGATGAGGTCACGCAGCCGGTCCAGCAGGTCGGTGGCGAACCGGCGGGGGTCGTGCCCGGCCTCCACCACCCGGTCGACGGCCTGGAAGACGCCCGGCGCGTCGGAGGCGGCCAGCGCGTCGACGGCCTCGTCGAGCAGCGCCTCGTCGGTGACACCGAGCAGGCCGACGGCCGACCGGTAGGTGACCCCCTCGGGGCCGGCGCCGGCCAGCAGCTGGTCGAGGATCGACAGCGAGTCGCGCACCGAGCCGCCGCCGGCCCGGACCACCAGCGGGAACACCGTCGGCTCCACGGTGACGCCCTCGGCCGCGCACGTCTTCTCCAGCAGGCCGCGGAGCGTGCTGGGCGGCACCAGCCGGAACGGGTAGTGGTGGGTGCGCGAGCGGATGGTCGGGAGGACCTTCTCCGGCTCGGTGGTGGCGAAGACGAAGACCAGGAACTCCGGCGGCTCCTCGACCACCTTGAGCAGGGCGTTGAAGCCCTGCGAGCTCACCATGTGCGCCTCGTCGACGATGTAGACCTTGTAGCGGCTGTGCACCGGGGCGAAGAACGCCTTCTCGCGCAGGTCGCGGGCGTCGTCGACACCACCGTGGCTGGCCGCGTCGATCTCCATGACGTCGATCGAGCCGGGGCCGTCGGGGGCAAGCGCGATGCACGAGCCGCACACGCCGCAGGGGGTCGAGGTGGGCCCCTGCTCGCAGTTGAGCGAGCGCGCCAGGATCCGCGCCGACGACGTCTTCCCACAGCCCCGCGGCCCGCTGAACAGGTAGGCGTGGTTGATCCGCCCGCCGTCCACGGCGTTCATCAGGGGTGCGGTGACGTGCTCCTGCCCGACCACCTCGGCGAAGGTCGCCGGACGGTACTTGCGGTAGAGCGCCAGAGCCACGCCGCGAGGTTACTCAACGGACCTCGTCCCCCTCACCACTCGCGAGCTCGCGGTGAGCCGCTGGACGAGGCCGACGCGACGTCACCGGGCCAAGTGCAGGAGGAACTCGACCGCGCCCTGGTCCTCGACCCGGACGAAGCCCAGGTTCGGTGGGTCGATCCCGTAGTCGTCGAAGGTCACCGGCACGGAGCCGGAGACGTCGATGCCCTCGGCGGTGCGGACCACGGAGATCTCGGTCTGCACCTGCTGGGTCACGCCGGCCAGGGTCAGCTCGCCGGTGACCGGCACGGTGACCGGGGTGCCGGTGACCTCCGGGAGGTCGGCCACCTCGATGACGGAGAAGGTCGCGGTGGGGTTCGCGTCGACGTCCATCACGTTGTCCCGGAAGTAGGAGTCACGGCGGCCGCTGTCGGTGGTGATCGAGGCGACGTCCACGGTCACGTCGGCGTCGGCGAGGTCCCCGTCGGAGACGACGACGGTGCCGGTGACCTGGTCGGTCACGCCGGCCACGGTGACGTCGGCGCCGTTGAGCACCTCGTCCACGCGGTAGCCCGCGGTGGAGCTCGGGGCGATGGTCCAGGTGCCGTCGGTGTCCGGCGTGAGGGCGACCTCCTCCGGCTGCGCCTGGACCGTCGGCGCCGGGGGTGCGTCCTCCTCGAGGGCGGCGTAGACCAGCGGACCACCGATCGCGCCTGCGGCGACGACCGCGACGGCCCCGCCGGTGATCCACCAGGTGCGACGACTGGGCATGGCCACTCCCCCGCTCGAAGGTGGGTGCATTGCAGCGCACGGACCTGGGAGGAGCCTGGGAACCGTCGGGAGAAGAGAAAGGACCCCCCGCACACCCGCCAGAGCCCGCTTATCCTTGCTGCCTTCCGGCCCTGGGGAGGTTCACAGGGTGACGCCGCACGAGGGGTCGACGTCCACTGTAGAGGACGCGGCGGCGCCGGACGCCGCACCCGCCCGCCGGCACCCCCGTACGCTCCCGCCGCATGACCGGGCACACCCCTCAGCCCGGCCCGGCCTCCCCGTCCGCCCGGGGCTTCGTGCTCGTCGTCCTCGCTGCCCTCTGCTGGGGGACCGCGGGCATCAGCGGTGACCTGGTCGCCGACCGCACCGACCTCGACCCGCTGGACGTCGCCTGGCACCGGATGGCCATCGGCGCCGCCGCGCTGCTCGCCGTCCACCTGCTCGGTCGGCGCCGCGCGCCGCGGTCCGCCGTCCAGCCCGTCGCGTGGTCCCGGTCGCTGCGCTGGCGGCTGGCCGGCGTCGGCGCGGGGCTGGCGGCCTACCAGGCCGCCTACTTCGCCGCCGTGGCCACGGCGGGGGTGAGCATCGCGACGCTGGTCGCGCTGGGCCTGGCGCCGCTGCTGGTCGCCGTGGGCGCCGCCGCGCTGGGGCAGGGCCGCCCCGACCGGGCGACGGGGGCCGCCCTGGTCGTCGCGCTGGCGGGGCTGGTGCTGCTCGTGGGGGTCTCCGCGGGCGGCGACGGCGGGGACGCGGTCGTGCTGGGCGCGCTGGCCGCAGTCGGCTGCGCGGTCGCCTACGCCGCCGTCGTGCTGCTGTCGGCCGGCGCCCCGGCCGGGGTGCCGACGACGACGGTGGGCTTCACGGTGGGCGCCGTGCTGCTGACGCCGGTGGCGCTGACCGCCGGGCTCGACCTCACCGCCGACCCGCTGGGGCTGGCGCTGCTGGTGTACCTCGGGCTGGTGCCGACCGCGCTGGCGTACGGGCTGTTCTTCACCGGGGTGCGGGCCGTGCCGGCCGCTGTCGCCTCGATCGTGACCCTGCTGGAGCCGCTGACCGCGACCGCGCTGGCGGCCGCGGTGCTCGGGGAGCGGCTCGCCCCGACCGCACTGGTCGGGGGTGCGCTCATGCTCGGCGCCGTGACGGCGCTCTACCTGCGGAGGATGGGAGATTCGAACTCCCGAGGGCTTGCACCCAACCCGCTTTCCAAGCGAGCGCCATAGGCCACTAGGCGAATCCTCCAGTGCGCGGGCCACTGTACCGGTCGGGTCCGCGGCGGTCAGCCGCTCCCCTCCACCCGAGCGGCCAGCGGGGCCGGAGAGTGGTTGAGTGATCTATGGGACGGCGACCGCCGCACGCACCGGACACCGGGAGGACCGACATGAGCAGCGCTGAACAGGTACGCCCCCACGTGGTCGCGGCGATCGTCACCGCACTGGAGGAGACCGACCCCAGCAACCTCCCGCCCGACGCCACCCGCGCCGAGAAGGACGCCGCCAAGGACCAGTACCTCTCCGGCCTCGTCGCCGGGCGGGCGCAGCGCGAGCGGCAGACCCGGGCGTGGGAGCTGCTGCTGACCCGCAGCCACGACGAGCCACCGAGCTGGCGGCAGCTGTTCGACGAGCTGCCGCAGAGCTCGGTCGACCAGCTGGCCGACCTCTACGACGCGCTGCCCGAGGGTGCCCAGACCGAGTACGCGCGCCGGTACGGGGCCCCGGTCTCCGCCTGACGCGGGTGGGCCGGGTACGAGCAGGGCTGGGGTGACGGCGCCGGGCGCCCGGGTGGCCGGGCGCTACCTGCTGCGCTCCCGGCTCGGCGGCGGGGCGATGGGTGCGGTCTGGCTGGCTCGTGACGAGCTGCTGGGCCGGGACGTCGCGGTCAAGCAGGTGCTCATCCCGCTCGGCAGCGACTCGGAGGCGACCGCCGGGCACCGCGAGGCGGCGATGCGCGAGGGCCGGATCGCCGCCCGGCTGACCCATCCGCACGCCGTCGCCGTCTACGACATGGTCGACGACGGCGGGACGCCGTGGCTGGTCATGGAGCACCTGCCCTCCCAGAGCCTGGCGAGCGTGCTGGCCCAGCGGGGCACGTTGCCGGTGCAGCAGGTGGCCCAGATCGGCGCACAGGTCGCTGATGCGCTGGTGGCCACGCACGCCGCCGGCGTGGTCCACCGGGACGTGAAGCCGGGCAACATCCTGATCGGCGAGGGGCCGCGCAGCGCCGGCCTGGTGAAGATCACCGACTTCGGCATCTCCCGGGCCCGTGGCGACGTCTCGCTGACCCAGACCGGCGTGGTCAAGGGGACGCCGGCCTACCTGGCCCCCGAGGTGGCCCGCGGGCAGGAGCCCCGGGAGGCCAGTGACGTCTTCTCCCTGGGTGCGACGCTGCACGCCTGCCTGGAGGGGACCCCGCCGTTCGGGATGACGGAGAACCCGCTGGAGATGCTCCACCGGGTCGCCGGCGGGAACGTGAACCGCCCGCGGAACGCCGGGGCGCTCACCCGGCCGCTCCGGCGGATGCTGGACAACGACCCGGCAAAGCGGCCCACGATGTCGCAGGTGCGCGACCAGTTGGCCAGGCTGGCCGCCGGCCGGGACGGCGACGTCACCGAGGTGCTCACCGCGCGCACGCCGCTGCTGCCGACGCTCGCCGACCTACGCCCGGTGTCCGCCGCGGAGCCGACCGGCCCGACGGGCGAACCCGCCGCCGTTCAGACCCCCACCACCGACTCCCCCGACCCTGACCCCGTCACCACCGGGTCCCCCGGCCCCGACTCCCTCAACACCGGGTCCGCCGACCCCGACTCCCCGACCGCCGCGTCCGCCGCAGGGGCGCCCGCCGCCCGGTCGGCGCTCCCGGCCGACGCGGCGCCGTCCCCGGGCAGGGGCGGTCCGCCCGAGGCCACCGCCGGCCCGGGGGCCGGCAGCGCCACACCGGTGGCCGGCGCGGCACCTGCGGCCGACCGGCCTGCCTCGTCCGCCCCCGCGCCGCGCCCCGGTCGCCGCCGGTCCCGCCTGGTCGCCGCCGTCGCGGTGGTGCTCCTCGCCCTGTCCGGCACGCTCGGCGCGGTCTGGCTCAACGCCCGGGAGGACGGCGGCGATGCGCCGTCGGCGACAGCCGACACCTCACCGTCGGCACCGTCGTCCTCCGAGCCCGCGCCGGCGACCGAGGAGGAGCCGGCGAACCCGTCGGATACCCCGACGGCCCCCTCGGAGACCCCGACCGCCGCGACGACCCCGGCTCCGACGGCGACCGCGAGCCCCACCACGACACCACCGCCTCCCACGGCCCCGAGCTCGACCCCGCCGCCCGCAGGCCCGGCCCCGGGCTCCGCGGCCGAGGTGACCCAGTCGATCACCAGCTACTACGCGCTGCTGCCCGGCGATCCCGAGTCGGCCTGGGAGCGCACCGGGCCCCGGCTGCGGGCCGAGATCGGCAGCAGGTCGGCCTACATCGGCTTCTGGAACGGCTTCCGGAGCGTCCGTCGCGGGCCGGTGTCGGCGCAGGACGGGTCGCTCGTCGCCTCGATGCCGGTGACCTTCACCGGGCGCGACGGCAGCGTCAGCGCAGAGCAGCACGAGATCACCCTGGTCCGGGGGGACGACGGCCAGTTGCTCATCGACTACGACATCGCGGTCTGAGGGGAGACCCGCAGAACGCGAGAACGGCAGCGCCCCGGTGGGGCACTGCCGTTCTCGACTGGCTGGCGGTGGCGGTGGGATTTGAACCCACGGAGGCTTGCACCTCACACGCTTTCGAGGCGTGCTCCTTCGGCCGCTCGGACACGCCACCGCCGGAGAGACTACAGGCCCCGCTTCGCGCGGAAGAACGCACGTAGCAACGCGCCGGACTCCTCGGCGCGGACACCGCCGGTGACCTCGGGCCGGTGGTTCAGCCGCCGGTCCCGGACGACGTCCCACAGCGAGCCGGCCGCCCCGGCCTTCGGGTCGTCGGCGGCGTAGACCACCCGCGCCACCCGGGCCAGCACGCTCGCGCCGGCGCACATCGTGCAGGGCTCGAGGGTGACCACCAGGGTCGCCCCGGTCAGCCGCCAGCCGTCACCGTGCACCGCCGCGGCCGCTCGCAGGGCCAGGACCTCGGCGTGCGCCGTCGGGTCGCCCCGCTTCTCCCGCTCGTTGGCCGCCTCGGCCAGCACCGTCCCGTCACGCCCGAGGACGACGGCGCCGATCGGCGTGTCACCCCACTCCTGCGCGGCGGCCGCGAGCTCCAGCGCCCGCAGCATCGCCTCGTCGTCGGTCACCGCCGGCCCGCCCCTGGACGGCCAGACAGGTGTGCCTCGCCGCGAGTAGTGCTCTGGTGCACTGGTGCAGCCAGAGCACTACTGCGCCACGAGGTCACGCCAGGTCCAGGCCGGTGAGCGCGGACAGCTCGGCGAGCGCGGTGGCGGGGTCGACGACCTTGATCGTGTGCATGCCCAGTGCCCGGGCCGGCTTCAGGTTGATGCCCAGGTCGTCCAGGTAGGCGCAGTCCGACGGCGCGATCTCCCGGCCGACCGCCGCCGACAGGCGCTGCAGCGCGAGCGGGTAGATCGCCGGCTCGGGCTTGCGCACGCCCTCGACCGAGGACTCGACGACGACGTCGAACAGCTCCAGCAGCTCGCCCAGCCGGCCGGTGCGCTGCATCGGGGCCACGTTGTTCGACAGCAGCGCCAGCGGCAGGCCCGCCGTCCGCAGCCGCTGCACCGCCGCCACCATCGCCGGGCGCAGCTCCCCCGCCAGCGCGGCGAGCACCCGCGCGGCGTCCAGCGGGTGCCCGGCGGCGGCTGCCTCGGCCTCGAAGGCGCGCCGGAACCCCGGCTCGTCGAGCTCCCGGCGCTCGTAGCGGGCCCAGGCGTTCGTGTCCGGGTCGGTGCTGTTCAGCCCGACGATGAACCCGGCGGGCAGCGCCGCTTCCTCCTCGTAGGCGGCGAAGGCGGTCAGCGGGCTCTCGGTGAGCACGCCACCCAGGTCGAAGACGACGGCGCTGACGGGGACCGGGACGCTCACGGGGTCGCCACCGCCGTCAGCTCGTCGGCGAAGCCCAGCCGTTCGGCGATGGCCAGCACCATCTCGTCGGCCCACAGTTCGTCGGAGTCCAGCAGCCGGGCCAGCTCCTCGGCCGGCAGCCCGGCGTCGGCGAAGACGTCGAGGTCACCGCCGGGCCAGCCCTGGCCGTCCTCGTCGAAGGCGTCGTCGATCGTGGCGCCGGTCTCGACCGGGATGCCGTAGCGCTCCACCGCCTCGGCCGCGAGCAGGTGCTCCTGGAACGTGGCGTCGGAGACCAGCGCCCGGACCATGCCGCCCGGTCCGTGTCGCAGCACGACGAAGTAGAGGCGACTGTCGACGACGACCACGAACGGGCCCGGCCAGCCGGCGGCGCCCGGCTCGCCGAGCGCGCGTTCCAGGGCCGGGAGCTCGTCGTCGGCGCCGGCGGCGAGCAGCTCGCACTGCCAGCGACCGGCGGCCGAGCTGACCCGGACGGCGAAGCTCTGCCGCAGCGTGGTGCCGGAGTCGGAGGGGAGGGCCATAGCCTGTAGATCATGGCCGACGCCCTCCCCGACGACAGCGCGCCGGTCGACGTCCCCGCCGTCGCCCCGGCACTGTTCGCCGCCCTCGCCGCCGATCCGCTCGCCGCTCACCTGGGCATCGAGCTGGAGGAGGTCCGGCCCGGCTACGCCCGCGCGTCGATGACCGTCGGCCCGACCCTGCTCAACGCGGTCGGCACGGCACACGGCGGCGCCACGATGGCCCTGCTGGACGTGGTGCACGCCGCGGTGAGCAACAGCCACGGCACGGTCGCCGTCGCCCAGGACGTGCACACCGAGTTCCTCTCCGCCGGCCGGCCCGGCGACCACCTGGTCGCGGAGGGGGTCGAGCTGCACCGCACCGGCCGCACCGCCGTCTACCGGATCGACGCGGCCACCGCGGACGGACGGCAGGTCGCCACCGCCCTGGCCCGGGTGTTCCGGCTGGGCACCCCGTGGGAGACCGGCGAGGCGGCGCCGTGACCGGCTCCTTCCCCGTCCCGACGATGCCGGCGCCGCCGGTGTCCGTGGTCGGCCTCGGACAGCTGGGCGGGTCGCTGGCGGCCGCGCTGGCCGCGGCCGGGCGGCCGGTCTCCGGCTGGGACGTCGACCCGGCCGCCCGCGACGCAGCGGAGGACGCCGGCGTGGCGATCCGCCGGGAGCTGACCGGGGTGGTCGTGCTCGCCGTCCCGCTCCCCGCGATGGCCACGGCGCTGGACGGGCTGCGGATCGACCCCGGGGCCACGGTCACCGACCTGGGCTCGGTGAAGGCGCCGGTGCTCGCCGAGCTGGGGGCCGCCCACGGGGACCGGTACGTCGGCGGGCACCCGATGTGCGGCACCGAACGCTCCGGGCACACCGCCGTCGACCCGACCCTGTTCGCCGGTGCCCGCTGGGCGCTGTGCCTGGAGGCCGACACCGACCTGCGGCGCTGGCTGCGGGTCGCCGAGATCGCGCTGGCCGTCGGCGCCGAGGTGGTCCCGGTGACCGCCGCCGAGCACGACGACGCGGTGGCGGCGATCAGCGCCGTCCCGCACCTGCTGGCCGCCGCGGTGGCGGCCGCCGCCGGGCAGGCCGGCCCGCTCGCGCTCTCCCTCGCCGCCGGCAGCTTCCGGGACGCCACCCGGGTGATCGGCAGCGACCCGGCGTTCGTCACCGCACTGGTCACCGGCAACGCCGGCCCGGCCGCTACGGCGCTGGACCGGGTCCGCGCCCAGCTGGAGCGCCCCTGGCCGGAGCTGGTCGCCGACGGGCACGCGGTGCGGGTGGCCGACGCCGGACGACGGACGGTCCGGGTCCCGCTGGACCGGGCGGCCCTGCTCGCGCTGGGCCGGGCCGGCGGCGCGGTCACCCGGCGGCTGGCTGCGTTCGTCGAGGGCTGGGTGCCGGATCGGCCGTGAACGGCAGGCGTGGGAGGCGCCCGGACCGGGCAAGGTGACCGCCATGGACGACAAGGAGATCCGCAGCAAGATCGAGGCGCTGGTCGAGGAGGAGCACGCGCTCCGCGACTCCAGCGAGCACACCGACGAGCAGCGCGCCCGGCTCCGGCAGATCGAGGAGGAGCGCGACCAGCTGTGGGACCTGATCCGCCAGCGGGACGCCAAGCGGCAGTACGGCGAGGACCCCGACGAGGCCCAGCCGCGCCCGGAGCCGCAGGTCGAGAACTACCTGCAGTAGCGGAAGGGCCCCCTTGCCCCCCGTTGCACGGGGGCCGAACCGCACATCAGAGACTCCGGTCAGCGGTGGTGGTCGGCCCCCAGCAGGGCCAGCTGCCAGAGCAGCCGGGACCGGGGGTCGGCCACCGAGCGGCCGGTGACCTGCTCGATCCGGCGCAGCCGGTGCATCACGGTGTTGCGGTGGCAGTAGAGCTGGTCGGCGGCCCGGGTCGGTGACCCGTCCGCGGCCAGCACGGCGGTCAGCGTGTCCAGCAGCACGTCGCGCTCGTCGGCGGGCAGGTCGAGCAGCCGGCCCAGCGACTGCTCCACGAGCCGGCGGGTGATCTCCGGGGAGCTGCTCAGCAGCGCCTCGGGCAACCGGTCGTCGATCGTGACCACCCGGGGCTGGCCGGGGGGCAGGGTGCGGGCCGCGGTGTCGGCCAGCCGCCAGGCGGAGGCGACCGCCGCGGCGCCGTCCACCACGGCCGAGACGCCCACCGGGCCCCCGGCCAGCTCGGTCAGCCAGGCGAGCACGTCGCCGACCTGACGGGTGCCCAGCGCCACCACCCCGACCTGGGCACCGGAGCGCCAGCCCCACACCGAGCGCACGCCCCGCTTCAGCAGCCGGGCGCCGGGGTCGTCGAGGTTCGGTCCCCCGGACTCGTCCGGGGGCGCGACGGCACACACCAACCGGCCGTCCAGCGGCAGGGCCAGCAGCTCCGACGCCGTCCGGACGAACACCGGGTCACCCCCGCGGCCACCCAGCAGCCCGTCCAGCACCTGCTGGCGCGCCTGGTCGTCGATGCCGGCCAGCCGCCGCTCCTCGGTCCGGTAGGCCTCGGCCAACGCCGCGCACTGCACGTCGTTGACGTGCCACACCGAGCCCGCCACCTCGAGCAGGACGTCGCTGTCACCCGGCGCCTCGGCGGCCCGCGCCGTCGCGCGCAGCGCCTCCCAGGTGACCTGCCCGCCCAGCCGGTAGGCGCGCAGCACCGTCTCCAGCGGCACCCCCTGGATCGCCCGGCGGCTCCCGACCTCCCGGGCCGCTGCGAGCGCCGCGCGGCCGCCGTCGTCGGAGTCGCCCATCAGGGTGCGCACCGCCCGCTCGAGGTTGGCCCGGCTGGACTCGAACAACTCGGCCCGGACGACGGGGCCCTGTTCGGTGTAGGCCCCCTCGGTGCGCTCGAGGATGCTGATCATCCGGGAGGTCATCTCGTCGAGCTGGCTTAGCAGCGGCGGAGCGAGCTGGGCCAGGCGCGCGGAGACCTCGGGTCGGAACGGTTGCACCTTGCCCCCCGTCTGTGACACACGGCACACTGCACAAGCAATCGGAGTGATCGCTGTGCTCCGCGCCCATTGTGACGGCACTCACCGCACCGCACGCTCGGGGAGTCGGATCATCCGGCACTCGTCCGCCGCGCCATGCCCGGCGGACGGGGCACCCGAGGCAAAGGAGCCGTGGGCCCGTTGGCGCAGCCGACCCCGACTGCAGGCAGCACTGCGATCGACCGCACCGCTGCCCCGGACACCGACCGCGCCCCTTCCGCCAGCCTGGAGATGACCGGGATCACCGTCGCCTTCGGCGGCGTCGTGGCGCTCTCCGAGGTCTCGTTGGTGGTCGAGCCCGGCCAGGTGCACGGGCTCATCGGCCCGAACGGCGCAGGCAAGACGACGCTGTTCAACGTCGCCTGCGGGATCGTGCGCCCCACGGCCGGTGAGATGACCTGGCGTGGCCAGCCGCTCCGCCGGCTGAAGCCGCACCAGCTGGCCGGCCTGGGCATCGCCCGCACCCTGCAGGGCGTGGGCCTCTTCCCCGGCATGACCGTGCTGGAGAACGTCATGATCGGCGCCCACCGGCACGCCCGCGCCGGCTTCGGTTCCGCACTGTTCGCCCTGCCGCGCTCCGACCGCGACGAGCGGGAGCTGCGCGCCCGGGCCCTCACCGCGCTGAGCGACCTGGGCGCCCAGCAGTACGCCGGCCGTTACCCCGGCGGCCTCCCCTACCCGGTGCAGAAGCGGGTCGCGCTGGCCCGGGCACTGGTCTCCGCCCCCGACCTGCTGCTGCTCGACGAGCCCGCCAGCGGTCTCGCCGAGGACGAGATGCACGAGCTCGGCGAGCTCATCCGCACCCTGTCCGGCCGGATGAGCGTGCTGCTGGTCGAGCACCACATGGACCTGGTCATGCGGGTCTGCGACCGGATCACCGTCCTGGACTCCGGGCGCCAGATCGCCGCCGGCACCCCGGCCGAGGTACAGGCCGACCCCGCCGTCACCGAGGCCTACCTCGGCGACGAGGTCACGGCCGAGGAGGACGCGGCCGGCACGACCCGCACCGACGGAGGGCGCCACCATGGCTGACACCCGCGCACACGGCAGCACGGCTGTCGCGACCGACGGGGGCACCGCCGCCGGCCCGGCGCTGCTGGAGGTCCAGGACCTCACCTCCTCCTACGGGGCCGTCCGAGCGCTGGACGGGGTCTCGCTGCGCGCGGACACCGGCCGGATCACCGCCGTCCTCGGGGCCAACGGCGCCGGCAAGACCACTCTGCTGCGCACCGTCAGCGGGCTGGTCCGGAGCTCCTCGGGCCGGGTCGTCCTGGACGGGGAGGACATCACCTCCGCCTCCGTCGAGTCGATGGTCGGCCGGGGCATGGCCCACGTGCCCGAGGGGCGCGGCGTCATCGCCGAGCTGACCGTGCACGAGAACCTGCGGGTCGGGGCGCTGTTCCGGGGCAAGGTCGAGAAGAGCGAGTACGACCGCATCTACGACCTGTTCCCGCGGATCGCTGAGCGCCGCGACCAGCCGGCCCACGTCCTCTCCGGCGGCGAGCGGCAGATGCTCGTCATCGGGCGGGCACTGCTGGCGCAGCCGCGGATCCTGCTGCTCGACGAGCCGTCGCTGGGCCTGGCCCCCCGGATCGTGGCGCAGATCTTCGGCCTGCTCCGCCGCCTGGTCGACAGCGAGGGGCTGTCGGTCCTGCTGGTCGAGCAGAACGCGCGGAGCGCCCTGTCGGTGGCCGACGTCGGCGTCGTCCTCAACCTCGGCCGGGTGGTCGTCACCGACTCCGCCCGCACGCTGATGGCCGACGAGGACCTCCGGCACGCCTACCTGGGCTTCTGACCCACTTCCCGAGTCCCCTCCGCACCGCCAGGAAGGCACCTCCTCCGTGCAGTACTTCGTGAACGTCACCCTCACCGGGTTGACCGAGGGCATGGTCTACTCGGCCTTCGCCCTCGCCCTGGTGCTGATCTGGCGGTCCACCCGGATCGTGAACTTCGCCCAGGGCTCCATGGCGGCGGCGACGACCTTCATCGCCCTCGCGCTCATCCAGGCCGGGCAGTCCTACTGGGTGGCCCTGGTCGTCGCCCTGCTCTCCGGGCTGGTGCTCGGCGCCATCGTGGAACGGGTCGTCATCCGGCCCGTCGAGGGCGGCCCGGAGCTCAACGCGGTCATCGTGACCCTCGGCCTCTTCGTCGCCATCCAGGCCGCGATCGCGATCGTCTTCGGCTCGGCGTTCCAGTCGTTCCCGACGCCGTTCGGGCTGGAGGGCTTCCAGGTCGGCGACGACCGGATCGCGCTCACCCCGAACAGCGTCTGGGTGATCGCCGCGGTGCTGGTCACCATGGCGCTGCTGGTCGTGCTGTTCCGGTTCACCCGGATCGGCCTGGCGATGCGCGCCTCGGCGTTCGGCCAGGAGGTCGCCCGGCTGCTCGGCGTGCGGGTCGGCCGGATGCTCACCCTCGGCTGGGCACTCGCCGCCGTCGTCGGTTCGCTGGCCGGGCTGCTCATCGCCGGCGGGGAGTTCGTCTACCCCGCCTACATGGACAGCCTGATCGTGTTCGGGTTCGTCGCCGCCGTGCTCGGCGGCCTGGACTCCCCCATCGGCGCCATCGTCGGCGGGCTGATCCTCGGCCTGGCCCTCAGCTACGTCAGCGGCTACGTGGAGCGGGGCAGTGCCCTGGTCAACGTCGCCGCCCTGGTCATCCTGATGGTCGTGCTGCTCGTGCGCCCCGGTGGCCTGTTCGCCAGCAGCACGGCTCGGAGGGCATGACATGAGCGACCTGCAGAGCCCCACCACGGGCAAGAACGGCGCGGGCACGGCCACCGCCGGCAAGGCCTCCGAGGAGGCCCCCACGGAGGCGACCGCCGGCGCCGACGAGCCCACCGCCACCCGGCGCCGCAGCCTGCTCCCCCAGTCGACCCTGCTGCGGCACCTGCTCGTGCTGCTGATCGCGGCCGTCGGAGCCGTGGTGCTGCTGGAGATCACCGACCCGTTCACCAACTCCCAGCTGGCCACGCTGACCTACTACGCCATCGCGGCCGGCGGCCTCACCGTGCTGACCGGGATGAACGGCCAGATCTCGCTGGGCCACGGCGCACTGATGGCGGTGGGCGCCTACACCACCGCACTGTTCCTCTCCGCCGACGAGCCACTGCCGCTGCCGCTCATCCTGCTGGCCGCGATCGTCACCGCCACCGCCGTCGGCGCCCTGGTCGGGGTGGCCGCCGCCCGGCTGCACGGCCCCTACCTCGCCGGCGCCACGCTGGCCCTCGCCGTCGGCCTGCCGGGCCTGGCGATCTACTTCCACGACGTCCTCGGCGGCGAGCAGGGCATGCGGGTGCGGGCCCCCCGGGCCCCGGAGGCCTTCGAGTCCTTCATCAGCGCCGTCTCGGGCAACTCGGCGACGAACACCAAGTGGCTCGCCTACCTCGGCGCCATCTGCCTGCTGATCACCTACTTCCTGCTGGCCAACCTGATCCGCAGCCGGATCGGCCGCACCTGGCGCGCGGTGCGCGACCAGGAGGTCGCCGCCGAGCTGGCCGGGATCAACCTCGGCGCGTGGCGGGTGCTCGCCTTCGTGGTGAGCGCCGCGGCGGCCGGGCTGGCCGGCGGGGTGCTGGCCCTCGTCGTCCGGCTGGCCGCCCCCAGCGGGTTCACGCTGGTCCTCTCGCTGGCCCTGCTCACCGCGATCGTGATCGGTGGGCTGGGCAGCCTGCTCGGCGCCCTGCTCGGCTCGGCGCTGCTGGTGTTCCTGCCCCCGTTCGTCACCGACCTGGGCACCGGCTGGGGACTGAACAACACCGAGGCCGCCCAGCTCGCCCCCTTCGTCTACGGCGTGGTGCTCATCGTCGCGATGATCTTCGCTCCCGCCGGCTTCGTCGGCACCCTCCGCATGCGCTGGCTCACCCGCCAGGCGAAGCGGTCGGCCGCCCAGCCGAGCAGGGGGTGAGGACGACCAGACCGAACCGCCGATCCCGGCCCCACGACCCCCCACACACTCCCGGGCAACGAAGCCCGGACAGCACCAGAGGAGAACCGTTGTCCAGATCCTCTCGACGTCTCATGACCGTCATCGCCGCAGCCACCGCCGCCTCCACCCTCGCCGCCTGTGGCGGCAGCGATGACGGCGGTGGCGGGGACGGCGGCGGTGGCGGCGGCGACGCCAGCGCCAACGAGGCCTCCGACATCGGCATCACCGAGGACTCGATCAAGCTCGGCGCCCACTTCCCGCTCACCGGCGTGGCCGCCCCTGGCTACAGCGAGATCCCGACCGGCTCGCAGGCGTACTACGAGTGCCTCAACAACGAGGGCGGGGTGAACGGCCGGACGATCGACTACATCTACCGGGACGACGCCTACAACCCGACCAACACCAGCCAGGTGGTCAACCAGCTGGTCCTCGAGGACGAGGTCTTCGCCATCGTCGGCGGCCTCGGCACCCCGACCCACAGCGCCGTCCTGGACTTCCTGAACAGCGAGGGCGTGCCCGACCTGTTCGTCTCCTCCGGCTCGCTGCTGTGGGGCGAGGACCCGGAGACCAACCCGTACACGTTCGGCTGGCAGACCGACTACGAGAGCGAGGGGAAGATCATCGGCCAGTACATCGCCGACAACTTCCCGGACGCGAAGGTCGGGCTCTTCCTCCAGGACGACGACTTCGGCGAGGACGGCGAGGCCGGCATCCGCGAGTACATCGACGACCAGATCGTGGCCGCCGAGCGCTACACGCCGGGCAACACCAACGTCGGGCCGCAGATCGCCGCCCTGCAGGCCGCCGGCGCCGACTTCGTCGTCGGCTTCAACGTGCCCAGCTACACGGCGCTGTCCCAGCTGACCGCGCTCCAGCTGGGCTACGACCCGCAGTGGTTCTACTCCAACGTGGGGTCGGACCCGACGCTGGTCGGCAGCCTGCTGAACAACTTCTCGCAGGGCCAGGTGAGCGACGCCAGCCTGCTCGACGGCGCGCTGACCACCGACTACCTGCCGACGGTCGACGAGCCGGACAACCCGTGGGTGCAGGAGTTCCAGCGCATCTGGGACGAGTGCGGCGGCGAGGGCGAGCTGACCAACTACCGGATCTACGGCATGGCGCAGGCCTACACCACGGTGCAGGCCCTGCAGGCGGCCGGCCAGAACCCGACGCGCGACGGCCTGGTCGAGGCCATCGAGATCGCAGGCGGCGACTGGGAGGGCCCGGTGCTCGCTCCGTTCCGCTACTCCGAGGACAGCCACATGGGCACCGCCGGCATGTCGATCAGCCGGGTCACCGGTGACACCACCGAGGAGGTCGAGCCCGTGCAGCTGACCGACATCGGCGGTGCGGAGATCGAGCCCTTCGACGGTGAGATGGCCGAGGTCCCGGAGAACGGCATCCCGAACGAGGAGTCGGTGATCGACTGAGGAAGGACCCCGTCCACAGGACGGGCATCGCACGGGCCGTCGGTCTCCCTCAGGGGGGCCGGCGGCCCGTCGGTCGTCGGGCGCGACGTCGTCGTCCCGGCTCCAGCGAGGCGCTGACCGGAGCCGGCCCGGTGGTCGCCACCCAGGCCGGCTGAGCCGCCCACCAGTTCCACTACGCAATGTGATCGAGCGCACGCAGCGGGCAGGATCGCCGACCGTCGGTCACCCAGAACTGGGTAGAGTGCCGAACCGACGCGACAGCATGCGTCGCCCCGCGACGTCCGCTCGGCACCTGCACGGACCAGACACGACGGAGAACCCAGATGGGGCGGCACACCCGTACTCCCGCCCGGCCCGGGACGGCCAGCCGACCGGCGCTGCTCGCCGGGCTCGCCGTCGTGGTCGCCGCGGCGCTCGTCGCCGGCGTCGCCTGGTTCGTCTCCGGCCCGGACGACGGGACGGCGGAGGCCGCCGGCTGCGAGGAGACCGAGACGGTCCGCGTGACGGTGGCCCCCGAGCTCGGCACGCTGGTGCGGGAGCTGCTGGCCGAGCCGCTGTCGCTCGGTGGCGACGCGTGCGCCCTGGCGGACGTCGAGGCGACCGAGCCGCTGCAGACGCTGGCCGCACTGGGCTCCCTCGGCGCCGACTCGCTGCCCCAGGTCTGGGTGCCCGACTCCTCGCTGTGGGCCGCCCGCGCCGGCAGCGCCGACCTCGAGGTGGCCGGGTCGCTGGCCACCTCGCCGCTGGTGCTCGCCACCAGCCGAGCCGCCGCCGACGAGCTGGGCTGGACCACCGACCCGCCGAGCTGGGGCGAGGCCCTGACCACCGGCCGTCCGCTGGCCGTGCCCGACCTGGCCGCGAGCGCCGAGGGCCTGTCGGTGCTGGCCGCCGTCCGGCAGTCGCTCGGTGGCGGGGAGGACGCGGACAACGCCGTCGTCGAGGCGGTACTGGCTGCCGGGCGCGGTGACGTCCCCACCGTCGCCGATGCGCTGGCCACCGGCACCGAGGGCGGCGCCGACGCACCGCTGGTGCCGGTCAGCGAGCAGGAGGTGCTGGCCGCCAACCGCGCCGCCGGCTCCGACTCCCTCGTCGCGATCTACCCCACCGAGGGCTCGCCGGCCCTGGACTACCCGGTGCTGCGGCTGTCCACCGCCGAGGAGGACTCCGCGGCCGTGGACGCGGTGGTCGACGCACTGACCAGCGCCTCGGCCGGTGAGCAGGCCCGGGCGGCCGGCTTCCGCGACGCCAGCGGGGCCGCCCCCGAGGGCGCCGGCGCCGGCACCGGCGTGCAGGAGCAGGCACCGGAGGCACTCGAGCTGGACGGCGCCGCGGTGCAGGCCCTGCTCGGCCGGCTGTCGAGTCTGGCCACCCCGTCCCGGTTGCTCACCGTCATCGACGTCTCCACCTCGATGGCGGCCCCGGTCGGCGACGGCACCCGCGCCACCCTCGCCCGGGACGCGACCAAGAGCGCGCTCACGCTGCTGCCGGACTCCTACTCCGGCGGGGTCTGGGCCTTCGCCTACCAGCTCGACGGAGAGCGCGACCACGTCGAGCTGGCCCCGCTGCGCACCTTCGGCACCGACGTCGGCGGCCAGACCCACCGTGAGCTGATCGACCAGCAGTTCGACACCCTGCCGAACCTGCTGGCGCCTGGCGGCACGGGCCTGTACGACACGACGCTCGCCGCCGTGCGTGCCGCCCAGGATGCCTACGACCCGAACTCGGTGAACAGCGTCGTGCTGATCACCGACGGGACCGACGACGACGACGCGGCGGGCATCGATCTGCCCGTCCTGCTGGACACCCTCCGCGCCGAGGCCGACCCGGATCGACCGGTCAAGGTCATCGGGATCGCGCTCGGCCCCGACGCCGACCTCGATGCGCTGGAGCAGATCGGCGAGGCGACCGGGGGCGCGGCCTACCAGGCCCTCGACCCCGAGGACCTGCAGGGCGTGCTGTTCGACGCCATCCGCCGCCGCGGCTGACGGAGGACCCTCTCTGCCCCGCCCCTGCCCATGGGCCGCGGGTCAGGTGCGGGCGAGGAGGCCGTCGAGGGCTCCGGTGACCTCGGCGACGGTGATCCGGGCGAGGGCCGGGTCCAGCGTCGTCCCCCAGGGGTCACCGGCGCCGTCCCCGTGCCAGCAGACGACGTGCTGTGGTCGCGCCGGCGGCCCCCACAGCGCGGGTGACACCGGGCCGAAGAGCACCACGGACGGCCGGCGGTAGGCGGTCGCCAGGTGGGCCACCCCGGTGTCGCCGCAGACCACCACCCGGGCGGCGGCGACCACGGCGGCCAGCTCGAGGGACGTCGTCCGGCCGGCCAGCACTGCCTCCTCATCCAGGCCGGCCTGCTCGGCGACCGCCAGGGCGAGGTCGCGCTCGGCCGGGCCACCGGTGACCACGACCCGGAGCCCGGCCGCGACGAGGTGCCGGGCGACGGCGGCGAACCGCTCGGCCGGCCAGCGCCGGCCGGGGAACGCGGCGCCGGCGTGCACGACCGCGACGTCCCGCACCGGCGGCTCCACGTCCGGGACGGCGAGGTCGAGGGCGTCCGGGTCGCAGTCGACGCCCAGCCCCTCGGAGACCAGCCGGCACCAGCGGCGCACCTCGTGCTCGTCCGGGTGCCAGGTCGGCCCGGGGTAGCCGGGGCTGTCGAAGGTGAGCAGCCGCTGGGGGCGCAGGCCGGCGACGACGACGTGCGAGGCCGGGCCCTTGCCGTGCAGGTCGACGGCGAGCTCCGGCGGTGCGCCGGCCCAGTCCAGCGGCTCCAGCTCGACGGCGGGCAGCACCTCGTCGACGGCGTCGATCAGCGCGACCAGCGGCTCCAGCGCCCGGGTGGTGGCCAGCACGAGCCGGTGGTCGGGCACGGCGGCCCGGATCCCCCGGATCGCCGGCACCCCGGTGAGCAGGTCCCCGAGCCCCAACGGCCGCAACACCACCGCCGTCTCCCGGCCGTCCTCGCCACCAAAATGGCCATTGTGGTGGCGAGGGGGGTCCGTCACCACACCCGGGAGCGTTCGACCAGGGCGGTGGTCGAGTGGCCGTCCAGGTAGGGCAGGACGACGGCCTGACCGCCCCAGCGCTGCAGCACCGCGGCCTCCGGGAGGTCCGCGCCGGCGTAGTCGCCGCCCTTGGCCCAGACGTCCGGCCGTACCTGCTCGAGCACCTCCGCCGGGGTGTCCTCGTCGAAGACGACGACGGCGTCCACGAACTCCAGGGCCTCCAGCACCCGGGCCCGGTCCGCCGCGGTGACCAGCGGGCGCGTCGGGCCCTTGAGCCGGCGCACCGAGTCGTCGGAGTTGATGCAGACGACCAGGCAGTCCCCCAGCCCGCGAGCGGCCTGCAGCGTGGCGACGTGCCCGGCGTGCAGCAGGTCGAAGCAGCCGCCGGTGGCCACGACGGTGCCCCCGGCCGCGCGCACCCGGTCCAGCAGGGCCGCGAGCCGGGGCGCCGGGCCCTGCGCGTCGACACCGGCTGCGGGAGCCGGCCCCACGGCCGGCTCCGTGTCCCAGGCGGTGGCCCCGCCGCGGGCGACGAACGCCCCGGCCGCGGCCACGGCGGAGGTCACCGCCTCCCCGGTGACCGCGCCACCGGCGAGCGCCACGGTGACCGCGGCGGCGAAGGAGTCACCGGCGCCGCACGGGTCGCCGCCGGTGACCGGGGTGGCGGGCACGACCATCGGTGCGCCCTCGCCGTAGGAGAGGAGGGCACCACGGGCACCGAGGGTGATCGCGACCGCCCCCACCCCCCAGTGCCCGATGAGCGCCTGCGCCCGGGCGCCGACCGCGGCGAGCCCGTCGCCGGTCACGTCCAGGTCGGCGACCCGGGCGGCCTCCGCCCCGTTGGGCGTGACCAGCCGGGCCGAGGGCACCGGGTCCGCACCGCGGGGGTGCGGGTCCCAGACCACCGGCCCCGAGGCGGCGGAGAGCGCGGCGCGCACGTCGGGGGCCGACGTCGTCCCGCGGCCGTAGTCGGCGACCAGCACGGCGGCCGCGTCCCGGATCGCCTCGGCCGCGGCGGCCGGCAGTGCGCCGAAGGTCGAGACCGCTCCCCCGCTGTCCAGTCGGGCGACGGAGTGGTCGCCGACCCGGATCCGCTGCTTGACCGGGGTGGTGCTGCTGGCCGGGATCTCGACCAGCCGAACCCGGCCGCCGAGCAGGGCGCGCAGCCGGGCGGCGCCCTCGTCGTCGGCGAGCGGGGTGACCAGCACGACCTCCCGGCCGCCGGCGTCCTGCGCGGCCAGCACGGCGGCCAGCGCGGCCCCGCCCGGACGCTCGCGGGTCTCGACGTCCTCGACCACCGGCACCGGCGCATCGGGGGTCAGCCGGGACGCCGTCCCGACCAGGTCGACGTCCAGCAGGGCGTCACCGACCACGACGATCGGCCGGGAGGCCGCGCGGGTCACTGGACCACCTCGACGTGGTTGCTGGTGGAGATCCGGGGCGAGTCGGCGAGCACGGCGGCGTCGAACGCGGCGCACAGCAGGTGCAGCGCGACCAGGTGGCACTCCTGCACCGTCGCCGTCCACGGCGAGTCGATGGCGACCGCCTCGTCGGCCACGGCAGCCAGCGGGTTGGGCGCCGGCCCGGTCATCGCCAGCACGGTGATGCCGCACTCGCGGGCCCGGCGGGCGGCGGCGACCGCGTTGGGGCTGCGGCCGCTGGTGGACAGCAGGACCAGCACGTCGCCGTCCCGGCCGTGCGCCTCGACCTGCCGGGCGAACAGCTCGTCGGCCGGGTAGTCGTTGGCGATGGCGGTGAGCGAGGAGGTCTCGGCGGTCAGGCAGATCGCGGAGAACGGCGGGCGGTCGGCGCGGTAGCGGCCCACCAGCTCGGCGGTGAGGTGCTGCGCCTGGGCCGCGCTGCCGCCGTTGCCCGCGGCGAGCAGCCGGCCGCGGGAGGGCCCGGTCAGCACGTCGGCGAGCAGCCGGCCCCAGCGGTCCAGCGTCTCGACCTGCCCGGTGAGCTCGCGGAGCGCGGCGCTCAGCGACGCGACGTGGTCGTGGCCCGTGAGGTGCGTGCAGGTGTCGGGCGAGACGACCTCGAGGTTCGAGGACGGGGCGGTGCTCATGACGGTCCTTCCAGCGAGGGGGTTCATCGGGCGGCCTCCACCGGGCGCCGGGCGGCGAGCACCTGGCGGTAGACGGCGTCGGTGTCGGCGACGACCCGGGACCAGCGGTAGCGGGTCCGGGCGCGGGTGACGCCGGCGGCGCCGTAGGCGGTCCGCCGCTCGTCGTCGGCGAGCAGGGCGGCCAGCGCCTGCCCGAGAGCCGCGGGGTCGCGGGGTGGGACCAGGTCACCGGTCACGCCGTCGGCGACGGTGTCGACCAGCCCGCCGACGGCGGTGGCCACGACCGGGCGGCCGCAGGCCATCGCCTCCAGCGGCGTGATCCCGAACGGCTCGTACCAGGGCACGGCCAGGACGACGTCGGCCGAGCGGATCCAGCCCGGCACGTCGGCCCGGGACACCGCGCCGGTGAAGACCAGCCGGTCGGCGACCCCCAGCTCCGCGGCGACGGCCCGCAGCCGGCAGACCTCGGGGTCGGTGTCCAGCTCGTCGGTCGGCGGGCCGCCCACGACGACCAGCTCGGCGTCGGGGACGGCGGCCAGCGCCCGGACGGCGTCCTCCTGGCCCTTGCGTTCGACCAGCCGGCCCAGCACCAGCAGCCGTGGGCGGCCGGAGTGCGGCGCGGCCGGCCCGTCCGGGGTGAACTCGTCGGTGTCCACGCCGCACGGCACGATCGACACCCGGTCACTGGGCAGCCCGAGCCGGCGCAGCTCGAACACCTCGTCGCTGCAGGTGGCGACCACGTGGTCGACGTCGCCGCACAGGTCGCGTTCCAGGTCGATCCGCTGCTCGGGCGAGGTGTCGGCGTCGCCCTGGTGCCGGCGCTTGACCGAGCCGAGGGCGTGGAAGGTCTGCAGCACCGGGATGCCCAGCCGGGAGGCGGCCTGCACCGAGGCCAGGCCGCTCATCCAGAAGTGCGCGTGCACGACGTCCGGCCGGGTCGCCGACCACTCGGCACGCAGCACGTCGGCGAAGGTGCCCATGTGCTGGAGCAGCTCGTCCTTGGGCACCACCCGGGCCGGCCCGGCGGCGACGTGCGCGACGTCGTAGCCGTCGGCCGTGGTCACCCGGTCCGGCAGCGCGGCGTCGTCCCGGCGGGTGTGCACCGTCACCCGGTGGCCGCGCTGGGCCAGGCCGGCGGCGAGCGCGGCCACGTGCACGTTCTGCCCACCGGCGTCGACGCCGCCGATGGCGGCCAGCGGTGAGGCGTGCTCGCTCACCAGGTCGATCCTCATCTCGTCACCTCCGTCAGGAGAGCGTCCCAGTCGGCGAGGAACCGACCCAGGCCGTACCGCTCCAGCGCCGCGGCGCGGGCCGCCTTGCCGGCCAGCCGGGCGGCGTCCGGCTCGGCGACGAAGTGCCGCACCGCCTCGGCCAGCCGCTCGGGCCGGGTGGAGAGCACCCCCGCCTCGGCCGGCACCGCCTCGACCGCCTCGGTGGTCGCCAGCCCGACGACCGGCATGCCCAGGTGCATCGCCTCCAGCAGCGACAGCCCCAGCGACGTCCAGCGCACCGGGTGCACGTAGACCCGGCGGCGGGCGAGCTCGTCGTGCATCGCGGCCTGCGGCGGGTCGTCGTACAGGCCCACCCGGGCGGGGTCGAGCCCGTAGCGCTCGTGCAGCCCGGCCAGGCCCATCCCGAACACGTCCAGCGGCGCGGCGGCGGACAGCAGCGGCAGCAGGTCGCCACCGGTGTACCGGCCCCGGCGCACGGGCTCGTTGACCACCACGCCGGCCCGGGCCAGCTCGCCGGTGTAGCGCTCGCCCGGGTCGACGATGCCGTGCTCGATGACGGTCGTCGGCGCGCTGCCGTTGTCGTAGAAGAGCTGGTTGAAGAAGGTGACGTGGGCGATCGGGATCTCGCGCTGGTCGGCCAGCGGGTGCCGGGTGTTCGGCACCGCCCCGTCCGGGGCGTTGTGCTCCAGGAAGACGGCCGGGAGGTCGCGGCCGGGCTCCCGGCCGAGCCACTCGCGGACCAGCTCGAGGTCGCGGGTGCGCTGCAGCACGACGACGTCGACGTCCTCGCCGCGGAGCTGGTCGGGGGTGACCTCGCGGGCCGACGCCGGCCACTCCCAGGTGCGGGCGCGGCCCAGGCCGTCGGGACCGCGGTCCGGGGTCACCGGGAGGAGGTAGTCGTGCGTGCCCTGGACGAAGGACGTCGTCCAGGAGCCGTGCACGTGCCAGAGCAGGACCTTCATGATGCGACCACCTTGTCGACGGCGGCGACGACGTCGGCTGGGCTCACCGACGTCAGACAGGGATGACCGGGCACCGGGCACTCGCGGGCCCGGGTGTCGCGGCAGGGGGCGGACTGGTCGCCGAGCAGCACGGTGGGCACGCCGTAGGGGGCCCACCGCACGGCCGGGACGACCGGGGAGAAGAGGGAGACGACGGGCGTGCCGACCGCGGCGGCCAGGTGCGCCGGGCCGGTGTTGCCGACGACGACGGCGGCCGCACCGTCGAGCAGCGCGGCCATCTCGGCCAGCGTGGTGGCCCCGCCGAGGTCGGTGCCGCGGCGGCCGGCGACGGCCGCGGTCAGCGCCCGCTCCCCCGGCCCGCCGGTGACCAGCACCCGCCAGCCGGCGTCGGTGAGCGCCTCGACCGCCTCCGCGCAGCGCTCGGCCGGCCAGGCCCGCGCAGGCACCGAGGCACCGGGGTGCAGGACGACGTAGCCCGGTTCCTGCTCGTTCGCCGGGAGCGGACGGCGCACGGCGAGCAGCCCGTCGTCCCCGGCGGGCAGCTCGAAGCCGGCGGCGCGGGCCAGCGAGAGCGCCCGCTCCGGCTCGGGCAGGTCGTCCTCCACCCGGTGCCGGACGTCGAGCAGCGAGCCGGGGTAGTCGACGCTGATCGCCGAGATCCGCCGTACCCCGGCGGTGCGCAGCAGCAGCGCCAGGGGGAGCGGTGACTGGTGGAAGCTCGTGCTGACCACCGCCTCGTCGACGCCCAGCGCCCGCACCCGGTCGACGAGTGCGGCGAGGTCGCCGGCGTCCACCGGCTGCGGTGCGCCGTCGATCCACGGGCAGTGCCAGGTCAGCACGTCGTCCACGCCGGGCAGCAGCTCGGCGGCCGCCGTGCCCTGCGGGCTGGCCAGGAAGACGACCCGGTCGGCGGCGGCGGCCACGGCCCGCACCAGCGGGCCCTGCAGCAGCACGTCGCCGGCGTTGTCCAGCCGGGCGACGAGGACGGTGCGGGTCACCAGGCGCCTGCCAGCACGTCCTCGACCGCGTCGACCAGGGTGGGCGCCCGGTGTGCCGCGGCGGTGACCTCGGCGGGGCGGGTGACCATCGTCGGCACCAGGATCGCCGCGGCGCCGGCCGCGGTGGCGGCCCCGACGTCGGCACCGATGTCCCCGATGACGACGACGCGGGACGGGTCGACGTCGAGCTCGGCGCAGGCGGCCTTCACCATGCCGGGGGCCGGCTTGCGGCAGTCGCAGCCGTCCTCGGGGGCGTGCGGGCAGACCTGCACGGTGTCGAAGGGGCCCAGCAGCTCGGCGACGCGCGCGTTGACCGCGTCGGCCTGCGTCCGGGTGATCAGGCCGCGGCCCACCCCGGACTGGTTGGTCACCAGGCCGATCCGCACCCCGCGCGCGCGGAGGGAGTCCAGCGCCGCGCGGGCGCCGTCGACCGGCCGGACCTGCGCCGGGTCGCCGTTGTAGGGCACGTCGTGCACCAGCGTGCCGTCGCGGTCGAAGAGGACCAGGTCGGGCAGGCCACGCCACGGCGTCACGGTGCGGTGCTGCACGGCGCCGCGCAGGAAGTGCCAGCTGGCCAGCGGCGGGATGAGCGCGCTGGTGGCGAGCATGGTGGTGACCTCGGCGCGGTCGCGCGGACCGGGGGCGATCCGCGCCCAGGCGAACTCGGCGGTGCCGGCGGCCCAGCCCAGGGCCGCGAGCGCCGCGGCCCGCGGCCGGCCCGCGGCGGCCAGGCCGAA
>NZ_JPMX01000069.1 GCF_000761485.1 Modestobacter caceresii
GGGTGCGGCGACCGGCATCCGGCTGCTGGCGGCCCGGGCCGCGCTGGCCGCAGCCGCCGTCGAGCTCGCCGCCGGGGGGGCCGGGGAGGCGGCGGGACCGGCCCGTCGCGCACTCCGCGGCTTCAGCGAGCTGCTCATGCCCTTCGACGCGGCGCTCTCGCGGCTGGTGCTGGCCCGGGCCGCGGCCCACGACGACCGGGGCACGGCAGCTGACGAAGCCGGTGCCGCCCTGGCCGCACTCCAGGGCCTGGGCGCCACGCCGGCGGTGGGCGCGGCCACGGCGCTGCTCCGCGAGCTCCGGGAGCCCGCGCGTCGCCCGGTCCGAGGCTCGGGGGAGCTGTCCGCCCGGGAGGAGGAGGTGCTGGCCCTGATCGCCCGAGGGTTGTCGAACGCCGCCATCGGCCGGGCCCTGGTCATCAGCGAGAAGACCGCCGGGCACCACGTCAGCCACATCCTGACGAAGCTGGGGGCGCGCAACCGGGCCGAGGCAGCTGCCCACGCCGTCCGCCGCGGCACGCCGGCCGACTGAGCTGGGCTCGCGCCCGGCCACGTCCGCCGTTGCCGGGTGCACGCCGCTTGCCGCCGAACGGTCGGCGCGTGATGCTCGTCGCATGGTCAGCGCACCGGGTCCGACGTCGTCGGTCGAGGAGACGCCGGAGTCCACCGGCAAGGTCGACTCCAAGTTCTACGAGAAGGAGTTGTCCCGGCTGCAGACGGAGCTGGTGAAGCAGCAGGAGCACATCCGCGCGCGGGGCTTGCGGGTCGTCGTCCTCTTCGAGGGCCGCGACGCCGCCGGCAAGGGCGGCGCGATCCAGCGGATCACCGAGAGCCTCAACCCGCGGCACGCGCACGTCGTCGCGCTCCCGGCCCCGACCGAGCGGGAGAAGGGGCAGTGGTACTTCCAGCGGTACGTGGCGCACCTGCCCGGCCCGGGGGAGATGATCCTGTTCGACCGGTCCTGGTACAACCGCGCCGGCGTCGAGCGGGTCATGGGCTTCTGCACCGACGAGGAGTACGAGGAGTTCCTCCGGTCGTGCCCGGAGTTCGAGCGGATGCTGGTGCGCAGCGGCATCACGGTCGTGAAGTACTGGTTCTCCGTCAGCGACACCGAGCAGGAGAAGCGCTTCCAGAAGCGGTTGAAGGAGCCGACCAAGCGCTGGAAGCTGAGCCCGATGGACCTCGAGGCCCGCAACCGCTGGGTCGACTTCTCCCGGGCCAAGGACGCGATGTTCGCCGCCACCGACATCCCCGAGGCGCCCTGGTGGGTCGTCGAGGCGGAGGTGAAGAAGCGGGCCCGGCTCAACGTGATGGCCCACCTGCTGACCCAGGTGCCGTACGAGGACCTCACCCCGCCCGCGCCCGAGCTGCCGCCCCGGCCGCCGGTGGAGGAGGATTACCTCCGGCCGCCCAAGGAGAGCCAGCACATCGTGCCCGACATCGTGCCGTGAGTTCCTGGGGCCGCCGAACCGTCGACCCCATGGTGCGGCGGAGCGGTCAGCCGACGTCGAGGACGTGCCGTTCCAGCCAGTCGTTGCGAAAGGCCCTACGGGGGTCGAGCCGGTCGACCAGGGCCAGGAAGTCGGCGTGGCGGGGGTAGCGCGGTGCGAGGGTGGCCGCGTCGGCGAGGAAGAGCTTGCCCCAGTGCGGGCGGGCGCCCAGCGGCAGCAGTCGGGCCTCCAGCTCGACCAGCAGCTCCTCGACCTCGGCCTGGGCGGGCAGCCAGGTGAAGTGCAGACCGAGCGTGGGCTCGCCGTAGGCGGTGCTCATCCACAGCTCGTCTGCGGCGACCGTGCGGATCTCACAGACCTGCAGCAGCGGCCGGATCCGGTGTGCCAACGAGCGCAGCACCTCCAGCGCCTCCACCCCTGCGGTGCGGGGCAGCAGGTACTCGGACTGGATCTCGTTGCCGTTGCTCGGGGTGAAGCCCATCCGGAAGTGCGGCAGGCGGTCCGACCAGCGCCCGGGGCTGCCCAGCTGCGCGGTGGTGGGCGCCGGGTCGATGCCGGGCAGCGGGTGCCGCTCGGTGGCGGCCTCGATCGCGCCGAACAGGTCACCGGCGGGGGAGCCGGCGACGTCGGTGCGGGACTTCACCCAGATCATGTCCACGCTCGGTCCCAGCCCCGTGAACAGGCTGACGCTGTAGCCGGCCGACAGGACCTCGTCCAGGTTGCCGTACAGCGTGTCCCAGGGCAGCTGCTCGAACACCCGCTGCTGCACGTCGAAGGCCGGCTCGACGTCGAGGGTCATCCGGGTGACCGCCCCGAGGGCGCCCAGCCCGACCACCATGCCGTCGAAGTCGGCGTCGCCGCGCGCGCACCGGACCAGCTCCCCGCTGGAGGTCACCAGCTCCAGGCCGGCGACCGCCGTCGCCAGGTTCCCGTTGCCCACCCCCGAGCCGTGGGTGGCCGTGGCCACCGCGCCGGCGATCGAGATGTGCGGGAGCGAGGCCAGGTTGTGCAGTGCCAGGCCCTCCCGGTGCAGGGCGGCAGCCAGCTCGCCGTATCGGAGGCCCGCATCGACTGTGACCGTGCGCCGGTCGCTGCTCACGTCGACCCGGTCGGAGGTCATCGCCTCCAGCGACAGCAGCTCGGCGCTGTCGCCGATGGCGGTGAAGGAGTGCCGTGAACCCAGCACCCGCACCTGCCGGGCGTTCGTGATCGTCTCCTGCAGCTCGGCCAGCGACTCCGGCCGGTGCAGCTCCGTCGCGCGGTAGGTGTGGTTGCCTGCCCAGTTCGTGGTCGCCAGTGCCACGGGTGCCTCGGTCACGCCCCAGTGTCCCGCAGGTCCGTCGTCCGCGTCGGGCGGGACGTCGCTCAGAGCAGCCGGTCGAGGTCGTCCGGCCCCGGCCCGGTGCCCCCGGAGTCACGGACGGGGGACGACTCGGGCACGTCGTCGTCCGGTGGCTCGTCGGCGACCGGCCCCTCCGCGTAGAGGGTGCTGGGGTCCTTGGGGTCCATCTCACGCACGGCGGGTACCTACCCCGGTCCGCCAGGACGAACCGCTGGGCCGGATCACCAGGGGCCCTCGCCACCACCGAAGTACACGGTGATGAACATCCAGCCGAAGACCACCAGCAGGGCCAGGAACTCCAGTGCGTAGAGCTGCCAGCCGCCGTTGGCGATCCGCTGGCGGATTCCGGGCTCGTCCGAGTGACCGGAGTCGGGGGTGTCGGCCATGGGTCTCTCCTCCCAGGACGGGAGCCCCACCGCGGCGCACTCGTGGACCGGAGGCCACGCCGGGCCGCCGGAGGGGCTCGGGTCCCCGGGCTCGGCTCACCCGGGTCGACCACCTCCATGCCCAGCCCGGGCGCGATCCAGACGTGGAAGCTGGTCCCGAGCCGTGGTCCCGGGCCATACGCGCAACCCCAGACGTCCCATTGACACCATTCCGCTGACCTCCCTACGGTCGGGCGCGTTCCACCGGACTGATCGAGGGCACGACCCCGTTCGCCGTTCCTGGTGCTGCGGGGCACGGCCCCCGCCACCGCGCGATGACGCCGGTGGACCACCACGGACACCGGAGTCCCGCATGCCTGGACGCGCCACCCTGCCCTCCTCCCGTCAGTCGGCCGCCGCGCCGAGCCGCCGGCACCGACGGCGCCACTGGCCCCTGGTGGCCACCCTCAGCACCGGCCTCCTCGTCGGCAGCGCGGCCGCACCGGCCGCCGCGGGTGAGGGCCACCCCGGGCGCGGCGGCGGCTCCGACCGCGGCTCCGCGAGCACGACCGTCGAGCCCTTCGGCACCGCGCCCGACGGCACCCCGGTCGAGCGCTGGACGCTGAGCAACGGCGACATGACGGTCCGGGTGCTCACCTACGGCGGTGTCATCCAGACCCTGGAGGTGCCCGACGAGGACGGGGACGTGGAGAACGTCGTCCTGGGCTTCCCGGACGTGGCCGGCTACGCCTCGGACGCCGACCCGTACTTCGGCTCGCTGATCGGCCGCTACGGCAACCGCATCGCCGGCGGCACCTTCGACCTGGCCGGGGAGACCTACCAGCTGCCGCTCAACGACGGCCCGAACACCCTGCACGGCGGCCCTGACGGGTTCGACGACCGGGTGTGGACGGCGACCCCCGTCGGCAACGAGCGCGTGGCGGCGCTACGGCTGGAGCTGGTCAGCCCGGCCGGCGACCAGGGCTTCCCCGGCACCCTCACCACCGCGGTCACCTACGCCATGGACGCGCACAACCGGCTGGCCGTCCGCTACGAGGCCACCACCGACGCACCGACGGTCGTGAACCTCACCCAGCACACCTACTGGAACCTCGGCGGCGAGGGGTCCGGCACCATCTACGACCACGAGCTGAAGATCGACGCCGACGCGTACACCCCGGTCGACGAGACGCTCATCCCCACCGGGGAGATCGCGCCGGTCGAGGGCACGCCGTTCGACTTCCGTGAGCCCACCGCGATCGGGGAGCGGATCCGGGTGGCCGACCAGCAGATCCTCTACGGCCAGGGCTACGACCACAACTGGGTGCTCGACCGCGAGGACGACGGCGCGCGCGAGGGCTCGGACAGCGAGGACGCCCTGGAGAAGGCTGCCGTGCTGCACGACCCGGACAGCGGCCGGACCCTCACCATCGCCACCACCGAGCCGGGCCTGCAGTTCTACTCCGGCAACTTCCTCGACGGCACGATCGTCGGCACCGGCGGGAGCGTCTACCGGCAGGGTGACGGGCTGGCGCTGGAGACCCAGCACTTCCCGGACTCCCCGAACCAGCCCGAGTTCCCCTCCACCGAGCTGCAGCCGGGCGAGGAGTACCAGAGCACCACGGTGTTCATGCTCTCCAACTGAAGTAGTGCGGCCGGCTGCGGACGGGCTTCCCCGTCCGCAGCCGGGCGCCTCAGGCGTCGTAGTCGACCGTGACCTCGTCGGTCAGCGGCAGCGACTGGCAGGTCAGCACGTACCCGGAGTCCACCTCGCCGGGGTCCAGCGCGTAGTTGCGGCGCATCTCCACCTCGCCGTCCGTCACCCGGGCCCGGCAGGTGCCGCACACCCCGCCCTTGCAGGCGAACGGCAGGTCGCCGCGCACCTGCTGCGCCGAGTCGAGCACCGGCACCCCGCGCGGCAGCGTCAGCGTGGTGGTGCGGCCGTCCAGCACGATCGTCACCGAGCTGCTGGGGCCCTCGACGGTCTGGTCGTCGCCGCGGACCGGCTCCGGCGGCAGGTCGTCGACGTAGAACAGCTCCTGGTGCACCCGCTCGGCCGGCACGCCCAGCTCGGTGAGCAGCTCCCGGGCGTCGGTGACCATGCCGTGCGGTCCGCACAGCCACCAGTGGTCGACCTGCGGCGCGTCGGTGAAGGCGTCGACCAGGGTGCGCAGCCGGTCGCCGTCCAGCCGGCCACTGGTCAGCTCGGCGTCCCGCGGCTCGCGGGAGAGCACGTGCACCAGCTGCAGCCGGGTGCCGTAGCGGTCCTTCAGGTCGGCGAGCTCGTCGGCGAACATCACCGTGTTGGTGCGCCGGTTGCCGTAGAAGACGGTCACCGTCGACTCGCCGTCCCGCAGCACGGTGGCGGCCAGCGAGAGCACCGGCGTGACCCCGGAACCGGCGACGACGAACACGTGGTCACCGGGCACCGACAGGTCGGCGGTGAACGTGCCCGACGGGGGCAGCACCTCGATCTCGTCGCCCGGCCGCACCTCGTTGACCAGGTAGGCGGAGAAGAAGCCGCCGGGCACCTCGCGGACCCCGACCCGGGGTGCGGCGCCGACCGGGGCGCAGATGGAGTAGGAGCGCCGCTCGTCGCGGTCGCCGTCCACCCGGCGCAGGGTCAGCGCCTGGCCGGGGCGGAAGGAGTAGTCCTCGGCCAGCTCCGGTGGGACGTCGAAGGTGACCGCCACGGCGTCGTCGGTGAGCCGCTCGACCTGGGCGACCTTCAGCGGGTGGAACTGCGGACGCCGGCGGGCGGGGGCCGTCATCAGATCTCCTTGAGGTGCTCGAAGGGCTCCAGGCAGACCCGGCAGCGGCGCATCGCCTTGCACGCGGTCCCGCTGAACTCGCTGATCTCCTCGGTGTCGGCCGACCCGCACTGCGGGCAGGTCGCCGTCCGCCGGGACGGGCCGAGCTGCAGCGGCACCGGACCGGTCCGGCGCACCGGCGCGTCACCGGGGGGTGCGATGCCGCCGGCGGCCAGCTTCCGGCGGCCGGCCGGGCTGATCCAGTCGGTGCTCCAGGCGGGGGAGAGGACCGTCCGGACGTCGACGTCGGCGAACCCGGCCCGGTGCAGCGCGTGCACCAGGTCGGCGCGCATGACGCCCATCGCCGGACAGCCCGAGTAGGTGGGGGTGATCTCCACGACGACCGTGCCGTCCTCGTCCCGGACGTCCCGCAACACCCCGAGGTCGGCCAGCGTCAGCATCGGCAGCTCGGGGTCGGTGACCGTCTCCGCCACCGCCCGCGCGTCGGAGGGGCCAGAATCGCGACTTTGGCCCCTCGGGGCCGACGTCATCGCGGTCACCAGGTCGCGGCCGGGTGTTCGCGGGCGGTGGACTGCAGCTCGGTGAGCAGCGCGGTGAACTCGGCGCTGTGTTCGCCGGCGCGGCCGCGGCTGGGCTGCGGGGTGGGCCACTCGGGCACGGTGAGCGTCGCCCGCTCGAGCACGAGGGTGAGCACGTCGCGCACCTCGTCGGTGAGCTCCGCCGGGTCGACGGCCACCCCGGCGGCGGTCAGCCGGGTCTCGACGTCGGTGGCGGTGAACAGGTCGGCGAGCAGCGGCCAGACGGCGTCGACCCCGGCCTGCGTACGGCGGTGCGACTCCGGCGTCCCGTCGCCGAGCCGGAGCACCCAGCGGGCGGCGTGGTCGCGGTGGTAGGTCAGCTCGGGCACCCCCTTGGCGGCGATCGCGGCGAGCACCGGGTCGCGGGACTCGCGCAGCCGGTTGAGAAGCGCCAGCCGCCAGGCCGAGGCGGCCAGCAGGCGGACGACGGTCTGCCCGAAGTCGCCGTTGGGGGCCTCGACCAACCCGGAGTGGCGGAACTCGTCGGGGTCGCGGAAGTAGGCGAGGGCGTCCTCGTCCGGGATGCTCGCCGTCGCCCGCTCGCGGCTGCGGCCGAGCACGCCGACCGAGCCCGCCCGGGCCAGCAGCAGCCGGGCCTGGCCGAGCAGGTCCAGCCCGCAGTTGGCGAGGGCGACCTCTTCTTCCAGCTCGGGCGCGTTGGTCACCCACTGGGTGAGCCGCTGGCACAGCACGAGCGCGTCGTCGCCGAGCATCAGGCAGTAGGCGCCCAGGTCAGCCGGGTCGATGCCCTCGGGCACGGTGGTGTCGACCCCGGCCAGCGGCTCGTCGAAGCCGGTGCCGAACGCCCACTGCCCCTCGCCTCCGTGCGCATGGTCCAACGCCTCGTACACGGTCTCTTCATGCATGTTGTTGCCCTTCTGGCCCCCTCTCAGGGGCCCGCCCCGAGGTACGAGGGGTGGGGGGAGAGGGGGTCCTTTGGCCGCTCACATGTGGGGGACGTTCTCCGGGATCTCGTAGAACGTCGGGTGCCGGTAGACCTTGTCGCCGCTTGGGGCGAACAGCGGGTCCTTCTCGTCGGGGCTGGAGGCGGTGATGTCGCCGGCCTGGACCACCCAGATGCTCACGCCCTCGTTGCGCCGGGTGTAGAGGTCGCGGGCGGCGTGCACGGCCATCTCGTCGTCCGGGGCGTGCAGCGAGCCGACGTGCACGTGGTTCAGCCCGCGCTTGCCGCGGACGAACACCTCGTACAGCGGCCAGTCGCGCTTGCTCACGGCCGGCTGGTCGGCCACCGGCACGCCAGGCCCGGTGGGGACGGCGCCGTGCCCACCCTCGGCGGTGACGTCGCCCATCGACCCGCCGGCAGCCGCGTCGCTCATCAGGCGCTCACGGCCGCGTGCTTGTCGGCGTAGGCGGTGGCGGCCTCGGTGACCCACGCGTTGTCGTCGCGGGCGGCCCGGCGGCGGGCGATCCGCTCGTCGTTGCACGGCCCGTTGCCGGCCAGCACCTGCTTGAACTCCGACCAGTCGATCGGGCCGAAGCGGTAGCGGCCGGTCTCGGGGTCCAGGGCGAGCTCGGGGTCGGGCAGCGTCACGCCGAGCACCTCGGCCTGGGGCACGGTCATGTCGACGAAGCGCTGCCGCAGCTCGTCGTTGCTGTGCCGCTTGACGCCCCACGCCATCGACTGCGCGGAGTTGGGGCTGTCGTCGTCCGGCGGGCCGAACATCATCAGCGAGGGCCACCACCAGCGGTCGACGGACTCCTGCACCATCGCCCGCTGGGCGTCGGTGCCGCGCATCATCGTCATCAACAGCTCGTAGCCCTGCCGCTGGTGGAAGGACTCCTCCTTGCAGACCCGGATCATCGCGCGGGCGTAGGGGCCATAGCTCGACCGGCACAGCGGCACCTGGTTACAGATCGCCGCACCGTCGACGAGCCAGCCGATGACGCCGACGTCGGCGTAGGTGAGGGTGGGGTAGTTGAAGATCGAGCTGTACTTCTGCTTGCGCTCGATGAGCTTGTCGGTGAGGTCGGCCCGGTCGGCGCCCAGGGTCTCGGCGGCCGAGTAGAGGTACAGCCCGTGGCCGGCCTCGTCCTGCACCTTGGCCAGCAGGATCGCCTTGCGCCGCAGGCTGGGGGCGGCGAGCAGCCAGTCGCCCTCGGGCTGCATGCCGATGATCTCCGAGTGGGCGTGCTGGGCGATCTGCCGGATCAGGCCCTTGCGGTAGCCCTCGGGCATCCAGTCGCGCGGCTCGATGCGGTGGTCGGCCGCGATCGTGGCGTCGAACTGCTGCTGCAGCACGGTCTCGTCCGGAGTCGGGCGGTCCAGCGTCGGCGCAGACATGTCGTCCCCTCGTTGGGCGATCAATTACTGACCATGCGGTCGGTATGAAGTGTCCACCCTCGCGCGGCGCGGCACAACCCGTCCCCACCGGACGGCGCGGTGCGGGTTGACAGCCGTCCCGGTGAGGAGTTGGTTACTGACCACCTGGACGGTATTTGGGTGCCCCGTGCGCCCGGCCGGCCGGCCGGCAACGACGCTCGGCGACCGCGGAGGAACAGCCCATGACCACAGCGACCGGGACCACGGGCACGGACGAGAGCGCCCGCCGGCTGGGCTCCGCGCCCGGCCCCGCGCAGCTCGACCCGGCCGAGCGGATGGGCGTCGACGAGCTGCGCGCGCTGCAGCTGGAGCGCCTGCAGTGGACCCTGCGGCACGTCTACGCGAACGTCCCGCACTACCGGACGGCGTTCGACGCCGCCGGCGTGCACCCCGACGACTGCCGCGAGCTGGCCGACCTGGCGCGCTTCCCGACCACCAGCAAGGCCGACCTGCGGGAGAACTACCCCTTCGGGATGTTCGCCGTCCCGCAGGAGGAGGTCCGCCGGGTGCACGCCTCCTCGGGAACCACCGGGCGGCCGACCGTCGTCGGCTACACCGAGGACGACATCGACACCTGGGCCACCGTCATGGCCCGTTCCATCCGCGCGGCAGGCGGCCGCCCGGGCGACAAGCTGCACAACGCCTACGGCTACGGGCTGTTCACCGGCGGGCTGGGGGCGCACTACGGCGCGGAGAAGCTGGGCTGCACGGTCATCCCGGTCTCCGGTGGCATGACGCCCCGCCAGGTGCAGCTGATCCAGGACTTCCAGCCGCGGGTGATCATGGTGACGCCGTCCTACCTGCTCACGATCATCGACGAGTTCGAGAAGCAGGGTCTCGACCCGCGCGCCTGCTCGCTGCAGATCGGCATCTTCGGCGCCGAGCCGTGGACCGAGGAGATGCGCCGGGAGATGGAGGAGCGCCTGGACATCGAGGCGATCGACATCTACGGCCTGTCGGAGGTCATGGGCCCGGGCATCGCGCAGGAGTGCGTCGAGACCAAGGACGGTCTGCACATCTGGGAGGACCACTTCTACCCGGAGGTCATCGACCCGGACACCGGCGAGGTGCTGCCCGAGGGGGAGCAGGGCGAGCTGGTGTTCACCTCGCTGACCAAGCAGGCGATGCCGGTCATCCGGTACCGCACCCGCGACCTCACCCGGCTGCTGCCGGGCACCGCCCGGCCGGGCATGCGCCGGATGGAGAAGGTGACCGGCCGGACCGACGACATGATCATCCTGCGCGGGGTCAACGTCTTCCCGACGCAGATCGAGGAGGTGGTGCTCCGGACGCCGGGGCTGTCGCCGCACTTCTCCCTCGAGCTGACCAGCCGCGGCCGGATGGACCACCTGACCGTGCACGTGGAGGCCCGGCCGGACTGCCCGGCCGACCGCCGCGAGGCCGCGGCCCGTGAGGTCGGCACCGCGGTGAAGGACACCATCGGGATCACCGTCGAGGTGTCGGTCGTCGACCCGGAGACGCTGGCCCGGTCGGTGGGCAAGCTGCAGCGGCTGACCGATCGACGTGAGCGGAGCGGGGCGTGACGGTTGCGCCGGCGCGGCGGGGGCGGCCCGGGCACTCGCTGGACTCGCTGCTGGACACCGCGGTGGCCGTCTTCATCGAGCGCGGGTACGAGGCGACCAGCATGGACGAGCTGGCGGCCCGGCTCGGCGTCACCAAGTCGGCGATCTACCACCACGTGCCCAGCAAGGTGGAGCTGCTGCGGCTCGCCCTGGACCGGGCGCTGAACGCGCTGTTCGCCGTCCTGGACGAGCCGGGAGCGCTCACGGGTCCGGCCATCGACCGGCTGGAGCACGTCGTCCGCGGGTCGGTGCGGGTGCTGACCGCCCAGCTGCCGTTCGTCACGTTGCTGCTGCGGGTGCGCGGGAACTCCGCGGTCGAGTCCGAGGCGCTGGGCCGGCGCCGCGAGTTCGACCGGATCGTCACCGACCTGGTCCGCGCGGCGGAGGAGGAGGGCGACGTGCGGCCCGACGTCGACCCCGCGGTCACAAGCCGGCTGCTGTTCGGCACCGTCAACTCCCTCACCGAGTGGTACCGCCCCGGGCGCGGCCTGGACGCCGAGGCGCTGGCCGACGCGCTGGTCACGACCACCTTCAGCGGCCTGCGCACCGCAGCCGCACCCGTCCCCCCGGAGGCACTCCGATGACCGCACCGATGTTGCCGAGCTACGTCGCCGGCCGCTGGTACACCGCCCCCGACGAGGGGACGCCGATCGCCGACGCCGTCACCGGCGAGACCGTCGTCCGGGTGTCCAGCGCCGGGCTGGACGTGCCGGGGATGCTCGACCATGCCCGCTCGGTCGGCGGTCCGGCGCTGCGCGAGCTGACCTTCCACCAGCGTGCGGCGCTGCTCAAGCAGCTGGGCCTGCGGTTGATGGCGGAGAAGGACGCGTTCTACGCGCTCTCCCGGCGCACCGGGTGCACCGACCGGGACACCGCGGTGGACGTCGACGGCGGCTTCGGCACGCTGCTGTCCTACGCGAGCAAGGCGCGTCGGGAGCTGCCCGACGACACCGTGGTGCTCGACGGGGCCCCCGAGCCGCTGGGCCGGGGTGGCACCTTCCTCGGCCAGCACCTGTACACGCCGCTGCGCGGGGTGGCGGTGCAGGTCAACGCCTTCAACTTCCCGGTCTGGGGCTTCCTGGAGAAGTTCGCCCCCGCCTTCATCGCCGGCGTGCCGACCGTGGTGAAGCCGGGCAGCCAGACCGCCTACCTGACCGAGGCCGTCGTCCGCTCGATCGTCGACAGCGGTCTGCTCCCCGAGGGCAGCGTGCAGCTGCTGGCCGGCAGCGCCGCCAGCGTCCTCGACGGGCTCGCCGGCCAGGACCTGGTGTTCTTCACCGGCTCGGCGTCCACCGCCCGCAAGCTGCGCAGCCACCCCGCGGTGGTGGCGAACTCGGTGCGGTTCAACGCCGAGGCCGATTCGCTCAACTGCGCGGTGCTCGGCCCCGACGCCACCCCGGACACCCCCGAGTTCGGCCTGTTCGTCGACCAGTTGGTCACCGAGATGACGGTGAAGGCCGGGCAGAAGTGCACCGCGATCCGGCGGGCGCTGGTGCCGCGTGAGCTGGCCGACGACGTGGTGGAGGCGACCCGGGCGAAGCTGGCCGAGGTCGTCGTCGGTGCCCCGGACGCCGAGGGCGTGACCATGGGCGCGCTGGCCAGCCTGGATCAGCGGCAGGAGGTGCTCCGCGCGGTGAAGGCGCTGCGCGGGGTCGCCGACCTGGTCGCCGGGGACCCCGACGACTTCTCCGTCGTCGGCGCGGACCGGGACCGGGGCGCCTTCCTGCCGCCGTTGCTGTTGCGCTGCGACGATCTCTCCGCCGGTGAGCCGCACGACGTGGAGGCGTTCGGGCCGGTCAGCACGGTGCTGCCCTACGACGGCGTGGCGCACGCGGTCGAGCTCGCCGCGCGCGGGCAGGGCAGCCTGGTGGGCTCGATCGTCACCCACGACCCGGCGGTCGCCCGGGAGTTCGTGCTCGGTGCCGCGCACGCGCACGGCCGGGTGCTGGTGCTCGACCGGGACGACGCCGGGGAGAACACCGGCCACGGCTCCCCGCTGCCGGTGCTGGTGCACGGTGGCCCCGGGCGGGCCGGCGGTGGCGAGGAGCTCGGCGGGATCCGCGGGGTGCTGCACCACATGCAGCGCACCGCCGTGCAGGGCTCCCCGGACATGCTGACCACGATCGGTCGCCGGTGGGTGACCGGCGCCGCCCGCACCGACGACGGCGTGCACCCGTTCCGCAAGTCGCTGGCCGAGCTGCGGATCGGGGACTCGGTGACCGCCGGGCCGCGCGCGGTCACCCTCGCCGACATCGAGCACTTCGCCGAGTTCACCGGGGACACCTTCTACGCCCACATGGACGAGGCGGCCGCCGCAGCCAACCCGCTGTTCGGCGGGCGGGTCGCGCACGGCTACCTGATCGTCTCCTGGGCCGCGGGGCTGTTCGTCGACCCGGACCCGGGGCCGGTGCTGGCCAACTACGGGGTGGACAACCTGCGGTTCCTGACGCCGGTCAAGCCCGGCGCGGAGCTGACGGTCACCCTCACCGCCAAGCAGATCACCCCGCGGGGCGGCGCCGACCACGGCGAGGTGCGCTGGGACGCGATCGTGGTGGACGGCGACGGACAGCCGGTCGCCACCTACGACGTGCTCACCATGGTGGCCAAGACCTGGGCCCCGGCGGCCGACCCGAGCTGAGCGGCGCCCGGCGGCGCGTCGGGGTCAGCCGGCGGCGGTCGAGCCGTCCGGCCGGCGGGTGACCTCGACGTGCGGCCGGGTCTGCCACAGCGCCCACTCGGCGCTGATGTCGCCGGCGGTGCGCAACAGCCGGGGGAGGTGCTCGGTGAGCAGCCGGTCGGTCGAGGTCTCCGCGGCGTGCACCGTCACGTTCATCGCGGCGCGCACGGCGCCGGCGCCGTCCCGGACCGGCACCGCGACCGAGCGGACGCCGGGGGCCAGTTCCTCGTCGGCCAGTGCCCAGCCACGGGCGCGGACCTCGGTCAGCTCGGTCTGCAGCTGGTCGGCCGAGCGGCCGATGTAGGTCGGCAGCCCGGCCCGGCTCGGCTCGGCCAGGGTGGCCTCCAGCTCGGCGGGGGGGAGGCCGGCGAGCAGCACCTTGCCCTGCGAGGTCTGCACGGCGGGGAAGCGCGTCCCGATCTCCACCCGCAGGGTGATCAGCTTCGGGACGGCGACCCGGGCGACGTAGACGATGTCCGAGCCGTCGAGCTGGGCCATCGAGGAGGACTCACCGGTCTGCGCGACCAGCGCCTCCAGGTGCGGGCGGGCGATGTCCCACATCCCCAGCGCCCCGACGTAGGCCATGCCGAGGGTGAGCACCTTCGGGGTGAGCCGGAAGGCGCCGGCGGAGGAGCGGACGAACCCGAGCTCCTCCAGGGTGAGCAGCAGCCGTCGCGCGGTCGGCCGGGCCAGCCCGGCGGCGGTCGCGACGTCGCTCAGTGACATGACCGGGTGGTCGGCGTCGAAGCAGGCCAGCACGTCCAGCCCGCGCGCGAGCGCCTCCACGAAGTCCGGCCCCGTGCCCCGTCCTGCCACCGCGCGCCACCTCCCCGTCCCGTTGCTGCTGGTGCGTCGCACCGCGCCGGGCCGGCGCGGTGCGACGGGTGCTCAGTGCGAGCTGTGCTGGTCCAGCGAGGGCTCGCCGAACACGTTGCCCCGGGCTCCGTGGGTGGAGTGGGACTTGTACTCGGTGTAGGTGTACGGGTTGTCCAGGACGTCGTCGTCCGGCAGGTCCGGGTTCATGCCGGCCGCCCACGCCTCCGGGCCGAGGGTCGACTGCAGGTGCTCGACCGTCGCGTCGACGGTCCGCCGCACCGCGGCCAGGTCGGCACCGACCAGCTGGTGCTCGTGCTTCACCACCCGGCCGCCGACGAGCACCGTGTGCACGTCGCCGCGCTGGGCCTGGAAGGCCACGTGCCCGTAGGGGTTCAGCAGCGGGAAGGAGACCGGCGACCGGTCGTTCTTGATCAGCACGACGTCGCCCTGCTTGCCCGGCTCCAGGCTGCCCAGGTCGTCCCGGCCCAGCGCCAGCGCGCCGCCGCGGGTCGCCCAGTCGACGACCTGCTCGGCCCGCAGGTGCACCTGGGTGACCGTCTGCCCCTGGGCGTGCGCCTCCAGGTGCTCGCGGGAGCGGTCGGCGCCCAGCGTGCTGCGCATCGCGGAGAACAGGTCGCTGCTCCACCAGACGCTGGTGTCCATCGACAGCGAGACCGGGATGCCGTGCCGGCGCACCTGCCAGGTGGGCGGGTAGCCCTGCCCGGCGCTCTGCTCGGACTCCGTGGACACCGAGATGGAGCCGCCGGTCGCGGCGATCCGGTGGTAGGAGTCGGTGGTCAGCGTGGCGGCGTGCACGTACACCGTCTCGGGGGTCATGAAGCCGTTGTCGTGCATCAGCCGGATGCCCTCGTCCCCGGTGGCCCCCCAGACGCCGGCGTGCGTGGTGACCGGCAGGCCGAGCTCGCGCGCCACCTCGAAGGCGGGCTTCTCCGGGAACGCCGGGTCACCGGTGACGTCGAAGGCCAGCTGCAGGCCGAGCTTGCCCTCGTCCTGGCGGCGCTTCAGGAACGCCTGCACGGCCGGGTCGGTGGCCCACTCCCACGGGCCGGCCTGGATGTTGCCGTAGGCCAGCAGGAACCGGCCGGGCACCGCGAGCAGGGCGTCGGCGGCGGCCTCGGCGTGGTCGACGGTCTGCAGCCCGTGCGACCAGTCGACGGTGGTGGTGACCCCGGCCTCGACGGCGTCCCAGGCCGACAGCAGGTTGCCGGCGTACACGTCCTCGGGACGGAAGGCCTTGCCGTGCTCGAGGTAGTACCAGACGAAGTACTGGGTGAGCGTCCAGTCGGCGCCGTAGCCGCGCATCGCGGTCTGCCACATGTGCCGGTGGGTGTCGATCATGCCGGGCATCACGACGCCGCCCTGCGCGTCGATCTCCAGGGTCCCGGCCGGGACGTCGAGCTGCTGGCCGACGGCGGCGATCTTCCCGTCCACGACGAGGACGTCGGCGTCGGGCAGCACGGTGTGTGCGTCGTCCATGGTCAGCACGGTGCCGTTGCGCAGCACGACCGGGCGGTCGGTCGCCTGCCCCGCGACGTCGGTGTCGGGCTGGGACATCGTCTACCTCCAGGCCGTCACCGGACTGTCGCGGACGAATGTCCGCAGAACGGTCAGCCTGGCGACGGCCCCACTGTCGTGGTGATCGCGACCACATGTCAAGGCGGAGGATCGAGTCAGCCGTTCCGGTTGACAGTGGAACAGTGCGGTGGTGAGACTCGGCGGCACTCCGGACGCCCGTCCGCTTGACGGCGAAACACCGCTCGAGGGACCACACCCGATGACCGAACACCCACTGCCGCCCGGTTTCGCGCCGGGTCGGGGGCCGCTGTCCGGCCTCTTGGTGGCCGACTTCTCCCGGGTCCTGGCCGGGCCCTACGCCACCATGCTGCTGGCCGACATGGGCGCCGAGGTGGTCAAGGTGGAGAGCCCCGGCGGCGACGACACCCGCAGCTGGGCGCCGCCGGTGCGCGAGGGGGTGTCGACCTACTACCTGGGCGTGAACCGGAACAAGCGCTCCATCGCCCTGGACCTCAAGGACCCCGCCGACGCCGCCGCGGCCCAGGAGCTGGCCCGCCGCGCCGACATCGTGATCGAGAACTTCAAGACCGGCGGGCTCGGCCGCTTCGGCCTGGACTACGCCAGCGTCAGTGCGACCAACCCCCGCGTCGTCTACGCCTCGATCACCGGCTTCGGCAGCGGGCCGGCCGGTGCGCCGCTGCCCGGGTACGACCTGATCGTGCAGGCGATCTCCGGCCTGATGAGCCTCACCGGCGACCCCGAGGGCGAGCCGTTCCGGGCCGGCATCTCCGTCTTCGACGTGATGGCCGGCCTGCACGCCACCATCGGGGTGCTCTCCGCGCTGAACGTCCGGCACGAGACCGGCCGCGGCCAGCACGTCGAGGTCAACCTGCTGTCCTCCGCGCTGTCCGGGCTGGTCAACCACGCCAGCGCCGTCGTCGCCGGTGACGTGGTCCCGTTCCGGATGGGCAACAGCCACCCGAGCCTGTTCCCCTACGAGCCGCTCCCGTGCGCCGATGGCGACCTGATCATCACCGCCGGCAACAACGGCCAGTTCCGCCGGTTGGTCGAGGTGCTCGGCGTGCCCGAGCTCGCCGACGACCCGCGGTTCGCCCGCAACGAGGACCGCACGGCCAACCGGGACGAGCTGCGCCCGCTGCTGGTCGAGCGGCTGAGCACCCGGTCCAAGCGGGACTGGTTCGACGACATCATCGCCGCGGGCGTGCCCTGCGGGCCGATCAACACCGTCGACCAGGGGGTGGCCTTCGCCGAGTCGATCGGCCTGGACCCGGTGGTGACCGTGGGGGAGGGCGAGGCGGCAGTGCCGTCGGTCCGCCACCCGATCACCTTCTCCGAGACGCCGGCCGACTACCGGCTGCCACCGCCGGCCCTGGACGAGCACGGCGCCGAGCTGCGACGGTGGCTGGCCACCGAGGAGGACGCGTGACCACCCCCGAGTACCCGACCGCGCTGGGCGCCTCCAGCCGCGAGTCGATCACGCTGCTGGGCACCGACCTGGCCCGCGACGTCATGGGCACCGTCGGCTTCGGCGAGCTGGCCTTCTGGCTGGCCACCCAGCGGCGGCCCACACCGGGGGAGACCCGGGTCTTCGAGGCGGTGCTGGCCGCGCTCGCCGACCACGGCTTCACCCCGACGGCCATCGTCACCCGGCTCACCTACCTGTCGGCGCCGGACTCGGTGCAGGGGGCGCTCGCCGCCGGCCTGCTCGGCGGTGGCTCCCGGTTCCTCGGCGTCACCGAGGACTCCGGCCGATTCCTGGACGACGTGCTGAAGGGCGTGGACGGTGCGCTGCCGACCGACGACGCGGGCTGGGACGCCCTGGCCCTCGAGACGGTGACCGCCCAGCGGGCGGCGCGGCGCTTCGTCCCCGGGCTCGGCCACCACGTGCACAAGGACGGCGACCCGCGCACCCCCCGGCTGTTCGAGATCGCGACCGAAGAGGGGCTGTTCGGCCCGCACCTGTCGCTGTTCGCCGCGATCGGCCGGGTCCACCCCCAGGTGCTCGGCAAGACCCTGCCGCTCAACGGGGCCGGGGTGTGCGGTGCGGCGCTGGCCGACCTGGGCCTGCCGCTGGAGCTGCTCCGCGGCTTCGCCCTGCTCGCCCGCACGGCCGGGTTGATCGGACAGCTGGCCGAGGAGCTGCGGCACCCGGTCGCCAACGACGTCTTCCTGTCCGTGGACCTCAACAACCGGTCCGTCGCCCCCGACCCGTACCTCCCTGACCTCAACGGAGACAGTCATGGCTGAACTGGCCGCGGTGATCGCGTCCACCCATCACCCCTT
>NZ_JPMX01000070.1 GCF_000761485.1 Modestobacter caceresii
GCTGGGTGAGCCGAGCCGGCGGGCGTCCGCGGCGCCGGCCGCCGACCGCGGGCTGCCGCTGGGCGGCGCAGCGGTCGTCTGGGCTCGGGCCGTCGTGCCGGCCGCGGTGCTCGCGGGGGTCTGCGGGGTCTCGGCGCTCCTCGTCGGCCAGGGCACCGGCGCGCCGGTGGCGTGGTCGGCGCTGGGCGTGGTCACCGCCCCGGCGTGGGCGGGAGCGGCCGTGCGCGCCGGCTACCGCCCCGACCTCGACTGGTCCGGGCCGGTGCTCGCCTCGCCGATGGGCGCGGTGCCGGTCGGGGTGAGCAGCACGCTGGTGCGCGGGCCGGACGTCGGGCTGCTGGGCACCGCGCCGGTCGCCCTGGCGCTGCTGCTCGGCACCGCTCCCTGGTGGCTGGTCGGCGCCGGGCTGCTGTGGTCGCTGGCACTGGGCGCGCTCGCCGTGGGGACGGCCCGGCCTCCGGACTGACCCGGCCGGGTGCGGGCGCGCTCCGTGCCTGGTGCTAAGCAGTGGGGCAGGACGGCGGGCCGGACGACTGGGCCCGCCGACGAACTCGACGAGGAGATGCAGTGGCTCAGCAGCGGACGGCGATCATCACAGGTGCGGCGCGCGGGATCGGCGCGGCCATCGCACGGCGGTTCGCCCAGGACGGGATGGCGGTCGCCGTCCTCGACCTGGACGAGGCGGCCTGTACCGGCACGGTCGAGGAGATCCAGAAGGCCGGGGGCGAGGCGCTCGCGGTCGGTGCGAACGTCGCCGAGGAGGAGTCGGTCGAGGCCGCCGTGGAGCGGATCGCCGCCGAGCTCGGGGCGCCGACCGTGCTGGTGAACAACGCCGGCATCACCCGCGACAACCTGCTGTTCAAGATGACGGTCGCCGACTGGGACGCCGTCATGGGCGTGCACCTGCGGGGTGCCTTCCTGATGAGCAAGGCCGCGCAGAAGCACATGGTCGAGGCCGAGTACGGCCGGATCGTGAACCTCTCCAGCGTCTCGGCGCTGGGCAACCGCGGTCAGGCCAACTACTCCGCGGCCAAGGCGGGCATGCAGGGCTTCACCAAGACCCTCGCCATCGAGCTCGGCCGGTACAACGTGACGGCCAACGCGATCGCCCCCGGCTTCATCGAGACCGAGATGACCGCGCAGACCGCCGAGCGGGTGGGCGTGCCGTTCGAGCAGTTCAAGGAGATGGCCGCCAAGCAGATCCCGGTCGCCCGGGTCGGCCAGCCCGAGGACATCGCGCACACCGCCTCGTTCCTGTGCAGCGAGGGCGCGGGCTTCGTCTCCGGTCAGGTCATCTACGTCGCCGGCGGCCCCCGCGCCTGACCCCGGGCTCAGCCGGGTCCCCGCACGATCAGGTCACCTGGTCGTGCGGGGACCTACCTGGCGGCAGACCGTGAGGTAGGTGCCCGCGGGACCAGGTCACCTGGTCGTCGCGGGGCGCCGCGTGGCGGCTGCGCCCGCCTTGCCGGTCACCCCGCGCGGCGGGTTTGGCCGCCGTGCACGCCGCGGCGGGCGAGCTCGGCGGTGAGCCGGGTCCACGCTCGCACCGGCAGCAGCCGGGCCAGCTTCATCGCGACCATCATCGGCACCGGGAAGACGACCTCGGCCTTGTCCCGGGCGATGCCGTCGGCGATCGTGCGGGCCGCGACGTCGGCCTCGACCTTGAACGGCATCGGACAGGTGTTCCGGTCGGTCAGCCGGGTGGTCACGAACCCCGGGTTGATGATCTGCACGACCACACCCCGCGGCGCCAGCGACCCGCGCAGGCCCTCCAGCAGGTTGATCAGCGCCGCCTTGCCCGCGTTGTAGGCCTCCGAGCCGGGCAGCCCGCGGTAGCCGGCGACCGAGGCGACGCCCACGACCCGGCCGCGCCCGGCGGCCAGCATCTGCGGGACGACGGCCTCCATCGTGTGCACCGCGCCCATCACGTTGACCTGCAGGTGATCGGCGAACAGCTGCGAGTCCCACGGTTCCACGTGGAACGACGACCAGGTGCCGGCGTTGAGCACGGCGACGTCCAGCCCGCCCAGCGCCTCCCGCACCCGCTCGCCGGCTGCCACGGTGGCCGCCCGGTCGGTGACGTCCAGCGGGACGACGGCCATCCGGCCCCCGGCGACCTCCGCGAGCTGCTCGGCGTTCCGGGCGCTGATCGCCACCCGGGCCCCGCGGTCGGCCAGCTCCGTCGCCAGCGCCGCGCCGATGCCGGTCGAGGCGCCGGTGACCCAGATCCGTGCTCCGAAGATCTCCATGCGGCCCAGCCTGGTCGACGGTGCCGCCGGCGACGCGACGAGCCCGGCGCGAGATCCAGTGCCGTCGACAAGACGACCTCTCCTGCTGGTCACGTGAGGACTTCCGCTGGGGTCCGGCGACACGCCTGCCACGTTCCGCGGAGTGCCCTGGTCCGTCGTCACCATCTGCGTCTGCACGTCTCTGCCGAGACGGGCAGCGCCTGTATCGGGAGGACCGGTCGGGCCCGCGATGACGCGGGCGGACCGGTGCACCGGCGGGTGGACCACACACAGGAGATCGGGCCATGATCGTGACGCACCGCAGCACCATCCGCCACTGGTACGCCGACCGCTCGGTCCGGCAGAAGATCCTCGCCTCGGTGGGGTTGGCCGCACTGACCGCGGTCACCGTCGGTGCGCTCGGCGTCGAGCAGCTCGGTGAACTGCGGGACGCCCGGGCCGCTGAGCTGAGCACCTCGTTGCCCTACATCAACGCCCTCGACGACATCGCGGTCACGGCCAAGGCCACCGCGAACGACGAGCGTGGCTACCTGCTCACCGGTGAGGAGTCCTTCCGCGAGGAGGTGGCCGAGCGTCTGGACAAGATCAACGGTCTCGTCGCGACTGCCGATGAGACCGCCGCCACCGCCGACGAGCGGGCCTTCGTCGTCGAGCTGGAGTCCGGGCTCGGTGCATGGGCTGCCAGCATCGACTCGGAGTTCGCCCTGCTGGATACGGACCGGGAGGCTGCGATCGCCCTCGCCATGGGCACCACCCGGGAGCTGCGCAAGGCCTACGAAGAGGTGCTGGACGCCGGCCGGGAGGAGGCGGAGGCCGAGCTGACCACCGGGGCCGGGTACGAGGAGGTGGTCTCGGCGGCGACCCGCACGACGATCGTCGTCTGCGCGGTCGGTGTCCTGCTCGCGGTGGTCGTCGGACTCCTGGTCGCGGGCTCGGTGATGCGCGGGCTCGGTGCCCTCCGGCGCAGCGCGGAGCGGCTGGCGGCCGGCGACGTGACGGTCGGCACCGGGTTGGCGCAGCGGGATGAGCTGGGCCGGACGGCGGCGGCGCTGGACGAGGCGCTGAAGAGCATGCGCGGCTTGATGTCCAGCGTGGCTGCCTCCGCTGATGCGGTGGCAGCGGCGTCGGAGGAGCTGTCGGCGTCCTCGGTGCAGATCTCGTCCTCGGCGGAGGAGACTTCGGCGCAGTCGGACGTGGTGGCGGCGGCGGCGGAGGAGGTGTCGCGGAACGTGGCGACAGTGGCTGCGGGTGCCGAGCAGATGGGTGCCTCGATCCGGGAGATCAGCCAGAACGCGAACGAGGCCGCCCGGGTCGCCGCCCAGGCCGTGAGCGAGGCCGAGACCACCACGCGGACGATCACCAAGCTGGGCACGTCGTCGCAGGAGATCGGCGCGGTCGTGAAGGCGATCACCAGCATCGCGGAGC
>NZ_JPMX01000071.1 GCF_000761485.1 Modestobacter caceresii
GGGGCGGTCTCAGCACTGCTGAGACCGCCCCCGACCCGTTCTCGTGGGCGACCTCCGGTCGCGCGACCGCCCGGCGACCGCGACGATGATGTTGAGCACTTCAGCAAACCCGTAGACGAGTAGAGGTCGCCATGCGCCTGCCCATCACCCCCAGCGAGATCGCCCCGCGCATCGCCACCGGGGCGTTCATCCTCAACTCCGGCCTCGGCAAGCGCGCCGCCGACGAGGCCACCGCGGCCGGGCTCCACGGCTTCGCCGCCGGCACCTACCCGGCGCTGAAGAAGGTCCCGGCGACCACCTTCGCCAAGGCGCTGTCGACGACCGAGATCACCATCGGCGCGCTGCTGCTGACCCCGTTCGTGCCCACGGCGGTCGCCGGCGCCGTGCTCACCGGCTTCTCCGCCGGGCTGCTGGGGCTCTACCTGCGCACCCCGGGGATGACCAAGCCGGGCAAGAGCGTGGCCCCCACCCAGGACGGGCTGCCGATCGCCAAGGACGTCTGGATGCTGGGCATCGGCATCGGCCTGCTCACCGAGGCCCTCGTCGGCCGGGAGGCCCGGGTCTCCGCGCGTCGGACGCGGTCCCGCTCCAGCCGCAGGTAGCCGCCGGAGGTCAGCCGGCCTGCTCCTCGTGCACCTCGGCGAGCAGGCCGGCCAGCAGGCCGGCGACGTCGTCCGGGCGGGTGTGCGGCGTCATGTGCGCCGCGCCCGGCAGCTCGACGAACCGGCCGCGAGGGGACGACCCGGCCAGGCGCACCGCCCAGTCCCGGGGACAGAGCGCGTCACGCTCCCCACGGACGACGACCACCGGCACGTCCACCCGGCGCAGCCGCTCGTCGATGCGGTCCGGCGCGGTCCGCCGCCACAGCGCGGTCATGTCCCGAGGCCCGGTCCGCAGCCACTGCGCGACGATGGACGGCACCTGCCACCACTGCTCGCGCACCGCCGTGCGCACCCAGCGACCGGCCAGCACCGGGATCCGGCGCATCCGCGGGTCGGTGGTCGGGCCGAGCAGCAGCACGCCGACCACCCGGGCGTCCCGCGCGGCGGCAGCAGCAGCCACCTGACAGCTCTGCGAGTGACCGACGAGCACGCAACGGCCCGGTCCGAGCGCCGCCAACAGCTGGTCGGTCAGCTGCGGCAGGGTGCCGACCGGCCCCCGGACACCCATGCCCGGCAGCCGCACCACCACCCCGCGGGTCCGCCGCAGGACCCGCGCCCAGGACCGTTCGTCCAGACCGAGACCTGGGACGCACACCGCGACGGGAACACCGTTCGCCTCCATGCTGCTCATGTGGATGCCGACTGTGTCCGGGACGACGGCGCCCCGTAGCGGAGGGCGCCCGCACGTTCCAGAGCAGTAGTGGGAGGATCAGTCATCATGACGACATCAGGAGCCAGTGTGACCACCGTGACCCAGCCGACCGGACGTCGCCCCCGGGTCGTCATCGTCGGATCAGGTTTCGGCGGTCTCTTCGCCGCCAAGCAGCTGAAGAAGGCCCCGGTCGACATCACGCTCGTGGCCAAGACGAGCCATCACCTCTTCCAGCCGCTGCTGTACCAGGTGGCGACCGGCATCCTCTCCGAAGGGGAGATCGCGCCGGCCACCCGGGAGATCCTCCGGGACCAGGCCAACGCCCGCGTGGTGCTCGGTGAGGTCACCGACATCGACCTGGCCGCCCGCACCGTCACCTCCACCGTCCTCGGCCGCACCACGGTGCACGAGTACGACGAGCTGATCGTGGCCGCCGGCGCCGGGCAGTCCTACTTCGGCAACGACCAGTTCGCCGAGTTCGCCCCCGGCATGAAGAGCATCGACGACGCCCTCGAGCTGCGCGGCCGCATCTTCGGCGCCTTCGAGCTCGCCGAGCTGGCCACCGACCCGGCCGAGATCGACCGGCTGCTGACCTTCGTCGTCGTCGGCGCCGGCCCGACCGGCGTCGAGATGGCCGGCCAGATCGCCGAGCTGGCCCGCCGCACGCTGCGCAAGGACTTCCGCCGGATCGACCCGACCAGCGCCCGGGTGATCCTGCTCGACGCGGCACCGAAGGTGCTGCCGCCGTTCGTCGACAAACTCGGCGAGAAGGCGCACAAGCAGCTCAACGAGATCGGTGTCGAGGTCCAGCTGGGCGCGATGGTCACCGACGTCGACGCCGACGGCATCGTGGTCAAGGACGGCGACGGCCACCAGCGCCGCATCCACGCCGCCACCAAGATCTGGGCCGCGGGCGTGCAGGCCAGCCCGCTGGGCAAGATCCTCGGCGAGCAGTCCGGTGCCGCGGTCGACCGCGCCGGCCGGATCTCGGTGCAGGACGACCTCACGCTGCCGGGCCACCCCGAGGCGCACGTGGTCGGCGACATGATCTCGCTCAAGCGGCTCCCCGGCGTCGCCCAGGTCGCCATCCAGGGCGGCAAGTTCGCCGCGGACGCCGTCAAGGCCCGGCTCGCCGGCCGGCCCACCGCCCCGGAGTTCACCTACTTCGACAAGGGCAGCATGGCGACCATCTCGCGGTTCCACGCGGTGGCCGACACCTGGAAGTTCCAGTTCGGCGGCTTCCTCGCCTGGGTGCTGTGGCTCGCGGTGCACATCATGTACCAGGTGGGCTTCAAGAACCGGTTCACCACGGTGATCCACTGGGCGGTCAGCTTCCTGGGCCGTGGCCGCTCGCAGCGGACCGCCACCCAGCAGCAGGTGTACGGCCGGCTGGCCCTGGAGGAGCTCGGCGCGGACTTCGAGGTCTCCAAGACCGGTGGTCGGCGGCACCTCGGCGAGCCGGTCGACGTCACCGGGCGCGACTCTGCCTGACCTGCACCTTGCCTGACCTGCACCCTGCCTGACGACGACGGCCCCGGTACCGCTGCTGCGGTACCGGGGCCGTCGTCGTGCAGGAGGGTCAGAACGGGTAGGCCGGCAGGTCCCCGCGCAGCGTGACCCACTGGGTCTCGGTGAACGCCTCGATGTTGGCCTGCGGGCCGCCGTGCCGGGAGCCGGTGCCGGAGGCGCCCACCCCACCGAACGGGGCCACCGCCTCGTCGTTGACCGTCTGGTCGTTGATGTGCACCAGTCCGGACGGGATCCGCTCGGCCAGCTGCAGGCCGGCGTAGACGTCGCGGGTCAGGATGCCGAGCGACAGCCCGTACTCGGTGCCGGCCGCCATCGCCGCCACCTCGTCCAGCGAGGAGAACGGCGTCACCGGTGCCACCGGGCCGAAGATCTCCTCCTGGTAGGCCGGGGAGTCGACGGGCACGTCGCCGAGCACGGTCGGCCGGTAGAACAGCCCCTCGTAGGTGCCTCCGGTGCGCACCGTGGCCCCGCTGTCGATGCTGGCGGTGACCAGCCCGTGCACCCGGTCGCGCTGGCCGGCGTCGATGATCGGGCCGAGCGCCACCTGGTCGCGCCAGGTGTCCCCCACCGGCAGGTTCTCGACCTTGCTGGTGAGGATGGCGGTGTACTCCTCGGCGATCGACTCGTGCACCAGGTGCCGGCTGGTCGCCATGCAGATCTGCCCCTGGTGGGCGAACGTGCCCCACGCGCCGACCGAGGCCGCGGCGGTCACGTCGACGTCGCCCATCACGATGAGCGCGGAGTTGCCACCCAGCTCCAGGTGCGCCCGCTTCAGGTGCTGACCGGCGAGCGCGCCGACCGAGCGCCCGGCCTTCGTGGAGCCGGTGAAGGCGATGACCCGGACGGCGGGGTCGGTGACCAGCGCCTGCCCGACGTCGGCACCGCCCGGCAGGACCTGGAACACCCCGGCGGGCACCCCGGCCTCCTCGAAGACGCGGGCGAACACCGCCCCGCCGCAGATGGCGGTGCGCGGGTCGGGCTTCAGGACGACCGCGTTGCCCAACGCCAGCGCGGGCGCGATCGCCCGGATGGCGAGGATGGTCGGCACGTTGAACGGCGCGATCACCCCGACGACGCCGGCCGGCACCCGCCGGGCGAACGACAGCCGGGGTGAGCCGCTGCGCAGCAGCTCGCCGTAGGGATGGCTGGGCAGGGCGGAGGCCTCGTAGCACTCCTGGGCACTGGTGTGCACCTGGAAGTCGCCGAAGGGCTGGATGGCGCCGGACTCCCGGGCCAGCCACTCCTTGATCTCCGCGGCGTGCTCGGTCAGCAGGTCACCGGCCCGGCGGAGCACCGCGGCGCGCTGCTCGAACGGCAGCGCGGCCCACTCCCGCTGGGCCTGGGCGGCGCGGGCGCCGGCCTTCTCCACGTCGGCGGGGGTCGCCTTGCCGACCTCACCGAGCTCGGCACCGGTGGCCGGTTCGACCGCGGTGTAGGTGCCACCGCTGCCGTCGGTCCAGGAACCGGTCCAGATCTTGCCGCGCCACGCGCCGTCCTCGAGCAGTGCCATGTGTGCCTCGTCTCGTCAGTGAGTCGTCGTTGCCGGTTCTGTCATCTGCGCGCCCCGCTGTCACCCCGACTTCCGAGCGGCGGAAGCCGGACGTCCGGAGCCAGCGTGGCAGGGTCGTCCGCGCCGGCTCAGCGGTGCTGCCGGCGACTGCCCCCGTGCCAGTCTTCCTGCTGCCCGGCCTCGCCGGGGGTCACGCCGAAGGCGGGCAGCTGGGGCCGCTCGCGCAGGCTGCGCTTGAGCTCGGCGAAGCCGGGGAAGCTCGCCAGGCCGACGACGTGGTCCCACAGCTCGACGGCCTCCTCCTCCGACGGCAGCCGGCTGATCACCGGGCCGAAGAAGGCCACGCCCTCCGGCGGCTGGAAGTGCAGGATCGGGGTGCCGACGTCCTTGCCGGTCAGCGCGAGCGCCTCGTCGGTCTCGGCGCGGATCGTCGCGTCCCAGGACTCGTCGTCCAGCGCGTCGGCCAGCTCGGCCGGCAGGCCGACCTCGGCGAGCACCGGGGCGAGGAACTCAGCCGTGCCCCGCTGCCCCCGGTCCTCGTCCTCCTGGGGAGCGGACTCGAAAACCCGCCGGCCCAGCGCCTCGTACAGGTCGCCCACCACGTCCGGGCCGTGCTCGGCCCGGACCCTGGCCGCGACGCGGAGCAGCCGCAGTCCGGCGGTGTGGCCGGCCTCGTACTCGGGCGGGAACTGGGCCGCGTAGTCGACGTGTGCGTTGAGCAGCCGCAGCGAGATGAACCGCCACTCGACCCGGTGGTCGCGCTGGGCGCCGACCATCCGGACCCACTTGCTGGTCATCCAGGCGAAGGGACACACCGGGTCGAAGTAGAAGCGCAGGTCGGCCATCACCCGACCGTAGCCCTGGAACAGCGGCAGCACCTGGGGACCGCGACCCGCCGTTGATCACCCGGACGGGTCGGCCCGGGGGGCCCGTGGTGCAGGCTCCTGCCCGGATCGCCGATGCACGCGGTGACATGGGGAGCGGCAGGTGGACGAGGTGACGGCGGACCGACGGGTCCCGGCCCGGGTCGGGTTGTTGGCCCTGCTGTACGGGACGGGCGGGCTGTTCTGCGTGGCCGGCGCACTGCGACCGATGCACCCAGAGACCCCGGTGGCCCTCACCGGAGTGCTGGCCGCCGTCGGTATCGGTGGTGCGGCGGCGCTCCTCGCGCGCGGCGACCGGCTGTCGCAGGCCGGCGGGCACACCGCCCTGGCCGGCGTCTCGCTGCTGGTCGCCCTCCTCGCCTCCCGGTCGGTCACGGCCGTCGGCATCGTCGGGCTGGGCCCGGTGCTCATCGCGATCGGGCTGTACGCGGCACACTTCTGCTCCCTGACCGCGGCCCGGGCCCACGCCGGGCTGGCGGTCGGGACGGCGAGCCTGGGCGCTGCCGTCGCCCTCCCCTCGACCGCGGCGCTCCCGTGGCTGATGACCGCGGTCAGCGCCCTGCTCCTCACCGAGGCCCATGCCCGGCTCAACCGTGCCCTGCGCACCGATGCGGCCACCGATCCGCTCACCGGCCTGGCCAACCGCCGGTCCTGGGAGGCCGAGGCCGGCCGCACCCTGGCGCGGGCACTGCGCAGCGACGAACCGCTGACGGTCGCCGTGCTGGACCTCGACGACTTCAAGGCGGTCAACGACCGCGACGGGCACGGCGCCGGCGACCGGTTGCTGCAACAGGTGGCCGACCACTGGCAGTCGCGGCTGCGCACCGCCGACCTGCTCGGCCGCTACGGCGGCGACGAGTTCGTGCTGCGCCTGCCCGCCACCGACGGGCCGGGCGCACAGGAACTGCTCCAGCGACTGGACGGCGGCCCGATCAGCTGGTCGGTGGGGACGGCGACCGCCCGCGCCGGCGACTCGCTGGCCGCGCTGCTGCAGCGCGCGGACGCCGAGCTGTACGCCGGCAAACGACAGCGGACGGCGGGCCGCACCGACGGCGTCGGCTGACCGTCGCTCACCCGTCGGCGTCCGCCAGCTCCTCGGCCCGCGCCGCGGCGCGGTCCCGGATCGCGGCGGCGGTGTGCGCGCGGCGGACCGCGGCGTCCCGCCGGCGCTCGGCCTCCCCGACC
>NZ_JPMX01000072.1 GCF_000761485.1 Modestobacter caceresii
AGGACCCCAGCGGGTGTGTCACCGAAGCGGGGCGAAGGTTCGCAGCCGCGGCACTAGCGGCCCGTCGCGACCTAGGCCGGGCCGCCCGCGCGAGTGGACGACCCGGCCCCGGGTGTGGCGGGCGGACTCACCAGGTGCTGAACAGCAGGTCGTTGTCCTCGGTGCGGGTCGTGGGGACCGCGTCCTCGGTGGTCGCCGCGGTGATCGCGTCGGCCACCGTGGCCGGGGAGGCGGCCGGGTCGCCCTGCAGGTAGAGCGCTGCGACGCCGGCCACGTGCGGGGTGGCCATCGACGTCCCGCTGATCGTCCTGGTGGCGGTGTTCGAGGTGTGCCAGGCGCTGGTGATGCCCACGCCGGGTGCGAACAGGTCGACACAGGCGCCGTAGTTGCTGAACGACGCCGGCGCGTCGGTCCGGTCGGTGGCGCCGACGGTGAGGGCGGCGTCCACCCGGGACGGCGAGCCGGCGCACGCGTCCTGCGGGACGCCGGCGGCGTCACCGTTCCCGGCTGCGACGGCGTAGCTGACCCCGTCGGCGATCGAGCGCTGCACGGCCCGGTCCAGCGCGCTGCTGGCGCCACCGCCCAGGCTCATGTTGGCCACCGCGGGGGCGCCGGCCGGGTGGTGGGCGGTGACCCAGTCGATGCCGGCGATGACCCCGGCGTTGGTGCCGCTCCCGGCGCAGTCCAGCACCCGGACGGCGACCAGCCGCACCCCCTTGGCCACCCCGTACCGCGAGCCGCCCACGGTGCCCGCGACGTGCGTGCCGTGCCCGTTGCAGTCGTCGGCCCGGCCGCCGTCCACCGCGTCGTACCCGGAGACCGCGCGGCCACCGAGGTCACCGTGTCCGAGCCGGATGCCGGTGTCGATGACGTAGGCGGTGACGCCCGCGCCGGTGGCGGTCCAGCTGTAGGAGCCGCTGAGCGGCAGCGTCCGCTGGTCGGTGCGGTCCAGGCCCCAGGTGGCACTGGACTGGGTGGCCTGCAGCTGCACCGGGGCGTCCCGCTCGACGGCCGCGACACCGGGCAGCGTGGCGAGCCGGTCGGCCACCTCGGGGCGCAGCGTGACGGCGAACCCGTTCAGCGCCGCGGTGTAGACGTGGTCGACGTGGCCACCCAGCCGGGCGGTGGCCAGGGCGGCGACGGAGGACGGCACCGAGCCGGGGGTGAGGCTCACGATGTAGGTGGCCGGGGCGCCCGGCGCTGCGGCGGCGGTCCCGGCGGTGAGGCCGAGGCCGCTGACGGTGAGGGCGGCCACGGCGGCGGTGGCCAGGGTCCTGCGGATCTGCACGGTGGTTCTCCTCGTTCCAGGGACATCGCAGTCAGCTGCGGATCCGGCACGGAGAGTGAAACCACTGGGTGTCGATTCTGGAAGCTGCCGGGCCGTGGGATCGATTGCGGACGGCGTTTCCCGCCGCCCGGGCGAGTCGCGGTCAGCGGGGGACGAGGCCGCCGTCGCGCAGTGCGCAGAGCAGGGCGATGTCCTTGGCGTGGCCGTCGTCGGCGCTGGGGGTCTCCACGACCACCGGCACCCCGGACATCGCCGGGTGGGTGAGCAGCTCGGCGAAGGGTGCTGCGCCGATCGAGCCGGCCCCGATGGTGGTGTGCCGGTCGCGGGTGGAGCCGCACCCGTCCAGCGAGTCGTTGGCGTGGACGAGCCCCAGCCGGCCCGGGCCGACGGTGGCCTCCAGCGCGTCCAGGGTGGCCGCCATGCCGCCCGGGGTGGCCAGGTCGTGCCCGGCGGCCCAGGCGTGGCAGGTGTCGAAGCAGACTCCGACGGCGGGGTGGTGGTCCAGGGCGGCCAGGTAGGGGCCCAGGTCCTCGACGGTGGCCGCCAGCGACCTGCCGCCGCCGGCGGTGGGCTCGATCAGCAGCCGGGGTGCGCCCTCGGGCAGCCCGTCGAGCACCGGCAGCAGCCGCTCGTGCAGCTGGGCCAGCGCCGCGTCGTACCGGTCGGCGCCCACCGCCGAACCGGCGTGCACCACCACGCCGGCGCACCCGAGCTGGGCACCCCGGGCCAGGTTGTGCCGGATGGTGGCGACCGACTGCTCGACGGTGGCCTCGTTCGGCGACCCGACGTTCACCAGGAACGGCGTGTGGATGAACGACGGGACCCCACGCTCGGTGCACCCGGCGGTGAACGCGGCGTCCTGCGCCGGGTCGCCGGCACTGGGGCGCCACCCGCGTGGGTTGCCGACGAACACCTGGACGGCGCGGGCGCCCACGGCGTCGGTGTAGGCCAGCCCGCCCTTGGCCAGGCCGCCCTTGATCTGGATGTGCGCCCCGATCGCGGGCAGCACGGCAGGAGCTGAGGTCACGGAGCGCAGGTCACCCGAACGTCACTCACCCGAAGGTCACCAGGATGGTGACCGACGAGCCCAGGTCGACGACCTCGCCGGCCCCGGGGGTCTGCCGCAGCACCTGGTTGCCGAAGAACTGGGTGACCTCGGCCTCCAGGCCGGCCTCCTCGAGGGTGGCGATGGCCTCCTCGCGGTTCTTGCCGGTGACGTCGGGGACCGCCACCTGCGGCAGCCCCTCGGACACGGTGATCGTCACGCGGCTGCCGTAGGGCTGCTCGCCCGCACCGGGGCCGGGGCTGACCGCCATGACCGCGCCGGTCGCGACGTCGGCGCTGCGGCCGGTGGCCCGCTCGACCGTGAAGCCCAGCTGCTCCAGGTTGCTCTCGGCGGCGTCCGGGCTCTGGCCGACGACGTTGGGCACCGCGACCGGCGCCCGGCCGGAGGAGACCACGACGGTGACGGTGTCACCGCGCTTGAGCTCCGTCCCCGGCACGGGGTCGAAGCGGATCACGTCGCCCTCGCCCACCTCGTCGCTGTAGGCCTCCACGGTGCTGAAGGCCAGGTCGGGGAACTGGGTCTGCAGCTGGGCCAGGACGGCGTCGGCGGGCTGGCCGGCCAGCGCCGGGTCGACCGCGAACCGCTCCGGGCCCTTGGAGACGACCAGCTCCACGTCCGAACCACGGATAGCCTCACCCGCGGCCGGGTCGGCGGTGATCACCGCACCGAGCGGCACCGTCTCGCTGAACTGCTCCTCGGCGAGGACCGGGTCCAGCCCGGCCTCCTGGAGCAGCCCGACCGCGGTGTCCTGGTCCTTGCTGAGCAGGTCGGGGACCTCGGTCCAGCGCCCGACACCCAGCCACCAGCCGATCGCACCGATGGTCACGGCCAGCAGCAGCACCACCGCGATGCCCAGCTGGGCGCGGCGACGGCGGATGTGCGGCGGGACCCCGGGGCGGACGACGGGCGGGCGCGGGCCGATGCCCGGGCGCGCGCTGCCCACGGCGGTGGTCGGCCCGGCCCCCATGCCCGGCAGCACCGTGGTGCCCCGGCCGCGCTCCACCGGGCCGCCGAGGACCTCGGTGTGGGGCTCACCGCTGCGCCTGCCCGGCGCGCTGGGCTGCCGGGGGCGTGGTGCGGTCGGGCGGTTGGTCGGGCGCAGCGTGGCGGGGTTGTCGGCCGGCAGACCGGTGGGCACCGGGACGCGGGCCAGGCCCAGGTCGGCGCGCAGGTCGGCCAGCTCGGCCAGGAAGGCGCCGGCGTCCAGCGGCCGGGCGGCCGGGTCGCGCCGGGTGGTGCGGGTGACCAGCTCGTCGACCTGCCAGGGCACCGTCGGCACCTCGACCGACGGAACGGGCACGTCGTGGTGCACGTGCTGGTAGGCGACCGCCAGCGGGGTGTCACCGGCGTAGGGCGGGTGGCCGGTGAGCAGCTCGTAGAGCATCACGCCGGCGGCGTAGACGTCGCTGCGGGCATCGCTGCGGCCGCGCTCGAGCTGCTCGGGGGAGAGGTAGGCGACCGTGCCGATGAGGACGCCGCCGGTGTGGCTGGTCTGCCCGGTGCCGGCCACCGCGCGGGCCAGCCCGAAGTCGGCGACCTTCACCTGGCCGTCGGTGGAGATGAGCACGTTCTCCGGCTTGATGTCGCGGTGGACGATCCCGGCCCGGTGCGCGGCGGTCAGCCCGGCCAGCACCGGCTCCAGGACGGCGAACGCCTCGGCGACGGTGAGCCGGCCGCGGGCCTGCAGCAGGTCGCGCAGCGTGCGGCCGCGCACCAGCTCCATGACCAGGTAGACCAGGCCCTGGTCGCTGCCCTGGTCGCTGACCGACACCACGTTGACGTGGCTGAGCATCGCGGTGGCCCGGGCCTCCCGGGTGAACCGGTCGACGAAGGCGGGGTCGTGCGCCAGGTGCTCGGCCATCACCTTGACCGCCACGGTGCGGTGCAGGCGGAGGTCGGTGGCGGCGTAGACGGTGGACATGCCGCCACGCGCCAGACGCTCCTCGAGGCGGTAACGCCCCTCGAGGACGAGGCCGACCACGGGGTCGGTCACGACGGTCTCCACGCCGGCGAGTCTAGGAGCGGATCGTGGTGCGCGGCCCGAACGACGCGTGCTGCCAGGTCACGGTCTGGACTCCAGGGACCTGGAGTGACCAGGTGGACGCGTGGGGTCGCCGGACCTGGTCGGTCCGGGGCGCCGGTGGCCAGCGGGGCGGCTGGGGCCGGACGGCGCGCCGGCCCGCTGTTCAGCGGCCGGGCCACGGCCGGACGACGGTGTCGCGCGGCACCGCCCGGACGTCGTCGACTCCGCACAGGGCCATGGTGTGCGCCAGTTCCTCGCTCAGCCCGTCGATCACCCGGGCCACGCCGTCGGCACCGCCGGTGGCCAGCCCCCACACCGTGGGGCGGCCCAGGAAGACCGCCCGCGCGCCCAGTGCGAGGGCGGTGAGCACGTCCGACCCGGTGCGGATGCCCCCGTCGACGTAGACCTCGACCTCGTCCCCGACCGCATCGACCACCTCCGGCAGCGCCTCGGCGCTGGCGATCGCCGGGTCGGCCTGCCGCCCGCCGTGGGTGGAGACCCACACGGCGGCCGCGCCGGCGGCCACGCAGCGGGCCGCGTCGTCCCCGCGCAGCACGCCCTTGACCACGACCGGCAACCCGGAGACGTCGGCGAACCGGCCGATGTCGGCGAAGGTCCAGGTGGGCGTCTCGGCGGCGGCCAGCGGCGGCTGCGGCCCGGTCACCGGCGGGTGGTTGGCGAGCCGGAGCCCCGCGGGCAGCGCGAAGTCGTGCCGCAGGTCGCGGTGCCGGCGACCGAGCACCGGCAGGTCGACGGTGAGCACGAGCGCCCCGTACCCGGCCCGACCGGCGCGGCGGGCCAGCTCGTCGGTGTGACCGGGGGAGTGCAGCCGGTAGAGCTGGAACCAGCGGGGCCCGGCCGGCCGGGCTGCGGCGACCTCCTCCAGCGAGGTGGTCGCGCTGGTCGACACGGTCATCAGTGCGCCGGTCGCGGCCGCGCCGCGGGCGGTGGCCGGCTCGCCGTCCGGGTGCGCCATCGCCTGGTACGCCCACGGCGCGACCCCGATCGGGGTGGCCACCTCCGCACCCAGCAGCGTGGTGCCCAGCTGTGCGGTCGCGATCCCGCGCAGCACCCGGGGGCGCAGTCGCCACGATCGCCAGGCGGCCGGCGCCTCGGCCAGGGTGGTCTCGGTGCCGGCGCCACCGGCGTAGTAGTCCGCGACGTCGGCCGGCAGCAGGTCGCGGGCCTGCGCGGCGAGTGCGTCGAGGTCCAGGTACGGCGGCTCGCGACCGGGGGCGTCCGGTGTGGCTGGTACCTCGGTGCCCCGCTGGGGCTGACTCAGCCGGGGACCGTTCGCCGGGGCTCCACTGTGCGCCATAGGCTCGCAGCCTATGGACACGTTCACCCCCGCGGAGGTCGCCGAGCAGCTCGGCGTCTCGACCAACAAGGTCCGTCAGCTGATCGCCGAGCGGAAGCTCATGGCGGTGCCCGGCAGCGGCAACAGCAAGATCCCGGTGGACTTCGTCCAGGACGGGGTGATCCTCAAGCACCTGCCCGGTCTGCTCACCGTGCTCTACGACGGTCGGTTCACCGACGAGGAGGCCTTCGAGTGGCTGTTCCGCGAGGACGACTCGCTGCCGGGGACGCCGGTGCAGGCGCTGCGCGACGACCGGCACACCGAGGTCACCCGCCGGGCCCAGGCCCTCGCGCTGTAGACCTGGCGCGGTAGCCGTCGGCTGACCGGGCACCTGCCCTAGCGGGCGCTGCTGGTCGCCGTCCGGGGACTGCCGACCCTGGCCAGCTGGGCGGCGGTCAACCGGCGGGCGAACACGGCCACCCGCCGTGGCCGGGACACCCGGACCCGGCGGTCCAGCACCCGGTGGTCGGCGCGCTCGATCTCGGTGAGGATGCCGCCGTAGAGGGCGGTGGCCGCGCGCACGCAGTCCCGGGACTCCCGCGCCAGCATCGGGGTGCCCGGTGCCGCGTCGTCGTAGCGGCGTCGGGTGACCGCGACCATCTCCCGCATCAGCGCGGCGAAGCCGGGGGAGTGCCGCTTGGCGGCCAGCTGCTCGCGGGTCACCCCGTGTGCGGCCATCAGGTCCGCCGGCAGGTAGACCCGGCCGCGGTCGACGTCCTCGGCGACGTCCCGCAGGAAGTTGGTCAGCTGGAAGGCCTCGCCCAGGGCGATGGCGTGCGGCGCGGCCTCCTCCCGGGTCACGCCGGGCGCGGTGCCGAGCACCGGCAGCACCTGCAACCCGATCACCGAGGCCGAGCCCCACATGTAGCGGTCCAGGGCCGCGAGGTCGGCGTAGCCGGTGACGTCCAGGTCGCTGGTCATGGCGGCGAGGAAGTCGACCAGGTGCTCGATCGGGATGCCGTAGCGGCGGTAGGTGTGCACCAGGGCGAGCCGGACCGGGTCGTCGGACCAGCCGGTCCGGACCTCTTCCAGCGCGGCCGTCGACCAGGCCAGCAACTCGCCCTCGGGGTCCCGGCCGGGCTGGTCGGCGCCGACGTCGACGATGTCGTCGGCGACCCGGGCGGCGGCGTAGAGCGCGTGGACAGCCGCCCGGCGGTCCGGGGTGAGCAGCCGGGTGGCCAGGAAGTAGGACTTGCCGTGCTCGGCGGCGATCCCGCGGCACACCGCGTAGGCCGCGTCCAGCGTCGCCTGCTGCTCCTCGCGGCTGGTCGGTGGGACGGCGGTCATGCCGGCACCGGACCGGTGATCCGCTCGGCGGCGAGCCGGCCGCTGATCACCACCATGGGGACGCCGACGCCCGGCTGGACCGACGAACCGGCCAGGACGACGTTCTCCGGACCCGAGCGGGGCAGGGTCGAGGGGCGGAAGGGCCCGGTCTGCCCGAAGGTGTGCGCGAGCGCGAACGGGGTGCCCGCGGCCATGCCCTGGGCGGCCCAGTCGACCGGGGTGAGCAGCTCCTCGACCTCGATCGCCTCGCCGACCCCCGTCCAGCCCCGCGCCTCCAGGGTGGCCAGCAGCTCCTCGCGGTAGCGGGGAGCCAGCGCCGGCCAGTCCAGGTCGGGATTCCCGCCACTGCGCGGGTCGAGGTTCGGGGTGGGCGCGACCACGCTGATCACCTGACCCCCCTCGGGGGCGAGCGAGCGGTCGGTCACCGACGGCATGCTGATCAGGAGGCTGGGGTCGCTCATCGGCCGGCCGTCGCGGGTGAGCTCGGCGAACACCTGCTCCCAGGCCGCGCCGAAGCTGATCGTGTGGTGCGCCTGGCCGGGCAGCTCGGCCCGCACGCCCAGGTGCAGCGCCACGCAGGACGGCGAGTAGACCGGGCGCCGCGGCCCACGCAGGCCGGGCACCAGCCGGTGCGGGGCGTCGGCGGTCACCGCGACGGCGTCGGCGGGCAGCAGGTCGCCGTCCTCGAGTGCCACCCCGGTGACCCGGCCGCCGGCCAGCTCCAGCTGGGCGACCTCCGTGCCGTAGCGGAACTCCACCCCGGCGTCGGCGGCGGCCGCGGCCATCGCCCGGGGGACGGCGCCGATCCCGCCCTGCGGGTGCCAGACGCCGGCCCCGATGTCGAGCTGGGCGATGACCGCGTAGGCGGCGATCGCCCGGAACGGGGAGACGCCGGCGTAGAGCGCCTGGAAGCTGAACAGCCGGCGCAGCCGGTCGTCGGTGAAGGCGGCCCCGACGTGCTTCGACAGCCGGCGGAACCCGCCGCGGCGGGCCAGGGCCAACAGCTCGGGGCCCAGCAGGTCCAGCGGGGAGTCCAGGTTGCGGTCGATGAAGGTGCGCAGCTGCAGCTCGTAGAGCTCGGCGAGGTCGTCGAGGTAGCGGAGCAGGGCGGCGGCCTCGCCGGCGCCGCACAGCCGTTCCACCTCGGCGGCGAAGGCGGTGCGGTCGGCGTGCACGTCCAGGTGCGACCCGTCGGCGAACTGGGCCCGGTAGGTGGTGTCCAGGGGGGTGAGGGTCAGCCGGTCGGCCATCGTCTCGCCGACCGCGGCGAAGGCGTCGGCGACCAGGTCGGGGGCGGTGAACACCGAGGGCCCGGTGTCCAGCGCGTACCCGGCCCGCTCGACGCGGCCGGCCCGCCCGCCGGGGCCGGGGCAGCGGTCGACGACGGTGACCTCCCGCCCGGCGCCGCGCAGCCGCAGCGCCGCGGACAACCCGGCCAGGCCCGCGCCGATCACCACGACCCGGTCGGTACGCCCCGGCACGGAGCGCAACTGACGGTTCAGCAGGGCCCTCGTCATCGTTCGCCCCCACCGAGATGGCCATCTTGGTGGCTCGTGCGGGCGGTCACGCGGTGCGGGTGGTCGCGGCGACGGCGAGCGCGTCGAGCGCGGCGCGGGCCTCGTCGCTGATCGGCGCCGCGGCGATGGCCGCCCGGGCCACCGCGGTGCGGTCGGCGATCCGGTCCTCGACCCGGGCGCGGGCGCCGGTGTCCTCGAGCAGGGTGCGCAGGGTGGCGAACTGCTCAGCGCCGGCGTCCGGGTGGCCCAGGGCCCCGGTCAGCAGCCGTCGGCCGGCCTCGTCGGCGCGCTCCTCGGCCAGCGCGATGAGCAGCGTCTGCTTGCCCTCGCGGAGGTCGTCGTCGACGGACTTGCCGGTGACGGCCGGATCGCCGAAGACGCCCAGCACGTCGTCGCGGAGCTGGAACGCCTCGCCGAGCGGCAGGCCGATGGCGGTGTAGGCGTCGCCGACGTCCGGGCCGGCGCCGGCGATCGCGGCACCGAGCTGCAGCGGCCGCTGCACGGTGTAGCCGGCGCTCTTGTACCGGGCCACGGTCAGTGCGCCACCGGGCCCGGGCAGCCCGCCGTCGGCGCGCAGCAGGTCCAGGTACTGCCCGGCGGTCACCTCGGTGCGCATGGTGTCCCAGACCCCGCGGGCGCGGGCCAGGGCGGGTGCGGAGATGCCCGACCGGCGGAGCAGCTCGTCGGACCAGACCAGCGCCAGGTCGCCGACGAGGATCGCGGCGCCGACACCGAACCCGGCCGCGTCGCCGTGCAGGCCCGCGTCGCCGTGCCGGGTCGCGAAGCCGATGTGGGTCGCCGGGCGGTTGCGGCGGGTCAGCGCGCCGTCCATCACGTCGTCGTGGACGAGCGCGCTGGCGTGCACGAACTCCAGGGCGGCGACGCCGCGCAGCACGTCGGCGTCGGCCTCGGCGACACCGGCCGCGCCGGCCGCGGCCCCGCGCCAGCCCCAGTAGGCGAACAGCGGCCGCAGCCGCTTCCCGCCCTCGGCCAGGGCGCAGACCTCGTCGACGACCGGGACCAGGGAGTCGTCCATCGCGGCCAGCGTCTGCCGCTGCTCGGCCAGGAACCCGGCCAGCGCGGCGGCGACCGCCGCGCGGACCCGCTCGACGTCCGCGGCTCCCGGCGGAGCCGGGACCCGGGCGGGTGGCTGGCGGTGCTGCGTCCCGGCGGTCACCGGGCAAGTATCGCCCGCGGTGATCGGACGCTGCCCGTTCACCCTGGCTGGTGCGGTCGTGGTCTCCATCGGGCCTCCTCCTCCACCGGCCGCGCCGGTCCGCCGTCTCGCGGGCCGTCCGCCGGCCGTCCGGGTTCCTTCGTCCGCGACCCCGCGGATGGATGCACCACTGCCGGTGGGCGTGCGGCGGTCGCTGCACGGCCCGGGAGCCCCCCGCCCGTAGGCTCGTCAGTCATGACCGGCACCGTGCGCGAGCTGCTCCAGACCGAGCGGCCCACCTGGTCCTTCGAGTTCTTCCCCCCGCGCGACGCCGCGGCCGAGACCCAGCTGTGGACGGCGCTGCGCCAGCTGGAGCAGCTGCGGCCCTCGTTCGTCTCGGTGACCTACGGCGCCGGCGGGTCGACCCGCGAGGGCACCGTGTCGGTGACCGAGCGCATCGCCACCGACACCACGATGCTGCCGATGGCCCACCTGACCGCGGTCGACCACAGCGTCACCGAGCTCCGGCACGTGGTGAGCCGGCTCGCGGCGGCGGGGGTGCGGAACCTGCTGGCGCTGCGCGGCGACCCGCCGGGTGCCGACCCGCAGGCGGAGTGGGTGGCTCACCCGCAGGGCCTGCGCTACGCCGCGGAGCTGGTCGAGCTGATCAAGGGCATCGGCGACTTCTCCGTCGGCGTGGCCGCCTTCCCCGAGCGCCACCCGCGCTCGGCGGACTTCGACTCCGACACCGACATGTTCGTCGCCAAGTGCCGGGCCGGTGCCGACTTCGCGATCACCCAGATGTTCTTCCGGGTCGAGGACTACCTGCGGCTGCGGGACCGGGTCACGGCCCGCGGCTGTGACGTGCCGGTGATCGCCGGGGTGATGCCGGTGACCAACGCCCGGCAGATCAGCCGGATCGTGCAGCTGTCCGGGCAGGCGTTCCCGGTCGAGCTGGCCGAGCGGTTCGCCGCCCTGGACGGCGACCGCCCCGAGGACAAGCGCGCGGTGCGGGCGCTCGGCGTCGAGGTGGCCACCCAGATGTGCCGGCAGCTGCTGGACGAGGGCGTCCCCGGCATCCACTTCATCACGATGAACCGGTCGACGGCGACGCGGGAGGTCTACACCAACCTGGCCGGCGCGGACCTGGTCAGCTGAGCAGCTCCTCGGCCTCCAGCGCGGCCCGCCGCAGGCCCTCCCGCTCGGCGGCGTAGCCACCGGCGACCCCGACGACCGGGAACTGGGCCAGCGCCCGGTGCCGCAGCTTGCCCTTCGGCCGGGCGTCCAGGGCGTCGTCGATCCGGCTGAGCAGCCGGGCGGCCCGCCACAGGCTCCGGGCCGCGCCGCGTGCCCCGGACCGGTCCTCGCCCAGCGCCTCGTCGACGTAGACCCCACGGGTCCGGTCCAGCAGCGGCTGGACCCGGTCGGCGGGCAGGTCCCGGTCCAGCAGCACCCGGGCCAGCAACGACACCTGGGCCGCCGGCTCGGCCACGCCGTGCTCGCCGGCCACCCCGAGGACGACCAGGGCCTGGACGGCGGAGCCGACGGTGTTCTGCAGCGGCAGCAGGTCGACGAGCTTGCCGGCGAAGCGCGGTGCGGCCGAGACGCCGGCGGCCACCCGGCTGACCTGGTCGGCCCACCACGCGGCCCGCTCGGCCGGCGGCAGCTGGGGAGGGCGCCCCAGTCGCCGGGCCAGGGGGCTGAGCCCACGGTCGACGCGGCGGAGCACGTCGACGACGACGGCGTCGCTGATCGGAGCGGCCATGGGGAGACCGTAGGGGGCCGCTGGTGGACCGGCGCGCTGCGTCGGCGCAGACAGCACCACCACCGAGGACGTCACCAGTCAGTCCCTCCCCCAGGCCTTGCCCCGCCGCAGCAGCCACCAAGCGGCGGTCAGGGCGATGGCCGTGGAGGCGACCCAGCCGAGCGGGGGTCCGGCCAGCGGCACGTCGGTGTCCTCGGTCGCGGTGACCAGCAGCAGCACGGCCGCCACCCCGACCGCGGTGCCCAGTTGAGCCGCGGTGTTCAGCATCCCCGCGGCGGTGCCCTGGAGCGGCTCGGGGACGGCGGTCCCCTCGGTGGTGGCGGCGACGGAGGAGAGGCCGAGTCCCAGGCCGGAGACACCCACGGCGACGGGGACCAGCCACGGCCAGGTCGGTGCGCCCAGCAGGAGCCCGTTCCCGACCGCGACGACGGCGAGGCCGACCCCGGCCGTGGTGCGAGGGGTGTGGCGGCGCATCACGGCCTTCGCCCGGGAGGCGCCGAGCACGACCAGGACGCTGAACGGCAGCAGGGTCAGGCCCGCGACGGTCGGGCTGCGGCCCTGGGCGTCCTGCAGCCACACGGTCGCGACCGTCACGGCCGAACTGGTGGCTGCGGTGTTGGCCAGCGAGGCGGCCGCGCCGGTGGTGAGCGCCCGATCGCCGATCGCGGCAGCGGGTACGAGTGGGTCCGCCGCCCTCCTCTCGACCGAGGTGAACCACCCCGCGCAGAGGACCGCGACCATCAGCACCGCCCCACCGGCGAGGGCCCGGTCGGGCCGTTCGAGCATCGAGGCCCCCAGCACGAGGGCGGCGACGGCGACGGCGAGGAGCAGGCCTCCCGGCACGTCCAGCGGACCCGCACGTCGAGGTGCGGTGGTGGGGACGTGCCGCCGGACGACGACCAGAAGCGCGGCTGCCAACGGGAGGTTGATCCAGAACAGGCTGCGCCAGCCGACGGCGTCGGTCAGCACACCGCCCAGCAGGAGGCCGCTGGCGCCGGCCGCAGCTCCGGATGCGCTCCAGGCCGCCAGCGCGCCGCGACGGGCGTCCTCCTCCTCGGTGACGGCGGACAGCAGCCGGAGAGCGGTCGGCACCGACAGCGCGGCCGCCGCCCCGAGCGCGCAGCGGCCGGTCACCAGCACGGCCAGACCGGGCGCTGCGGCGGCCGCCAGGGACGCGGCGGCGAAGAGCAGCAGGCCGGACTGCAGGACCCGACGGTGGCCGAACCGGTCGCCCAGTCTGGCCCCGAGCATCAGCAGCGCACCGAAGAAGACGGCGTACACCGGCACCACCAGCGACACCGCCGATGCCGATGCGCCGAGGTCGGCCAGCATCGCCGGCGCGGCGGAGATGACGATCGTGGTGCCCAGGACGTCGACGAACTGCACGGCGCAGAGCGTGATCACCGCGACGTGCGGCGAGCGGTGCACGTGCATGGGAGCTGTGCGGTCGTCAGCCGACACCGCCGTCACCGCCTTCTTCATCGTTGAAGTGCGACCATTCAACGCATGTCCGGTCGGCCAGCGCAACGGGTGACCATGCACCAGGTCGCCGCGGAGCTGGGGGTGTCGGCCAAGACGGTGTCCAACGCCTACAACCGACCCGACCAGCTCTCCGCGGACCTCCGGGAGCGGGTGCTCGCTGCTGCGGAGCGGCTGGGCTATCCCGGCCCCGACCCGGTGGCGGCCGGGCTCCGGCGCGGTCAGGTGGGCGCGATCGGGGTGGCCTACGACAACGGGCTGTCCTACGCCTTCGCCGACCCCGTGTCCCTCGAGCTGCTGACCGGCATCTCCTCCGTCGCGGAGCCTGCCGGTGCCGGGCTGCTGCTCATCCCGGGCTCGGCCGATCCGCGTCGCCGGGTCGCGGCGGTGACCGGTGCGCTCGTCGACGCACTCATCGTGTCGTCCCTGTCCGATGACGACCCACTGCTGGCCGCGGCGATCACCCGGCGGTTGCCCGTCGTGGTCATCGACCAGCCGTCGCCGGCGCGGTTGGCTGAGCTCGGTGCGCCCGGCACGTCCTGGGTCGGCATCGACGACCGCGCGGCCGCTGAGGCGATCTGTGCGCACCTGCTGGACCTGGGGCACCGACGGTTGGCCGTCGTCTCGTTCGGCATGCACCGGGAGCCCATCGAGCGAGGCCTGGTCGACGAGGCCGCGCAGCGTTCGGCCACCTACGCGGTCACCCGCGACCGCCTGGCCGGATACCGGGCGGCTGCGCAGCGGGCCGGCATCGACTGGTCGACCGTCCCGGTCTTCCACGGCCCCGACAGCACCCCCGCGGAGGGCGCCGCCGGGGCGGCTGCGGTCCTCGCCGTCGAGCCGCGCCCGACCGCAGTGATCTGCCTGAGCGACCGGCTGGCCGAAGGCGCACTGCGGGTGTGCGCGGGCCTGGGGCTCGCCGTGCCGGCGGACGTCTCCGTCGTCGGTTTCGACGACGCGACCACCGCCCCCGGACTGGGGTTGACGACCGTCGCGCAGGATGCCCGCCGGAAGGGCGAGATCGCTGCGGACCAGTTGCTCGCCGCAGGTGGGCGGCGGGCCGCGGGACCGCGGTGGCTGGACACCCGCCTCGTCGTCCGCGGGTCCTCCGGCCGGGTGGGTCGGGTCTGAGCGGGACCGTCAGCCCTGGCGGAGGCGGGCGCAGTCGGCCTGGTCCAGCTCCACCGGGGGCCCGGCGGCCAGCTGGGCGAGCACGATCGCCTGCACCAGCCCGTCGGAGGGCAGCTGGCCGTGCGAGACCTCGGCGTCGGCGCAGACCGACTGCACGGGCAGGTTCAGCGCGCCGTCCAGCTCGGCCGACTCCGGCGGCGTGACGGTCCCGTCGAGCGTCGTCCACACCGACACCCAGGTCGGCCCGGCGGGCGTCTCGTCACCCGCGTTCAGCTCGGCGAGCAGCGGGCTGCGGGTGGTCATCTGCTGGCAGGCGTCCGGACACTCCGCCGCCAGGAAGCGCGCGGCCAGGTCGGCGACGGTGGTGCCGTGGTGCGGGGAGCCCAGGGTGAGCACCCGCCGGGCCTGGTCGGCGCCGCCGTCCGCCGCCCACAGCCGGGCGACCACCCCGCCGGCGGAGTAGCCGACGACGTCCACGCTCTCGGCGCCGGTGCGCGCGAGCGCTTCGTCGACCGCGGTGCCCAGCACCGCTGCGGAGGCGGCCAGGTCGCCGGTGCCGTCGTCCGGCACCGGGACGACGGTGGCGTCCCGCCCGCTGGCGGTGAGCCGGTCGGCGAGGGGCTGCAGGGAGCTGACCGAGCCGCCGTAGCCGGGCACCAGCAGGACGGGGCCGGGGGTCAGCTCCGCGACGGCGGCCGGCCGCGCTGCGTCGTCCGGGCCGGTCAGCCGGAGGACGGCGAGGGTCGCGACGGCCACCACCGCGACCAGGGCCGGCAGCAGGAGGGCGAGGCGGCGGCGGGCGGGGGAGAGGCCGGTGAGCACCAGCCCACTGTCCCTGCTCACGCCGACGGCGCCACCGGCTGCGGCGCATCGTGGTGGACTGCACACCGTGCTGAGCCGCGACGAGTACCTGGAGGCCTGGTCGCGGTGGCACGGGGGCACCGACCCGGCCGACAGCCGGCTGGTGCGCGGCTGGCTGTCGCTGGCCTACGCCCTCGCGGTGCCGCTGGCCCGGCTCTCCCCGCTGGTGGCCACCGCGCTGGGCCTGCTGGTCGCCGCCGCCGCGATCGCCCCGGCCGCCGCCGGCGGGGCCTGGCTGATCGTGGCCGGGCTGCTCATCGGGCTCTCCGGGCTGCTGGACTCCCTGGACGGCGCCCTGGCCATCGCCGGCGGGCGCGCCTCCCGGCGCGGGTTCGTGCTGGACTCCGCCGTCGACCGGCTGACCGAGGTCGGCTACGCCGTCGCCTTCTGGGTCGCCGGCGCCCCGGGCTGGCTGGCCGCGGCCTTCGGTGCGCTGTGCTGGCTGCCGGACTACCTGCGGGCGCGCGCCGGGCAGGCAGGCGTGCACGAGACCGGGGCCGTGTCGGTGTGGGAGCGGCCCACCCGGGTGGCCATGGCGGCGCTCGGGCTGGTCGGTGCCGGGGTCGTCTCGCTGCTCGACGTGGAGCTGGGCGGTGTCGACGCCGTCGTGCTGGCCGTGACCTGCGCGGCGGCGGTGGGCTGCCTGCTGGGGGTGGTCGGGACGGCGCAGCTCGGCGTCCAGCTGCGCCGGGCGCTCGGCGACTGACGGCGGCTCACCCCCACGGGGGCCACCGCGGGCAGGGACGTGCCGCGGCTCCTACGCTTGTCCCCGCCCCGGTGACCGTTCCCGGTCGGGGTCCGCTGGCCGATGACGGCCGCATCCTCCGGAGAGAGTCGCCCCCATGCCCGTCGTCGTGACCGGTTCGATCGCCACCGACCACCTGATGACCTTCCCCGGCAAGTTCACCGACCAGTTCGTCGAGGGGAAGATGGAGAACGTCTCCCTCTCCTTCCTGGTCGACGACCTGGTGCAGCACCGCGGTGGCGCCGGCGCCAACATGGCCTACGGGCTCGGGCTGCTGGGGCAGGGGCCGGTCCTGGTCGGCGCGGTGGGCAACGACTTCGCCGACTACGACGCCTGGCTGAGCCGGCACGGCGTGGACACCGGCAGCGTGCGCTGGTCCGAGCTCAAGCACACGGCCCGCTTCGTCTGCACCACCGACGCGGCGAACAACCAGATCGCGTCCTTCTACTCCGGCGCCATGTCCGAGGCCTCGCTGATCGAGCTGGCCCCGGTGGCCGCGCGCGTCGGCGACCTCGACCTGGTGATCGTCGGGCCGAACGACCCGACGGCGATGGTGCAGCACACGCAGGAGTGCCGGCAGCGGGGCTACCCGTTCCTCGCCGACCCCTCCCAGCAGCTGGCCTGGGCCGACGGCGAGATGATCCGTGACCTCGTCGACGGCGCCGACCTGCTGTTCACCAACGAGTACGAGCACGCGCTCCTGCTGCAGAAGACCGGCTGGGACGACGCCGAGGTGCTCGCCCGGGTGGGCACCTGGGTCACCACCCAGGCCGCCAAGGGGGTGCGGGTCGAGCGGGCCGGGGAGCCGACGATCGAGGTGATCGCCGTCCCGGAGACCAAGCCGGTGGAGCCGACCGGTGGTGGGGACGCGCTGCGCGCCGGGTTCGTGGCGGCCCGCCAGTGGGGGCTCGGCATCGAACGCGCCACCCAGGTCGGGTCCGCGGTCGCCACCGCCGCGGTCGAGGTCATCGGCACGCAGGAGTACACGCTGCCGCGGGCGCCGTTCCTGGAGCGGTTCGCCGAGGCGTTCGGCGCCGATGCCGCCGACGAGGTCGCCCCGCACCTGCCGGGCTGAGGAAGGACCCCGCTGCCCCCAGCGCTCGCGCTGGGACCCTGCAGCGGGGCCACCGTGCTGGGCGGACGTCACCCTCCGCGGAGGCGGTCGCCGATGTCGGGGTCCTCGGTCCAGCTGCGGTAGGGGATCCGGCGGATCTCCTTGACCTCGCCGATCGTCGACCACTCGTTGCCGCCGAGCCGGGCCAGCGGCTGGAGCTCCTCGATCCGTGGTCGGCCGTCCCGGACGGCGCTCTCCCACGCCGAGACGTGCACGACCCGGCCGAACACCACCGTGCTGTCGCCCAGCCGCAGCGTCGCGTGCAGGGTGCACTCCAGGGTGACCGGCGACTGGGCGACCCGCATCGTGGCGACCCGGTCGCTGGGCTCCAGGGTGACCCCGGTGTGCTCGGCCTCGCTCTGGTCCGGCGGGAAGTCGGTCGCGGTGGCGTTGACCTGCTCGAACAGCGCCTCCGGGGTGAGGCTGATGGTGAACTCGCCGCTGTCCTCGACGTTGCGCAGCGAGTCCTTGCGGCCCACCGAGGTGAACTGGACGACCGGCGGGTCGACGCAGGCCACCGTGTAGAAGGAGTGCGGCGCCAGGTTGTGCACGCCCTCGGCCGAGCGGCTGCAGACCCAGGCGATCGGCCGGGGCACCACCACCGAGTTCAGCACCCGGTAGAAGGCGCCCGTCTCCATCTCCGCCGGGTCGAAGGAGACGCGCGGCGGGCTGCTCTGCTCGGTCACCGGCCCATCGTCGCCGACCGGGTCGCCGGGCTCAGCCCCGGGCCTGACCGTCCGGCGGGTGCTCGGCGCGCCAGGTGTCGAAGGTGCTGAGGAAGGACTCGGCCATCCGCTGCTCGGTGACCAGCAGGTCGCGGTCCCGCTCGTCGACCATCCGCTGGCTCAGCGCCATGGTGTTGAACCGGATGGCGCGGAAGTAGGGGATGAAGGAGCTGGGCTTGAACGCGCGCTTGGACGGCTGCGGGGCCACGCCCTCCGGGGCCCAGGGCGCCGGTTCGGGGAGCGCGGGCAGCCCGAGCGCCTCGATGGCGGTGAGCACCGGCTCGTCGTCGGTGCGGTCGGTGAAGTCCCGGGACAGCTCCCGGAACACCTCTCGGCCGTCCGGGGCCACGGCGACGACGACCGGCCGGAAGATCGACGCCTCGGTGTCCCAGGCGTCCAGCGGCTGGGCGAGCCGGGTGCCGTCGGGGTCGCTGGCCCACCGGAAGGGCAGGTGCCAGGTGTGGTCCATGGCGAGCTGGACCTCGGGCGGGTCGACCGAGGCGAGCACCACCTCGGCGCCGGCTGCGGAGATGCGGGGCAGGGACTGGGCCAGACGGACCGCCTGGGCGCAGCAGTAGGGCTACCAGTCGCCGCGCAGGCCGACGAGGAGGAGCGCGGCGCGCTCGTCGGTGCGGAGGGCGAGGAGGTCGCTGGTGGTCATCACCCCACGCTAGGTGCGCCGGAGGTGGCCCGCCGGTCGACGGCGCGGGGGAGGGTGCGCCCGCGCCACCGGAGCGACCCCTGCCGGTGACCGGCCACCGAGCGGGCGACCAGCACGTCGAGCAGCACGATCGACACCGGGTGCGCCAGCGAGTCCGGCCAGGCCCGGGCACCCGTGCGGGACGCGACCACGGCCCGGTTCACCACCCCGGCGGCGTAGCCGACCAGCCCGGCGCGGGAGCCGGTCAGGGCGGCCAGCGGCGGCAGTAGCCAGACGGCGCTGAGCCCGGCCGCCACCCCGGCGGCCGCGGCCGGGTGACCGCCGACCGCCGACCACAGTGACTTCGTGTAGCCGTCCCGGACGCCGGGCCAGCCGTCGTACATCCGGCAGGCGGCCAGCGTCGAACCGTCGACGACGACGCCACGGCCCCCGGCGGCCTTGACCGCACGCAGCAGCGCGACGTCCTCGATCACCTCACCGCGCACGGCCGCGTGCCCGCCGGCCCGGTCGTAGGCGGCCCGGCGGACCACCAGGAACTGGCCGTTGGCCGCCGCCAGCGACGGCCGCGGTGACCGCTCGGCCAGCCGCAGCGGCAGCAGGGTGGCCCACAGCCACTGCTGCAGCGGCTGGACCAGGCGCTCGGCCGCGCTGCCGGTGAGCTGCCGCGGCCAGGGGGAGACCAGGTCGAGTGCGGACTCGTCGAGCACGGCGACCGCCGAGGCGATCGCGTCGGGCATCAGCCGGACGTCGGCGTCCAGGAACACCAACACGTCGTCGGGGCTGGCCTGGTCGATGGCGGCGGCGCCCTGGGCGCAGGCGTTCGGCTTGCCGAGCCAGCCCGGGCCGGGCGGCGTTGCGGGCAGCAACGCGACCCGGGCGTCGGGCACCCCCATCACCCGCTCGGCGGTGCCGTCGGTGGAGCCGTCGTCGACGACCACGACCCGCAGGTCGGGCACCCCGCGCTGGTCGAGCACCGCGGCCAGACAGCCCTCGATCTGGTCGGCCTCGTCCCGGGCCGGGACCACCACGGTCACCCGGCGGGGAACCGGCCCGGGCACGGCCGGCGGCCGGCGGAGGAGCCGGCTGTTCAGCGCCGCGTGGAGTGCGGCGACCACCGAGAGCCCGGCGCACACCCGCAGGAGCCGGCGCCAGGCCGTGGTCACCGGCGCCCCCGCCGCGCCTGGACGACGAGGACGGTCAGCACCGGCAGTGCCAGGACGACGCCCCAGACCGCGGACCCCGGGAGGTCGAGCCAGACGGCGTGCGCAAGCGCACCGCCCAGCACCATCCAGCCCAGCGTCAGCAGCGGCGCGGTGTCCCCGATCCGGGGCAGCCGGCTGGTGCGCTCGACGAGCACGTCGAGCAGGGCCATCAGCACCAGGCCGGCCAGCAGCCAGCCGGCGAGGTTGGTGAGCGGCACGGTGGGGATGCCCGGCAGGCCAGATTCGGGGTGCGCCCAGCGCCAGTAACCGGCCTGCACCAGTTGCGGGTCGAGCACGACGTCCCAGGCGGCGAAGACGTAGGCCGCCACCGCCACCCGGGCGGCCCGGCGCCGGGCGGGGCGCACCCGCGCGGTCAGCCGGGCGGCGAGCACCCAGCTCGGCCACGCCATCATCAGCCAGGCCAGCGGCACCAGGAAGGGCACCCCGAGCAGGGTCGGGCCGAGCAGGTCGCTGTAGCGGTACTCGCCGTACGGGAACCCGGTGCGCAGCCCGAGCGCCTCGAACAGCACCGCGACGACGCCCACGACGACCAGCACCGCGGCCCCGGTGCGCACGCCGCGGCTGACCGCGGCGTGGCTGACCGAGACCGCCGAGCCCAGCAGCACGATCGCCCAGCTGACCGTGTCCCGGCCGGCCCCGCTGCTCAGCGGGTAGGCGATCGCGGCGCCCAGCAACGCGACGGTGAGCGCGAGTGGCAGCCACGGCAGCGGCGCCGGCTCGGTGCCAGGGCGGCGGGTGGCCAGCGTGCCGGTCACCGCGACGTCCTGCGGGACAGCAGGCGGCCGGCCCGCCCGGTCAACTCCGCCCGCAGCCGGGCCGCCGGCCGGCGGTCGGCGAGCACCACCCGGGCCGCAGTGCGCCCGGAGTTGCCCGAGACCCCGCCACCGGGGTGCGTGGAGGCGCCGGTGAGGTACAGCCCGCCCAGGCCCGGCACCCGGTGGCCGGACAGCGCCGGGGTCGGCCGGAAAGCGAACATGCTGGCCAGGCTCATCTCCACGTGCATGACGTTGCCACGGAGCAGGGACAGTTCCTGCTCCAGCTTCAGCGGGGTCTGGACGTACAGCCGCTGTACCGAGTCGGCGAAGCCGGGTGCGTAGCGGTCGACCGCGGCGATCAGCTGCTGAGCGGCCCGGTCGGCGATGTCGTCCCAGTCCGACCCGTCGGCGAGCTCGTAGGGGTACCACTGCCCCCAGATGGTGACCACGTGCTGGCCGGCCGGAGCCAGCGTCGGGTCGCTCGCGGAGAACGACATGGCCAGCGGCACCGGCTCCCGGGGCAGCTCCCCGGCCAGCCAGTCGCCGTGCGCCCGGGCCAGCTGGGCGCGGTCGGTGCAGAGCAGCTGCAGCCCCTGCAGCGCCTCCTCGCCCGCGCCGGGGTAGCTCGGCAGGGCGTCGGTCTGCGCGCGCAGCACCAGGCCGAAGCCGTTGCCCAGCGGCGGGTCGGCCTCGGCCAGCGCGGGCGGGGCGTCGTCGCCGGCCAGCGCCTTGGTGGCCAGCACGTGGCAGGCGGCGACGACCACCGGTGCGGTGATCCGCCGTCCGGAGACCGTCTGCACCCCGGTGACCCGCCGGTCCTCGGGCGGCCCGTCGACGAGCAGTCGGGCCGCGCCGTCCCCGAGGGTGACCCGGCCGCCGTCGCTGGCCAGCCGGGCCGCCAGTGCCTGGGTGAGCCCGCCCGACCCGCCGACCGGGTGACCGGGCGGGACGTCGTGCAGCAGCGCCACCCAGCCGACCATCGCCGCCGTGCCGGGCTCGGACATGGGCGGGCCGGACTGGGCGCCGAACCAGGCCAGCGCCGCCTTGAGCCGTTCGCTGGTGAACCAGCGGTCGAGCAGGGCGTCGCCGGAGCCGAGGAAGTCGGTGGCGATCTCGCCGCCCGGGGTCCGGGGCTGACCCCGCCGCGGGGCGCCGACCGGCCACAGGTGCCGGACCAGCCGGGTCATCGCCGGCCGGTCGCCGAACGCCTTGACGACGGCGGCGCTGCGCGGGCCCCACACCTCGACGAACCGGCGGTAGGCCGCGGCGTCAGCGTCTCCGCAAGCGGCGGCGATGGAGGCGCAGGTGGCGTCGAGGTCGACGGAGAAGACCAGCGGCCGACCGTCGGGCCCGGGGTCGCCAGGCACCGGTGCGGGCGCGAAGCCCCACGGGTCGCAGTCGACGTAGCGCAGGCCGAAGCGCTCGAGCTCCAGCTCCTCGACCACCCCGCTGTGCCGGATGATCACGTGCGCGCTGGACCCCCGGTCGACCCGGACACCGGGCCAGCGCTCCACGGTGGAGACCGCCCCGCCGAGGACCTCGTCGGACTCCACCACCTCCACCCGCAGCCCCTCCCGGGCCAGGTGGCAGGCGGCCACCAGGCCGTTGTGCCCGGAGCCGATGACGACGACATCGGCAGTCGTGTCGGCCGTGCGGGTGCCGGAGCTGTTGGCGACGGGGATCAGCTCTTCTCGGCCGGGGGGGCCAGCGGCAGGCGCGCGCCCAGGATGGCGAAGGGGCGGGCGTCGCCGGGGAAGTGGTAGCCGCGGGCCAGGTCGACGAACCCGTCGGCGTGGTAGAGCCGGAAGGCCTTGGTGTCGGTGTCCGGGGTGCTCAGCAGGGCGGCCGGCTGGGGGAGGTCGGCCAGCAGCGCGTGCAGCAGCTGCCGGCCCAGGCCCTGGCTCTGCCGGTCGGGGTGCACGTGCAGCTCGCAGACCTCGAACGCGCCGGGCAGCCACTGCTTCGCCGTCCGCCGGTCCAGGGCGTTGCGGACCTGGTCGTGCCACCACTGGCCGGGAGCGACGACGTAGCCGTAGCCGAAGCCGACCAGCTGCTCGCCGACCGTGCCGTCGCCCCGGGGGGCCTCGACGAAGGCGCCCACCGCACGGAAGCCCTCTCGCTCGGTGTGCTGGACGGCGTAGCCGTAACGCCCGGCGACGACGGAGTCGCCGTAGTCCATCGCCGCGCCGTAGATCGCCAGCGCCTCGTGCAGGTGCTCGCGCATCCAGCCGGCGGGCAGCTCGGTGATCCGGGTGGCGGGAGTGGTGCCGGTCATCAGGGGGTCTCCTCGTCGGCGGCGGCCGGGGAGGGCCCTGGGCCGACCTCCGCGGGGGTGCCGGCGGTGAGCTGCAACAGCTCGTCGTAACTGGTGGGGAAGACGGTGTGCGGGTGCCCGGCGGCCGCCCACACCCGGGCGTACCGGGCGAGCTCCACGTCGACCAGGGTGCCGATCGGCTCCGGGTGGCCGACCGGGGCCACCCCGCCGATGGCCTGGCCGGTGTGCCGGCGGACGAACTCGGGGGTGGCCCGGGTGATCCGCGGGAGGCCGAGCAGGTCGGCGACCAGCGCCTCGTCGACCCGGTGGGCGCCGCTGGTGAGGACGAGCAGCGGGAGGTCGCCGGCATCGAACACCAGGCTGTTGGCGATCGCACCGACCTCGACGCCGAGCTGGGCGGCCGCGGCGGCGGCCGTGCGGGCGCTGTCGGGCAGCACGCGCACCTCACCGGTGACGCCGGCGGTGCGCAGCACCTGCTCGACCTCGGCGACCCGGGGGTGGTGCGGGGTCTCCGCAGCGGTCATGCCAGCGATCCTCCCACCGGCCCCGGGGCCCTGCGCCACCCGGGACCTGCGGTCGGGCGCCGGTCGCAGACGGCCGTCGCCCGGGGGTCACGGCGACCCTCGAGTCGGGCTCGAGGCTGTGTTGCTGCCCTGAGTGCAGTGGCTGTAACGACACGGATGACGACACGCCTGTTCGGCTTGACCGCCCCGACCGGGTCCGGTCTACTCATCGGTGTTCGAACACCTGTTCGAACACCGGCGACCCGTTCGCCGGCCCGGGCCGTCACGTCCTCCCCGACGTGCGCTTCCCCGCCGGGCCGGAGGGCGGGGCAGCCGGGAGGGGCGAAGAGTTGCGGAGTCTGACATGAGCCGAGTGCTCGCCGGGGCCGGTGGCCGGGTCGGTGAAGAGGTGCAGGTCGAGCAGGGGCCGTCGGGGCCGGCCGAGTTCTGGCGAGGGCAGACCCGGTACGTGGTGGGGGAGCTGCTCGACTCGTGGGTGGAGACCGCACCGTGGTGGCAGACCGATGCCGCCGGCCGGGGTGGGGCGTCGGCCGAGCTGGTCGCCACCCGGCAGGTCTGGCGGGTCGAGGCGGTCCGCGCAGGCCGGTCCCGGATGAGCTTCGCCGGGGTCTTCGACCTGTCCTGGGAGCCGACAGGCAACCAGTGGCTGCTCGTCCGGGTGCACGACTGATGGGCGCCGCCCGGGCCCTCCCGGCCGCCACCGACGGGCAGCTCCCGTTGCTCCCGCCGCTGCCCGCGGCCGCCGCCCAGCTGCTCGGTCAGGCCCATCGGGGGCTGGCC